>JAZQGN010000025.1:0-45940 GCA_045540095.1 Akkermansia sp.
TGGACGTGATATACTTATGACAGAAATACGCCATGAACAACATACCCCCAGCCGTTACAGTTATCAATTCCTCTGAACTTCCGAAAGGATATGAGTTGTTGAATTATGTCATCGAGCGCAAGTTGGGGCATGGTGGTTTCGGTGTAACATATTTGGCGCATGAAGTTGTGACCGATAGATCCGTGGTGATAAAGGAAAATTTTCCTCGGGAATGCTCCCAGCGCCATACTACGAACCTGACGGTAGGACCGACCTCAGCGGAGGATAAAGAGCTTTATGAGTGGGCATTGACTCGCTTTCTAGATGAGGCGAAGGTGCTGGTTCGCCTGAGTCACCCAGGAATTGTGCCTGTACTGACAGCGTTCAAAGCTTTGGGGACGGCGTATTATGTGATGCCGCAGGTGGAAGGAACGGTGATTCATAAGGCGGCTCCTTCTCCGCAGGCAATAAATGAAGCATGGCTACGCCCCGTGTTGCAGAAGCTTCTGGAGGCTCTTGATTACTTGCATGGGCAAGGTCTGCTGCACCGCGACATTAAGCCCTCGAATATTTTGATGTGCGCGGATGGTTCCCCTTTGCTTATCGATTTCGGCACTGCCCGCTCATCTGATGCCTCACATACCCTCACGCGGATTGGTTCTCCGGGGTTCAGCCCGTCAGAGCAGTTCACTACTCATGGCAAGAACGGAGCGTGGACGGATATGTACTCATTGGGTGCCACTTGTTATTATTTGATTACCGGTGAAGTACCGCAGGACGCCGTGGGGCGGTTAGAGGAGGATGAACTCCGGTTGTTGGCTGAGCGTAAAGAATTACAAGGCCGCTTCTCCTCAGATTTCCTTAGTACTATTGATAAGGCTATGCGTGTGCCTCGCAAAGACCGTTGGCAGAGTGCGCAGGAATGGCTGGAAAAACTTGCGCCTGCCCATACTCCGGTTCAGCCTCATACCCCCGAGAAAGATTCTCCAGCCGCCGAGCCCCTGACCACCCAGCAAGCGGATGAACCCGATGATTGGAGTTTAGGCTGCATACCCTTTGTGGCATTGTATCTCTTCTTTCTAGGCGGCTTCGGGCTAGGAGGCTGGGGAATTGGTTGGCAAATCGGGTGGGAAGGCGGCGGTGTAATAGGCATGATTATTGGCTTGGGAATAGGCGCGGTAAGTGCTCGTGTTATCCTTGACAAAAACGAAAAGCGGTAGAGCAGGAAATCAAACTAAGCGAGCTCCAGCCAAAGCGGCCTAGCTTTCAGAGCTCGGCATAGTTTCTAAAAAAACACGCGCCGGGCATGGGGATGCCGGGCGCGTGGATGATATGGGGGTAGGGTAGGGCGTGAGATCACGCGGCAGCTGGGGAGTGCCTGTGAAATCTGTGGGCAGCGGTAATGAGGGCGCAGCGAGACAAGGCCGGCGGGATTACCGAGACATTATGGGGAAGGATGCTGTGCGGCGTCAGTGTGTGAAGCGGCCGAAGTATCAAATAGCGGCGTCCGGCGGCGTGGGCACAAGTTCCAGCTCGGGATTGGGCGTGGGAATGGGGGGAGCTGTAGTGGAGCGGAGAGCGTAGGGCAAAGAATTATCTCTCCGCGGGGGCTCATGAGAGCGGGAAATGGATTCCCTGATGAGGGGTAGATTGAGGGGCATGGGCGTGAAGGCGGGGTCGGATGACGCGGATGTCGGAGGAGAGGGGCGAGCGGAGCGCATATAGCGAGAGGCTGCATGCTCGCTGCCGGGCTTGCAATAGACTTGCTGTGGAAGAGCAAAAGAATCTGTGGGGGGATTGACGGCGCGAGAGATTTTGCCGGTGGCGAATTCCTCGAAACTGGGCAGGCCGGTGAGTCGAGCCTGAGACTCGAGCTCATAAATCAGCTGCTGCAAGGGCAGCGCTGCTTCCTGCTCCGTGATGTTGACGCAGTCGGCTGGTGGGGCGTTTTCGGCTGCCACGATGTTCGGTGCACCGTAGTGGAGTGAGAAAAGGTAAAGCGAGAGCTTGAGTACGCTGGCGGTGTCCAGATGAAAACGGCGGCAAATGTTCTGAAGGATTCCGTGCATGACATGGTTGCTGCGCATACTGCAAGCGGTGGGCTGCTCTTTTTCGCGGTCTACCTGAGCAGGCTTGAGGCCTGCGGGGTATTCCGGCTTGGGGGCGCTGCGATGAAACATCAGAATTTCCTGTGTCCGCTCGGGATGGAGGAATAGCTCCTCTAGCACCATATCTCGGAAACTGATGGCATGAGCTTTCGCAGTTTCTGAATCGCCATACTGCTTGTCAGAGAAGTAGCGAGCAAGTGATACTCCTTGGCGGCAGATGGCGACCCTCCAGCCCTGGAAGTTCGTGAACTGATACGTGAACCTGGTTATGTGACGCATGTTCATGGCGGATGGTATATTTGTTGTTTGATGGTATCTGTTACAGCTGCTAAATTGTCTAATAACGGTAACAAAAGCGGCGTGCCGCCGCATTTTATGGCGAAATGTGGACGCTGTCAAGCGGAAATCTTACTAATCATATAAAAGTTGTATGGTAAACACTAACATGAGGCATTTTTTTTGCTGAAAATGGGAGGAAATAGGTGAAAAAGGGTGAAAATGGCTTGTGAAGATGAAATAGGTGTAATAGAATGTGCAAAGACATGAGTGAAGAACGGAAAGTGGTGGAAGTAGTTGCGGCGCTGATGATGGATAATGAGGGGCACGTGCTGGCGACGCAGTGTGCGCCGCATAAGCACGGCGGGGGCTGGGAGTTTCCGGGCGGGAAGATAGAGCCGGGTGAAGCTGCTGCCGCCGCAGTGGCGAGAGAGATAGAGGAAGAACTTTCCCTGCGTGTGGAAGTGGGCGAACGGCTACACACGGTAGAGTGGGATTACCCGGCATTTCACCTGCGCATGCATTGTTTCGTGTGCCGCGTTATTTCAGGCGAGCTGAGGCTGAAAGAGCACGTGGCTGCCCGCTGGCTGGGGTCAGATGAGCTGAAAAGCGTAGACTGGCTGCCGGCGGATGTGGATGTACTCGCGCCGCTGGAGCGGTACATGCGCAGCCTCCTCCAAGGCTGAGGGGCAAGGGAAGAAGTAGCTGGTATTCAACGCGCCGCGGCGTGGCGGTGTCGGTAAGAGTACCATGTACAATTTCTTCATTCGCCGCCCGGTGGTGGCCATATGTATAGCGCTCATGCTGGTGCTGGGCGGCTTCATAACAGCCTTTAGCCTGCCAGTGGCGCAGTACCCTGATATCGTGCCGCCGGAGGTGAGCCTGAATACCACGTACCCCGGCGCGGATTGTTACACCGTGGCGGATTCCGTGGCCGCGCCGATAGAGCAGCAGATGAGCGGCGTGGAGGGCATGGCGTACATGACGAGCACCAGTACGAACGAGGGCGCGATGAGTTTATCCGTGCTTTTTGATGTGGGCAGCTCGGCGGATATGGACCAAGTGCTCGCTTACATGCGCTATGCGCAGAGCACGGCAGGACTCCCTGCCGAGGTGCAGCAACAGGGCGTGACCATGCGTACCCTCAGTGGGCCGCCCATGGTGCTCTTTGTGCTGAGGGCACCCGGGGGTGAGTATGATGCCACATGGCTGAGCAATTACGCCTACATTAATTTTGTGAACCCGCTGCTGCGTACACCCGGCGTGGGTAATGTGCAGGTGTTTGGCGCCGGTGAGTATGCCATGCGCATTTGGTTGGATCCGCAGAAGCTTGCGGGCCTCGGCATTACCGTGCAGCAGGTGAAATCCGCCTTGCAGGTGCAGAACTCTGTGCACCCCATGGGTAAGGTGGGGGCTGAACCCGCCGTCTCCGGCCAGAAGACCACCTACACCGTGCGCACCCAAGGACGCCTGCGAACGGTGGAGGAATTCCGGAATATCATTCTGCGGGCGGAGGGGGATGCTTTGGTGCGCTTGGGGGATGTGGCTCGCGTGGAGTTAGGCTGTGAGACGTATAACATGAGCTCCTCCTATAATGGCGAGGCCGGCGCCATCATCGCCATTAGCCAGAGCCCCGGCAGCAATGCCCTGCAGACGGTGCAGGCCGTGCGGCGCACCCTTGCAGGGCTGCAGCTTGCTCCCGGCTTGGAGCTGGAGGAAGCGCTGAACACCACCGAGAGCGTGAGCTTGGGGATAGAGGAAATTCTGTACACGCTGGGGCTGGCGCTGCTGCTGGTGATGCTGGTGGTATTCATTTTCCTGCAGGGGTGGCGCGCCACGCTGATACCGCTCACCGCGGTTCCCGTGAGTGTGGTGGGTACTTTTGTATTCTTCCCGCTGTTCGGGATGGAGGTGAACACTATCTGCCTGATGGGGCTTGTGCTGGCCATTGGCCTTGTGGTGGATGATGCCATCGTGGTGGTGGAGGCCGTGCAGACGAAACTGGACGACGGCGAAGAGCCTGCCGCTGCCACTCGCGCGGCTATGAAAGAGGTGGCTGGCCCTGTGATGACCACCGCGCTGGTGCTCGCGGCGGTGTTTTTTCCTTGCATGCTGCTGCCGGGTATCACGGGGAGACTGTTCATGCAATTTTCTGTGACGATTGGTGTCTCCATTCTGCTCTCTGCTTTTTGTGCGCTCACGCTCAGTCCTGCGCTGTGTGCTCTGCTGCTGCGGCGGGGAGATGACAAGAAAGGGCGCTTGGCTGAGTGGTTCAATAATCTTCTGGGGAGTACCCGCCAGGGGTATGCCGGCTGCTCCGGCTGGCTGATACGCCGCGGGCTGCTCACAGGCCTGCTGCTGGTTGTGGCAGCTGTGTGCATTTACCCCGTGGTGGAGCGCGTGCCCGGTGGATTCCTGCCGAATGAGGATGAGGGCTACTTGTACGGCTCTTTGCAAATGCCTGCCGGCAGCTCGCTCGGTGTGACAGAGCAGGGAACTGCCCAGATTATCGCCCGCCTGAAAGAGAATCCGGCGGTGAAGGGCGTGGTGATGGTGAATGGATTCAATCTCCTCACCGGCGTGCAGAGCCCAAATAATGCATTCTTCTTTATTACCCTCACCCCTTGGGCTGACCGCAACCCTGACTCACAGAGCTCCGCGGCCCTTGTGCAGCAGCTGCGCACCCAGCTGAACGCTATGCCTACCGGCGGAATGGGGGCCGCCATTGCGCCGCCGCCTATTCCCGGTGTGGGCGCCACCTCGGACGTCACCTTCATGCTGGAAGACCGCGCCGGGCGTGGCCCGGATTATCTTGCCGAACAAGCCTCAGCCTTCACGCTGGCCCTTGCCTCCTGCCCGGAAATCGCTGCCGTGCAGAACTTTCAGGCGGCGGATACTCCCCAGTACCTCATCACCGTGAATACAGAAAAGGCGCTTACTCAGGGCGTGGAGCTCAGCGCGGCGTATGATACTTTACAAACATTCCTTGGCAGTTCCTTCGTGAATTACCTGAACTTGTACGGATATCAATACCCCGTTTATGTGCAGGCTGAGGCATCCGCCCGCATGAATACCGCTCAGCTGCGGAACTTCTATCTGCCCGGAGCCGATGGCAGCGAAGTGCCGCTGGATGCGCTTGTGGATGTGGAGTTCACCTATGGCCCACAGTTCATCATGCGCCAGAATATGTATAATGCCGCCATGCTGAATGTGAGCGCCGCGCCTGGCTATACTTCCGGCGAAGTCATGGCTGCCCTTGAGAAAACCTTTGCCCGCAGTATGCCTGCGGACATGGGTTACTCTTACTACGGCATGAGCTACCAGCAGAAAAAAGCGGCGGAAGGTATGAGCTTGGCCGGTATTCTGACTATCTCAGGCGTATTTGCCTACCTCCTGCTGGCTGCCCTTTACGAGAGCTGGGTGCTGCCGCTTTCCATCATCTTCTCCGTGCCTGTGGCCATTCTGGGGGCTCTGACCACCCTTTGGCTGGCCGGGGCGCAGCTGGATTTGTACGCGGAAATTGGCCTCATCATGCTGATAGGCTTGGCCGCCAAGAATGCCATCCTAGTGGTGGAGTTCGCGCAGGATCGCTTGGAGGAAGGCATGCCCCTGCTGCAGTCCACCCTTGCCGGGGCAGAGGCACGCCTGCGCCCCATCCTCATGACCTCCTTTGCCTTCATTCTCGGCTGTGTGCCGCTTGCCTTAGCCACCGGGCCGGGGGCGGAGGCCCGCCGCTCCATAGGCATTACCGTTATCGGCGGCATGAGCGCGGCCACGCTCATCGGCATATTTTTCATTCCCTTCTGCTATTATCTCATTGCGCGCGTACGTGCGCGAACGGCAAGGGGCTGAACGTGAAAATGAGAAAACCCGCCGTCCGATGTCGGACAGCGGGTTTTACATGTACACGAAAATATCAGCTAGGCTTACATGGCCTTGAGAGTCTCTATGGCAGCCTGCAAGGTGGGTACGTCCTCAATGGAGATGACGGTGGCCTCCTTGGAAATGCGGCCCATCATGCCTGCGAGGGTCTTGCCCGGGCCCATCTCGATGAAGAGGGTGTAGCCCTTGGCCACAAGGTCCTGCATGCTGGCGGCCCAGCGCACGGAACCGCACACCTGAGCACCGAGCATGGCGCGAACATCATCCGTGCTGGTGACGGGGCGAGCCTCATAGTTGCAGTACACCGGGCAGGCGGGCATCTGCATGGCGGCAGCGGCAAGCTCAGGCAGCAGCTTCTCCTGAGCACTCTTCATGAAACGGCTGTGGTAGGCACCGGCCACATTCAGCTTCTTGGCCAGTTTGAAACCGGCAGCCTTGGCACCGGCCACGGCTTTATCCACACCCTCCACGGAGCCACTGACGACCGTCTGCCCCGGGCAGTTGTAGTTAGCTACATCGATATCACACTCTGCGGCCAGCTTCTGCACAGCTTCATCATTACCGCCAATCATCGCGGCCATGGTGCTGGGAGCCGCCTGACAGGCCTCCTCCATGAAAGCACCGCGCTTCTGTACGATTTTGAGGCCGTCCTCCATGCTGAAAGTGCCGGCAGCGGCGTGGGCTGTGAACTCGCCGAGGCTGAGACCCGCAGCGGCTACAGGCTCAATCTCCACCTCGCTGCGCAGAATCTCCCACAGGGCAAGGCCGTGCAGGTACAGGGCAGGCTGGCAGTTACAGGTGCGGGTCAGCTCGGCATCAGGGCCGTTGAACATAACATCCGTAAGCGAATATCCCAGCGCAGCATCAGCGGCATCCATCATCGCCTTCGCAGCGGGATAGCTATCGTAAAGGTCTTTGCCCATGCCCACCTTCTGGGCACCCTGTCCGGGGAAGAGTAATACGGCTTTCATCGTGTGTAAATCATGCAGGGGTTGTAATTGTCTGCTGTCATCATGGTAGAACATTGCGTGCACTCAGTCAAGAAAAATCGTCAGTAAAGTTAGAGTGTACTATAATATTTTGCTGTAAGAAAGTGTGAATTTTGTTTAAATCTAGAAATTTCAGTAGACAAAACGCGAAATGTGGTGTAGAATGCCGCGCTTTTCGGAAAAAGCAATTAACCATAAAATATAACAGACAATGGACCCCAATACATTATTCTGGATTGTACCCGTTGCCTCCGTCTTGGTGCTGGCTTTTGCCGCCAAGTTCTTCTTCGACATGAAGAAGGCTGATGAGGGTAACGACCGTATGAAGGAGATTGCGGGCTATGTGCGCGAAGGCGCAATGGCCTACCTGAAGCAGCAGTACAAAGTTGTTGCTATCTTCTTCGTGATTATCGCAATCGCCTTCGGCGTGATGGCCTACTTCGGCCTGCAGAACAACATCGTGCCCATCGCCTTCCTTACCGGTGGTATCTTCTCCGGTCTGGCTGGTTTCATCGGCATGAAGACGGCCACGTATGCTTCCGGCCGTGTGGCTCAGGCTTGCCGCGATAAGGAGGACGGTCTGAACAAGGGTCTGCAGCTTGCATTCCGTTCCGGCGCTGTGCTGGGTCTGACGGTTGTGGGCTTCGGTCTGCTGGATATTTCCGCCTGGTACCTGATTCTTGACAACACCTCCCTGATGGGCACCTTCGAGACTCCCGTGGAGAAGCTTGTGCACATCACCACCATCATGCTTACCTTCGGCATGGGTGCCTCTCTGCAGGCTCTCTTCGCTCGTGTGGGTGGTGGTATCTACACCAAGGCTGCTGACGTAGGCGCTGACCTTGTAGGTAAGACTGAGTACCACTTCAACGAGGACGATCCTCGTAACCCCGCTACCATCGCTGATAACGTGGGTGACAACGTAGGTGACGTGGCCGGCATGGGTGCTGACCTGTACGAGTCCTACGCCGGTTCCATTCTGGCTACCGCCGCTCTGGGTGCTGCCGTGGCTGCTGCTGCTGACAACTATGAGATGGGTCTGCAGATGGTAATGGCTCCCATGATCATCGGTGCTGTAGGCGCTATCCTTTCCATCCTCGGCGTGTACATGGTGCGCACCAAGCCCGGTGCAAACCAGACTCAGCTGATGGCCGCTCTGAACAAGGGCATCAACTTCTCCAGCGTACTTATCGCTATTTTCTCCGCCCTCGTGCTGTGGGCTCTGAACATCCAGAACTGGCTTGGCATCTGGGGTTCTATCATGATTGGTCTCGTGGTGGGTATCGCCATCGGTAAGGTGACGGAGTACTACACCTCCTTCGAGTTCAAGCCGGTGAAGTTCATCGCTGAGAACGCCACCACCGGTCCTGCTACCGTGATTATCTCCGGTATCGGCGTAGGTATGATTTCCACCTGCTGGCCGGTGCTCTTCATCGTGCTCGGCACGATTGGCGCTTACCTCTGCGCTGCCGGTGAGTGGGCCTTCACCGCTCAGAACATGGCTGCCGGTCTCTACGGTATCGGTATCGCCGCTGTGGGTATGCTTTCCACCCTGGGTCTCACCCTGGCTACGGACGCCTACGGCCCCATTTCCGACAACGCCGGCGGTAACGCCGAGATGAGCGCTCTGGGTGACGACGTTCGCTCCCGTACGGACGCTCTGGACGCTCTGGGTAACACCACCGCTGCTACCGGTAAGGGCTTCGCTATCGGCTCCGCCGCTCTGACCGCTCTTGCTCTTCTTGCCTCCTACATCGAGGAGCTGAAGATTGCTGCCGCTCGTCTGGGTGAGCAGGTTATCACCATCAGCAACTGGGGTGGTGCTGTGGGTACCGGTACTGAGGTATCCAAGATGAGCATCGCTGAGTTCATGTCCGCCTTCGAGGTAACCCTCATGAACCCCAAGGTTCTCCTGGGTATCTTCATCGGTGCTATGCTTTCCTTCCTCTTCTGCGGTCTGACCATGAACGCTGTGGGCCGTGCTGCTAAGAGCATGGTAGAGGAAGTTCGTCGCCAGCTGAGCGATAAGGACGTATTCGAGGGCCGCAAGAAGGCCGACTACGCCCGCTGCGTGGGTATCTCCACTCAGGGTGCTCAGCGTGAGATGATTGTTCCCTCCCTCATCGCTGTGGTAGTACCTGTTGCTACCGGTCTGGTGATGGGTGTAGCCGGTGTGTTCGGTCTTCTGGCCGGTGGTCTTGCCGGTGGCTTTGTGCTCGCCGTGTTCATGGCCAACTCCGGTGGCGCATGGGACAATGCTAAGAAGTACATTGAGACGGGTGACGCTTCCTTCTGCGGTAAGCACACTCCCATCCATGACGCTTCCGTTGTGGGCGATACCGTGGGTGACCCCTTCAAGGATACTTCCGGCCCCTCTCTGAACATTCTTATTAAGCTGATGAGCATGGTGTCCATCGTGACCGCAGGTCTGAACGTTGCGTTCTCCCTGCTGTAATTCAGCCCAAAGCTAAGGTATTTTCCGGCGCCTGCTAACTGCAGGCGGCGGGTTTTTTTACTCGTTCGGATTTTGAGCTTGCCAAAATAGACGAAAATGGTAGGATATAGGCAGGATTAATGGTTGAAGAAATATGAAGCGTACACTATTTTTGAGCACTCTTTTGTTATGCTGTGCCGGCACAGCAGCTGCTGCGACGTATGATAGCCTGTCCACATACGTTAATGATGCCGCCAACGGTGTGGTATATAATGGTAAGGGGTATTTCGCGGTCAATTCCGCCGGTAATACTTCCGTGGATATCACCCTCAGCCTTAGCTCTTTGCTTAGTTATGTGAACTCCAATGACTATAAGACCGGCGGCTATATGCTGAAGTGGGATACTCAGTACGACTATGGTTTGGCTGACAATGCTGACATGAGCTTGGATACCGGCAGCCGTACGCCTTATCTTTCCGGTTATTGGAGTGGCGCTGCGTGGAACGCGAGTACGAACAACATCAGCTATGATAAACTTAATTCATACGCCGATGGCGACAGCCTGACACTGTACATCACAAACAGTTCCACCGAGGGCGTGACCGTTACGTCGGCGAAAGACCTAGATAATGATGGTGTTCGTGACACCCTCTATACCGCCTCTGGTCTGAAGGCTAGCGGCAATACCAGTACTACCGGTTATTGGGTGAACCTGAACTATGTGACCTCCGTCACGCTGAATACTTCCTCCACTCTTGATACCAGCAGCTATGTGCCACCGGTTGATTACAGCGAGCCCTTTGTGAGCCTGCGTACGGATAACACGACTGTGGGCCGCGTGACCTTCTTGGGTGACTCCATCACACATGGTGTGAATGACGCCAGTTACCGCTGGCAGCTCTTTAAGACACTTACCGATAATGGTATTGAGAACGAGATTGTAGGCCCGTGTGAAGGGTATTATAGTTCCCCAGGTCACACTGAGGATGCTGGCAACAGTTATGGCGGTGTGGAGTTTGCTAATGTGCACCTTGCTCAGGCATCCGGCCGTACGCACAATATCATCTCCGGCAGCACATCATACAATCATAACGGTGTGAGCTATAGCAGTGGTGTGAACTATGGCGGTAACTCTACATCCAGCACTGCAGCTGCCTTTGATAGCAATACTTGGTTCTGCATGATGGGTACGAATGACCTGCTTTCTGATACCCCGAACAGCGGCCCCTCTACGGATCAGTATGCCACGCAGATGCAGAAGGTATTCGGCGGCTCTGTAACCTACTCCGGTGATAAGTACCAGTGGAGTGCTGATACTAACTGGGGTACGATGGGTAAGATTGTGAGTGATGTCTGCAAGAGCGGGGATACCTTCTACCTGCTTTCCATCACGCCTTGGGGTAATCACAGCAACCACAATCGTGATATGGATCATTATGCCGGTGCTGAGTTCAACCGTAACATGGAGCTCTGGGCTGATGCCTACTCCCAGGCTACCGGGCATAAGGTCGTGTATGTGGACGTAACACGCGGCATGGTGGACCTTACCTCTGATAAGCGTTTCATGGGATATGACGGCTTCTTTAATAGCAGCAGTGACCGCTTGCACCCGAATGACCAAGGCTCTCTCATCATGGCCGGAAATCTTGCTCAGGCCATGGGCATCGGCGGTCGTACGGCCGGCCTCGTGCGCATGGGGGCTGACGCTTGGGATGCTGTTTCTGATATCACGGTGGCGTCCGGTTCTACTGCGCAGATTTTCGCGGAAGGTGAGTTCTCCGCGCTCGGCGGTTATACTGTTGACCTGAGCGCAAGCTTTGGTGATGGTGAGACCGGCGGCTGGTTGTCGGCAGATCAGGCTCTCTCCATTACGCTGGGTGATGGTACCAACAGCGGTACTCTTAACCTGAGCGAAGGCTATATTTCCTGGGGTAATGAGGTACTCTTCTGTGCTGACACCTCCGAGCTGACGGAGAATATCCGCATCGCCTGGCATGAAGGCAGCACCGAGGATAATGTGTTGAAGGGCTATTATGTATGGTTGGGTGATATGCTCATTGGCCAAGGTTTGGATGCCACAACGGGGGCATCACTGAATGGTATCACGCTCTCCGCTACAGGTGCAAATGGCTCCATTACCACCCTTTCTTGGATTGACGCTGCCTATGCTCCCACCACCACCGGGATGGTATCCGCAGAGCACGCCTTCCTTCTTCCGCAGACTCAGCTTCCGTCCATGCCGAGTAACGGTCATAACAATACCGCCACGACCAGTGGTGTGAGCTATGCCGGGCTTACTGCTACCACATGTGCCGGTGATCAGCTGGTGAAAAATGCACCTACTGAGGATTCTTCATTCGTGGTATCATCTTCTGCTAACTGGTTTGGTATGGTCGGTACGAATGCCGGTAAGCCTACCGGTGCAGTAAACTTACAGATTACGGGCAATGTAACGAATACTGTATTTGGTGCCATGAACGGAGCCGCTGCATCCACTCTTGTGCTGGATGTGGAGAGCGGCGCGACCATTGGTGGCGGCTCTTACAATGGTAAGACCGCAGCTATTGCCGGCTCCTATGGTGGTGGTAGCGTGGAGTCCTTCAATGTCTACATCAACGGTGCCACCGTGAACGGTGATATCGTGGGTGGCTCTATCAATGGTACCGGTACTGTGAATGAGGCGAATATCGTCATCAATTCCGGTACGGTGAATGCTAACGTGATTGGTGGTGCCAAAATCGCTGGCGCCGGAGTGGGCTCTGCCTCCATCCGGGTGAACGGTGGTAAGATAATCGGTAACATCGTGGCCGGCGGTGAGGCCGGCTCTGTGGATTCCGCTGAGGTGCTTATCACCGGTGGCGTGATTGGCGGCAGCATCACCAAGGGTACTGCTACCACTTGCTCCGTGACCGTGGTGGGGAACAAAGCCTGCATCGGCGGTAATATCGAGGCTGATTCCGTGACTCTGCGTCAGGTGGAGGCAAGCGGTTATAGTGATGGTTTTGACCGCTACAGCGGCACTATCACCGCTAAGAGCCTCGTGCTGGATGACGTGCAGGTGAACCTCGCAGCCAAACTGGTGGGGACGAGCGATGTGGAAATCACCGGTGGTTCTCACGTCGGTCTTGTGATGGGTGACGCTGTGGAGCTGGAGACACTTACGCTCGGCAGCGGTACTGTTCTGAGTGCATGGAAGAGCATAGAGAATACGGCATCCCTTACGGACCTGGAGACGACTCTCACCGTCACGGATGTGATGACGGTGGGGGCTGGTGCTGGGCTGAATGCTAACCTCGTCTTCACTGCGGATTCTACTCTTAGCATGATGGGCGCGCTGGCCATGGGAAGCACTGTGGCTCTTTCCTCTGATATGACCCTTAAGTTCTCGGAGGAAATGTACAGTACGCTTAATGCCGGTAAGGCTCTGACTCTTTTCACCGGCGTGGATACACTCTCGCTGGACGGGAAGACGATTCTGGCCGGAGCAGATGTTAATGTGACGGGGCTGTTCCAGGGACTGGATTTGGAGTCCGAATACATTCTTGGCTGGAGCAACAGCGGTGAGGTCTATCTCACCAATATGTCCGTGCCGGAACCCACAACGGCTACGCTCACTCTGATGGCTCTGGCAGCTCTTGCATCTCGTCGTCGTCGTTCACTTAAAAAGTAAAGTATTATTTATCACAAAAGGGTATGAGGAAGTATGCTATTGCTGCTTTGTTGGCCGCTGGGGGGATGTCTTCGGCTGTGGCTGGGGTGTATAGTAATCTTTCCACCCCTCTGTGTGATGAGGCGAACCATGTCATTTATGATGGGCATGGGTATTTTGCCGTACAGTCCGGGGTGGAGACGGTCGTGGAGCTGACGCTGAACTTGGCCTCGCTGCTCAGCTATGCGAACTCGAATGATTACAAGAGCGGTATGCCGCTTTTGCTCTGGGATGCAGATGTGGCGGATTACGGCCTGACGGACACTGCGGATACACGCGTACCGACCGGAAGCCGCACACCGTCATTGGTGGGCTACTGGAATGGTGCTGTGTGGCAGCCCGGGCAGAATATTGGATACAGCACGCTGCAGCAATATGCCCGGGAGGATGGCAGTGTGGTGCTCCGCGTGTCCAACAGTAACACCTCTGGTGTGAAGGTGAGCGCTGTAGGTGCGGATGGCAGCGTAAAAGAGCTGTACTCCGCGCCCCGCCTCAGAACCACACACAATCGCACCGTGAGTGGTTACAGGGTAAACCTGAATTACGTCACAGCGGTGAATCTTCTTACTCCTTCCACGTTGGAAACATCCACCTATACTCCTCCGCCGGATTATACAGCGCCCTTCGTCAGCCGCCGTGAGGGTGGGCTGAGCTTGGGGCGTGTGATGTTCATGGGGGATTCCATCACCCACGGGGTGAACGATCAGACGTGGCGCTGGCAGCTTTTCAAAACGCTGGTGGATAATGGAGTGGAGGCGGAAATCGTGGGGCCGCGCAGTGGGTACACTCCCGGATATACGAATCTGACAACTCGGGACGCCGGTGAGGCTTATGGCGGGGTGGCTTTTCCGAATGTGCACTTGGCGCAGTCATCCGGGCGTACTCATAATATCATCAGCGGTTCGAATGCCGGCATGACCGGCGTGAACTACGGCGGTCATTCTACTTCCGGTTCGGCTGATTCATACAATTGCAACACATGGTGTTGCCTGATGGGTACGAACGACCTCCTCTCCGATAGAGGATATTCTCAGGCTGACTTTGCGACTAAGATGCAGCGCATGCTCGGCGGCAAGGTGACATGCCGCTCCGGCCAGTACCACTGGGAGGCCGGCAGTGAATGGGGCAATCTTTCACGGATAGCTTCTGATGTGCTGCGTGATAGCGGTGATGTGCTTTATCTCATGAGCGTACCCTGCTGGGGCAGGCATGGTAATAATAATGCGGCGGATCGCCACATTGCTGTTATGCTCTATAATGACCTGCTGGCTCAGTGGGTTCAGGCGTACCGCCGCCATAGTGGTCTGGATGTGCGCTTTGTGGACGTGAACCGTGGTATGGTGGATTTTACGGATAGAACACCCTTCACTTGGCCGGATTCCATGTCTAATCGTCCCGGGCGCGATGGCTTGCACCCGAATGAGCAGGGCTCTATGATTATCGCAGCTAACCTCGCTCGCGCCATGGGCATTGCCGGGCGTACTGCGGGCCTGCCGCGTGCAGCCGCCGAGGGGCAGGGCTGGAGCGAGCCTGTGAATGGTACTGTGCCTTCCGAGGGGACTATCAACCGCGCGGAAGGTACATTTACGACAACCGGAGGCTATTCCGTGGATTTACGGGCGAGCTTTGGTAATGGTGAGGTAGGTGGCTGGCGTGATAATGAAGCTGCCATCAGCATTTCCCTAGGGGACGGCGAGAACTCCGGTACGCTGAAGCTTACCGAGGGGCGCGTCATGTGGGGGGAGAATATTCTGTACTGCGTAGATAATTCTGCCCCGGTGGAGAATCTGCGCATTGTGTGGCATAATGGCTGTGCTGCCCAGAATGTGGCCCGTGGCTATTATGTGTGGCTGGGGGATATCCTTATCGGTCAGGGGCTTCCATCTGCCGGTGCCGGTAAGAACGGGATTACGATTTCTGCTCGTGGAGGTGCAGGGAAGATAGCTGAACTGCGCTGGGCGGATACTGCCCTCGCTCCGGCTTCTACCGGTAGAACCTCTCCGGAGCATGCTTATAAGGCCCATCAGGATTAAGTATTGGGTGGACGCGGCGTGAGCTGTGCATTTGCAGCGTGCTTAAAACGCCGGAAATCTCTCCCTTTTTTTATGTAAAAAGCTCTTTAGACTTGCATTATCAGGGGAGGGTATGTTATATAAGAAAGTGCTATGAAAAAGCTTCTTTCCATTGCTACACTGTTGGGCGTAATGAGTGGCGCAGCCTCCGCTGCTCCTTATGTTATGCCCTCTTCTCAGCCTGGTGCTCTCACACCCTACGACATTCAGCCCGTATATTCCGTAGAAGGTCTGTATGGTATTGCTAACAAGTCTGATGATCCGGATACCTATGGTGCCCGCCTCAGCTTCAGCCTTTACAGCGATGCTACCGAGACCTTCCGCCATCAGTTCAATCTGAACATCGCCGGCCTGTGGGGCAGCGAGACTCTCAGAGATGAGTATGGCAGCTATGATATGGATGTATTCATGATGCCCATCACCGCCGGTTACAACATTAACATCGAGCTTTGCGATGATGTGATGTTCTATCTTGGTGGTAAGATTGGTTATGCTTTCTGTGAAGAGGAGTCTGATGGTTACAGCGCTGATGGCGACGGTCTCACCTTCTCCGTGGGTGCCGGCTTCAAGTTCCAGTGCTCTGATTCCGTGTACACGCATGTGGGTTATGAGTTCGGCAGAACCTACATGGGTGGCGATATTGATTACAACTATGGCCAGCACACCATCGTAGTGGGTGTTGGCTGCCAGTTCTAATCTCTTATCACGTACTTATACACTTGCCCCGCAGCTGCCTGAGAGGTATGCTGCGGGTTTCCTTAATAGTATGTTCAGGAGTATTTGCCTGCTTGCCTGTAGTTTGCTGCTGGGGGCTTGCGTGTGTCAGGTGCAGACGTCTGAGGCTATTGCGCTGCATGGTCAGGAATGCGAGGGTGTCATCATTCCCGGCTGGGGAAAGTGTGCGCCGGAGTTTTATCAGGCTGGGGGCCGGACGTACGTGAAGGGCATTCGTATACGGCTGGAGCGGGTGAATACTGAGCTAGCTTGGTACCAGTGCCCTACCACTATTGAAGAATATATGCCGGTGGAAGGTGCCGAGCAGGTGCCGGTTTATGTGGTGGTGAATGGGGATGCTTTCCGTTTTCCGGCAGATGAATACTTGACGGCCTTGCCCGCCGGTGCAAGCCCCGGAATAACAACGGCGGTTGCGGTTCCGTCCATGCCTTACAAGATTTGCTGCCCGATGGATGCTGCCAGGCCGGACCCGGTGGTATGCCGCACTCCCATGCGAGCCAATGAGCGCTCATGGTACACCACGCCACTTTCATGGCTCAGCTTTGTGGCGGTGGATATTCCCGGCACCATCGTAGGTTCTGCTGTTGGGGCCGTGTATACTCTGCTGTCGCCGGATGAGTCTTTCTTCATGCAATATGATGAGTGGGGCTATTCTCCGCAAGTTCCTTTTGCGGGCAGGATAAAGCCCGGGGCAGGGTGTATCATAGATAATGCATTAGCTCAGCCTCAATAAATGCTTGACTGTACGCTCTTCATGGCTTATGCTATGACGTGTACATATATGTTGGACGCAATTGACTCATTTCTGGAAAATGCCAGTGGATTTCTCTGGGGGTATATACTGCTCTTCGGTCTTCTGGGCACGCACTTGTACCTCACGCTCATCCTGCGCTTTCCTCAGCTGTATTTCTTCCGCGCGCTGAAGTACTACTTCGGGCGTGGTCAGAAGGACAAGGAAGGGCATATTTCAAACTTCAGCTCGCTGATGGTATCCCTTGCCGCGAACGTGGGCACGGGCAATATCGTGGGCGTGGCCGTGGCTGTGGCTACCGGTGGCCCCGGCGCTGTATTCTGGTGCATGCTGACGGGTATTCTGGGTATGTCCACCCGATATGCTGAGAGTCTTCTGGCCATTCGTTACCGCGTGCAGGACGCCAAGGGAAATATTCTGGGGGGCCCCATGTATGCATTGGAGCGCGGGCTTAAGTGCAAGTGGCTCGGGGTGATTTTTGCTGCTTTTACGGCTGTGGCCGCCTTCGGTATTGGCAATATCACGCAGGCAAACGCTGTGTCCGGCGTGCTGACCGAGAGCGCTCTGCATGTGCCCGGCTGGGTAACAGGCTTGGTGCTGGCCGGTTTGGTGGGGGCGGTTCTTATTGGCGGCCTCAAGGGGATTTCCCGTGTGTGTGACGCCTGCGTGCCTACCATGGCGATTGTTTACATGGTTGGCTGCGTGATCCTGCTCTGCACCAATGCCGAGTATGTGTGGCCCGCCATCTGCCGCATTTTTGAAAGTGCCTTCAGTAATCAGGCAGCTGCCGGTGGCTTTATCGGCTCGACTATCATGATTGCCATGCAGACCGGCGTGCGACGCGGCCTGTTCTCTAACGAGGCCGGTATGGGTTCTTCTCCCATTATCTCTGCCCCCGCTCGCACGGATAACCCCGTGCAGCAGGCGCTCGTGGCTTCCACCGGCCCCTTCTGGGATACCGTCGTCATCTGCACGCTGACCGGTGTTACCCTTACGACGACCGTGATGGCTGTACCCGAGGTGACCTCAGCCAGCGGTGAGCTGCTCACCTATCACTCTTTTGCCACAGTTGGTGGGTTCGGCTCTGCCATGCTTACCATCAGTCTGGCGGCATTCGTTGTTTCCACTGTGCTGGGTTGGTCCTACTTCGGTGAGAAGGCCCTTCAGTACCTTGGTGGCCTCCGCCTCATTCTGCCTTACCGCGTGCTCTGGGTTGCCATGGTCTTCGTCGGCTGCGTCATCCCCAAGAGCAGCATCGTCTGGAACTTCGCGGATTTCGCAAATGGCCTCATGGCTATCCCCAATCTTATCTGCATGATTGGTCTTTCCGGTGTGTTGATTTCGCAGACGCGCTATTACCTCTGGCAGAATAGGTTGGATGAGGTGGATACGACCCCAATTCCCCGCGAGGATGAGCCTGTTGAATAAAAAAAAGATTTTTTTTCGAATTTTTCTTGAACAAAACGCTCGCGTGTGTAGTATAATCTTCATCGGTTCCACCGACTGCAGGCGAAGGAGAGAGCGCAGGTAGTCAGTAAAAGGAGGAATCGAGTTTCATAGGTAGTAAGTTGGAGAGAGACCCGTCGGATGACGGGGCTCTCTTTATGTACGACCGACGCGATATGCGCACTGCGGTGAAAGTCCACGCGGAGCCGCGATGATGCGGAATCCCAGACCTGAAGAATAACTGCGGGGAGGTAACAAACCGTGGGAAAGGAAGTTCGAGGGGAAATCCCGACTGTACGAACAGGAACTCGATCAGTGGATTCGGTGTATTTTTTTATTGCTTGTTACAAAGTAAAAGTACAGCGGGCTAAAAGCCCGCCTGATATCGATTTGTGGAAGGGCGAATTTGAGAGTTCCGCGGGCTTTGTCCGCCAAATATAAGAACCCGCACAGGGTGCGGGTGGCATAAAGGGGCGCGTTGTGTTGTAGGGTTTTTATTTCTTTAGTGCGTTGTACACCTATAAAAACATCGTGATTATTAATACCACGCATTATGCCATCCCCTATTGATTATCTCCGGCTCAAACTCAGGCAGCTAACTTCCCCGTCATTCACGCGACTTTTTTGAGGCTCTCCTATTTTGGACAGCTATGATTTCCTACTGCCCGGTGTAGGGGAGTGCAGCCCCTATTATTCACCCTGTTGGCATCAGCCCCTGCAGCCAGCAGAAGTTCAGCGCACTTGGTATGGCCCTTTCCTGCCACCATGTGAAGGGGTGTCTTGCCATGAAAGTCCTTCATGTTGACATCCGCCCCGGCTTCGATGAGAAGTTTGACGCACTCGGTACGACCCCATTTAGCTGCCCGGTGAAGGGGGGTGTTGCCATCATTGCTTATCTCGTTGATTTTTGCCCCGTCTTCGATGAGAAGTTTGACGCACTCGGTACGACCCCATTTGGCTGCCCGGTGAAGGGGGGTGTTGCCATCATAGCTTATCTCGTTGACGTCAGCCCCAGCAGCCAGCAGAAGTTCAGCGCACTTGGTATGGCCCTTTCCTGCCGCCATGTGAAGGGGAGTGATGCCATCATTGGCATCCTTGTTGACGTCAGCCCCGTCTTCGATGAGAAGTTTGACGCACTCGGTACGACCCCATTTAGCTGCCCAGTGAAGGGGAGTGTGGGCATCATAGTCCTCCTTGTTGACGTCAGCCCCGGTTTCGATGAGAAGTTTGACGCACTCGGTACGGCCCCATTTAGCTGCCATGTGAAGGGGAGTGTTGCCATCATTGTCGACTGCGTTGATCTTGGCCTTGGCTTCCAACATGAGTTCAACGCATGCGGTAGAACCACAAGCGGCCGCCATGTGAAGGGGGGTGTAGCCATAATGGGCCTCCTTGTTGACGTTCTCCCCGTTTTCGATAAGCCGTCGCACGAGCTCAGCATTTCCTTTCTTTGCGGCAATCAGCAGTTTATCACCATACGTATTGGGGGAAATGTTTTGATTCTTCCGGGGTTCTCGGGCTTTGTCAACTTCAGAATTTGCTTCTACCCATTGAAGGGGAGTGCGGCCACCCCAATTGGCTCTGCTAACATCTGCCCCGGCCGCCAGCAGGAGGAGTACATACTTGGTTCGGCCGCTCTTAACTGCCTGTGCAAGGGGAGTGTGGCCACTCCAATCGGCTATGTCGACATCAATATAGGGAGCAGTGAGCAGGGTCGATACGCACTTGGTTTTGGATTTGTAGAGGGGAGTTTCGCCAAGATTATTCCTCCTGTTGACATTCGCCCCGGCTGCAATCAGAAGTTTGACGCACTCGGTAAGGCCGCGTTCAGCCGCACAGTGTAGGGGAGTTTCGCCATATCTGTTGGTAACATTGAAGTCGGCCCCGGCTGCCAGCAAGAGTTTGACGCACTTGGTTCGGAGTTTCGGTGCTGACCAGCACCAGCCTCCGCCTACTGCACAGAGAAGGGGAGTTTCGCCCCAATTGTTCACCACGTTGACATCCGCCCCGGCTGCAATCAGAAGTTTGGCACACTCCGCATAGTCATTACTTATTGTCAGGTGTAGGGGAGTTTCGCCACGATTATTCCTCTTGCTGACATCCGCGCCGGCTGCCAGCAAGAGTTTGACGCACTTGGTTCGGCGTTTCGGTAATGACCAGCTCCAGCCTCCGCCTACTGCCCGGTCTAGGGGAGTTTCGCCACGATTGTCCACCATGTTGACATCCGCCCCGGCTGCCAGCAGGAGTTTGACACACTCCGCATGGTTATTTCCTGCTGCCCGGTGTAGGGGAGTTTCGCCATCATTGTCGACTGCGTTGATCTTGGCCTTGGCTTCCAACATGAGTTCAACGCATGCGGTAGAACCACAAGCGGCCGCATTGTGAAGGGGGGTGTAGCCATTGCAATCGGTTTTATTGATGTTCGCTCCTGCGGCAATGAGTAAGCTCAGGAGTTGGTCGTTGTTATCTTCGACGGCCTCGAATAGTTTTTTATCATACTCAGCAGTGTTAATTCCTTGATCCTGCAGCTGATTGCGGGCAGATTCTGAATTGATAGACTGAGAATGTGGTTGCTGAGATTCCATAAATGACGAGCTTATTCTATCAGAAGTAATTGCGGAATAAAAGCACAATCCACCCGATGGAGATTATATAGTTCTGTAACCTCCTTGCTGGAGAAGCTGGTGGAGAAGAAATAGTCTGTAAGTTTCACGGTGCCACCGTAGTAATTACCATTGCCGGCGGCATTACCCATGGTGATGCTGGAGCTGAAGTCGGAAGCCATAGCCATGCCGACCAGAGCCATAAGTGCGATGAATGTCTTTTTCATGTTAGTATTTGGAGCTGTTTAAGTTGAGGGAAACACGGCTGAAGTCATTTTCCGTGTGGCGGGCGGTTTAGAGCCTTGTCCGCCAATTTCGGGAGAAGTTTACAGTGACGAACATATTCAGCCAAGTAAAATTAGCATAGAAGATTATGATTTTTAATTTATAGGTAATTTTTTGTGTATTGAAATGAATAATTAAATCTCTAGGCATTTATTTTCAATAATGAGCATGTCGATATATTGGAAGATGATGCAAATAAGAACATTCGGGAATATGCTGGGTTTTTAGGTAACATGCGTTGACAGCGAGCCCTGACTCATTATATAATAAAGCAGTCAGATGAAATGGGTTAATTTGTGATGCGAAGCATTTTCTATTAGAACGAGTTATGAAAACTCTTCTTTGTAGAAAAACGGTCTGATGAGGAGATGCCCCTATCAGGGAGTTATGAGGATTTTGAACCGCGCATTGAAGTTATTATTTACATTTTGGGATTTCCAGGCATAATGTCAGGCGTTATGCTTAGAAATCTTTTTTTAAACTTGGCTTTATTCGCTTGTGTTGCAGGTGTAGCCATGTCTCAGGAGGTAACATTACCTCATACGGTATTGCAATTACCCGCAGAAGTGCAGCAAGATTTAATCTATGGGGCATCCAAGCCACAGTATCATTGGGATGCTGATGGTCACAATCTATCAGCCCGAGATTATCACTGCGAAGCCATCCGAATTACGGATGACTATGCTCTCACTTTTAATCACTATCCTCATGGAGGATACTTGGTGCTTGCTGTTGTTGATTTGGTTGGTGATGAGAAATCGGAAAAGGTCTACATGGTATTTGAGCCGTTCCCGAATAAGGGGGATTCAGAACGCTGTGCCTATCTTTACAGTCAGGAACAATTTTGCTACACCATGCATCCGCAGTGTATTTACTCTAAAAAGAGTGGCGAAACAGCGCGGGGATGGTATCTGGATGTGGGAGAATGGCATCAATGGGAATTAAGAGAAAATGATGCTGAATATGTGAGGTGGCATGGCGACCGCGAATGCCGTTATATGTTTTCTCCAAATGGGACATTAACGGCTGAAAGAGAAGTCCGGAACTTGCCTTATCCCGTACTTGCTTGGACGAATCCGGATACCGGTGAGTATGTGGTGACGAATGAAGATAAGAGGGGATATGCAGAAAACATTTCCCGGGTAACATTTTACATCACGTCTGTTTATGAGCTTATCATGACTGATAAAGCCGAGTGGATTCAGTGGAATGGGGCACTCACCGATGGATTGCGCTATTGGAACGAAACCAGGGAAGAAGTGATGAGGTCTAGCCGTGGTACTACTGCCGAACAGGCATTTGAGAAAATTCAATCTTCTACGCCTCAAAATACGCCACTTCGGGCATATCCTTTATTTAATGATGAAAATTAGCACCTAAATGTGTTTCAATAAGCCTTCAGTACAGCAATAGACGAAAAAGGAGAGGGGATGGGGGCCCTCTCCTTTTTCGTACATCTATGAAGTCATGCTAAAAGCGGATATCTATATCATCGTCCTCAAAGTGAAAGTGCTGAGTCTTTTTCTTCTTTGGAGGGGAGACGAGGCGGCCAAGGGCACGGAATGGCCAGGTTATTGCACTATAAATCTTATCCCACACCTTTAATGACAGCGAAACGACTGGAATAAGGAAGCCAATCACAAGGAAAACAATTGCGGCTATTATAAGAACAATCCAGAAGACAATGTAAAGAAACTCGCTCAGACACATAACATTTGTATTATAAAAGGTTAATCAGATTTTGTAAACAGCAAGCTTTACCGTGCGTCAATGTTATTTAAGCCTTTGTTCTATTTTGGGGGAGTCGATGGAGATCAAAATGTGACAAAAGCGGTGTCTGCTCGGCAAATTGTTTTTACATCCAAGATTGAGATTCCTTTCTTTTGCTACTTATCTACCATTACCTCCACAGACCCTACAATTTGTGCCAATGGGATGGTCTGTGTATGTTCCAGCATTGGAGGAGCCAAAGTGGCGGCATGAACGATTGTGAACTTTACCAGAGCCGGAGACCCAGTAGGTGCCCGCAGTGGAAGCTCCGCGGGGCGAACCTTCTCGGGTGGTATTGCTTCCTTTACCTCCGCAGGCCCTACAATCCGTGCCAATGGGATGGTCTGTGTATGTTCCAGCATTGGAGGAGCCAAAGTGGCGGCATAAACGATTGTGAATTTTACCAGAGCCGGAGACCCAGTAGGTGCCGGAAGTGGAAGCTCCGCGGGATGTGCTTTCCGTGCCGGAGCTGCTGCTATAGGTTCTGATGCCTCTTCTCCAATTCCACGGGGGGATGGGATTGGCGTGGCTCCACAGGCCTATCTGTGATGCTCTGGCGGCATTTTCTGCGCGGGCGAGGTCTCTGTCATGGGGGGCGTATTGGACATAATGCCATGCCAGGCCGCTTTTTATCATCTCGAGATTAGTATAGATGCCATCTACATAGACTTTGCCGATGCTTCGGCCATACCTGTCATTACTGGTGATGTCCACCATGACCTCTTTGCCATAGATAAGGCCTGAAAGTTTATGCTTTGCTCTTTGTCCGAAGTCCTGAGAGGATTCGGGGGTATCAATGCCATAGAATCGGATTTTCACTTGGCGATTGCCATTGACGAGCACGATGGCGGTGTCACCATCGCTCACGCCTACACACCTGCCCGTGATAATCTCCGCATTGAGCAAAGATGAAGCAATGAGGAAAAAGAACAGAAGGAATCTGTTTATGAATGCCGTGAGCTTAGTGTTCATGATTCTAGAATGTTGGTAGTATGAAAAAATAGAGTGATGGGCTGAGGCTGTGTGGCCACTTGGGGGGAAGCAGGGTTATGAGGGGTCAACTTTGAACATGAGGGCAGACAGAGCGCTAGGAATGACGGTGAAGTAGTTATGGTATGATGGAAAAGGTTCATGGAGAACTAATCCTATAAAAATCCGTTTCCTCAAAGATACCCTTTGAGGCGGGGCGCGGCATTCTATCATCATTGCTTCCGGCTGTCAACCACGGATGTAGCTAGATGGTATCTAACATGGGATTTTAAGCATCACTTCATCTCCAATGATGCTACTTTTATCAATGATTTGATGAAGATGAATGCACAATGAACCGAAGTTCTAGAGTAATGAGAAACGGATGAAGAAGTCTGTTCATTTTGAGAAAGGCAAACAGATAAGGCTGCAGCGGAAAGTAGAACTTGCTATGGTTTTATGGCTTATAACAAAATATGCTTGCGGGGGCGGGATTATATGATATGATGGGAGTATATGGAACCTACTCATAATTCTGAAGAGTCAATCATACCGCCGCCGCCCGTAGAAGAAACACCGTGTCCTTCCGCTGTGCCGACATGCCCATGTAAGGGGAAGTGCGGTAGCCGGAAACCGCTGTGCATGTGGGGAGGTATAGCCGCTGCTGTGGTGGGGCTTGGCCTTGTCCTTGTGGTGAGCCTTGGCGGGAATGAGGAGAGTGCGAAATCTGATGCTGAGGCGATTAGCCTTGGCGGGAACGAGGCACCTGTGGAAGCCGCTGAGGCTGTGCCTAGCCCTAGCGGGAAAGGTGCACGTGCGGAAGCTGCGAAGGGGGTGATGAGCCTTGGTGGGCAAGGTGTCCGTGTGGCATCTGATGAGGATGTGGTTACATGGGTGATGGAGCGCCAAGCTCAGGCCCAGGCGGCTGGTAATACGTGGCTTCATGAGAAACTGGTACGCCAAACCGATAATATGACTCAGGAGCTGAGCGGTATGGAAAGCATTACTCACCGCAGTGGTATATACCGGGCTGCTTGTTCTTTTGATGAGGTGGCAATCGTGCGATATTTGGTAGAGGAGAAGGGGGTGAAGATGACGGCTGATTACTTGGAGGAGGCCGCAGAGTCCTGCGCGTATGAGGTGTGCCGCTACATAATAGAGGGGAAACTCCTGCCCGCTAATGAACTCCAAGAGGCGCTGAGCGATGCTTTACATGAAGCTGTGGAATGTGATGCTAAGCTGGCCGGGTATCTTATGGATTGTGGCGCGACGCTTACGGCTAATAAGGCCGCGCGCCGCTTAGCTCGCGTGTGCGGTATGGATGCTGAGCGCCGTCAGGATGTATACAGCCGGAATCAGGGCCGCGGAATAGGTCCTCAGACGGATGAGGAAATGTGCAATGAGCTGAAGGCTTGTGCCCGTGTGCTGGTGGAGCGGCTTCGTGTTCCTGTGACTCAGCAGTATGTGGAGCGTGCTACTCAGCGCGGCCTGCCTGAGCTGGCAGAGTATCTGACCTCTCACATGTAAGAAGTGTCTAGCTGATTTGATTATGGAGGCCCCGGTGTGTGTGCGCACCGGGGCTTTTTGTTGGGGTGGTGGGGAGAGACGCGAGTTATTCAGCATAGCGTCACATGTGTCCCAAAGTTTGGGGGAATATAGCCATTGTGTACACAAAATCAGCGTGTTTTGCCGAATTCTCCTTGGCCGGGTATCATACAGCCCGTTCATTGGCACAATTTTTCTTTTATCCCAACATCGGCGTAAGTCGCTTACTTTTAATTCGTAAATCGTAATTCGTAAATCAACGTGTCCCAAATCTTTGGGACACGTATGGCATAGCGCGTATGACCCCGCTTTTTTTCTTGACGGGTAGGGGGGTGCGTGATATAAGAATATAAATTAAGGAAAACTGAAAGAATAAGAATATATGGAAGTCGGGCCATTTGTTTACCAGTGGGTTTGTGAGATGGGTGATAAACCCTCTGTATACAAGCTGGTTTGTGTGCTGTGGCTTGTCTGCTTGGTGATGATGATGGCCTGTGCCATTCTCTTTCTGTTTTTCAAAATAAAACAAGCTCGAAGGATACAAGCTATGGAGGATTTACACCAGCAAAAGTTAGAGGAGCTCGTGGTGAGCTCAGAGCCGGAGGCCGCGGGTGATGATGTGGTGGAGCTGGTGGATGATACGGCTGAAGTTGAGGCTCTTTGGGAGGAGTTCCGCAATCAAGATTTGGAGCCGGAACTGCAGAATCCTGTGCCCGGACTGCATATATGTGCTGAGCCTCCCTCTGAGGCCGCTCTGCGAGAGAAGCTGGGGCAGGAGCATATGCTGCAGCTTTACAACCGCTATACGTCCAAGGAGGAGGTGGTGAATATAGCCCGTAAGTTCAGAGAATGGGCAGCCGACCGCCCGGAAGGAACCTCAGTGCTGTTGGAAGCTGAGGATGATGTGGACTACTGGGTGATGGGTGATTTGCACTCGTCCTTTGAGGTATTGCTGCGTGTATGGGTGATGGTGAGAGAGAAAGCCGTGGAGAGCGGGCGCAAGGCTTGCTTGGTGCTGCTTGGTGATGTGATAGATCGCGGTGAATCAGAGGTGCCCTGTTTGGCGATGATTCAGGATATGCTGATGAAGGGCGGTGAAGATGGTATTTCTCTGATGTGCTTGAGAGGAAACCATGATGCTGCTTTGCGCCGTGGGCGCAGCGGGATGTTCTTCTCCGTCGTGATGCCTGCGGAGACGCCGGGTCTTCTGAATGAAATGATAGAGGATGGCCTTACGGAAGAAGCTGAACTTGTGGGGTGTGCGGCCCTAGAGTTAGCCCGTATTTCACCTGTGGTGGTTGAGCTGACATCCCTTGGGCAAGGCCCGGAGAATGCCACTATTCTGCTGGTGCATGCCGGTGTGCCGCACACGGACTTGCAGCAGTATATTCTGACGCATCAGGCTGAGTTCACCCCGTTGCAGAACAGGCCTCTGCTGGAGAGCGTGCCTGAGAGTGAGCAGGGTAAATGGGGAGATGATTTCATGTGGATTCGTTTGCAGCGGAACACGGCGTGCCAGCCGCCAAACCGCGGGCATATGGGTTGCCGCATGGGTGTGGGTGATATGGATACTTACCGCCGTCTGCATCTGAAGCTTACCGGCCGTGCTATCACCTATGTGCTGCGTGGGCATGATCATGAGCCGGACGGCTACCGCCTCTATTACCGCCACCCTGAGTATAGTGCTGAGGCTGAAGGATACCTCGGTGAGCATTGTGGCGTGCTGGGGATTAACTCGATGTGCCATATGTCCTCCAATCCTCTTTTCCGTAAAGCACGGCCGTCGCTGGTGCAGTGGTCTCGCGGAAATGACCTAGTGCTTTACAGACTGCCCGGGAAGGAGGAGATGCGTATGCCGCTGCAGCCTGCTGAGGCTGATGATGTGCCTCTTGCGGAGGAAGTGATTCCGAGCGCGGAGTAAGTGAGCAAACGAGAAAATTTTATAACGGAGAAGCCCGGGGTTCTGAGGAACTCCGGGCTTCTGCAGTTTGGGGGATGAGAAATTAAAGCGGGTTGTACTTGGTGTTGGTACGGCGCGTGATGGTGTGCTCCTGCATATAGTGGATGAGCTCCAATCGGCCGTTTGCCATGATGCCGGCACGAGAGAGGCGAAGGCC
The DNA here is from genome assembly GCA_045540095.1 of Akkermansia sp. GTDB lineage: Bacteria > Verrucomicrobiota > Verrucomicrobiia > Verrucomicrobiales > Akkermansiaceae > Akkermansia. The sequence goes on from JAZQGN010000025.1 coordinate 27,671, forward strand.
GCAGGCTTCAGCCACGGATACGGCGCGGTCACTAGCGGCAGGGTCACGCACGGTGATGCCATCTGCCGCCATGGAGGGGAAGCGGTTTTCGAACTCTTCTCTGTTCTCCACGCGGGCCGGGACGCCAAGCTCTTGAAGGGTGCGCGGCAGCCAAGGGCGCATGGTGGAGGTACTCAGCTGCAGAGTAGCGCCAGCTTTCAGGCCGGCCATGAGAGCAATGGCGAGATCCGTATCTTCCGTTTCTTTCTCCGCCCGAATGCAGACGGTGATGGGGCTGTAGTACAGCTCAGTAGGTTCACCGGGGTGATCACTCAGCAGGCGCGTGATGCCGAACTCATTTTCCCACCAGTAGGAGAGGGAGTCCGCGGCGGTGGTCAGGCGCATGGAGTCATCCGGAGAGGGCTTGGGAATGAGGGTTTCCCAAGGGGTGAAAGGCATGTTGCGCTGTTTGCCTCGGCGCTGCGGGCGAGCTGTTTCCTGCCAGTTTGCCAGAGTGGTAAGGAAGTTCGGACCGCCGGGCAGGGCGGATACTCCACGCAGGGCGGGGCGTGCTGTACCGAAGGGGCGCAGGCCGGGGCGCGCTGCGGGGCAGCAGTTGATGCAGAGGTGCGCCAAGCTATTAAGCGGGCGCTGCCAGAGGGTGATATCTCCTTCATCCGGGGAGTAGATAGCAGCAGCCTGCCCGGCAGAAATGTCCTTCTGCTGGTTTGCTGCGGAGGTGGTGCTCTCCACTCGGATGAGGGCAATGATAGGCAGGGTGGCGATGGTGCGCAGTAGGTCACTGCCGGCTTTTACGCCTGTGATGATGCCGGGAGACCAAATGAGAGAGCCCATTTCCATGGGATGGGGCTCTACAAGCCAGTTGAGCTCGCGGTTGCTCTTAACCTCGCTAGTGAGCAGGTTCTGCTGCTCTGCGGTGAGAAGGGTGGGAAGCCCACCGAGCGTGGCGCCCTCGCGGTTACCGGGGGCTGCGTGTTGGCTTTCCACGGCATCTTTTAGAGCGTTAATGAAAAGGTGGTTATCATATACCTCTGCGTGTACCAGCAGTACGTGCGGGGCTGTGGGGCACTGGCCTGAACGGCGGAAGGCTGAGGCGCAGATGTCCCGGATGGCCTGTTGCCAGTCACCCTGGGCGGAGATGTATACGGTGCTGAGGCCGGAAGGGGCACTGCAGAGGGGAATACCGGGTCTGCCGGTAGCTACCTGTTCCACCAGAGCATTGGGCAGGCTGGTGATGACGCCATCCACTCGGGGGGAGGTCATGAGCTTTACGGCTATCTCATTATCCAAGCAGGGCATGAGGCGTAGGAAGGGCTCTGACATGCCCGCGTCATTGAGGATTTCCATGAGGCGGTGCCCGAGCAGTGTGTTATATGCGGCGGGCTTGTAAATGACGCTGTTGCCCATAATCCACGCAGCACAGATGCCGCTTACGGCATCCGCCAAGGGGTGAATGTTACCGGGGGCTACCACTACTGAGCCTAATGGCTCGGGAGTAGTGCCGTCCTTCAGACCGTCTGCACCGGCGCTCTGCTCATAGAAGTATGCGGCATCTATGGCGTTTCTAAGCTCTTCTTCGGCATCTGCATAGGTGAAGCCGGCATCACGCATGAGTAGGGCCGCAAGCTCAGTGCGGCGCTTGTTCAGGCGGCGAGCCAAGCGCAGGATGTGGTTGCGGCGCTCTTCTTCATCCGTTTCGTTGTAGCCGGCGGCCACCGCTGCACTGTGGGCGATTTGTTTTACAAAATCATAATCGGCGCTTATGAAGCGGTAGTCTTCCAGCCCGGGCGCAATCAGTGAACGATGGATGCAGCAGAGCGGACTTTCCACCGGCTTGCCATCCAGCATGAGGGGGAAGGGGGCTTGCGTGCGCTCAAGTTCTGCCGTGGCTTCAGCGTAAAAGGCGTCTGTCCCGGCGCGGTTGGTGCAGTTAAGGTGTCCGGCGTTGAAGGGGACTGCGGCAGCAGGCTCGCCGTCTGACGGCGCTTCTTCACGCCCGCTTAGCGCAGCTAGGAAGTGCTGACGCATGCGTGACCAGCCAATGTCTGACTCAGAAACGGCATAACCGTGAGTCAGGTAGCCATCCGGTCTGGAAAGCTCGTTGACCAGTTCGAGAAGGTAGATTTCAAAACCGTACAAATCCCCTTGTTCATCCTCAGCCGTGCCGGCAGTGATGATAACTTCTGAGCCTTGTGCTGCGAGCATGCGGCCGATGTGGTTGCCAAGGCCCGCGCGGAAGATGAAGGGCGGCATGCCTTCACGGCCGCTGCGTCCCCAGTCCAGAAGAGCGTAGGCGAGGTCAAAGGGGTTATGGGTGCCGATGATGGGGCAAATGCAGTTTTTATCCGCTGAGATGGCCTGATGTACGAGCTGCTTGTAGCGAGCTTCCGTGGCGGCTTTATTCGGGGCTGCGGCGCTTTCCTTTCCGTACAGGAAGGCGCATTCACGCTCGGCACTCAGGTGGGAACCTTTTACCAGAAGTACCTTCAGTGGTGCGGTGTCCTTCTTTTTGCGTGCTTTAGCCCAGTCGGTAAGCTCGCGGAGAAGGGTGGGCGCTGCATTCAGGTATGCCGGAAGTTCTAGGATAAGATTTGCCTGACGATGTGCTTTTTCTCCGAGAACACGTTTGCAGCCTTCGATGATGATGGGCAGCAGCGCTGCGTTCGTGGCTTCCAGAATGATGGGGGCTTGTTTTCCGTTGGTCGGCAGGCCCATCAGCAGCCTGGAAAGTTTGTCGGCCAGTTCTTTGGCACCAGTGCCCGGGGAGCAGGGGGAGAGTGCGGGGCACAGGCGCAGCGGCTCTACTACAAGGCCGATTTCTGGGTGCTCTTTGCAGAGAGCGGTAAGCGTTTCAATGTATTTGCTTGCTCCTTTCTTGCCGAAAACAGCCGGTGTAAGCGGCTGCATCGCCGGCGTGAGCTTGTCCGCAGAGTGCTCGCGTATGCGGCGGCGGGCCTTTTCTGTGCGGGGAAGCGTGAGCTCGCCGAAAGTGGAGCGGAAGATTCTGCGTACCTCGCCCATGGCGGCTTTCTGTATGCTGCGAGCGGCCATGGCGGCTGCGCGGAATCTCAGACGGGCCATGGTGCCGAAGAAGGTGGGTACGCCGCCGGAAGCAGTTATGAGGTTGCGCAGGTTGTCAGACTGTTGATCCTGCGGGGCTTGCAGTACTTGGGCGCAGAAGTTCCGCAGGAAAATACGGTTTTTCTCATCTGCTGCGAGCTTGCTGAGGGCACTCAGTAGTGTGCGTTCATCGGATTTGAGGTGACGGATGGCTTCTGTGTGGAGCAGTAGGGCCAGATTTGCCGCTTTCTGCGCCAGTGTACGGTCATCCCATTTTTTGCTTTTGGCTTCCTGTACTTGTGCGCTGATATCTGTATCACCCATAACGTGGGGATATTTTAGCCTGATAATGCCGCAGTTGCAAGTTCAAATTGTGCCTTGCTGGGGGTATGGCTCAGTTTTTAATGGCATCCCAGTCTATCTGGAGTGGTACGAGGTCACGGATAAGGGCGTGCAGATAGTTGTCAGCCTGCTTCTCCGTGATACCTATTTCTTCACCCCAGTATGAACCTATCTGGATGTAGGCCCAGCGCTGAACTCGGCCGTCAACAATACGGTTGTAGATATCCCAGAATGTGCGTTCTAGGTGGGATGAGCAGATAATATCACTGCTTACAAACACATAGTAATGGATGTGGTGAAGGCCGTGTTCGCCGGGTTGTGCAGCCGGGGTTCGGGTGCTGAGGCGTCTGAACGTGAGGGTTTTACCGTTGGCTAGTTCGATGGTTTCATCTCTGCCGGTCATGTCCAAGTGCCCCTGTGCGGGAAGGCATCGCTCCGGGCGGTGAATAGAGTTGTTCAAATCACTTCCGGAATATACGAAAGAAACATTGACTGAGGGCGCTTCCCGTTGGTAGGTGATAGGGTTAATGTGATGATAGATGGCTTTGCTGAACGAGGTGTCAGCGGAGAGTATTTCGCGTTCCTTCTCACTTTCTTGGGTCTTGACGCCATGCCAGCCGGGAAGGTCAGAGCCGAGCGGGAGTTCCGGATTCGCCGCTGAGGGAAGCAGCTCAGTACTTTCAGGAACGATGAAAACGAGGCAGAGCAACAATGCCAGTACAGCGGGAGGTAACGATTTTAAGAGGATGTTTTTCATGCCTGAGGCTCTCCTTTCTGCGGTGTGTTTTCGGTATTCGTTACCCGGCGAGTGACGACTTTGCGTTTCTTTAGAAACGGAATTTCTCCGGCCAGTAGGCCGTGCAGAAGGGTGAGGCATACCAAACTGGCCGGAAAGAAGAACAGGAGGCCGGACCAGTCATGCCACGTTTTGCCGGCAAAAGCCGGGTTTATATATTCAGCGCATATAAAAATGCTGGCCACGCGGAAAGCGTTTGCTATGATGGAGAGCGGTAGGGCGCTCAAGGCTAGTACGAGGCGTTTCCACATGCTGAGTTTGTCTGCCAAGTAGCCCCAGGCAACGGAGCACATGAGCAGGGCCATGAGTGAGCGCATGCCGGAGCAGCCGCCTGCTATGCTGAAGCTATCCCAATTACCCGTAGCAGAGCTGACGGTGGTGCCTTCCAGTATGGTTTTTACTCCGCATATACTGGCGCCCCAGTGTGCTAGCTGGGCTGAGAGCTGCTGCATTCCCACGGTGGCCTGTTGGAAGCCGGGCAGGGGGATGGCCATCCAGAGGAAGAAGAAGGGGAAAGCTGTTTTAAGCGCGTACCTGAAGCCCCAGTAACACCACACCATTCCGGAGAGGATGAAAGGGATAGCTCCAATGGCAAGGCGTGGCTGCTGAGTGCGGGCTGATATGGCGCAGAGAAGGCCGCCGAGTATCGTAAACCAGATGCCGTGCAGGGAGGGGGTAACTGCTTCATCTTTCAGGGAGCGGCAGGCGTGAATGAGCATCCATCCGCTCAGAAGGGGAACCATCCAGCCGTGTTCGTAATCAGTCTGCGAGTTCCATGATGATTTCAGCCAGATGAGAGCCGTGTAATGACCTTCTAGGAAACCGTAATAAAATCCTAAAAATGCTATAGCTGCAAGCAAGTATAGGGAGATGTATATCCAATCTGTTGAGGGTAAGTTTAATAGCTTGCTTTGGTTTTCGGCTTTCATGTGGCTCCCGTAAAAAAAATGCTGGTTTTCGTGCTTTTAGTATTGCATTTTTTGTAAAAATGTCAAGAATAGACGTGCATTCATTACCTCCTGTATTCATGAAAATCATCAGTGGAACAGCACATCCCCAGTTAGCCAAAGACATAGCTGATCAGTTGGGCCTGCCCCTTTGTGACGCTTCTGTTAACACCTTCCCCGACGGTGAGAGCTTTGTTCAGATTAATGAGTCCATTCGCGGTGAGGACGTCTTCATCGTACAGCCGACCTGCCCGCCCACCAATCATAATCTGATGGAGCTGCTTGTTATGGTAGATGCCGTGCGTCGCGCGAGTGCCAGCCGAATTACAGCAGTGATGCCTTTCTATGGCTATGCTCGTCAGGATCGCAAGGATAAGCCCAGAGTGCCCATCACCTCCAAGCTTGTGGCTAATCTGCTCACGGCTGCGGGTGTGAACCGTGTGCTTACGATGGATTTACATGCCGCTCAGATTCAGGGCTTCTTTGAGATTCCCGTGGATCATCTTTACTCTCTCCCCGTGCTCATTAAGCACCTTAAGGAGAAATATGTGAAGGATATCAACAATCTTGTGGTGGTTTCCCCTGATATCGGCGGTGTGAAGACTGCCAAGAGCTATGCCAACATCCTCGGTACGGATTTGGCCATCGTGGCTAAGCAGCGTATTTCTGCCACGGAGGTGAACGCTCATGCGCTCATCGGTAATGTGGAAGGTAAGGATGTGCTGCTGGTGGACGATATGACGGAGTCCGGCGGTACCCTTTGCGCTGCTGCTAAGATTCTGAAGGAGCACGGCGCTGCCCGTATTTTCGCTGGCGTATCCCACGCTGTGCTGAATGATAAGGCTCGTGCTCGCATTATGGAGAGCCCGCTTGAGTGTCTGCTGACCTCTGACTCTGTGCCGATGGCCAGCGGTTGCGAGCATGTGGATACTGTGAGCATCGCTCCGCTGTTTGCTCAGGCTATTCAGAATATTCACAATAACGCTTCCGTAACTCACCTCTTCGATATCTGAAGAAAGGTAGTTTGATTTTTGTGCGGCCCGGTCTTGCAATGCAAGGTCGGGCCGTTCTGTATTATTTGCCTTATTGACGATGAACTTTTACGTTGACATAGCTCTATGTATGCGTTAGAATAGCCCCATGGCTGGAGTAACCCTTAAAGGCAAAGAGAATCTCACCCCCATACCTTCACTGTACTTGCCGAACCGTGTGACCTCGGCGGTGCTGAAAGAACTGGAGCTGGCACTTGGTGGCCAGCGTGCGGTAGTGTATATGGTAGAGGAGGTGCTGACTCCCGAGCCGGATGTGGCGCGTATGCTGAAGCGCCGCCAAACATTGACTTTCAATTTCCGCAAAGCGAATGTAAAAACGCTTCGTGAACAGTTGCTGGATGCTCTGCAGGCAGGTCAGCATGTTGTATTTGTGCCCGGTAAGCCGAACCGCACCATGGGCTGTATTTCTGATGTGCCGATGCCCTTCATGATGCAGTTGGCCGCTCTGCATATCTCACCGGTGCCGGTGTTTGTCGGTATGTATCGAGATAGTTTGTGGCGCACATTCTGCACGGATAAGACGGCTGATGCCATCGTCATTAGTGTGCTGCCTAAGCTGAGCCCTGGTCCGCTTACTGGTGAGCGTGTTCTGGAAGCTTGGCTTTCTGCCTCGGCTGATGAGTTTGCCGACCGTCCGCTGATGCAGGCCTCCGTGGCCCGCCTGCTGGTGGAAGGACTTCGCAAGAATGCCAAGACCGAGCTTATTGACGGCATGGATGGCTCTCGCCTGCCCTTCTATAAGGTGCTGGGTGTGGCTATGGCACTGGCCAAGGAGCTTAAGAAGATGAATACGGGCCGCCGCTTGGGTATTCTTCTGCCTCCGGGTAAGGGTGGTGTCATTGCTAACTATGCCTGTATTCTGGCTGGTATTGTTCCGGTGAATATTAATTACACTTCTTCCGAATCCGCCTTTGAAAGTATCGTGCGTCAGAGTGGTATAACTCGATTTATTTCCGCTCGCACTTTTATGAGCAAGCTGCCGCAGTTCCCTTGGCCTAAGGGGGATGCTATCATTCATCTGGACAAGACTCTGAAGGGCATTGGTATGGCTAAGATTGCTGCGTGGGTGGCATTTGCCCGCATGGCTCCCATGCCTCTTGTGAATTCTCGCTTTAAGCTGGATGCTTATAGTGGTGATGATGAAGCGGCTCTGCTGTTCACTTCCGGTTCATCCGGTGAGCCTAAGGGCGTGGCTCTTACGCACCGCATGATTGTGGCGAACGTGACCCAGCTTCTCAGTAAGGTGTATCTGGAGCCCGGTCATAAGTTCCTGTGCAGCCTGCCGATTTTCCATAGCTTCGGTCTTACCATTAGCACGATGCTGCCCGCGCTGTACGGCTTCGGCATGGTGACCTATCCTTCCCCTCTGGAGGCAAAGAAGCTGAACGAGCTCATCGAGGAGCACGAGATTGCGCTTGTGGTTTCCACTCCCACCTTCGCCCGCAGTATGCTGCGCCGTGCCTCTGCTGGTACCTACAAGACGGTGAAGTACTTCGTGGTGGGCGCTGAGAAGCTGCAGAAGGCTGTGGCTGATGAGTTCGCTGAGAAGTGTAATCTTACTGTGCTGGAAGGCTATGGCCTTACGGAGACGGCTCCTGTGTGCTCAGTGAATCTGGATGACGCTGTTTCTACTCCTGAACAGCCTTACTTCGTGCCCGGTCGCCGCTTTGGCTCTGTGGGCCCCGTGCTGCCCGGCCTCGCAGTGCGCCTCACGGACCCTGATGATGACAGCGTGCGCCTGCCGCTGAATGAGCAGGGTATGATTTGGTTTAAGGGCGCTAACGTCTTTAAGGGCTACATCGGCCGTGAAGATTTAAATGCTGAAATCTTCCGTGATGGTTGGTTCAAGACGGGTGATCTCGGTAAGCTGGATCTTAATGGATTCCTGACGCTGGGTGGCCGCCGTTCCCGCTTCTCTAAGGTAGCCGGTGAGATGGTGCCCCACGAAGTGGTGGAGGACGCCATTGAGAGTTTTGTGGAGAAGCCGGAAGGCTTCGTCGGCCGTGCAGTAGCAGTAATGGGCGTGCCTGATGCTCAGAAGGGTGAAGCACTGGTGCTTCTCTCCTGCCTGCACACAGCTCATCTTCCCCAGGCTCTGGATGAAATCCGTGCTCACATGGTGGAGCAGGGCTTGCCGCGCCTGTGGTGCCCCCGTGAAATTATACCGGTTGAAACCATTCCCGTGCTGCCTACCGGCAAGATGGATTTGCGCGGATGCCAGATGTTGGCTAACGAAGCTCTTGGCCTGCAATAACTTGCTCCGCGAACAAACGATATGATGCCCCCCATGCTCAGGAAGGTGTGTGCCGCAGCGGCCGTATGGGTGCTGCCTGCCAAGTACACACGCAGTTCTCCTCCGCCCACGCAGGAAGAGGCCCCATCCGTGGCTGATACTTGTGAGGTGGAGGGTGTGCAGAATCTTTACCGTATCAGCCCGGAGCTTTACCGCTCCGGGCAGCCTACTCCTCAGGGATTTACTAATCTGCAGGAGATGGGTATCCGCACTATTCTCAACATGCGAGAGTACCACAAGGATGAACGTAAGGCTCGCCATACGAACCTTAAGTTGCTTTCCTATCCTGTGGCAGCGGGTGAAGTAAAGGAGGAGGATGTAGAGAACTGCCTGCGCATGATGAAGTCCGCGCCCAAGCCTATCGTTATCCACTGCTGGCATGGCAGTGATAGAACGGGTATTATTGTGGCGGCATACCGCATCATCTATGAAGGATGGAGCGTGGCGCAGGCTGAGGCTGAGTTCCGCATGGCCCGCTATGGCCACCATGATTTCTGGTATGGAAACTTGGTGGTGCTTCTGCGCAGCACGGATTGGGCAGCTATGAAGGCTCGCTTGGAAGCTGAATAAACTTTGATACTGCCATGAAACGCGCGCTCCTTGGCCTGCTTCTTCTTGCGGTGAGTTCTTGTGTGATGCCGTGCGGGGCTGCTGCTGCACCTGAGCAGCCCGCTGCCGCTCAGGCCATGACGCTTGAAGGCGTGGAGAATCTTCACCGTGTGAACGATGTGTTGTACCGCTCAGCCCAGCCCACTCCTCAGGGGTTCACCAATCTTTACGCTAAGGGCGTGCGCAGTGTGCTGAATCTGCGTGAGTATCACCGTGATACGCGCAAGGCTCGCCACACAAACTTGCACCTGATGGCATACCCCGTGGCTGCCGGCGAGGTGACTGAGGCAGATATTGAAAACTGCCTGCGCCTGATAGCCGGTGCGCCCAAGCCGGTGCTGGTGCACTGTTGGCATGGCAGTGACCGCACGGGTATTATCGTGGCGGCGTACCGCATTATATATGAAAACTGGAGCGTGGCTCAGGCTGAGGCAGAGTTCTGCCGTGATGAATACGGCCACCACGAGTTCTGGTACAGAAACCTCGTGCGGCTGCTGCGCAGTACGGATTGGGCGGCCATGAAAGCCCGCCTTACGCGCTGATTGCTCTTTTCTTGTTTTTATGAGGCGCCCATTTGAGGCGCCTCTCTTATGCTTCCGGCGTGACAGTCACGATGGTGCGTGTGGCGGCCGGGCTAAGCAGGTTCGCGATGAAGCTGTTCATCAGCTCCGGAGTGATGCCACGCAGGCGCTGCGGGAGCATTTCGCTGTAATCCGGCGGCAGGCCGAGCAGCGTGTCTACGGCCATGGCGGAGCATAATTTATCCGCGGACTGTGATGCCAGCAGGCGAGATGTGAGCACCGTGGCCCTAGCTCTTTCCAGAGCATCCTCCGGCATGCCTTCTTTGGCAAGGCGCTCCAGCACGGCGGTAAGGGCGGCGCGGGCTTCAGGCATGCTCTTGGGGGCGGTGCCGAGGTAGAAGTACATGCAGCCGGCATCCGTGCCGAGCAGTACGGCGGAGGCGGCATAATAAGCCAGCCCGCGCTGCTCTCGGATTTCACCGAAGATAGGCCCTGCCATATCACGGCACCACTCATCGAAGAGCAGAAGCATGGGCAGCTCTTCGGCGGTTGCCGTGAGCCCGGGAATAGCCATGGCGAGCACGGCCTGCTCCTTATCGCAGGTGATGGTGAGGTCCGCAGCCTGCTGGGGCGGGGTGGTAGTCAGTTCTGCCGGCGCACCGGAGGGCATTTCGGTAAAGAGTTCCTTTACTGTCTCGCGAATGGAGGAGGAATCAAAATCACCACTGATGGCGAGCACGGCATTCCGTGCGCACATGATGCGGCTGAGCTGCTGCTGCAGAGCTTCTCGGGTGAGGGCTTGCACGCTTTCCACGGTGCCGTCCGGGTGGTTTCCATAGGAATGGGGCCCGAAGCAAGCCCGGCGTAAGCGGAGGAAGGCCACGGCGGCGGGGTCTTCCTCGCTGTCCAGAATATCCGCTATCAAGTCTTCCCTTGCGGTGTTGACAGCGTCCTCCGGCAGGGTGGGGTGCAGGGCCGCGTCTGCCAGCAGGCTCAGCATGGTGTCGGCATCTTCTGCCAGTGAGCGGGCCTTGAGCATGAGTGTGTTATTTCCGGCTGTGCAGGAGATGGAGCCGCCCATGTTCTCAGCTTCATCCGCAAGCTCGGCGGCACTGCGCGTGGTGGTGCCCTTCAGAAGGCATTCGGCCAGCAGGGTGTTGATGCCGGCTGTCTGCTCGTTTTCAGAGCGGCAGCCTGCTCCAAGGCACAGAGTGGTGGTTACCAGCGGCACGCGCTTATCTTCCCGCAGTACGAGTCGCAGGCCATTCGGCAGCTGTTCCACCACAGGGGTGGGCAGGGTGGCGGCAGCGTCTGAATCCTCCTCAGCGGAGTTGGTGCCGATGGGATCCACGCTCACTTCGGTGAGGCGTTCGGGGGTGAGATAGGTGGCTGCCACACGGGCCAAATCTGCCGGGGTGACGCGGCTGAGCGCTTCAGCCCATTCCTCGCCGGAGTTCGGGTTTTGTGAGTGGTGCCAGCTGATGCCGAGAAGGGTGGCGCGCCCTTGCACGGTAGAAAGGTTTTTCAAGCGCTGAGCGCGCAGCTGGCGCAGGGCCCGGTTGATGCCTTGGGTGAAGTCCGCTTCCGGAAGGGTGGTGACGTAATCCAGAAGGGCGTCTCTGAGCTCATCACGCTGGGCGCGCTCCACATCGGCCTCGATGACGAAGGCACCTTCACCTTGCTTGGCGGGCAGGATGGACGTGTTCGTATCATGTGCGAGAGCGCGCTCGTCATGGAAGGTTTTGTAAAGCCATGCCGCGCGGCCATCGCCCAGCACGGAGGAAAGCACGGAGAGGGCTGCGGCATCAGGGTGCTGAGTGGAGGGGATGCGCCAAGCCAGCATCAGGGTGCTGGTGGGCTGGGCAAACTCGCGGCGCTCCAAGCGGCGGCCCCACTGGCGGGGCTCCTGCACGGTTTGCACGGGCTGAGCCGGGGCGGAGCTCACGTCCGCCACTTCTTCCTCCAGCGCGCGGAAAAGCTCCTGCGGCTCCACATCACCCACCACGCACACGAACATGTTTCCGGGAGTGTAGCGGCTGCGGTGGTATTCCAGCATGTCGGCATGGGTGAGAGAATCAAAGCGCTTCTGCTCACCGATGACGGGCAGGCGCCGGGGGTGCACGCGGAACAGGGTGCTGATGAGTGCGCGGTAAGAGGCATCACGCGGGTCATCATTGTACATGGCCATTTCACGGCGTATCACCTCGCGCTCCTTTTCGAACTCTTCCTTCGGGAAGCTGGGGTGGTACACGAGGCGCGTCAGAATATGAAGGAACTCGCGCCAGTGGCCAGAGGGGCCGTCTATGTGGTACACGGTGCGGTCCGTGCTGGTATAGGCATTCCAAAGGCCGCCGAGGGAAGCCACCTCTTCATTCAACTGCTGAGCGTTGTGTTCATCCGTGCCCTTGAAAACCATGTGTTCCAGAAGGTGGGAGATACCGGCTCCGCTGTGGGTGCCCTCATGTTCTGAGCCTGTTCGTACCCATACCTGCACACTCACCACGGGAAAAGCTTTCTGGCGGCTCACCACGGCGGTGAGCCCGTTCTTGCATGTGTATACCTCTGCCTGCATGGGAGTTATTCTACTCCCTGTTTTTACGCAAGGCAATTTGAAAATGCTTCATGCATCTTTTTTGCATTACAGGTGTTCGAATGATAAAAATGACGCATTGCGCAGCGTAAGTTGCTTATAATGCCGTAGAAATGGTTTGACAACTCGTGACGCTCATGCTAGTGTTGCACAACTTTTTTTAACCCCATCATATTATGTCTATCGTTAAATTCTACAAGGAGGAGCACCAAGTGCCCCTTGAGATGCACAAGGTTCGCGTGGTTCAGAAGCTTTTCCTGCCTCCGGTGGAGCAGCGTGTGGAGCTTCTGAAGCAGGCCGGTAACAATACTTTCCTCCTTCAGAATAAGGACGTGTTCATGGACATGCTCACCGATTCCGGTGTGAACGCCATGAGTGATAATCAGGTGGCCGCTTCCATGCAGGCTGACGACTCCTACGCCGGTTCCGAGACCTTCAACCGCCTTTCCCGCGTCATTGAACAGGTGTTCGGCACCAAGTACTTCCTGCCCGCTCACCAGGGCCGCGCTTGTGAGAACATTCTCGCCGAGACCTTCGTGAAGGAGGGCGACGTGGTACCCATGAACTTCCACTTCACCACCACCAAGGCTCACATCACCCGTAAGGGCGGCCGCGTGGAGGAGCTCATCATCGCTGAGGGCCTAGACCCGAACTTGGACCTCCCCTTCAAGGGCAACTTCGACATTCCCCGCCTGCGCGCCCTCATTGAGGAGGTAGGCCCCGAGCACGTTCCCTTCGTGCGTATCGAAGCCGGTACGAACCTTATCGGTGGTCAGCCCCTTTCCATGGAGAACATGCTGGAGGTGGCCGCTGTTTGTAAGGAATACGGCGTGATGACTGTTCTGGACGCCTCCCTTCTGCAGGATAACCTGTACTTCATCAAGACCCGTGAGGCCGCTGCCAAGGATATGACTGTGGCGGAAATCATCCGCAAGCTGGCGGACGCCATGGATCTCATCTACTTCTCCAGCCGCAAGCTCGGCTTCGCCCGCGGTGGTGCTATCATCTCCAATAACGAGAGCCTCATCCTGAAGATGAAGGCCTTCATCCCCCTCTACGAAGGCTTCCTTACCTACGGTGGTATGGAGGTGCGCGCCATGGAGGCCATGGCTATCGGCCTTCTGGAGACTCTGGACGAGGAAATCATTAACCAGGGCCCCATCTTCATTGAGTACCTCGTGAAGGAACTCTCTGATTACGGCGTGCCCATGGTGAAGCCCGCCGGCGGCCTTGGTGCCCACATCAATGCCTCCGAGTTCCTGCCGAACATCCCCCACGAGCAGTACCCCGCCGGTGCTCTTGCCACGGCTCTTTACATCGCCGGTGGTATCCGTGGTATGGAGCGTGGCTCCCTCTCCGAGCAGCGTAACCCCGATGGCTCCGAGAACTACGCCGAGCTTGAGCTTGTGCGCCTTGCCTGCCCCCGCCGTGTGTTCACCCTTTCTCAGGTCAAGTACTGCGCTGACCGCGTGAAGTGGTTGTATGATAACCGTCACCTCATCGGTGGTCTTAAGTGGGTGGAAGAGCCGGAAGTGCTTCGCTTCTTCTTCGGCCGCCTTCAGCCCCTCAGCGACTGGCAGGAGCAGCTTGCCGCTAAGTTCCGTGCAGACTTCGGCGAGAGCCTGTAAAATCGGCCCCGCTGCATAAGCGCCCCCTTTTGCAAGCCGCAGTTCCCTCACAGGAGCTGCGGCTTTTTCTTTCTTTCTGCAGGAAAAAACTTGCTTCTCATGTGGCCTTTGCCTTATACTGGGGGCAATGGATATTCAATCGATAAAAGACAAGGCTCTCCGTGCGGCACTGCCCCTGCTGGCCACTTCCAGCGTGGGACGCCTGTTCGTTGATAAGGGCATTGAGATGGTGGGCAAGCAAATGAACTTGCCGATTAAGGGCGAGTATATGAAGGAGCATGAACGCTGGCTCATTACTGTGGGAGAGCAGGGGGCTGCGGCTCAGGCTGTGCTGAATATCTCCAATGATGCCCTCGCTTCCCTCTTGGAAGAGCTTGGCCCGGACCTCGTGAGCGGCCGCGAAATCCCCCGCGAAAAAATCCTGCTGCTCTTGCAGAAGTATCTCCTTGCAGGTAGCTAAACTGTCCTACAAATAACATTTTCTGCTCTCTCTGTAACATGCTCAGGCACTTGCGTATGTGGCGGCTTTGGGCTAGGGTTGACGTGGCTGCGCATTGGTGCTAGAATGCAGGTATGTTCACCATTACTCAGACAGTTACCCCCAGCAAAACGGACCCGGAAGGACGCCTGAAACTCTTCTCTGCCCTGCAGCTGATGCAGGATTGCTCTGAAATGTGGAAGAACAGCGAGCCTGTTTTTCTGCACTACCTTCTGGAGAACAAGGCCGCTCAGCTGCTGAACTTCCGCCATGTGGACATTGTGCGCGTGCCGGATCTTGGCGAGGAGCTGGTGTGCAGCACCTCTGTTTTCGGCACTCAGGGGCCTTTCGGCTATCGCAACACCGTCATTAAGGACGCCCGCGGCCTAGCCTGTTATCGCTCTTGGGCCATTGGGGCCTTTGTGAGTGCGGAGACGGGCCGGCTTATTCGCCTGCCGCAAGAGGTAACTGATAAAATGCACATCGAGCCCAAGCTGCCCATGGATTATAGCAGCCGCAAGATTACCCTGCCGGACGCCCCGGAGACGCCCCTTTCCCCCATCCCCGTGCTGCGGAATGATATTGATTACAACCGCCACGTTAATAACGCGCATTATGTTCGCATGGCTCTCGAGTGTTTGCCGGAGGCGTGGGAATATACCACCCTGCGCGTGGAATACAAGCGCCCGGTAGCTCCCGGTGTCATCATTCAGCCAGCTCTCATGCTCGGCCCCTCATCAGCCTATGTGCTGCTGCGCGTGGAGAATACGCTCTGCTGCGTGGTGGAGTTCTCACGCTGATAAGCCGGCTTCCTGCAGGACGCCGCGCAGGCACGCGCATTCCGCCTCGAACTCTGCCAGTGTATCGGGCCGCCGTCGGTTCGTCTCGATGGTGACGGTGGCTTCCGGGGGGATGATGCCGGGGATGAAGCGCCTGAAGTTCAGGCAGCCCCCGCCCAGCGGAGTGTGATCATCTATCAGCAAATCCTCTGTCATCATATCAGCCAAGTGGAACATGGCCGGCTCTAAGGCGCGGAAAGCTGCCAGCAGCTCATCCGCCGGCAGTGCGTGGTAATTCGCGGCGCACAGAGCGTGCGGTATGTCTAGGCAGAAGCCGCAGCCCACGGTGCTGAGCACATGCTGAATCTCACGGAGGGTGGAGCCGCGGCACTCGAGGATGCTGCCGTTATTCCGGGTGATGGCCGGTTTGTTCTCGATAAGGGCCCGCGGCTCATTCAGCTCAGCGAGCTGCTGCGCGGTCTCTTCGATGCAGCCGAACGTCCCACCGTGGAAGATGATGTGGCTCGCCCCGAGTTCATCCGCAAAGCGGCGAGTTTCTTCATACAGGCGGCGGTTGCTCTGCCTGTGCTCGCGCAGCGCGAGGTTGAAGCCGTGCTTGAAGTGGGGCGCGTGGATGATGGTGGGTATTCCCAGCGCTTTCCAAAGGGGCAGGGTATCCGCCGTGCCGGGCACTGCGTACAGCTCCAGGTAATCGCAGGTGCCGTTTTCGATGAGTGGCCTGACTTCATTCAGCACGGCTCCGGTGTTCACGCTCCACAGCTTCACGCCTGTCTTTAATACATTCTTCTTTCTGCCTTCTGCGCTCATTCGCCCACATTCTACCACGCTCACCGGGGAATACAAGCGTATTTCTCGCCTGTCACCATGCAAAAATACCCCTTTTTTATTATTTCCTGCAAAAATAGTAGTAATTATGGTTGACAGTTTTGAAAAATCGTGCTACTTTATAACCGTTCCAAGTAAAACATAGAAAGGAAATACCAATATGAGCCATTATACATCCACCACCGTACACGAAGGAAGCATGCGCTGCGTTTCGAACTTCTCCCAAGGCGGAGCCACTTTCAGCACCGATGTTGGCACCGCACTGGGCGGTCTGGGCGAGCAGCCCTCACCGGCACAGCTGCTGGTAGCCGCCGTGGCATCCTGTATGTCCAGTATGATGGCCTTCATGGCAGCCCGCCGAGGCCTAGAGACCAAGGGAATAAGCATCGCCGGCGGATATGAGGAAGGGCAGAACGGCATTTCAGCGCTGAACTTCCATATCACAGTGCCCGTACCCACCACACCGGCCGAGCGCGCTGTGCTGCAAGCTGCGGTGAAGAATTGTCCCGTAGGCGCCGCTCTGGCCCCCACCGTGGCCAAGAACGTCTCCTGGACCTGGGCTGAGTAAATCTCCTAGATTCAGCTTTCCGGTTATACCCGCGCCGGATGTCCCCCGCGCAGAACCATCCACCACCAAAACAAAGCGAAGGGCGCCGAATGGCGCCCTTTTTGTTTTCTGAGGAGGGGCGCGGTGCTCAGGTCGTTGCTTTCATGGGTAGCTTAATATCAAAACTTGCCATACAGAATATACGATATTATTTGACCGGGGGCTCATTCTGCGATTGCGTAGACGGTGCAGGGCAGTTAAGGCAGAAAGCGGCCCATGCCTTTATGGGGCATGGGCTGTGGTTCTGTGTGGGGGGAGGTTAAATTTCTGGGATGAGTGAAGGGGTATCAATCCTGAACCTCGCAGATATAATTATTATTAGGGGTGACGATATAGTCGTCCAGATTTTCGATAATATCTTTCCAATCATCTGCATCATAATCAAAATCATCGAGGGAGTCAAAACTATCGGAGACATTGTCGAGGAGATCGATAATGCAACCTTCCCACACATAGTAGAGCTTGTCTCCTAAACCGTAGCGGCTGTAAGCGGAAATGAATTGGTACATGGATTGGAACGACGAATCCTTGCCCTTGACACGCTGCTCAATTTGCAGGTATTTCGCATAGTCTTTCTTGCTACGATATTCTTCAAACATTTCTCTGTTAGTGTCATCATCATCTGAGTAGTCACATGCATCTTTGGTAATTTAAAATTAAGCTCAGACATGAGCTTGCGGATGAACTCATATTCTTCATCTGTAGGCCCGCCGAAGCATCCGCCACCGGCCGAAGATGACATAACAGATACGGAATCGTCACCGATGGTAAAGAACAGGTCATATAACTCGAATACACATTGCTTGTATTTTTCCCTGTCGCTTTTGGGTAATTTTTTCAGGGCTTTAGCGATGACTTCATCCAAGTACTCATCGTCTTCGTCATCCTCGTAGTCCTCATCATCCTCGAGCTCGTCTTCGGGGCGTCTTTGAGTTCGTCTTCGAGTTCATCGGTGGGGCAGGGCACTTCTGATGAAGCGGTGCCAGCGGCGGGCAACATCAATTTATCTACGGCCTCATCTGAGGCCCCGGTAGTTTGGGCGTTTGATTCTGAATCAACCATGGTTCTGGTCTTTCTATGTTTTTTACATGAGGGTAGCAGTCTAAGCAAAACTGCCTTACACCGCGTGTACTATCATACGCCACATGAGTGTACAAGGAAAAACTAACCGACCGGGGGCGGAATTTTTCATTTGCGTTTTAAAGCTGCCCCAATTTTCAACGCTCCATCACGAGCCTGCTCATAACGGGGGCATATAGCACTATAACCTCACCCTCGGTGGCTGAGTTTCTATTGCCGATGTTGTCATAATCGTAACCATAATTAGATCCGTTGACTGCAGCACTTGCCAGTTCTGAGCGGGAGTTGTGCACAAAGCTATCATTCACCGTTTGGCCATTGCGAGCGGTGGTGCGAGTGCTCGGCCTTCCGAGTGTATCATAGCAGTATGTACGTTGGGTCACGAGGGTGGAGCCTCGGTGGTAGGCCATGCCGATGAGAAGGTCGCGCTGCGTTTCATAGCTCTGTGTGAGCGTCATGTTGTTGGGTTTCACTAGAGTCTGCAGCGGGTTAGTGCCAGGCAAGTCCACGTGCTCTTTACCGAGCTGATGGAGGTTAATCTTCAATTTCTAATATGAGAGGACGATGATCTGATATTGCGAGCCAATTGGTGGACGTTTCGATGTAGCAGTCGCGTATGCGCTCGGGCGCTGCAAAAGCGTA
>JAZQGN010000026.1:0-9196 GCA_045540095.1 Akkermansia sp.
CCGAGACGAATCGCGGAGCCGTCTTTTTAACGGGGATGAGGGTGGCCCTGACTCAATTTCGGGGCTTTCTCCCTTGTAGGGACGCGGGCGTCCCCTCATCCGGCCTTTCTTGATTAGCTAAGGCAAGAAAGGCCTCTCCGCCGCCCGATTTTACATCGGACAGTCATACATTACCACACTTTATCACCTGAGTAGGGGACATCCGTCCCCTACTCAGAAAACGCAAAGGCAATCATTCACGCAAAACTTTGAATAAAAATAATATTACGTAAAATGTTATTTATCGAATGTTACGATTGGCACATCCTCAAGAGGAGATTCACCAAAAGGGTCACTGCAAGTCCAAGGCAAAATTTCATTGGAGTTATACATGCGAGTATGTAATAGATTTCCGCTAGGATATGAAAAATCAAAATCTATTATGGTTGAAACACCTGTTATATTTGTATCATATCTTTTTTGAGAGTAGAAGTATGTTACGGTGTTATCCGGTGTACGAAGTACGCAATTTGGCCGGCCGCATTCTTTTTTCACCGACCATGCCGTTGTAACACCTTTTTGAGCATGTTCATGGCAATTTATTATACTTTCCCAGCTCACACAACTGTTTACAGAGATTGCTAACAAGCCGATTGTCATAATACGTAAAACATTAAACATAACAACTTTTATGATTAAACTGGCGCCATTCTTTCGACACTTAGGAAGCCAATTTAAGACCCTCTCTCTTGTGTGCAGGTGGCGTATGGGGCTTTTATATCATTTTATACCCTCTGAGGTCAAGCCATTTTGGGGGCGCTTTTGCATTGCCTCAAAAATATTCGTCAGCTATTCATGCTATTAATATAAAAAAGGTTGCTCTACCTCCCGCAAAACAGGAGGTAGTCAGAAATGATACCGATGAATATGTTATAAACAATTACTTGCTTTTATCCATCCAGCCGTGGCATCGGGCGTAGCGGAAAAAATCTTCCAGCAAGAGCGAGTACTGTAAGCGATGGCGAGGGATTTTGACGGAGGATAAAATCTCCTCAGTGAGTTGGTTCTGCTCCACCTCATGCATGAGCCGCCGGGGTAGTTCGGGAACGAGGCGATATATATTGCGGAACATGCGCGCAACAAAGGCGTTCATCGGGGAACGGAAGGAGTTCAGATATTCCTGTACGACATAAGCCACCGCGGGCTCACCGGAGATATGTAGACGAGTGCGAATAAACATGCCCGACATTATATAAGAACGCCCCGAATCAGGCAAACAAAAATTAGCTTCGCCGCAATGTAACGTGTCTGTTTCAGATTTGCTGGTGAAGGCGGGGGATTAATCTTAACCACAGAAAAGGGTGCAGGAAGAAAAAGGATTGTCCCAATTTAAGCTATCGCTCCCCCTCTGACTCAAACAAGCCATTTCTTCATGTTTTTCCCGTATGAGCGCAAGTATTTTATAGCAATAACACAGTGTGGGCGGCCAATCCGTTTTATGGAGCATTCTCTTTTCGGTGACACTTTTTGATACAATACAGAGCTTTCCTTTACAGTTCCACCCATGAAGCTGAGGCACAACAGCCATAAAGCTCATGCGCCCAGAGGCGGCGGGCCATGCTGCCGGGCGAGGTAAGGCCCAGCAGGAAACGCTTTCGCTGCGCATCACGGGCAAACTCGGGCAGCCCCTCCACAGGAGGCGGCTGGCTCTGCGGCGCAGGAGGAAGCGCCACAGGCAAGGAGTTCAGGCATGCGGCGCAGTGGCCGCAGTTCGGGCGTGTTTGCCCTGTAAAGTATTCCTCCAGAGCCGCATTGATACAGCCTTCACGCCCCTGCAGGATGGAAAGAAGCTTTTCCAAGCGGCCATGCTCTGCAGCCGCGCGGCGGGCATAAGCCTCGCTAAGCGTTGCGGCCACGCTGCGAGGATCAGCCGAGCCGCAGCTGCGCAGGTACAAGGCCTGCTGGCGCAGGGTAATTTTCCATTCTCCTGCCACCTCACACTCGCGAAGCTGAGCCAGAGCTTCCGCATATGAACAATCCCAAGCCGCAGCGACGTCCTCCACCTCACCATCACGGTTTTTATCAAGCCAGCGCAAGCGGTTTACCTCAGCAGCGTCCCGTCCATCCGTGATAGTATTGATAGGAAAAAGCGGTTTAACCTTGTAATACTTGTATCCACGCTCCACCACCTGCACCGTATTAGAGGTTTGGAGAATATCCAGCGCACGCATGGGCACGTCATCCGGCACATCACAACTTGTGCCCAGTTCCCACAAGGAAACGACACGGGCCCCCGCCGGCATGAGCATACGCACCGCTCGCAGCACGCCCTCGGCATCCGGCTCAGCAGCATATACACGGTTGCGCGCATCTCGCACATCCGCCCCATGCAGCAACACCAGCGCCGTACAAGGCTTACCATCTCTGCCGGCGCGGCCACTCTCCTGCAGATAAGCCTCCGGCGAGCCCGGCACATTGAAGTGCACCACCGAGCGCACATCCGGCTTATCCACGCCCATGCCAAAAGCAATGGTAGCCACCAGCACATCACGTCTGTTCTCCACGAAATCATCCTGGAGAGCCTCGCGCAGCTCGGGAGTCAGCCCGGCGTGATAGCCGGCGGCATTCAGCCCTGCTGCCTGTAGAGAAGCCGCAAGCTGCTCAGTGGTCTTCCGTGTGCGGGTGTACACAATAGCGGGAAGATTGTGGGGGCATGAAAGAAAGCGCAGCAACGCAGCCTCAGGCTCTTCCGCCGCCTGAACCAAGCGCGTGATATTCCCACGGTAAGGGGAATGAGCCACTACATCCTGCGGCGAGATATCAAAAGCACGGCACAAATCCTCCTGCACACGGAGAGTGGCGGTGGCCGTCAGCGCCATGACGCTGCGGAACCCTCGCGCCCTACGCCAAGCAGGCAGCTTCAGATAATCAGGGCGGAAACTATGTCCCCATTCTGATACGCAATGAGCTTCATCCACCACGAAAAGCTGAAGCTCAGCGGATTGCAACGCTTGCAGCAAAGGCGGACTTTCCAAAGACTCCGGAGCCACAAACAACAGACGGAGATTCCCCGCTGCCACATCAGCCAATAGGGCCTCGCGCTCGGCCTCTTCCAGAGTGGAATCAAATCGGGCTGCGGCTATGCCCCTGCGCCTCAATGACTGCACCTGATCGCGCATCAGCGCTATCAGGGGGCTCACCACCACAGACGTCCCCCCAAGCAGCAAGGCCGCCGCCTGATAACACAGGCTCTTGCCATGCCCGGTAGGAAGCACGCCCAGCACATTCCTCCCGGCCAGAGCCGTTCGGATGAGTTCTTTCTGCCCGGCCCTGAGAGCGGGCACGCCGAAAGTATGAAGGATATGCTGTTCTTCGGTGCTGTCCATGTACAGCTTCTATCATGCCGCATCCGGCCGGAATCGTCAATTCATTTGTCTTGCATTTTTCGCCATCATGTGTTACAACCCCCTCGCTATGATTATTGACACACATTGCCACCTCATCTCTGAAAAATACGGCGATTTAGACATCCTGCGAGAAGAATCCCTCGCACTGGGAGTGGGGCATTGTGTGACTCAGGGCACCTCCGCAGATGACTGGGAGCCCCAGCTCGAACTCGCCGCCCGCATGCCGGACTTCGTATCGTCCTGTCTTGCTGTTCACCCCTCTGAAGTTCATGCGGTTACGGATGAACAGCTCGAGCACATGATGGATCTTTGCCGCCGCTATCCCCAGGCAGCCATCGGCGAAACCGGGCTGGATTACTTCTGGGAAGCTCCCGAGGGATGGACAGAAGACCGCTACCGTGCCCGCCAGCGTGACTTCTTGGAGCGCCACTTCCAGCTGGCACAGGAGCTTGGGCTGAACATCTCCCTGCACACCCGCGATAAAGTTGGGCTCGAAAGCTTCGAGGACGCCTTCGCCATCGCCCGCAACTTCCCGAAAGTGCGTCCGGTGTTCCATTGCTTTATCGGAGACGGCGCTCAGGCTGAGCGAATTTTCAGCGAGCTGGACGGCCTCATTTCCTTCACCGGCATCCTGACATTCAACAAATCCGAGCACGTTCAGGCCGTCGCCACATGGTGCCCGGCTGACAGATTCGTGGTTGAAACGGATTCTCCCTTCCTCTCCCCTGCTCCCCACCGCGGCAAGGTGAACATCCCGGGCCGTACCAAGTTTGTGGTAGATAAAATTGCCGAGCTCCGCGGCGTCAGCCCCGAGGAAATCGCCGCCTGCACCACGGCAAATGCCCGCAGCTTCTTCCGCCTGCCCTCCCTTCTCAACAATTAAAGTTCTATGAGCAAGCAGATTTTCTCTACGCTCCTGTGCAGTCTTATCGTCTGTCTGTTAAACAGCTGTTACTTCAATTCTACCGGTCGTCTCTTAGACAGGGCTCAATACGAGGCCTACGCCACAACCGCCGACCTGTCTACCCAACCCGCACCGCTGGTATACACAGACGGCACACATTATTACATCGAGCTGCCCAGATACAGCAGCAACGGCGCGCCGAAGCTTCAGTACTCCGTATTTAGTCAGGATGACGAGAACTCTGCTGCACCGACTCCTGAAAAAAGAGGCGTTGGCCTGTTCCGCATACCGGCCGACTACGCCAACTGGCTCACCGGCCGGGGCAGAAGAGTTGAAACCGCGGCCTTTATGGTAGAAGAGCCGAATGCTGAGGCCATCAAGGCCCGCTGTTCCACTCTTCCTGTTGTCAAAGCCCCGGGCAACAGAACCATTAACTACACCTACCGCTCACCCAATGCAGGGTGGATGTATGTAGCAGTACCTTTCAACTGGCTGCTGGTTGACCTGCCCGTCACCACAATGGAAAATGCAGCGATTGCCGCCTGTGTGGTCGGTGTTGTCGCCATCTTGTCCGAGGATGATGAATGCCCCTGCTGTGGTCACGATTATGACAGCCATCACCATCGCCACCACTGCCTCCATCATCGCCACCACCACTAATCAAACAGCGCGCTACAAGCCCATCTTGGCGGGGTTGAGTATTCCCTGCGGGTCAAGCGCTGATTTGATGATACGGTGAACATCAAACGCCACATCGCCAATAGCTTGCGGGAACCAAGGGCTCTTGGCGATGCCTATTCCGTGCTCACCGGTTATGCTGCCACCGTGCTCCATCACCCAATCGAAGAGACGATTGACCAGTGCATCTGCCGGCTCCCGGATATCTTTCCCTTCAGCATCCTTCAGCACCATAATGTTGGTGTGGATATTCCCATCACCGGAATGTCCGAAACAAGCCACCGGAATGCCGGTCTCACGCTCCATGGAAGCGCAGAACTCCACAAGATTCACCAGCTGTGAGCGAGGGATGACGACATCCTCATTCAACTTGGTGAGCCCGGTGGCTTTCAGGCTGTACGAGAACTCGCGCCGTAATTGCCAAATGGCCTCGACATCAGCCTCCGTCGTAGCGGTCACCACCTCCGTGGCACCGGTTTCGCGGAGAATATCAGCTATAGTCTGAAGCTCCGTAGCCACGGCATCCGCCTGACCATCAATCTCAATGATAATGTGGCCCTGAGCATCCTCCGGCAGCACACCCGGCCCCAGATAATTGCGGGCAGCCCTCAGAGTGAAGGCATCCGTAATCTCCATAGCTGCCGGCAAATGCCCCCCTTGCAGCACGTTCTGGACAGCTGCCGCTGCCAGCGCAAAGCGGGGGAATCCGGCATGGAGAGCCGCCCGAGCAGGCGGAGCGGGAATGATGCGCAGCGTCGCCTGAGTAACAATACCCAGCATACCCTCGCTG
Organism: Akkermansia sp.; assembly: GCA_045540095.1. Lineage (GTDB taxonomy): Bacteria > Verrucomicrobiota > Verrucomicrobiia > Verrucomicrobiales > Akkermansiaceae > Akkermansia. The sequence goes on from JAZQGN010000026.1 coordinate 5,759, forward strand.
CCACAGAACAGCCCCACTAAATCAAAACCTTGCTTGTTCTTATGCGTGCGTCCACCACAGGTGAGCACACGGCCATCCGGCAGCACTACTTCCAGCCCAAGCACATAGGCTCGCGTCACGCCGTACTTCAGGCAGCGGGGACCACCGGCATTCGTGGCGATATTACCGCCAATGCTGGATTCCTTGCGAGAAGCGGGATCCGGCGGATAAAACCAGCCGAGCTCGGCGCAAGCGTTCTGAAGGTCAGCCGTCAGCACGCCTGCCTGCACCACGGCCACACCGTCAGAAGGATTCACCTCAATAATCCGGCGCATGGGTGCCACGGAAATCACAAGCCCGCCTTTCACCGGCACACAGCCGCCCACATAGCCCACGCCGGCGCCTCGGGGAGTCACAGGGATGCCACGTTCCGCCGCAAACTTCATGGCTGCAGCCACTTGCGAAGTCTCGGTCGCCAGCACAACAGCCTCGGGCATGGATACCGCATGCCATTTATCCCCGGCATGAGCGGCCAACACCTCCTGCTCCGTGCTTACACAATCCCCCAACAGGGCCTTGAGTTCATCAGTCCACGCTTGCATAGCTCTACCTCCTTGTATTGAAATTACTCCTTATCCGTACCCCATCTGCGGTGCAGCCAGCGCTCAGCGGGTGAGAAGAGAATCTTATCCGCCAGCAGCCCCACAAGGATGATGATGAACATGATGCCGATAACCTGATACATGCGCTGAAGCTCTCGGCCATAGTGCAGGTACTGGCCGATACCGAAGCCGGACACCACGGCCACATAAATTTCCGCAGCCATGAGGGAGCGCCACGCAAAGGCCCAGCCCTGCTTCATGCCGCTCACCACGAAGGGAGCAGATGCCGGAAGGGTGACAAATACCAAGGTTTTCAACGGCCCCGCCCCCATGGTGCGCGCCGCTCGGGCATAGATGGGCGGCACATTCTTCATGCCGTTCTGCGTGGAGAGCAGCACGCTCCACAGCGTTCCCATAATGACGACAAAGAGCAGCGCAGCCTCCGTCTGGCCGAACCAAATGCAAGCCAACGGCACCCAGCAAACGCTCGGCAAGGCTTGCAGGCCTAATGCCAGCACACCAATCGTATCACTTACCCAGCGGAAGCGAGCTGCCAGCATACCCAGCGGCACACCCAACACAAGGCCGATGGCATAGCCAATCAGCAGGCGGCGTAGCGTGATAAGCATGGAAAGCGGAATCTTGCCGTTCAGCGTGTTATCCCACAGGTACTGCCCCACCACGGAAGGCGGCGGCAGCACATAAGGAGACCACAACGGCTCCTCCGGGCCAATCCCCCAGCGCAGCAAATCGCCGGTCAGCGCGGCCCATACACCAATGAGCAGCAGGAAGAAAATGACGGTATTAAGTACGCGTTTCATATATTCGCGGTGATATGATTAATCAGATTCAGCGGCATTCTGGTAACCCTTCAGCGAAGAAGTAATCTGCTGAGAGAGGTCTGCGAGGTCATGATTATTGATATTGCGGGGACGGGCCAAATCCACCGAGAACGTCTCCCTCACGCGGCCGGGATGCGGGGAGAAGAGAATAACGCGGCTGCCCAAACACACAGCCTCGCGCACATTATGCGTCACGAAAACGATTGTTTTCTTTCGCTTGGCCCAGATATCCTGAATATCGCCGTACAGCTGCTCACGAGTCATGGCATCCAGAGCAGAAAACGGCTCATCCATCAGCAAAATCTTAGGATTAGGCGCCAGAGAACGCGCCAAAGCCACACGCTGGCGCATGCCACCGGAAAGCTCATGAATGCTGGAGTGGGCAAACTTGTCCATCTTCACCAAGAAAAGATAATACTTGGCCACCTCTAGGCGTTCCTTGTCATTGAGATTCGGCTTCTGCTTCAGGCCAAACATCACGTTGCCAATCACATCCAGCCAAGGAAAAAGAGCATGCTCTTGGAACATCATCATGCGGTCTCGCCCCGGACCGGTAATCGGCACACCGTCAATGAGCGCCAATCCGCTATCAGGCTTTTCCAGCCCGGCAATAATGTTCAGCAGGGTGGACTTTCCACAGCCGCTGGGGCCCACGAAACAAACGAACTCGCCTTCATTGATGGTAAGCGAGACATTATCAAGCGCTCGCACCATGCCGGCCTTTGTCTTGAAATCCTTACACACGTTCTCCACGCTAAGCTTAGCGGTAGGATACTCGTGAATTTCCTGTTCTAACTTCTTCATAAAGCTTCAGGTTGTATGGGGTCAGGCGTATACATCATACCATCCAGCGAGGGCACACGGTCCAGCAAGTCGCAGTTCTGAGCGTCCTTCACGAACTGCTCCAACCCGGCCCTATCCACCTCAGAGGTCAACGTCAGGCGGGCCCATGCCTTCCGCACCAGCTCCGGGTCAAAGGTGGCCTGAGTCAGCTCGGTGAGCTCGGCCACCACGTGGGCCTGAGCTTCCTCCGGGTGCTCGATAATCCACTGTGTAAGGTCACGGTGCGCCTGAATCAGAATGGCCGCTTCCTTCGGGTGATGACGCAGCCAGCCCACGCGACCGACCAGCACCGTCGTTACCACATCCGGCTCCTGCACCATCACACGCGCGCCGGCGCCCTGCTCCAAGCGAGAAACCCAGGGCTCCACCGTCCAAGAGGCATCAATATCCCCCTGCTTCATGAGCTGAAGCTGCATGGCATTCGGCGTGGGGCTCACGCGGCAATCACCCGCGCCCTCTAAGGTGCACTGCAAGCCATTACTTCGCAGCCATGCACGGCAGGAAACATCCTGCGTGTTCCCCAGCTGCGGAGTGGCAATGCAGCGTCCCCGGAAATCCTCCGGCTTAGTGATTCCACTCTCAGGAGCCACCAGCAGAGCAGCGCCGCCATTCACCGCACCGGCCAGCAGGCGCACCTCGCGCCCGGCGGACACAGCATACGCATTCAGCGCCGGGCTGGGGCCCACATAGGTCACATCCACCGTACGCCCGAAAATAGCCTCCATCACCGTGGGGCCGGCATTGTAAGTGTACCATTCAATGGTATATCCGGGCAAGTAGCGCTCAAACCAGCCTTGGCCGTTTCGGCTCATATTTCTCGCCACAAGAGCCTGCACATGAGTCACATTCGGAAACCCGCCCATGCGGATAACCGTGCTGTGCTTATCCTCACGGCTGCAGCCACAGCACATCAGTAGTGTCATGGTCAGTATCAGCAGGCAGGTGAAGCATTTTTTCATGAATTCCTATCCTACCAGAGCAGGCCCCGTACGTCAAGCCACAAAGACGCCACGGCAGAGAAAGGCCGCGGAACGCATTGCCTCAAAAATCCAGTCACCGAACTGACACTTCCCACGAGTTGGGCTGACACGTGAAAAGCTGGATGCCTCATAAATCAGGCACTAACATATACACATGTCACTCAAAATGAGTAAACAAGCAATAATAGAGTT
>JAZQGN010000027.1:0-48738 GCA_045540095.1 Akkermansia sp.
ATCGCCCGGCTTCTTGTTCAGCATGGTGAGCAGTACAATCGCCTGTATGCCGCCGTACAAAATGAAGAAAACAGGAAGCCAGATGAAGAGTGATTTTGCAAGCATCAGGACCAGATGCAGCAGTAAGTAAATGCTTATGATTCTTTTAGTTACAATCGGCATGGTGTGTCTATTCTGTTTCGGATAAAAGCTCCATGAGAGTTGCGCGCTCTTGCTCCGTGAGGCTTTCTGAGAGTAGTTCTCCGGGGAATAGATGCGCATCGTGTTGGCGTAACAGGCGGATGAGGGCCCCGGCTTCTGCCTGCTCAGTTTGCTGGCAATTCATATACAGTCTCAGAGCAAGGGAGAGCGCTGATTTCTGACAACTGTCCTCCCCCGGAGGCGGCAGAAGATTGGGATTGGTGCCGGCTTCTAGCAGAATGCGCGCCAGCTCCAGCTTGTCACGCATGGATATTTTCCCCACCATTAACAAGAACTGCAAGGTGGTATTAGGTTGCCCCGGATAGATGATTCCCTCCCGCATTGAAGGCTCCTTAAGCAGTTCACGGAGAGTCTTCTGTTCATTTTCTATGCAAAGGAGGCAGCATATCTGATGCCGAGATTGCGGGGAAGGTGTGTAACCATGGTGCAGGGCCCACAGAGAGGCTTCAGGGTAATCATCCAACACAGCTAGGCAGATGGCTTGGCATACGCTCGCGTCCAAGTTCGGCTGCCCCAGCTCCGGCTTGTAGGCTTGCAGCTCATGGAGCAGGCGCCGCTGTTCCTCTTGGGTAAGCTCTGTGATATGCTCGGCTGCGAGTGCGTCGATAGTCAGAGTGCGGGTGGTGCATGTTCCCAGAGGAATGATTGTCTCATACTCGCGGTTTACATTTGCACCGCGTTTCACCAGCTCGAGGAATAAATCCGGCTTTTGCAGCCTCAGCGCCCAAGCCGCCAGAGGTTCACCCTTGCGGGTAAAAATATCATCTCTTCCCGTGCGAATGGCCTCGTGCAAAGCTTCCCGAGCCGGTGCGACAAACTCCCTGTAGTTTAGTGTTGTTGATATTACATTCCGCTCTCCCAGCCAATCATTCAACAGAGGCAGCAGCGGATGCCCCATATTCTCCACCTCGTAAAATACTGGCACGGCTGCGAGCTTTGTATTGTGGCGCAATTCTTCATCCATTGCCAGCAAATCAGCGCGTTGCTGCTCGCTCCAGCTTTCGTGGAAAGAAGGCGCAGAGAAATACCTCCAGCTGAAAAAATACGCATGTATGCCCATCAATACGCCCCATACAAGCAGTAGTACCCCCGCAAGTATCCACGCCATCTTCTTGCGCTGTGCTGGCCAGCGGTTACGGAGCTGCGCTGGGCTTGCTTCGATAGGGGTGGGCTGAGTTTGGTTCTTGCCTGACATGTTAAACTAAACAGGGCTTTGTTGCGGTTAGTATATTGATTTTCAGTGCTTAGTTGTTTTGGTTTGCTGTGGTGGCAGCCGGCCTTTCCACGGCCTCCGGGGCCTTCTGAGTGCAGGATTCGTAAATAGCGTATACACCGGCGCAAGGAAGCGCAACAACAGCCCCGCCCACTGCTCCGCCCAGTAGGAGGGCATTTCCGGCAAGCGACAGCGGCACATCCACCCCCACAGCGATGAGAGCACCCAGCGGATAAGCATAGTATTTGTGCGCATCGGTATGAGCGGTATTGGCGCTCCACCGCCCTATGTTACTATGGGCCGCCCATCCTCTCTCGGTCAGGCGAACAGCGCCGGCAGGTAACTGTGTGAGGCAAGGGGTAGATTCTGGTGAAAACCAGGATACCAAGAAAACTTCCTCCGAGGGGCGCGCACTCTGCTCATTCTCTCTCTTCATTCTTGGCATCATACGGCCCTCTTCCAACCTCTGCCGCAATTCCGTATAAGTATCCGTTACTTTTATGTAAACGGGGCGGCTTTGTTCCCTGATGGGATGAAAACACGCCGTGGCCCCGCCGCGCAGTGCCGGAAGTTTGGCTGGGATATCATCAAGTGTTTGTCCACCACGAGCGGGACCGATAAAGCCTTTGGCATAGACCGTATTACCTACGCGGTAAAGTTCGATGTTTTCTGCATCTTCTACCCAGTAGGCCTCGTTCACTATTTTGGCGCGGTTCCATACATAGCGGTGAACTGTGGTAACGCAGGAGCTCAGCCCCAGCGCCGCAAGGCAGAGGGCAGCGGTGGTAAGAAATCTATGCAATGAACGCGTGGTCATAACGTATTGATTATGTGGCGGGGGATTAACGGTGGTACATCAACCAAACCTTATTTTGGGCGGCATCATACCAAGCGGAAAAGCTCATGGGGTGCTGCAGGTCTCCGGCTACAGCGCATAATAATGAAGCGTTGGCTGAAAGCTGCCACCAGCTAGGTGTGGTCATATGAAATGGACGGCCACTCGCCTGAACGGTGGCTCTCCCCGCGCACACTTCCTTACACCAGTTTTTCAGGGCTTCTTCGTTGACGGGCTGAATCTCAAAGCAGTAGCACCATTCTCCAATTTGCCATGACGCATATTCGGCAGAATAGATTTTCTCTGCGAAGGGCGGTATCATTTCCTGTTCACTTGGATACAAGGTGCAATACTCCACCGGAGATTCGGCTATGTGCTCCGCCTCTCCTACCGATGACAGCAGCCAGAGGCACCCGGAAATCAGGAGGAGGGCTATTCCTCCCAAGGCTAAGCATCCCCACTTTAACGACATTTTCTTTTCTCCTTTGCTTATATTAACCCATGGCGCCAGCGAATCCGCAGAAAAATATGCGCCGCTTACATTAAACTATTCTTGTATCAGCTTTATCCCGGGGAATTGACGGGTGATTTCACCGCAAATAGCAAGGATTCTCTCCTTTTGCGTGGGAGAATATTGAAGCAAGAGGTGTTTGTGCCCGTATGCGTCTGTCATGTAAAGCTCTAGTTTTTCAGCCCCGCCCCCATTCTCATCGGGGCTCGTGATTGTTGTTCGGCGCATTATAAGCCGGCTATGACGCCCCGGAACCACGCAGCGAGTATGCTTGAACCACAGCAGCTCGCGATGTATCACCAGCGCTTGGCCTTGGAATACCAGATATTTTTTGCCCATCCATATATACAGCGCCGTTAATGAGCAGGCAATAGTCGGCACCGCCACAACGACAACGGTCACTATCTGAACAATCGGTTCCTTAGAAACACCCCGGCAACAAATAAGCAAGAAAGCCAGCAACGCGGCTGAAAAAATAGCAATCAGCACCTTCACCCAACACGCGGTGGGCTCCTTAAGATTTATTTGTTCTTGCTCGGTATTATTCATGGATACTATGAATTAGGCAGTTTTATCCTGTTTATTGGGGCCGCGCGGATGCCTGCATTTTTCCCTCTCTGGAACACCGAGAGTTTACCCGTCTAACTTGTCATTGTCAAGGGAATTCAGTTTCTTGCTCGCCTGTTGGCTTGTGGGGGGATATGTGGCTTCATTGTCCGTATTCGCCTTATTCTTCTTGTTGCAGCGTCGAGTTTATTCCACGGCCCTAGCAATGTGTGTAATTGTCTATCCACTTGTTGGAGATTGATAATGTTTCAAACATCATCTAATTGTTGTTTTGAGCTTGCTGGCACTCGCAGCCCTTGCTGCCCGCCGCCGCAAGTAAGGTTCTCATCAAAGCTATATACAAAGGCCGTTGCTCATATGAGCAGCGGCCTTTTTGTAAGCGCGTTTTTTCGGCACTGGCATATGCACGGCTTTTGGCCTTGCCCGTGAGGAGGAAATGAGTTACAATAAGGGCATGTGGAAGAGGTCGTTACATGCCCTGAATGTTTTTCTGAATAGTAGCTGGAGGCTGCCATTGGGGGCGGCGGGGGTGCTGCTTCTGGGGTTTCTGATAGGTTGTGGATGTACTGCGATTTCCTCGTATTTGGGGGATAGTCCGTGGTGGCTGACGGCTTTGGGGATAACGGGGGTGGTTTTATTTTTGCTTGGTTGCTTGCTTGGGCTGTGCGTGCCGCTGTGGCTGCTCATTATGACTGTGTGGCGGCTGAAGCAGCATCAGCTGATGCGAGCACTGGGCTGCTGGGTATCAAGCGCGCTGGCGGCGGGGGTGGCCGTGGGGGTGGCTTTTGCGAGTTTTCTGCAGATGTTAAGTGGAGGACCGGATTGTTATGCCGTGGGGTTGACTGTGCCTGAGGACAAGGAGTTCGTGCTGCCACGAAACATGACCTTTTTCTGTAATATGGATATTCCGCCTCGGGTGGAAGCGCTCCGCGCGCTGAGGCCGGAGCTGCCGGAAATTCCCCGCGTGTATGAGCTTTCTGCTGCAACGGCGCAGGAATTTGCGGCTCTGACTGAGCAGGAGCTCGCCAGTGCATCTCCGGAGCAACTGCATGAATATATGCAGCGAGCACGGCAGACTGAGGCCTTGGCCGGGGTCAATGAATTGGCCGCCCCGAATCTTCAGAAGCTCTCCGCTGAGGCGCCTGAGCTGCTGCAGGAATACATGCTGCGTGCGCTGTATGCTGAGGCCTCAAATCTTCGTTTCAATTCCCCGGTATTAGCTGCGGACTCGCTTATTTACCCCGCTCACGAGAATGATCCGCAGGCTCATGTGCTGCGCGCTTACCTTGCTGAGCGTAGAATTTATTCGGCTGAGGGGGAGAGAACATACGCAGACTATCCGACGGCGCGCTGGAAGTACCCCTTGCAGAATGGCTGGTATGTGGCGCACAGGGTGGGCTTTCCGTTTGGTAATGATAATTCGGTCGAGCTCCCTGAGGTGCGTGCTCAGCTGCAGAGGTTGGATGCCGCGCTGGCTCCGCTGGCGGAGAATCCCACACGCGAGCAATTGGATGCTCTGCTTCCGCCCACGCCTGAACATCCGTTCCTTTGCATTTGGGAGGATGGTGCGGGTATATATGATATGATGATTGTCATACCAGCTGATTATGAGGCAGGCTCCTTTGAGCTGAGAGCCCATGAGTACACCACAGGTAAGCCTATTCTCTTCCGTAAACGCTGGCGGCCTGAGGTGAAGCTCGGGGACGTGTGCCGCGTTATCAGCAGCGATGGCTCGCTCATGGTGAGCAGCGGTAACTGGGGCGAGTATTATGGCTCTGAGTGGGAAATATGGTTCACCCCCGCCTCCGGCGGTGAGCCGCGCTGTGTGAGCCGCCAGCCCTTCCTGATGATGGGCTGGCAGCACTGATGAGCTTTGCTGGTGGCTCGTGCCGGGAACGGCTGCCGAGTTATTGCGTAAGGGCGCGGCGCAGAGCCTCTGAGCCGTAGAAGGCTTCGTTCTCCATGCGCTCTTCCAAGGCGTTCAGCATGGCAGGGGAGACCGTGCTTTCGGCTTCCAGCGCTTCAATGATATCCATGCCCGGTATGGTTTCCATTACATCCGAAATGCCTTGCAGACGCTCGCGGATGCTGAGTACTTGCTGGGCTGCGGCATCAGCTGTGGCGGTATCCGTCACGCCATTGAGAACTGTAGCCAGCTCGCTCATTCCCTTAGTGAAGATGCTCAGTGCTTCGGCCTGCTGCTCCGGGCTGTATTCAGGGCTTTGGGGGGCCTGAACGATGCCGCCCGCTCCCTCTACTGTGATTTCCATTTGCGAGGGGTCAAAATCTTCGTCGTCATACTCCTCCTCATCATATTCATCCTCCATCGGCTCTTCTTCCTGAGCTTCGTTGGTATATTCATCCTCGTATTCTTCCTCAGTATCTTCGGGGAACGCGTCATCTTCTGAGCTTTCTGGCATGGAGACCATGTACCACTGCTCTACCACGGAAGCCTTGCCATCACGAGAAATTACGTATTCATAATGCACGAAGATTCGGCCCTGTTCATCATGGATAATCTGGCCATTCTGTTTTTCTCCCTGAGAATCAGCCTCAGAGATGGCATTTTCCAGACTCACGGAAATATCCGCAAAGTTATGTTCCGCCGTGAGAATCCAGGCTCTGTCTTTGCTGAAGCCTGGGCCGCCGCTGATATTCGGCACCCGAGCTGCTGCGGCGCGTAAGCTCTGCTCCAGTGTGGACAGAAGCTCCGGGGTGGGGGCTACCAGCTCCATGGCTTTGTATGCCGGTTCTCCCATGGCTTCAGCCAGCGCAGTAGAACTGTAGTAGCGGTTTTCTTCCAATCTCTTCTGTGTGCTTTCCGTACGCTCCTGCGTGATGCCAGCTTCACTCATGGCTTGCAGCACGAGGGGGTAGGGGATATACTGCAGGCCGTAGCCAAGCTCGCTCAGGAGTGCCATTCGCACCTTCAGTCTCTCGGCCGCAGCATCGGCGGTGGCTCGGTCCTGTACTCCTTCCAGCAGCTCTGTGACTGATGACATGGCTCGGATGGCCTCAGCCAGTGTTTGGCGGAGCTGAGGATCGCTTACGCTGTCCAGCGCAGGCGTGGCCTGCTGAGCGGCCAGTGCTGTGTGTGCGGAAGGCTCGGCCTGCTGTGCCAAGCCCAGCGGCGCGGTAAGAAGTGCAAGAATTGAGAGTGTTTTCATGTGGACGGCTTTTTTCTTGTTCCAGTATACACGCATCTCGGCGAATCACAAGCCAATTCAGGTGCTATGTGGATTTTGGTTATAAAAAAGGCCGGAGATTACTCTCCGGCCTGTGGAAATAGGAAGCTTAGTTACTCGGGCTGTTCATCAGTACGATAGTATTGGTATACTGCCTACCGTTATCGTATGTCACATCCAGGCGTATCGGCGGGGTGCTGGGACTAACGCTCTGAAGGGTAATTTCGCCGGGGCGGAAATCATGGTTTTTCAGCTTGATGCTTTCGATAGCTACTCCTTGGCGGGGCTCGATTTTGAGGGTGATGTTGTAGGTGCCATCCGCTCTCGGTTCCTGCTTAACGATGGTAACGAGGCAGGGGCAATTCATGTCAGAGATAACAAGTCTACCAACGGGGGGCTGCTGCGTCGTTGTGACGGTTCCGTTGGTAACTGTGCCGTTGGTAGCTGTACCGTTGGTGGCTGTACCGTTGGTGGCTGTGTCAGGAGTAATTGCACCAGATGTGGCTGTGTTATCCGGAGCCAGACTCTCTTCGCCATCACAGCAAAGGAAGTAACCAATGCCTAAGGCCGCAACAATGGCTCCCAAACCGGCAAGAAGCCACTTCTTGGGAATGGTGATAGACTTTTTCGGTACCGGTAGCATGTGCAGAAGTTCACGAATGCTTACCATCGCCGCGGTATCATCCAGACCGGATGCGTCCTTGGGAGCCACGCCCCAGAGAATGGAAAGTTTTTTGTTCATCCCGACGCCGGAGAGGCGGTAGAGTTCCGGTGCTTTGTTGGGATCTGGAAGAGTCAACACCTCACCAAGTCTGCGCACGTTGGATGTGGTAGGGAGCTCTGAGATTTTTTGCAGGAAGTCGCCGAGCACTTCGCGAAGCTTTCTGAGCTCATTGGGGGGAACATTCGTGAAGTTCTTGGTGGCGGGTACACTGTCCTGAAGTTTTTCTTTTCCTTTTTCTACGATGGAGGCGGTGACGCTGTTTGTGTCCGCATCATACACCATACGGGGGAGGAATGGTGCCAGCTCTGTGCGAAGAATGCGCTGGTACTCGATAAACCAGAAATCAGGACCGTTACGATCCGTCTTGAGGCGTATGTAGGCGTCAAGGTCCACTACAAGACCTTTGTTGGGAACGGGGGTAATGCTCATAAATGTTCTAAATATGGAGGGCTGGTTGCGGAGAATGAGCGGAGCCGCGCAGCCCCGCTCATTCTGTGCAAGGTGGATTAATCTTTGTCCCTTACATTAATTGGGACAGGCGTTTGGTACTGAAGCTTGTCTGCCGTTTCTGCAGATACGTCAAGGTGGTGTGTTCCCTTCGGAAGGGTAAGTTCCACATATCCACTAGCATCCGCAATTTCTCCGTTAACTCGGATAGTAGTGAGTTTCACATTCGGTGATGACGCTGTGACACGAAGTCTGACGATTGCCAACTCAGGATTATCCGTTGCCGTTATGCTGCTCACCAGCTGAACGCGTAAGGTGGCAGCCTGAAGTACATCAACGGTTGTTTCCGTGATGACTGGCTGCTGGGGTACAAGTGTGGGGAGGGAGATGGTGCCTTTGCTTCCGGATTCTTCAGCGTTATTGTTTTCTGTTTCCGTGGAAGTGGCGTTCTCGGTCTTATCCTCGGAAGAGCTGTCGTTCTGAGCGCTGGTTTCCGTGGAAGTGGCGTTCTCGGTCTTATCCTCGGAAGAGCTGTCGTTCTGAGCGCTGGTTTCCGTGGAAGTAGCGTTCTCGGTCTTATCCTCGGAAGAGCTGTCGCTCTGAGCGCCGGTTTCCGTGGAAGTAGCGTTCTCGGTCTTGGTCTCAGAAGAGCTGTCGCTCTGGGCTCCGGTTTCCGTGGAAGTGGCGTTCTCGGTCTTGGTCTCAGAAGAGCTGTCGCTCTGCGTGCCGGTTTCCGTGGCAGTGGCGTTGTCGGTCTTATCCTCGGAAGAGCTGTTGTTCTGAGCGCCAGTTTCCGTGGAAGTGGCGTTCTCGGTCTTATCCTCGGAAGAGCTGTCGTTCTGAGCGCCAGTCTCCGTGGAAGTAGCGTTCTCGGTCTTATCCTCGGAAGAGCTGTCGTTCTGAGCGCCAGTTTCCGTGGAAGTGGCGTTCTCGGTCTTGGTCTCAGAAGAGCTGTCGCTCTGCGTGCCGGTTTCCGTGGAAGTGGCGTTCTCGGTCTTATCCTCGGAAGAGCTGTCGCTCTGGGCGCCGGTTTCCGTGGAAGTGGCGTTCTCGGTCTTGGTCTCAGAAGAGCTGTCGCTCTGGGCACCGGTTTCCGTGGAAGTAGCGTTGTCGGTCTTATCCTCGGAAGAGCTGTCGTTCTGAGCGCCGGTTTCCGTGGAAGTGGCGTTCTCGGTCTTATCCTCGGAAGAGCTGCCGTTCTGAGTATCTTCCCCGAGATTGAGGGACTGGCTGTTATCGGCCGCTGCAGTCTCTCCGCTCTGAGCATCAGCGCCGAGGTTGAGTGACTGGCTGTTATCGGTCGCGGTAGTCTCTCCGCTCTGAGCACCAGCGCCGAGGTTGAGGGACTGGCTGTTGTCGGCCGCGGCAGTCTCTCCGCTCTGAGCATCAGCGCCGAGGTTGAGGGACTGGCTGTTGTCGGCCGCGGCAGTCTCTCCGCTCTGAGCATCAGCGCCGAGGTTGAGGGACTGGCTGTTATCGGTCGAGGTAGTCTCTCCGCTCTGAGCATCAGCGCCGAGGTTGAGGGACTGGCTGTTATCGGCCGCGGCAGTCTCTCCGCTCTGAGCATCAGCGCCGAGGTTGAGGGACTGGCTGTTATCGTCCGCGGTAGTCTCCCCGCTCTGAGCATCAGCGCCGAGGTTGAGGGACTGGCTGTTGTCGGCCGCGGCAGTCTCTCCGCTCTGAGCATCAGCGCCGAGGTTGAGGGACTGGCTGTTGTCGGCCTCGGCAGTCTCTCCGCTCTGAGCATCAGCGCCGGGTGAAGGAGTTTGAACGGGAGGAGCTGCGGGTGAATCTGAGCTTTCGGAGTTAAGCGCATATAATGCCACACCGGCGGCAGCGAGGCCGAGAAGTATCCATTTCCACCCGAGAGAGGTGGGGACAACGCCGCTGTCTTCCATGTAACCGAGGAAGTGGCGGAGGGAGAGGATGGATTCCAAATCTTCTTTACCCGTGGCGTCCTTGAGGCCTAGGCCCCATACGATGGCGAGCCGTTTGTTGTTTCCGCTACCATATATGCGGTAACATTCGGACATTTTTCCGGGTCTGGGAAGTGTGAAGGCTTCCACGACTCGGCGAGCTTCATCCGGAAGCTGTGTTTCGGCGAGTAGAGCCTTGATTTTGGCACGAAGTTTTATGAGTTCATCTGCCGGGACATTGTTAAGAGAAGGAGTGGCAGCCTCACTGGTGCTGAGGAGCTCTCTGCCATTTTCCACAATGGAGGCGGTGACAGTTTGGGATTGACTGTCAAAGTCCATGCGGGGCAGGAAGGGCGCAAGCTTGTCACGCAGAAGGTTGCTGTGCTCAATGAACCAGAAGTTAGGGCCGTTACGCTCGGTCTTAAGTTCGCAAAAATGATTGAGGTCAAAACAGAGACCCTTATTGACGATAGGTGTGATGTTCATGGCGATATCTGTTAATTAGAGGCCAGATAGGCACGAGTTGTTCAAAAAATCAGCATAATTGCACATGGCATTTGTTATACGTCATGCCGTTTTCAGAGTTCTTGATTCCCCAGGAGCGGAGGAGTTCAATTTCACCGGTCTGAGCGCCTCTTGCATCCTGAAGCATGTATTTAGCTTCATATGGTTCGCTCAGGTAGGGCATGAAGAGTTCGTATCCTGCGGAAATCTTCTTAAGGATTTTGTTCAGGTTTTCAAGGAGAAGTCTGCCGATGCTTTCTGCCTCCTCCGCATCTTTACCGCACTGATACATATGCTCAAAGAAGTAGCGACCGAAGAGGAACAGGGCGTTCATAGACTCTTTCTCAAGAGCGGCCGTAAAGTTTTCCGGTGTCTCTCGAGCTGTTTCCACCGCGCAGGTCCAAGTGAGGAGGTTGGATAGCATAGAGAGGAGCCTGAAATCAGGTGTGGCAGAAGTAAGCTGATCCCTCCAGTTTTCCACGAAGGGAGTCAGCGGCTCAATGCTGAGGCAGGAGGGTAGCAAAAGCTCCAGCAGAGGGGCCGTGTCCATCTGCTCCTTGGCTGCCGGTGCCGGAGCAGTGGCGGCACTGGCCAGTTCCTGCTCCAGTACGGCAATCCTGCTTCTGAGGGTGCTGATGAGTTCATCCTGCCCGGCCGGGGTACCGGTAGTGGCTTCTGCTATGGCCGTATCCCCGGCTCGCTCGTAAACCCTCAGTTTCCTGAGCAGTTCCGTGTTTTTTTCTGAGAGCCTCAGAACTTCATCTTTCGCAGCCTCACATTCCTGCTGCAGCAGCATGGAAGGGCGGCCTGAGCCGCCTTCCTTCTGCAGAAGTTCTGTGATGCCTGCTAGACTCTCCTCGATGAAGGTGAGACGCTGAGTTTTGGAATCCAGCATCATCTCCAGTTCCCGAAGGAGCCGGTCTCGCTCTTCATCCGTATCAGATTTTCCGAATAATCCCATGGTTCCGGAGGCGTTAGGGGTGACTGTTTAGTGGCTGCTCATGTTGAAGCAGCATTCTTCCATCCAGAAGCCGGCTTCAGAGAGCGTTCTGAGCTGAAGCTCCACGAAACTGGGGTCGAATGTCTCCTCCGGATCAGTGGATTCCACGGATACGAGTTCGATGTCATCCTCATCAATGGCGTACGAATCAGAGCTGTTTTCGTCATAGTACTGCTCCTTGCGGCGAATGACGATGGCGAGCTGAGACAGGGGCCTGTCGTTGGCAGGACCGGTCCAGCGCAGCTTGTAGAGGCGCTCCGGCATGGTGTCATCTGCCATGTACTTCTGACGGCCGATGTAGGAGCCAATCATGATACCATTACCCCTGAAGACGTTTCCGTCCACTTCAAAGGAGCGGCCTTCGTTGGTTTCCATGTGGGGGCCGTTGGGCTCAAGGAAGATGCCTTCATCCGCGAAACCGGCGATTCTGGCGTTCGGCCTCATGAGGCCCCAGTAGTTCTTGCAGGTGGTGTGAGCTTCACGCTTGTCCTCACGGATGTTCCAGCTTGCTCCGAGCAGGTGGTGCTTACCGGCCGTGTACAGCGCAGCACCCACGGCGGTAACCGTCTTGGCGTCATCGATTCGCTGGTTCTCCGTCATGGGATACCAAGAACCTGCCAGATAGTCCTTCATGCGCACAATGCGCTGGGGACGAATGGGCAGGAAGCGGCGCAGAAGCTCCACAACTCGCGGCATTTCGGAAATCTTACCGCTGAGGGTGACCACGTCCACATCATAGGCTGCGGTGAATTTGCCGAGCGGCTCGATGCCGGGACGAAGCACGTCCTCGATACACTTGTTGATATCTTCCGGCTGATAGCGCAGTCTGTCCGTGGAGCTGATGAAATCATCCGTGCCGATACCCTTTCTGCTGAGGTATTCGTTAAGCTCATTGATGGCGCATTCATCACAACCGCATTCTTCGATGCTGCGGAACTGCTCGCCCTCATCGCTCACGTACACACCGCCGGGGCAGGTGGCTACATCCGTAAGCCACTGGCGTACGATGGGCAGGAAGAGGAGGGTGACGATGCGCTGCCACTTGGCCTTATCCGTCTGTGACTTTTTGGCCCCGGCGTGAACATCTCGGAAGATTCGCACGAGCTTGTCATCAGACTTTGCATCCAGACCGCGGGCGTCCAAGAAAGCGGGAAGAAGCACACGCTCAATGATGGCCTGAGTGACGCTGTCACCGGCGAAGGTGCTGCTGTCACGGAAGAGCACTTTGTAGCGGAGGGCTACCTGCTCACCGATGGCGTTGTTGCGGTACTGAATGATGGTGGTATCCAGCGTGCCGCCACCGATGTCCACAGTCATGACTCGCACGCGAGCGGAGCGGCTGTTGCCATCTTCACTTTCATTTCTACCGTAGAGGGAAATCCACTGGTTAGGCTGGAGACGGCGAATTTCCGTGTAAATGAAGGGCAGCTGAGAGGCAACGGCTTCATCCAGTTCCATGCTGAGTTCGGGGCGCCCCTGAGCAGCGATAACCTGATCACCAGTGCAGGGGACCGAGGATTCGATGGTCTGGCGGGATTCCATGTGAGCAAGTGTGAAGATGTTCACAGCCTGCTGCCATGCCTGGCGGTAGTATTCGCGCTCCTTGGCAATCCAGCCGGAGGGGAATGTTACGTTCACGCTGCGAAGGCGGCGAGCCGTGTACATATCATCTTTGCGGCGCCACTCTACAGAGGTAATCTGGCGGTAGGCTGATTCAATAATGGAGAGGGCGGACCATACCATTGCACAGGAGCGGGGGTAGGTCGGCATGGTGGGTACAGCGGAGGGGCGCTGGGCGATGTCCGGGTTCTCGAACGGCGGATTCTCAATGTCCCAGTTTCTGCCGTCCATGTACATGTAGCGGCAGATTTGCCCCTGCATGGGCGGCAGGGAGGAGCGGTCCTTCTTAATGGACCAGGGGTTAAAGTTCAGGTTCCAAGGCTTTTCGCCGTGAGTTAAGCCATACTGCTCGCGGTCCCAGAGGTAACGCTTGGGGGAGCTCATGGAGATGCGCAGGCCGCGTCCCATGTCAATGTTGTGCATGAGTTTCTTGGCTTCGCGACCCATGAGCGCCGGGGATATTTCCACGAACATCTGCGGTACGCGTTCGGTGCAGATGTACTGCTCAGTTACGGGCGGTGCATCATTAATAAGGCTCTTGGCTTTGGCCAGAAGGCCTTCCTCCTTCTTTTCCTGAACGATGGGCTCTATGCGGTACTGCTTACTGGTCTTGAAGGGGGTGGGCTCACCGTCCACGGAGGGGTAATCCCACTCCGCAAACATCGGCTGCTGAATGAGGAACCAAGAGTCCGCAATCTTTTCACCGTGGCTTTCAAACTTCTGCTTTTCCTCGTCCAGATTGGGATATTCCTGCCCGCGGGGGAGGAAGAGGACGTTCTTACAAACGGCCGCCAACGAGCCGTCCGTGGCCATCTCGGGGTTATCTTCCAAAGCCAGCACCACCGTACGGGTGTTACCGAAGTCCACGATTAAATCTACGTCACGCGGGGCCGTGCGTGCCACCTGCCAGATGATGTCCACCGGTTCCAGCGGGATGGTTTTGTCATCCAGTTTCACGGAAAGCATGATGGAGAGGGCATCTTTCGCGCTGCCTGCCGGCGTGCGACCGATGGCCTCCGGGCGGGAGTATGCGTAAGGGCTGAGATTATAGGCCGTACGGTCCTCCGGCATCTCCTCCTTGGCGATTTCTCGCTCTTCATAGAGGGTACCGCGTTCCACGGTGCCGATGTTGGTTTCCACGGCAATCCAGACGCCGAGGTTGTTAGCTCCGCCTTTGGAACCGAAGCGGTAGCGCAGCCAGCTGTGTACTTCCTCCTTGGGCTGGGTGACTTCCTGTGCCGGGGGCGGGGGAACATCACCATTGCTAACGGCCGGAGAACTTGCAGGGCGGGGGCGGTTCTTGTTTACCACGGCATTCTTGGGCACTGCTTCCCATGCGCAGTTGTTGCTTCTGCACATTCTGGCCAGTTTGCCGCTTTGGCCACCATGCTGGGCCAGAAACTCTCTGGGGAAAGCGATGAAGAAGTAATGGTGCCCGGTATTGGGCATTACGTAAAGTTCGTGAGGCATATGAAAAAGGAGTAAGAGTTACTTGTTGTAGATTTCCGTCAGTTCTTTGTCACCGGGCTGGTCTCCTCGCTGTCCTGCCTTGCCCTCAGCCTTAATACGTTCGAGGGTGCAGAGGAAAGGAAGGGTGACGCTCATGTAGTAGATGTCATCCTCTCGTTTGACTTCTTCTTTGGAGAGTATGTTATTCTGGCTGATTTTCTCCAGCATGCTGATGCATTCAGCCTCGGCCTTGTGAGCTTTGTTGCTGGGGAACATGAGCTTGGAGAAGTAGGTGGCAACCAGACGGCGGATTTCACTGCGCTCCACATCATTGAGTGCCACGAGGTTGCGAAGCCACTTGAGGCAGGGGGAGGGATCCAGACGCTCCACGAGATAAGCGATGACGCGTGAGCGGTGCTCTGCATCAGTGAAGCCGAGAGCCGTCTGCAGGGGCTTGCGGCGGGAGGACTCTTGCCACGCGGCGAGCTGAGTGTCTAGATAATCTCTGAGCTCAGACTGTGAAGGCGGTATGATTTCCAGCACCTCAGGAGAAATATCTTGGAAGTCCAGAATCTGTTTGGCGATGTCTACATCCTTCAGACCGTCAGGATTATTAGCGATGGCTTGGATAATAGCCTCCAAATCTTCATCATGTGAGTCCGCTTTCTCGCCGGGTAGGGCTTCAGCCATGCAAGCATGCCACTCGCCTGTGAGTCTGGTCATCTTGTCTTCCAGCAGCTGGCTACGGCGGGATTTGCCCACCTGTGCAAGAAGGCTGCGGAAGAGGTATACACGGCCGCCGAACTGTCCGTCCTCCATGTCAGCCATGTGGGCGAGGCATTCTTCTGCACCCTTGAACTGGCGGCTGAAGTGGGGGTCCGCAAGAATCTGCTTAATGACGTCAGCTTTCTCCTCCTTGGTTTCCATCTGAATCTTACCATCGGGGAACATGGGATAATTCACGCTGAAGGTATTCACCACAGCAGGGTCTGCTAGGTCACCCATGCTCTTAAGCTTGCCGAACACGCCGCTGAGACCACTGATGCCGGTGCCGCTGGCCTTCACAACGTTCAGCAGAGAGGCGGAGAAAGTGAGAATGAGATTAATCTGCATCTCGCGGTCGCGGCTGAGAGGGGAGTGGGCCTTACCCATGGACTTGAACCACTGGCGGATGCCGTTCATCAGCTGCACAGGGTTGGCTGGGTAAAGCGGGCCAGCGGGCATGCGTACCAGCAGAGAGAAGGCGTCAATGTTCAGGTTACGTGCACTGCTCACTACGATGGAGGCCGTTTTACCGCGCTTCATGACCTGAGTGAGTGAAAGCATGGGACGCACGCCGTTCTCATTCACATAGCTGAAGGAAAGCTTATCATTCGTGAGGCGCTCGGCGTTCTTGTGCTCATTGGCCACGCCGGGGAAGTCCACCAAATCAGCCTTCTGGAGCAGCTCGTAAACGGCGGGGTGGGATTTCTCCATGATATCGCTGCGCAGCGGTACCATGATGAGGGAGACGAGGCCCTGTCCGAGCGCAAAGTCCACATCGCTGGTGAAGAGGGGGGCATTGCCGCCCTTCACGATGGCGACATCGCCATTGCCTAAGTCCTTGAGATTGCATGCATTCACAAGTGAACGTACGTATTCGGACTCATTGTAGTACACCGCGGAGGCGATGTTAAGCATGAGGGCGCCAATCTCGATGCCGCAGTAGATTTTCTTACTGCTGAGGCGAGCGCGGGTCTCACGCAGGCGCTTGTAGAGGTCTGTCATGTTACTCCAGTTATCCCAAAGCAACTCGGCCGCAAATTTCATCACGCATTCCACGCTGGAGCAGAGCACATCATGGTTCAGCAGGTTGCTGCGGCGGTCTTGCCACTCACTGCGAAGGTTGACGTAGCGCGGCAGATCCATGTCGATGAGAACGTCCACCACATCCAGCACTTCCGAGAGCAGGCGGAAGGCATCCTTGTCCGGTTTACCGCCTACGTAATCCTTGGCAAGCTTTTGTACGATGGTGGGCAGGTCATCCGGGCGAAGGTGCACCTCCTTGTCATCCACCTTAGCTATGGTCTCGCTCAGGTAGCCCACGGCAAGAGAAAGCAGAACTTCACGGTCATCTGCAAACTGAATCTCGACAGGATACTCCTTGTACTTCACTGTATCAGTCAGATGGAAGCGCGTCACGCAACCAGAGGCGTCAGCACCATGTGAGTACGGATTCAGCACGGCCACGGTGCCACCTTTGTTATCACCGCTGAAGCGGGCGGGGGTGTTATCCCAGCTCAGCGCGCTTCCTTGTCCATCCTCGGAGGCGCCGGCGTCAATGAACTGAGCCAGCAGGGTGGACTTACCACTCTGAGAAGGCCCCCAGAGGGCAATGGTGGGCTTGCTGTATGTGGTGCGAGCAGTCTCTACGGACTGCATCTCGGAGGCTATACGCAGGATGCGATCCAGCCAACCACCGCGGGAAAGAGCATATGCGCCCTTGCGCTTTACCCCGTGATTCCAATACCAGTCAATTAAGGTATTTTTGATATTCTTGTCGAGAATCATATGTATTTATAGTGAGTTGTTTGTTATTGAAAAATTCCACCGATGGGTTGGTACTGAACCGGAGCAAAGTGTTGTTTTTCGCTTTCCGGCGCAATGGCCGGAGAGGAAGTGCCCTTCAGGCTCATAAGTTCGCGCTGAAGCATCTCCAGCTCATTCTGAAGCTGATTACATTTGTTTGTTTCAGCCGTAAGCTTTCTTTTTAAATTATTTTCGATGACTGCGATGCTTGGGGCAGGAGGCTGGCTCTTTAATTTTACAGTGGCTTCTTCCAGCTGCTGCTCCAGCTGCAATATGCGTTCATCAGCCGCAGCTTTTTCAGCCTCCATGGCAGCTATTTGTTCTTCCGCTGCGGCCTTTTCCGCTTCCATGGCAGCGAGGCGTTCATCCGCCGCGGCCTTTTCCGCCTCTATGGCGGCGAGGCGTTCATCCGCCGCGGCCTTTTCCGCTTCCATGGCGGCGAGGCGTTCATTCGCTGCGCTCTTTTCCGCTTCCATGGCGGAGACTCGCTCATTAGCCGCGGCTTTTTCCGCTTCCATGGCTGCGAGGCGTTCTTCCTTCGAGGGGCCTGCGGGTTCCGCTGCTTTAAGCTGGCTGATTTCGTGCTCGAACTCAATCAACTTATTGATAATTTTGGACTTAATCATTTCTGAATAGTCCGCGAAAGCATATGCCATATCCTCAAGCTTGTTCTTGGCTCTGAGGTTGTCAAGCTCCTCACCCCGCATAATAATTATATCCTGCAGCTCGTATATATCCAGCTCACTATATTGACTTTTTGCTGCGTCGATATCGAAATCCATGACTATCCGGAAGTTAAATGAAGATGATGAAAGATGAAGTGTCAGAAGGCAGAAGAAATATTCTGGGTAACCTGCCGACCATTTGGCAGACGAAGGGTGAAAGCTGTTGCACCGGGTGACATGGTGAAGTCCATGATGGCCGGAAGAGCTTCGTGGAAGGGAATGCCATTGGTAGGCTTAACAGGAATGCCGTTACTATCAATGATTTCTGCTCCTCTGCAGAGAATAATCCGTTCAGAGGCTGCCTCCGCAAATATTTCCTCTTCCTTCCGCATGTCAGCTGCGAGTTTGAGGTCCCAGAGGTCTTGTCCCGGGATGTCGAGGCCGGCGCATGAGTTCAAATCATCGAGTTCACTGAAGCCACGGGCGGCAGGGCTGTCAGGGAGGCTCAGTTCTCGCCCTAGCCCTAGAAGAACGAACTTGGTATATCCGCGTTTGCCTTCGCTCATTTCCCGGCAGATGGTTTTACTGAGAGCTTTAACCTCCTCTAAATCATCGATTCTGCCATTCGTCAGGAAGAGGCAGATAAGCCAGCCGTGGGGATTGAAGTGATTCAGGAAGTAGCGAATGGCTGGTGCGAGGCATGCGCTCTGGCCAGCATTCGCCGGAAGAGTGAAAGAATACGTTTCAGCTGCGCGGCGGTCAAGTTCGCCGATTTCCTGAACCTCTTCTCCCTCGCAGATGCCATGAGCCTCGTCCTTTTTGCCCAGCCCGAAGTAAATGGCGGATGTTTTTCCTTCCCTGTCAAAACCGGCAAGAAATGATGCCATTTTTCTGGCAACCGGCTCCACACAGTTCGGTGAACTGATGCCCCCGAATAAATCACTCACTGTACGCGGTCCACCATAGATATCAGCCATGGAGCTTGAACCATTAATCGCTATGCCGGTCTGAGCGTGCTCCAGAATAGGCCGCATCAGTACATACGCCTTCACCCTTACGGTGCCATCCTGCATTTTCCATGCATTAACTTCACCGAAAGTGTCTTGTATCAGGTTTGAGGCGAGCTGTGCCATCTGCGAAAAATGATGATGATTGAAGAGGTTAACTTCTGAGAAGCTATCATTCGTAATGATAGCTTCCACCCCCTGATATGTCAAGGGATATTTGTGAGCGTAGAGCTGAAAACTGATTGTGTCAGAAAGCGCTCTCTGACAAGAGTGACTCTAAAACTATCCGTTTTGTTCAGCGGTAGTCGTTATTTTTTTTGGGGCTATGCTCAAAATAGAGAAAGTTAAGGCTATAGGGGTGTTTAAAATCAGAGCCGGAAGGGTCACATACATGCCATCTTCATTCGGTGCGGGGCATATGATATACCAGAGTAGGCACGTGAGTAAGGGTAGCAGCAGGCATATGTACGCTGTGCCGAGTTTGCTGATTTTGTTCCGCTTTCTCAGGCTGTGCAAATATGGTATTCCGCACAGGAGGGCTGGCATGACCAGCAGCACATGCAGCAGTGCTGTTTCGGCATAGCTTTGCCATTCATTGGCGCCGTGGTACATTTTGTCCGGGTATGTGGCAGGGCTAGGGCTACGGCCCGGCTCCAGAGTTCCGTATTCGGTCAGGTATAGGCATCGCCCATCCCTGAGTTGAATGAGCCATGGGGTGCAATCCAAGGTATATTCCGGAAAATCACTCTGGACGATGAGTTTTTCGCTGCGGTTGTAAACGCAGCTGACGGCGGCGGAGCCACCTTCGCGGGAGATTGCTCTGTTAATTTCGGCGTAGCGTTTGGTAGGGAGTTCGGCTGGAGTAAGCCGGAGATTGCTCAGCGCGGTTTGTATCCATTCATCTGAAGCGGGGAAGGAGAAGTACACCGGGCGCCATTCCTGACGCTCATGGTCATAGCCATTCGGGTGGAATATCAGGTGCTCCGGGGAATCCCCCAGCCAAGGCGCGGCAGCGGAAGCCCATGCTCGTTCGGCCTCCAGATGCTCCAGCAGGCGGATGCCACTGCTTGCGCACAGGTAGAATATGAGTGGCACAAGGAGGGTATATCGCAGCGCGGTCTTCATGTGGTAGGAATCAGCGGTGGGTATACTGGCGGATGAGGGCTTCGGGGGAGGGGTCTCTCCCAAGGAACTCGCGAATTTGCTCTGCTGCGGGTATGCTGCTGCCCCGGTTCAGAATGGCCCGGCGATAAGCCGCCCCTGTGGCCGGATTCAGAATGCCTTCCCGACGGAAGCGGCTGAAAGCATCCGCCGCCAGCACTTCGCACCACTTGTAGGTGTACAGGCAGGCGGCGTACCCCTCCGAGAATACATGGGTAAGTGTGCGGAGTTCACTCGGGGGCTGCTCCGTGTACGGGAAGAGCCAAGGCCCTACAATCTCGTTTGTCACTTCATCCAAGGGGCGACCACGGTAGCGCTCCATGTAATGCATGTGGAGCTCCAAGTCCAGCTTGGCCGCCAGCAGCATACGCATATGGGCCTCGATGGGGTTGGATCCACGCGATGTGGCCAGTTGCTGAGCGAGCTCTGCGGGAAGGGGCTCGCCGGTTTCATGGTGGAAGGCAAAGGTGGCGAGGGCTTCCGGCTCCCAAATCCAGTTTTCCTGCAGGTGGCTGGGCATTTCCACGAAGTCTCGCTCCACTTCAGCGGTGCAGTGAGGCCTGATTTCACCGTGGCCGAGCATCATGTGCATCAGGTGGCCAAACTCATGGAAAAGCATGTAAAGGTCGCCGTGGTGCAACAGCTGTCTGCGGCCGGGGGCGGGCGGCGCGAAGTTTGCCACGAGGGCGGCCAAGTGTGGCTCTCCCACGCTGCCATCAGCGGCCGGATTGCCGTCTCTCAGCGGTATGCACCAGGCCATGGCGCGTTTTCTCGGGCGTTTGTAGAGGTCCAGATAGAAGCTGCCCATGTGTGTGCCGGTTTCGGCATCTGTTGCTTTGAAGCAGCGTACTGTCGGATGCCAGACTTCCACGCTGCCTTCCGGGCAGGTTTCCTCCGGCTTGAGGCAGACGCAGGGGAGTTCTTCAAACTTAAGGCCGAGTAGGTTACTCCAGATGTTCAGTAGCCCATCAATGACTTTTTCTTCCTGCAGGTAGGGGGTGATAGCTCTTACGTCGAACTGATTACGCTGTGGGGGGAGGTGGCGGGTCAGGTAGGCCGTATCCCATGGGTTAACGGCGCTGAGCTCCTGCCCGCAGGCTTGGGAATAACGCTGCATTTCGGCTGCTACATAGGCATCCCACGCGGGCTTACTGCGCTCCAGCAGGTCATTAATGAAAGCGAGGGCGGCTTCTCCGCTGCCCATCATGCGGTGGGCCGCTTCCATATCCGCGAAGTTCTTGTACCCCCGCAGGTTGGCCAGCTCGTGGCGCAGCTCTAGTATGCGTGCGATAATGGGCTCCGTATCAAGTGTGCGGGATGTGCCAGCTGAGGTGATGCCCAGCCAGCAGCGGCGGCGGGTTTCCGGCACTTTACAGTATTGCAGCACGGCATTGGCGGGTGAGGTCGTCAGGTTGATGAGCCATGCCGGTTCCTCAGGGGGGGCGATGCCTCTCTGTTGCGCTTCTTGGGCCGCACGGTTCATCCAGCTCTGGGGCATGCCCTTAAGCTCCTCGGGGTCTGTGATAACGAGCTCCCATATTTGCGGGGATACTTTGGCATACTGGCTGAAGCGGAAGCCGAGCTTAGAGAGCTCCAGTTCAATCTGCGCTTTTCTGGCCTGTTGTTCCGGGCTGAGGAAGATACCACTTTCGGTGAGCTGAGCCATGGTCTGCTGCACGAAGCGCTGTTTAGCCGGGCTTAGTTCCTGCACCCAAGGGGCGGAAGCTGCGCTCCTGAGCACCTCAGCAATGCGAGCCGTGTACGTTCCATCCGCACGGAAGGCGGTGGTTTCCTGCATTAAGGTCTCCATCATGTGCTGCATCTCCCTGTCTCCCAGAGTGAGGTGCAGGTGGTAGACGTAGTTCATGGCTTGCTTGAGGTTTTCATCTGCCTCATACCAAGCGAGGAATGTATTCTGGAAGGTTGCAGTTTCCGGGGTGACGGCAGCAATAGCGGCATAACGCTCTCGGGCTTCCGCGATAGCGATTCGGACGTCATGTAGTGCTTGCTGCGGCGTCATGCGTGACCATGCAGGGTACAGCGCTGTGCGGAAGAAGGGTGTTTGCTGTGCTTCTGCTGCGGCTATCTGCTGGGGCGCGGGCTGCTCAGCAGGAAGAAGGGGAGATAAGCCGAGCAGGGTACTGAGGAGGATAAGAGCAGTAGTCTTCATGGCGTGGGGGTGGAGTGTGGTTGGTATCGGCGCATGAGCGCCTCAGGGGTGGGCTCTCGGCCCAGAAAATCACGAATTAGTTCCGCGGCGGGGACGCTGCTGCCTCGGTTCAGGATGGTGCGGCGATATTCCGCGCCGATAGCGGGGTTCAGCAGGCCTTCTCTGCGGAAGCGTTCAAAGGCGTCCGCTGCCATGACTTCGCACCACTTGTAGGTATATAGGTTGGCAGCGTAACCATCCGATATGCAATGAGTCATCGTGCGCATGACGCTGGGCGGCTGCTGGGTGTAGGGCATGCTCCATGGGGCGAGAATCTCAGCTGAGACTTCATCCAGTGGGCGGCCTTTGAACTTTTCATCGTAGTACATGTTCATCTCCAAATCCAGCTTGGCGGAGCAAAGCATGTAAATGTGCTGCTGGATGGGAAGATGATTCAGACCGGTTGCCAGCATGTCTGCGAGGTGGCTGGGGATGGGTTCTTCGGTTTCGAAGTGGAGGGCAAAGGTGCGGAGAACTTCCGGGCTCCAAATCCACGTTTCCATCAAATGGCTCGGAAACTCCACGAAATCTCGCTCCACGCTCAGGGCATTATGCGCGCGAAGTTCACCATGTGCCAGCATGATGTGCATCAGATGCCCGAACTCGTGGAATAGTGTGTATAAATCATTGTGCGTGAATAAGTGCGGGTGTTCCTCTTGCCTCGGCGGTGGGGTGAGGTTGGCACACAGGCATGCGAGGTGCGGAGCGCCTACACCGCCGCCCGGGGCCGGATTGCCGAAGCGCAGGGGCATGCACCATGCCTGACTCCGCTTATTCCGGCGCGGGTATAAATCCAGATAGAAACTACCTAGGTGGGCTCCGCTCTCAGCATCATATACGGCAAATACGCGTACCTGCGGATGCCATACTTCCACGTGGCTCTCCGGGTAAGCTGCTCCTCTGGCCACGCAAGCCGTGGGTAGTTCCTGAAAGCGTATGCCGAGCATGCCGGCCCAGAGGTTCATTAAGCCATCCAGTACGCGGTCCGCCTGTAGGTATGGGGTGAGGGCTGCAGCATGGAATGCCTGAGCGCGTCCCGGCAGCATATTGTCATAATATGCTTCATCCCAAGGATTAATCTGCTGCAGTGGTCTGCCGTACAGCCGGGAGTGGCGCTCGAGTTTTTCTGCCACATAGGCGTCCCACGCGGGTTTGCTGCGTGCCAGCATGTCATTCACAAAGGCTAGAGCAGACTCCGCATTGCCCATCATTCGGGTTCGGGTCTGCAGGTCGGCATAGTTCCTGAAGCCGAGCAGCTGAGCCTTTTCTTGCCGTAGTTCCATGGTCCGCGCAATGATGGGCTCGTTATCCGCCATGGCATGCATGGTGCCGGCGGAGTGGACGCCAATCCAGCACTTGCGGCGTGTTTCTTCCACGGTGCAGAGGCTTAGTACCTGATGTGCGCTTTGCTCTGTCACCAACCACGCCGGATTATCGGCGGATGCGCTGCCTTGTGCTATGGCAGCTGCGGAGGCCTGCTGCATCCATTGGGCTGGCATGCCGTGTAACTCGCTCTGATTTGTAATGAGAAGCTGCCAGCGTGAGGCCCCCTGAGCGGCGTAGGAATTGAAGACGTAGCCAAGTTGCTTGAGTTCCTGCTCGATTTCAACCAGTCTTGCTCGTTGCTCCGAGGAAAGCGTTATTCCGGAGAGCTGCATGTCATCCAGAATACGCCGGGCAAAACGCTGCCTAGCAGGGCTTTGCTCCTGCATGAAGGGCGCTGTAGCAGCTTGTTCTAACACGGCCCATATTCGCGCAGGACTCGGGCGGCTTTTTTCATGCTCCGCAATGGCGTTTCCCATGGCGTTCATGACGCGCTGCCATGTGGGGTGGCTTGCTATGTTCGAGATGTGATAGAGAAAACTCTGTACTTGGCGCAGGTTTTCATCAGATTCATAGCAGGCCAGAAAGGTGTTTTCAAAGGTCATTTCGTGCGGCTGCAGCTCTGCGATGGCCGCTTGCTTACGCGCCGCTTCTGCAAGGGCTGCGTGCACATCACGCAGAGCTCGCTGCGGTGTCATCTGTGACCAGCGTGGGTACTGTTCCGTGCGGAAAAAGGGGTGAGCCTGCAGCTCTGCCATTGGCTGAGCAACCGGCTGAGCCGGGCTCATACTGATGAAAAGAAGCGGTAGAAGGAGCAGGTGTCGTATAGCCATGGCCGGAGCAGTGATTAGGGCATCATACGGACCAAGGGGAGGCATTGTAGGCGGCGTCTGCCGCGGAGCTGACGAGCATGCGCACGCGGTCTACATCTGCCACGCGCAGGAAGCCTCGCGGCGTGCGGGTTTCGGTGCGCTCATCGTAATCGTGATCGAAGATGACATCGCCGCTGCCATCCGCCTCTTCGTTTACCTTTTGAATCATGCCGAGCATCAGAGGCCATTCTTGCAGCTCTCCGGTGGTGAGGAGTACCACGGCGCGTTTGGCCGTGAGCAGGTAAAGCGGGACTGCTGCCGCGGCGGGTGCGGGGTGAGGACGGCTACCGAAAAGTCCTTTCAGCTTTGCCATAAAGCCTTCCGGTTGCACGGTAACTGCTGTCGGGGCCGTGGATAGGGGCTTGCCGACCCACAGCAGCTCCTCCTGCGGGCGCAGGATGGCATGTACACGGGCCTGTTCATCGGCAGTGAGTGTGTTCATGTATGAGAGCCTAGCAGATAAGGCGTGTGGTGTCAATGTTTTGTTGCGCGTAAATGAGCCAGCAGGGGGGATTCTTCTTGCCAAGTTCGTAGCGTTTCTGTAGAATGAGTTCAGTTAACTTTAGTGCTACCATGCAAGAGAAAAAAACAACTCCCCGTAAAGTAAATAAAGTAGTCATGCCTACCGGCATTGGTGGCATGCTGATGGTAACGACTGATTTCGTCCCCGGGCGTGAGATTACCAAGACAATCGGCCTAGTCATGGGCAGTAGTGCTCAGGTGCTGGGGATTTCCAAAGGGCTGACAGCCGGGCTGGGACAGCTACTGGGCGGAGGTGATGTGCCGGATTATAATGCACTGCTGCAGACTGCGCGTCAGGCGGCACTGAGCAGGCTGATGCAGCAGGCCGTTGCGGTTAGGGCAAATGCCGTGGTTGGCATACGCTTGACGACTTCTGATATCGGGGCGGGCGTGGCTGAAGTATGCGCGTACGGTACGGCTGTGAAACTTGCAGATGAATAAAGTGATAGAAAAATTACTCCGACGAGAAGGGGCAGAGCTATTTTTTTCCTTCCTTCATCATCCGGATTACAGCTATTGTATCCACTGGGCTGAGGCTTGCTTGGCGGATAACCTCGGAGAAGAGCTGGACGCCGCCCTATTGGAGCTCGCTCCTTGGATGGGCAGTGTAGAGAAAACTTGGTACTGTGAGTTTGAGGCCGCTATGCGCCGTTTGTGCATGGCGCTGGGCGTAGAACTGCCGGACGCTGAGCTAGCCGGACAGATGTGGTTGTTGCACGAGATTCGCCATGGTGAGGCAGAGAGCTTTCCTTGGGTGCTCGGTTATCCAGTTTTCTCGTGTGGCGGGGTATATGCGGAATTGTATTCTGCTTATACTTTGTGGGAGGCGGCCACACGTAGCCCTGATAAAGCCACTGAACCGTACCGTGAGGCCCTCATGATGGAACTTACTCGGTTAAGGCGTGAGCTTTCCGTGCAGGTGCGCGATGGCCACCTTGTGTTGACACGGGTGCGGGATTATTGAGCCTGTTGTTCGGTACCGAGCACTTTGGCGGCGAAGGCGGCGTAGTCCTGTTCAAAGATGAGGGAAGCGTGTTCGCTGGTCTGCACCTGTTCGAAACCGTAGCGGCGGGAAAACTCTGCTCCCTCAGGGGTGACATTATCCGTGATGATGCGGCGGCAGCGGGATTTGACGGGCTCGTATTGCTCTACTGCTAGGGAGAGCAGATGGCGGGTGAGCCCCAGCCCGCGATAGGCCGGCTCGGTGAGTACGCAGCACAGAAACATGTGCAGCGGCTCCCCTCTCTCATCAAATGGGTCAGCAAGCCCTTCGAGGGTGAGAGTATGATCGTTGAAACTGCCTTCGCGAAGTGCTTTGTATATGGGCTCTTTTACCGGGAAAAGATTCACGAACGCGACTATCTTTCCTCCAATGGCTGCGGCGATAGTGGTGCTGGGGTAGCGCTTGTACCAGCGGTAGGCTTCCGCAGCCGGGGTGATGCAGTCTTCTCCGTAGTACTGGGCTTCGAGCGCTGCCATTTGTTCGAAGTGCTGCTCTGTCAGTTCGTCCACAATCTCAAGAGTGGGGCCGCTCTTGGCCAGAATGAATGACAGGAGTGCGGCGACAAATAGGACCACGCAAATGGCTGTGGAGAGTACTTTTTTCGCAAGGTCTATATCACCTTGGGGCCCACTGCCGATGATGAAATAGGCGGCAAATGCCGCAATCATCCCTATCAGCAGTACAATGGCTGCTCCCTTATTCGCTTTCCAGAACATGTGCGTGGTGTATGGGAAAAGCGCGCAGGGCTGAGCCTGCGCGCTGTGTTAAGTTGGTTAGCCTGATTTTAGTAATTCTGAGCCAGAATAGCGAAGTGTGCCTGCGGGTGGTCACACACAGGGCATACCTCGGGCGCCTTCTTGCCGATGCAGATGTGGCCGCAGTTGGCGCACTGCCAGATGGTGTCACCCTCGCGGGAGAAGACGATGCCTTCCTCGATGTTTGCCAGCAGCTTGCGATAGCGTTCCTCGTGCTGCTTTTCGATGATGGCCACACCCTCCATCTTCTCGGCGATTTCGTCAAAACCTTCGGCACGAGCTTCCTCGGCAAAGGTCTTGTACATGTCCGTCCACTCATAGTTCTCGCCGGAAGCTGCATCGGCAAGATTGGTCATGGTGTTAGGCACGCTGCCGCCATGCAGGTACTTGAACCACAGCTTGGCGTGCTCCTTCTCATTGTGTGCGGTCTCCTCAAAAATCTTGGCAATCTGCACGTAGCCATCCTTCTTTGCGCGGGATGCGTAGTACAGATACTTCGTGTGAGCCTGAGATTCGCCGGCAAAAGCGGCGGCCAGATTTGCCTCAGTCTTGGTGCCTTTAAGGTCTTTCATAATGCTGTATCTTGGTGTATGAATTTCTCCGCTGCCTCAGCGGCTATGCGTAATATAGCACGGAAATTTAAAAAAAGCAAGATTAAAATAATTCTAAATTTTATTGGGGCTGTTTCAGATTTGCTGATGCGGGGAGGGGGATAATCTTAACCACAGAAAAGGGTGCCGGAAGAAAAAGGACTGCCTTAATTTGGGTGCTGTGTCAAAAAAAGCAGCACACAGCGTTGGCCGTGTGCTGATAGTGAAAGAATGGCTGAAGGGCCTGCTTACATCTTGAAGTGTTCGCCCAGATAGATTTTGCGGGTCTTGGGGTCGTTGGCAATCTCTTCAGAGCTGCCTTGTTTAATGACCTTGCCTTCGAAAAGGATGTAGGCGCGGTCCACGATGCCGAGGGTTTCACGCACGTTGTGGTCCGTGATAAGAATAGAGAGGCCGTCCGTCTCACGGAGGGAGGCGACGATGTGCTGAATATCCTGCACGGCGATGGGGTCCACGCCGGCGAAAGGCTCGTCAAGCATGAGCAGGGTGGGATTGCTGGCCAGAGCGCGAGCGATGGTCAAGCGGCGTTTCTCACCACCGGAGAGCTGGATAGCTTGGCTGTTACGCAGTTTGGTGATGTTGAAGCGCTCCAAAAGCTCATCGGCTTTTTCCTTTTTCTGTTTAGAAGTGAGATCCTTGCGTGTTTCCAGAATGGCCATCAGGTTCTCAATGACGGAAAGCTTGCGGAAAATGGACTCTTCCTGCGGGAGGTAGCCCATGCCGAGGCGGGCACGCAGGTGCATGGGTAAGCCGGAAACGTCTCGCCCGGCGAACATCACGCTACCGGCATCAGGGCGCACCAGACCGGCCACCATGTAGAAGGAGGTGGTTTTACCGGCGCCATTTGGCCCCAGAAGGCCCACGATTTCACCGGCGTGTACCTCAAGACTCACATTATCAGCGACTTTTCGCTCATTGTAGGATTTACACAGCCCCTCGGCTTTCAATAAAATCTCTCTGTCCATAGAAAAAGTTATCAGTCGTTTTTGTTATCTATCTGATCACGGACGCGTGTGGCAGAGGTGCTTTGCCGTGCGCCTCTGATACGCACATTATTGTTACGATCCACCACTACGCGAGCTCCACCGCCGGAGGCTATGTGAGTGTTGCGAGCATCTTGCAGGGTGACTCGGTTGCCGCTGAGGGTCTTGGTACCGGTAGCTCCGTCGATAATCAGGCGGTCACCGGTGGCTCTCAGCATACGGCCGGAGCTATCTTTTCCTGCAATGGCGACGTTCCCCACAGCTGTGGCGATACGCACTCCAGCCATTTCATTGTTCTGAGCGGCATCAGGCGGGAGAAATTCCACATGAATGGGCCCGGAGCACTGCATGGAACCCTGCGGGGTCTGAACCGTGCCACCATTGGGTGTGTCAGCTGTTTTCAGCCCTTCATAATTGAACACGAGCTGGGGGTAACGCTCCATGACGGGGCGGCTGTTTTCCGCTGGGCCGGGATAGAGCGCGAGCTCCAACTCACCATTTGCGGAAAGCCTACCGCTATCGGCAATCATCCGGGCGCGCGGGCCGAGGTGTATTTTGCCGGCTTCGCGGTTCAGGGTGAGCGTCTCTGTACAGGTGGCCACGGTGGGAGACTGTTTGCCCGGGAGCTCTACGGTAAGCTTCTCGCCCAACATAGTCAAATCACCATTTGTTGCAAGATTCAGGGAGGCTGCTCCATTCTCTGAGGTGGCTGCGAGTCTGTGGCCGTTGTAACGCAGTTCTGCGGTATTACCTGCGGCGGCCGTTAGGGTGGCCTCTGCTGTCAGGAGGTTGATGTCCGCGTCATCCGCGGTAATAGAAAGGCCTTCCTCCTGCTCGTTGGTGCGGTGCTGAATACTAAGGCCACCGGTAGCGCGAATGGCGGAGACGTCTTTGTATCCGGCAATGGCCAAGTTAAGCATACCCGTCTTTTCCCGCTGCGGGGCTGATGCTTCTTCATCCGGCAGGAGAAGAATATCCACTTTCCCGCGGGCGCTGACTTTGCTGAGAGCATCCTCAGCAGTAAGGCCGTTCGGCAGGCTGATAGTATGCGTGGCTGCTGTGAATGTGATGATGCCTGAGGTGCTGAATGAACCAGGAATTGCAGCGGCGTCTTCCTCGGCTCCGGGGCGTGCGTAAACGCCGTGGATGGCGTCACCCCGCAGGGTAATATCGCCATTGCCGGCGAGTTGTAAGGCACCATTAGTGTAGAGCTTTTGCTCACCGTACACGAGAGATGTTTCTTCTCCGCTGACATTAACCTCACCGGTGGCGCCGTTATAGACGAGCTCATCACCGTGAATTTCAGAAGCGGGGCGGCCATCAACTGCGGGGCGGGTCAATACCACCTTTCCGAGCGCGGTGCCGGATTCTACACCCTCAATCGTCATGCCGGTAAATTGTGGCATGAAGTCCGAGCTGGATTCGTTCTGCTTCACCACGAGCTTCAGGACAAGGCTGTCTTCTGCGGATATGGTGCCGTCCGGAGTGCTGAGGCTTGTGGGGCCGGTAAAGTGCAGGGTGCTCGTCTCTGCTCGGTAATAGGCCGGGCCGTGCCGGTTAATCAGCGTGTTGGTGCGGCCTTCGCTGTCCACCCACTGCATATCAATGCTATCAGAGCGGAAAAGGATGTCACCGTTCGTATCAGCAAGAATGGCCGCCGGTGTGTCCTCTGCGGAGGTGAGAATAAGATGGGATTTTTCGTGGTTGATGGAGATACGGGAAGCCCTTTCGTTTGCTGCTTCCAAATATACCAAGTTCTTAATGGCGTCCACGATGGCCGTGCCGGCCGTGATGCGGATGGGCTCTCCTTGTTCTCCCGTTAGGGTGATAGTTTGCTCAGGCTCTTCTTCTGCTACTTCTTGGACTGGCTGAGCCACGGGCTGGCGAGTAGCGGATTGGCGAGTGGCCGTCGTTTGAGGCACGCCCTCTGTTTCATTCTTAGACTTCTGGGGAAACTGGATGTAGAGCCGCTCCTCGCAACGCAGCTCCATACGGGGGTCAGCCACGCGAACATTGTTCAGGTAGACCAAGCGAGATTTATTCGCGTCAAAGAGCATGCCGCCATCTGCTACAGCCACAGTATCCGTGCCATCACGCTCCGGCATGGTCGTATCCGGTGTTTCTGTTGGTGTCGGCAGGGAGCCAATGAGACTGATGATTGCTTCATCAGTCGCTTGTCTGTTAAGCTGCAGCTCTTGCAGAGTCTGCATGCGTTCCTCCATGGCTCGCTGCAGCTCCGGAGGCGTAGCTGCGGAGGCTGACACGGCTGCCAGTAGGTATAAGACGGCGCGCAGAGGTTTCATCTTTCCCCGGTTTTTCGGTTGAATGCTGAGCTATTCACGGTGGTGCGGACCGGCCCGCGCAGAATGCCCATATTTGTGTTTGTGCTGAAAATGACGCCTGCACCACGAGCGGTGAATCGGGTGCTGTTCACCTCTGCGCTGTCAGCTGTTGTTACAGCTGATTTGCTGAAATCGTAATCAGCTCGGGGGCATAACACGGTGGTGATTTCTCCGTTTTCTGCATAGAGCTTAGCGCGGATGCCGGTGAATCTGATTTCAGAGCGAGTGAGTATTTCCAGTAGCTCCGTCATCAGCAGGGCTGATACGCGGTGATTTTCGTAACGCGGCAGGGAAATGCCCCTCACCTTACTGCCGGGCGGCAGTAGCTGTAGGCCGGGGAACTCATTGCCTACCAAATCATCCTCCGGCACTTTTCCCACTGCCGTGGAAACAAGTGCCGTAAGGGCGCAGAGGGTGATAAGGCTGTGCTTCATTAGGACATCTGGTCGTATGCCTTGCGTACGAGCTGCATATTGGTCAGCACGCGCTCCAAATCATCCAGACGTACCTGATTCGGGCCGTCGGACATAGCGTTGTCCGGATCGCTGTGGACTTCCATGAAGATGCCATCGATGCCGGCGGCCATGGCTGCATTGGCCAGTACGGGGGCTAAATCACGGTCGCCACCAGTGGCGCCACCGAGGCCGCCGGGGCGCTGTACGGAGTGCGTAGCGTCAAACACTACGGGGCAGCCGAATTGGCGCATCCAGTACAGACCGCGCATATCTACTACGAGGTTGTTATAACCGAAGGTGGTGCCGCGCTCGCAGAGCATGAACTTATCACAGCCGAAGGCGTGCATCTTTTCGCAGATGTTCTTGCAATCCCAAGGAGCAAGGAACTGGCCTTTCTTAATGTTTACGGGGCGTCCGGTTTTAGCGCAGGCTTCAAGAAGGTCACTCTGGCGGCACAGGAAAGCAGGAATCTGCAGCAGGTCCACATACTGGGCAGCGTATTCAGCCTGTTCTTCTGTATGGACATCTGTCACTACAGGAATCTGCAGCTCCTTGCCGATTTCGGAAAGAATGCGGCAGCCTTCTGCGATACCGAGGCCACGGAAGCTCTTCACGTTGGTACGATTGGCCTTGTCATAGGAGGCCTTGAAGATGAAGGGGACGCCCATGCGGGTGCAGATTTCCTTAATGCTGCGAGCCATCTGCCAAGCGAATTCTTCGTTCTCAAGAGAGCAGGGCCCGAGCAGATAGAAGGGAGCCTTGCCGCCGATTTCTACGTTCTGAATGAGGAATGACATGAGTAAAAGTGTGTATAATGATGTGTATATTATGCCGTAAGTCCGGCGTGAAGTCAATGAGATTCCTGTATTTTCTTCTCTCTTTCCTTGAAAAACAGGTCAGAGGTGATCAATATCAAGAGAGTAGCAGCAGTCTGACCGGGTTATACAGCAAGGCTCGCAGCGCTGCGGCGATGCGGTTTGCTTCCTGCTCCGGCAGCGTGGAGGCTGCATAGAATGTGTATGAAAGGGTGTTTTTGTACGTTTCGTCGGCACCGGCTCGGATGGCGTCTTTCTCACGGCTGCCGCGTGCGAGCATGGCAAAGCCGGGGCGATTGCCGGAGTTGAGGCGGGCTGCCACCTGCTCGCGTGAGGTGTGAGCGTCACATACGATGATGTGAGGAGCGAAGTTTTCGGGGACCGGCTGAGGGGTGGCTGTTTCCTTTGCAATCCGGTAAATGCTCTTGTTCTGAGCGTTTTCAATGGCTGTGACTGTGTTGCCTTTGTGCTCGAAGAGCATAACATCAATTTTGCCGGATGGGTCCAGCCATGACGGGCAGGTGGAGCAGGCTTTTACGGCGGCTCGGATGATATAGTCAAAGAGAGAATAGCGATTCTCCAGCAGCTTTTCGCACTGCACGGCGATGGGCATGCTAATGGCCACGAGCGCGCTCATATCCACCTCGTCATCATATATATAATAGCCGTCCTTGGCTTCGCGGGTGGGCAGGTTTGCGGGGTCTGCTAGGGTGGTGCCGCCGCGCTTTTGTGGGGCGCTGCCGGCTGTCAGTACGTCTGTCGCCATGATTCTGCCACGAGGGCCGGAGCCGCTCAGTGTAGCGGGGTTGATGCCGCGGGCGGTACATAATTTTGCGGCTAAGGGAGAGATGAGCATGGCGGCGGTGCAGGTGGAGAGAGATTTTGTTTGGTGTGTGACCCCCGGTAACAGGAGGTTGTTGCTACCGGGGGCCGGAAATACGGGTGCTAAGCGCTTAGCTTATGCGGTGTAGCGTACTTCGCCGTCAATGATGGTCATCACGGTGTCGTACTCTGCGTCCAGCAGCACGAGGTCGGCGGTGTAGCCGGGAGCTACCTTGCCCAAATCATACAGGCCCAGAGACTGTGCGGCATTCCAAGAGGTCGCCTTCACCAGCTCGCTGAGGGGCTTGCCGGTAATCTCCTGTACATTCTTCAGTCCCTTGGCGAAGCGCAGGGTGGAACCGGCAAGATTGCCGCTCTCCAAGCGAGCTACGCCGCCCTTCACGATGATGGGCAGACCACCCAGCTGGCCGGGGCCATCGGGCATCCAAGAGCAGGCCAGAGAGTCCGTAATCATAATCATCTGGGAGATGTCCTTGTTGGTGAAGGTGAGGTTCAGCATGTCCTCACACAGGTGAATCTTGTCGCAGATGATTTCAATCTTAATGTCCTTATCCAGCATGCCGGAGCCAACGAGGCCGATTTCGCGGTGGTGCTGGGGGCTCATCTGGTTGCAGAAGTGGGTGAGGTGCTTCAGGCCTGCAGCCTTGGCCTTCTTGAAGTCTGCGTAGCTGGCGGCGGAGTGGCCGGCAGAGCAGGTGATGCCGATGGCACTTGCCTTGGCAATGAAGTCTACAGCGCCGGGCATCTCGGGAGCCATGGAGATGTAGAGCACGGGGTAGATATCATTAAGCATGCTGACTTCCTCGAAGTCTGCGGGGCGTACGAAGGCGGGGTTCTGAGCGCCGCACTGTTTGGGGTTGATGTAAGGCCCTTCCAAGTGTACGCCGGGGGTCTTGGAGCCATTCGGGCTCTCGGCGTATTCCTTCACCACGCGGCATACATCGGCCAGTGTGTTGGTGCCGAGGGTCAGGGTGGTGGGCAGCCAAGTGGTCACACCTTCCTTCATCTTGCAGTCAGCGATGGTGCGGATGCTCTCTACCTTGCAGTCGCAGGTATCACAGCCGCCGGCACCATGGGAGTGGATGTCGATGAAGCCGGGCATGATCATAGCGCCGTCGGCATCGATGGTCTTATCAGCCTCGGTAGTCTCGCCGGGCATGAGAACAGCGGCAATCTTCTTGCCGTCAATGAGTACGGACCCGCCCGCGATGTCTACGCCGGGGGAGATGATACGTGCATTAGTGATGAGCGTTTTCATGGTGTGCGTAACGTAAGGGGGCGCGTCAGTACGCCTCCTGTTTCCTGCTTGTATTCTACCCGTTCAGACGGCGTCTTTCAAGATAAAATCGGGTCACAGGCTAATTTTTTACGCACTTGTAGGGGGAATTAGTGCTCCAGTAGCTGCCGCTGCCAGTTCATGAGCTTGCTCATGCCGCGCTCATAATCATTGGCGATGGATTCCAGCTGGCTGCGGGTAGCAATGATGCAGGGCTCCAGATTGAGTGTCTCAGCCAAGGCGTTACGGCGCTTCTGCCAGTGCTCTAAGCGCTCTTCAAACTCGGGGACTGTCTCGTGGCGGGTGCGCTTGGGCGGCTGGGGGTACTCGCTTTCGTCCAGCAACTGGAAGCGCTCAATCGCGCGGCGGAAGCGGGTGGCGCGGTGGGCATGGAAGTAGTGCGGGGTGTGAACGCTGCGGAACTCCTGCAGTGTGTAGCTCCAGCGAATGAGCTCATCATTGGAGCATACCATGAACGCGGGGCGGTCCCACATGGAGGCTTCATCATTACGCCAGTTCCAGAGTTCGCGCAGTGCCGCGAGGCCGCGTGCCTCGAGATTGCCG
This sequence comes from Akkermansia sp., assembly GCA_045540095.1. GTDB lineage: Bacteria > Verrucomicrobiota > Verrucomicrobiia > Verrucomicrobiales > Akkermansiaceae > Akkermansia. The sequence continues at coordinate 34,147 of JAZQGN010000027.1, forward strand.
CTGCCCTTGATGCGCCACGGGTCCGTATCCGCTGCAAGGTGTCGTTCGCGGCCCTTTTGCATTTGGAGTTCGCAGCTTTCAATGAACCATTCATAACGCCCGGCATTCTTCAGGCGTTCCACGAGAATGTCTGCCATGCGGAGCATGTATTTTACGTCTCCTTGGGCGTATTCCTTCATGCTTTCGCTCATGGGGCGCAGCCCCCAATCCGCCTTCTGGTTTTTCTTGCTCAGGGTTACATCAAAAAAGTGTTCCACAAGTGCTGCAAGGCCGAATTGGCGGAACCCTAGCAGGCGGGCCGCAATCTGGGTGTCCAGAATGAGATGGGGAAGGGTTCCGAAGGCTGTTTGCAGGAGGTTCATGTCATAGTCTGCACCGTGCATCCAGACGTCAGCTTCTTCCATCCAGACGGCGAATGAGCGGAGGTCTTCGATGGTGAGCGGGTCAATGATAGCGACTCCCTGCTCATCAGCATACTGGATAAGACAGAGCTTTTCGTGGTGGCGGTGCATGCTGTCAGCTTCCAAATCCAGCACGGTGCGGCCCTTCGGCTGCGCCATCGCGCGAACCTTCCATTCAAACAGCGCCTGAGAGTCAGTAATCATGAACGGGGCGCATGCTATCATACTTAATCATTAATTGCAAGAGTAAATTGATTAGTTATTTGCTTTTACAAACTGTAAACGATAGAGTTTGGTATGTCCGCTCTCGCTGATGCAATATATGCCGGTAGCTGGAAACGGATTTGCTTGTCATTCCCATTCCGGTGTGGTAGAGTCTTGGTATGGCAATTGAGCAGTTTAGAGGGAAGAATCCGCAGTTGCAGGCACCTGCTTTCATAGCCGGTAGTGCAGATATCATCGGTGATGTGAAGGTGGGGGCTGAGGCTTCCGTGTGGTATAATGCCACGGTTCGTGGGGATGTGGCTCCCATCAGCATCGGCCGCGGAAGTAATGTGCAGGATAACTGCTGCTTGCATGTGGATTATGAGCTGGGTTGCCATGTGGGTGAGTATGTGACTGTGGGGCACAGCGTTACTTTGCATGCTTGCACGGTGGAGGATAAATGCCTGATTGGTATGGGGGCTATTGTGCTGGATGGTGCTGTGGTAGGTCACGGCTCCATTGTTGGTGCTCACGCGCTCGTGACGAAGAATACCATCATTCCGCCTCATAGCCTTGTGCTGGGCTCGCCTGCTAAGGTCGTGAAGCAACTTTCCCCGGAAGTGGAGGAGCAGAATTACCTCCATGCACGAGGGTATGTAGAGTTGGCTCGAGAATTCGCGGCGCGTTGAGTGCTGATTTTGCGCCAATTGTAGCACCTTCAAGGGTGTAGTGCGGAGAGAGCTGAGCGTTTGTCGTTGACAAATGTGCTGTTCGGGAGTATGATGTGCGCATGGAAACACGAGTAATCGAGGTAGACCCGTTGGAGGACTGCCGGAGTGTGTATAAAGAGGCCGCCGCAGTACTTGGAGAAGGTGGCTTGGTGGCTCTGCCCACAGAGACGGTGTATGGCCTTGGCGCAGATGCGCTGAATACGGAGGCTGTGGCGAATGTCTTTGCTGTGAAGGGACGCCCGAGTTTTGACCCGCTCATCTGCCATTTCTCCCGCGCGAAGGATATTGCAGAGTATACCGATGTGCCTGCAGAGCTTCAGCCGCTTGTGGATACACTGGCAAAGGAGTTTTGGCCGGGCCCGCTGACGCTGGTTCTGCCGCGCAAACCGATTATTCCTGATATTGTGACGAGTGGCTTGCCCACAGTGGCTTGCCGCGTGCCCTCGCATGAGGTGATGCGCGGTGTGGCGAAGGCATTGGGGCACCCCATTGCGGCGCCGAGTGCTAACCGTTTTGGCCACATTTCCCCCACGAGCGCTCAAGCTGTGCAGAAGGAGTTGGGCGGCTCCATTCCGTTGGTGCTGGATTCCGGAGCCTGTTCCGAGGGCTTGGAGAGTACCATCCTCATGCCCTGTGTGGATGAGAAGGGGAAGCCGGCGGTGCGCTTGCTGCGCGAGGGGCCCATTACGCGCGAGAAGCTTCGCGGCATTTGCCGCGTGATTAAGCCCGGCAAGGGGAAGGGCGCCGAGGAGCTCCTGCCGAATGCTCCCGGGCAGCTTAAGAGCCATTATGCCCCCGGTAAGCCTCTTATCCTTTGCAAGCCCCGCGAGGAATTCGTGCCGGAGGAGGGCGTGAGCTATGGCCTCATTAGCTATGAGGGTGAATCCGACTTGGCTCAGCAGGATTGCTGGGCTGAGGTGATGCCCCTTTCTCCCGGTAGCGGGAGACTGGCTGAGGCGGCTGTGCGCCTGTTTGCCGTGATGCGCGCGATGGATGAGAACGAGAATGTGCAGGTTATCGTGGCGGAAGAGCTGCCGGAGACGGGCCTTGGCTGCGCCATGATGGACCGCCTGCGCAGGGCTGCCGCCAAACGCGAAGAGTCTTAAACGCGCATGAGAGCCATTCAATCGTTAATCGTCGCTATTGTGCTGCGTGTGGTGCACGCCGCTTTGGTGGAGCTGATGGCGCTGGACAGTCGGGTGGCGCAGGAGTTCGCCCGCATGCCCGAGGGGCTTAGCTATAGCATCCGCACCGGTCACGGTGGCCCTGTGTTGCATGTGCAGTGGAAGGATGGGAAGCTGCACCGCCTCGCTGATTTGCCGCTGCCCACCTGCGCCCTGCGCATTAAGAGTATGCCGCTTTCTTTCCGACTTTTCACCGGGCAGATGGGGCTTTCTCAGGCCTATGCCCGCCAGGCATTCACCATGGGAGGTGAAGTGGCGGATGTGATGCGCTTGGCTCGTCTGGTAAACTTGGTGGAGTCTTACTTGTTCCCTAAGGTTATCACGAGGCGCATCATGACGGATGTGCCGGAGACTGAGGTGTGTTTTCTGCGCGCCTATGCCCGTATTGCGCTGGGCTTCCTGACATGTAAATATAAACTTTCCCGTTGATTATGGTACCATATTTTGAATTTCAGAATGCCGTGAAACTGCTTTGCGGCGAGTTGTCGCTGGAGCGCATAGCCATTGAGCTTGAGCTCATGGGCGCGGAGAAGCCCCTGATGCTCTCTGATGCTGTGCTGACAAAAATCGGCACGCTTTCTACAGTTATCTGCGCCATGGAATCCGAAGGGGTGAGCCCCGCTGCCGTGTTCTCTGATATTCCGGTGGATTCTTCCTTGGCAGTGGTGAATCAGATTGCCTCATTCTACCGCGAGCAGGGCTGTGATTCCATCGTGGCTGTGGGCGGTGGTTCTGTGATTGATACTGCTAAGGGGGTGCGCCTCGTGCTTTCCCAGAATAAGCAGGATATTCTTTCGCTCAGTGGGCTGAATAATTTGGTGCGTGGACGCCACGTGCCGTTTATTGTGGTGCCCACCACGGCCGGAACCGGCTCGGAGTGTACGGGCGTGGCTGTTATCCGCAATGATGATAACGGCGTGAAAATGGAGTTCCTTTCACCTTATGTGGAGCCTGATATCGCAGTCATTGATCCGCGTATGACCATCGGCCTTCCCCCGAAGGCTACGGCGACCACCGGTATGGATGCCATGGTGCATGCTATCGAGGCTTACACCTGCCAGCAGGCTAACCCTCTCAGCTCCGCTTATGCTACGGCAGCTATTCGTCTTCTGGCCGAAAACGTGGAAACGGCCACACGTAATGGCAAGGATAAGCAGGCTCGCTTCTCCATGGCTCTTGCTTCTACCATGGCCGGTATAGCATTCTCTAACTCCATGGTGGGCGCGGTGCATGCCATTGGCCATGCGCTGGGCGGTGTGTGCCATGTGCCTCATGCTGTTGCTATGACGATTCTGCTGCCGCATGTGATGCGTTACAACCTCAGCCATTGCCGCGCGGGTTACGCGGAGCTGCTGCCCTATTTGGTAGGGATGGACGCCGCGCAGAGTGTGCCCGCCTCCGAGCGAGCAGAAGCTGCTATCGAGGCTCTGGAAAAACTCTGCCGTAATCTGGCTAATATCTGCGGTATTCCGCTGACTCTGAAAGATGCCGGCGTCAGCCCGGATTCTTTCGCTCAGGTGGCACAGGTGGCGATTAATGACGGCGCCCTCATTGTGAACCCGCGTGCAGCTGATGAAAATCAGGTCATTGAAATCCTAAAAGCCGCTTACTGATATGCACGATATCGTTGAAAAACAACGCCGTTTTTTCCTCACGCATGCCACGCGTGATGTTAAGTTTCGTCTTGCCGCTTTAAAGAAGCTGAAGAAAGCTATTCAAGAGTGGGAGCCCCGAATTGCTGAGGCGCTGATGGCTGACCTCGGTAAGTGCGGCACGGAGACCTATATGACCGAAATTGGTATGGTCTTGGCTGGCTTGAGTGAAAATATCAGCCACCTGCGCAAATGGAGCCGCCCCAAGAAGGTGATGGCACCGTTGGCTCAGTTTCCCTCCACTTGCCGTGTGCAGCCGGAGCCCTATGGTGTGACGCTCATCATGAGCCCGTGGAATTACCCCATCCTGCTTTGCCTAGACCCGCTGGCCGCGGCTCTGGCGGCAGGTAACTGCGCTGTGGTGAAGCCTTCCTCCATGTCTCCCGCTACCTCCGCTGTGATTGCTGAGATGCTTGGCAGTATTTTCCCCGCGGAGTATGTGACTACTGTGCTGGGCGGGCGAAACGAAATCGGCGCCTTGCTGAAGGAGAAGTTTGATTACATCTTCTTCACCGGTAGCCCCGTGGTGGGGCATGTGGTGATGGAGGCTGCCTCCCGCCACCTTACCCCCGTTACTCTGGAGCTGGGCGGCAAGAGCCCCTGCATAGTGGATGAAACGGCAAATATCCGCGTGGCTGCCCGCCGTATCGCCTTCGGTAAGATTCTGAATGCGGGGCAGACCTGCGTGGCCCCGGACTATCTCTTCATTCACAGCAGTTGCAAGCAGGAGTTCATCACTGCTTATCGTGAGGAGGTGAAGCGCATGCTCGGCGAGAACCCGCTTCAGGATGAAACTTTCACCCATATTATCAACGAGAAGCACTTTAACCGCCTGATGTCTCTTATGCAGGGGGCTAAAGCCATTATCGGTGGCAAGGGGGATGCTGCTACCCTCCGCATCGAGCCCACTCTGCTGGATGATGTGACGCCGGACTCTCCCTGCATGCAGGAGGAAATCTTCGGGCCTATTCTGCCTATGCTCACTTGGGACAAGTGGGAGGAGGTTGAAAGCTTCGTGCTCAGCCGTCCCCGCCCGCTGGCATCCTATCTTTTCACCACCAGCTCCAAGAATGAAAAACGCTTTGTGAACCACCTTTCCTTTGGTGGCGGCTGCGTGAATGATACCATCATTCACCTCGCCGTGCATGGCTTGCCCTTCGGCGGTGTGGGTGACAGCGGAATGGGCTCCTACCATGGCAAGGCCGGCTTTGATACCTTCACGCACTACAAATCCGTGCTGACGAAGGCAAATTGGCTGGATTTGCCCATGCGCTACCATCCCTATTCTTCCTTTGCCGAGAAGCTTTTACGCTTCTTCTTACGCTGATATAACAGAGCGCATACAGAGCAGGGCGGCCTCATTAAGCCGCCCTGCTTCGTCTGTATGACCGACTTATTTATTTGCGTGAGTATTTTCGCATTGACTTCCTGCCCGTTATAGTGCACTCTTGCGGCGCAATGAACAACACTGTACTCATTATCGGAGCTGGTGGTGTGGGCCATGTGGTGGCTCACAAGTGTGCCCAGATGGCAGATGTCTACAAGAACATCCATCTGGCTTCGCGTACCAAGAGCAAGTGCGATGCGATTGCGGCCGATGTGCTGGCGCGCAGCGGCGTGCAGATTACCACCCACGCGGTGGACGCTGATGATGTGGCTGCCACGGTGGCTCTCATCAAGGAAGTGCAGCCCGACCTCGTGCTGAATGTGGCTCTGCCTTATCAGGACCTTCCTCTCATGGACGCTTGCCTTGAGGCCGGTGTGAACTACTTGGATACTGCTAACTATGAGCCCCGCGATGTGGCCAAGTTTGAGTACAGCTGGCAGTGGGCCTATCAGGACCGCTTCCAGAAGGCCGGCCTCTTCGCTCTGCTGGGTTCCGGCTTTGACCCCGGTGTGACCAATGTGTACACCGCTTGGGCTCTCAAGCACCACTTTGATGAGATTGAGTACCTTGATATTATTGACGTGAACGGCGGTGATCACGGTCAGGCCTTCGCTACGAACTTCAACCCGGAAATTAACATCCGCGAGGTGTCCGCCCCCTGTCGCCACTGGGAGAACGGTGATTTCCAAGAGACCGGAGCCATGAGCATGCACCAGCCCTTTACCTGCCCGGATGGCGTGGGTACTTACGAGATTTACCGCATGTACCACGAGGAGATGGAGTCCCTCGTGAAGCATATTCCCACCATTAAGCGTGCTCAGTTCTGGATGAGCTTCTCCCCGAACTACATCAACCACCTCACCGTGTTGAAGAATGTGGGTATGACCCGCATCGACCCCGTGATGTACAATGGCGTGGAAATCGTACCGCTCCAGTTCCTCAAGGCTGTGCTCCCGAACCCCGGTGACCTCGGCAAGACCACTCACGGCCGCACCTGCATTGGCTGCGTGATTCAGGGTAAGAAGGATGGTAAGTACAAGGCTGTATACATCTACAACATCTGCGACCACGAAGAGTGCTTCCGCGAGGTAGGTTCCCAGGCTATTTCTTACACGACCGGCGTGCCCGCCGCCATCGGTGGCCGCATGATGATGACCGGCACTTGGAGCGGTGAGGGTGTGTTCAATATGGAGCAGAATGACCCTGATCCCTTCATGGAGGCTCTGAATCAGTACGGGCTGCCCTGGCAGTGCATCGAGCTCACGGAAGAGCAGGCCGCTGCTCTCCGCGTGACGGAGTAATATTCTGCTGTTTCAATCTGTATTTGCTGCACCGCTTCTCCTTATGGTAGGGGAGGCGGTGTCAGTTTTTTTTCACCGAAAAATGAAAAAAACTGAACGAAGAGCGGGGGGCGGGTGTCTGTTTAAGCAGATAGGAGAATATATGATAGCCCGTGTGGCTCTCTCTGGAAAACTTATAAGAGAAAGAAAGAAGAGGTGAAAGTTGTTCTATTTACAATTATTTTTGCTATAGTGATCATGGCTTCTGTGCTTTTTCGCATGGAGGCCTCCGGTTCTTTCGTGATTACCATCTTGGCCGCGCTTCTGCTGCGAGGAATCTACAGGGGCATGTTCAGTGGAGGGGCGTGAGGTTGTTCCCATGCTGCTGAGGGAATGGATTCAGAATATGATTGACAACGCGATAATGCGTATGGTATAAGGTGAACCGATAAGTTTTGTCCGGCGTGGCTGCGGGAAAGCGGCTGATAGCAAACGGATTTACTCTCAAATTATCAAATAGATAATATGTCTGCTGAATATATCAGACTGGCCGTGGATTTCGGTACAACCTCATCTATTGTGGCTGAGGTTGTGCCGGGGGAAAAGCCACGTTTTTTTCGCCTGAGCAGTAGTGGTGCATGTGCTTCCTCTTCTGTTTATCTGATGAAGAGCGGACGTTTATGCTTTGGTGATGAGGCTGAGAAAATGGGGCTTTCGGAGCCGGCTGGTTATTGCCGTGCATATAAGATGAAACTGGGGAGCCCGGCACCTCTTCTCGGGGAGTTTACCGCGGCTGATTTAGTGCGGGAGCATCTTGCGTGGATTCTCCGTAAAGTTAACGGCTCCTCTATGGCTGAGGGACGAAAGGTTTCCGGTGTGATGCTTACGTATCCTGACGCGTTCAGTGCCGCTCAGCGCCAGCTCTTGCAGGAGGCTGCACTGGCTGCCGGTTTCCCGGCTGTGGAGCTTATATCTCAGTCTGAAGCTCTGGTGGCAGTATGTATGTATGGCGGGCGCAAGGTATTTGCCGCCCGGGATGTCATGATGCTGTTCTGGGGAGATGGCACTTTGGAAGGCGTGCAGGTGAAGGTGGCCTCAGATTTTGCATCTTGCAAGTCTGGCCGGCGCTTTAATGTGTGTTCTGTAGGTTGTGAAGAGCTGGATGATGCCTTGGCTCTGCATCTACTTGCTAAAATGGCTGTTCAGGCTAAAGTGTCAGGCCTGTCATGGCCGCGTTTCATGAATCTTGTACGTGATTTCAGGAAACAGCTTCTCGCTGAGGGGAAAGCCGAAATTCGCCTGAGCTTACGAGGTAAGAAGCTTACTGTGCTCGGAACTTCTGAAGAGTACCAAGAAATCCTTTCTTCCTACATGAAGCAGGCAGGAGCAGTCTTGCGCCGCTTTGTAAGAGCGAACTTTCCAAGTTCTCCTCCCGGGCAGATTCTCCTGAGTGGGCCCGGGGCAGATATTCCCGCTACCGGGCGAATGATTGCCGCTGAGCTTCCAAAGTCTAAGGTCCATTTGTACCGATCTGTCGGAGCCTCGGTTAAAGGGGCTTGTATCCTGATCCAGAAGCAGAAGCTGTTTACTGCGCTTCCAAGGGGCGTGGTAGAGGAAATAGATGTTCCGGCTGTGCCGGAGCTACATGAGCCGGTGCTTCCGCCTGTTCCTCCGGGGCCGGTGTTACCGCCTGTTCCTCCGGAACCGGCATTGCCTCCTGTTCCTCCGGGCCCTGCTCCTGAGCCTCCCCCCGCGAAGCCGCTTCCCACCACCCCGGCAGATATGGTATCTGCTGCCGCGGAGGGGGATGTTCAGCAGCTGCGTAAGCTTATAGCTGACGGAGTGGATGTGAACACAGCTGATGCTGTGGGCTGGACTCCTCTCTGGGCTGCTACATTTGCTGATAAGCCGGAATCTGTCCGTGCGCTTTTGAGTGCCGGGAAGGTGGATGTGAACCAGCCGAATGCTCGTGGCGAGCTTCCTTTATGCCGAGCTGCTGCCTGCGGGCAGGAGGCCATTGTGGGGCTACTGTTACTCTCGCCCGGAATTGAACCGGGGAAGGCTGGCTATGGCGGTAATACTCCCATGCATGAGGCCGCTTATGCCGGGCACGCTAAGGTGCTCCGCAAGCTTCTGTATTCCGGCGCAAGCCTTGATGCTGCAAATGAACTAAACTGGACGCCTTTGTGGTCTGCTGCCTTTGCGGAAAAGTTGGATTGCCTGCGGCTGCTTCTGCATGCCGGGGCGGATGTGAACCGCGTGGATGAGCATGGCTGGAGCCTACTGCACCATGCAGCCAGTACTGGGGCGGTCTCCGTACTGCGCCTGCTGCTGTCCTCTGATACGCTTGATATCCACAAACAGACTCCGGATGGTGATGCCGCGCTTGGCTTGGCTGGAAGGTATGGGCATGCGGAATGTGAGGCCCTGTTGAAAGCTGCATCAGCCGCTTCCTCGTATTGATATGAACTGAAAATATTTTTATTTTTTCCTGCAATGACAAAAAAAGAAGTAATACTTGCTATAGATTTCGGCACCTCAAAAACACTTGCGGCGGCTGATGTGAACACCGGTCGCCCGTATTTCTTCCGTCTTGGCCGATATGAGTCCTCGATTCCTTCTACAGCCTTCATCTGTGAGGATGGACAGCTGGTGTTTGGCGAGGACGCTGATGAGATGGGCTTGGAAAACCCCGACTCTTATTGCCGTGCGTTTAAACTGCATTTGGGCAGTGATAAGTGCCTGCTGGGCAAATTCAAGGCTTGTGACTTGCTGCGTGAGTTCTTAAAAAAGATTCTGGACAGAGTAAAGGAGGATGAAAATCAGGGGGCTTTAGAAATTACGGGTGCTGTGCTGACCTGTCCTTCCAGATTTGGGGCAGCACAGAGAGCTGAGATGAGCGCTGCTGCATTAAGCGCCGGATTCCCTCGGGTAATGATTGTACCGGAGGTGGAGGCCGCGGGGGCTGCCTATTGCTGCTATAGTGGGGCAAAGGCGTTCAATACCAGTGCTCTGGTAGTGAACTGGGGCGGCGGTGTGCCGGAGATTGCCCATGTGGTGCGTAGCTCGGCTGAGGGGTATTCAACTCGTAGCGTTAATTTTAAGAATGCCGAGGGCGGTGAAGCGATTGATGTCCGTTTGGCTTCTAACGTGGGCAAGCTTCTTAAAAATCAGGGGGCAGGGGATAATTTGTCATCCACCACAGCTGTTCTTGCCGGTATACGTGAAATGAAGCGCAGGCTTTCAGCTGCTGACTCCTGTGTCTTCCGTGTTGTTAAAGATGGAGTGCTGACTGCCACGGAGGTCAATCGCTCTGATTTTGAGACGATGTTGAAGGGGGATGTAGACAACATGACTTCAGTCATACGGGAGATGGAGAACCAAGCATCTGCTGAAGAAAAACCAGAAATGGTGCTGCTCATTGGTTCAACGCCTGTGTTGTCATACATTTCCTCCCTGTTAGCCGGAGGTACCGGGTTGAAGACGCGTACTTGGGCGTCCTTCCCGGAGGCCGCAGCCGAGGGCGCTCTCATGCTGGTGCCGTATCGCAAGTGGTTGTTATCACCTGCGGAAGAAAACGAGAATGGTGACATAACGAATATCGGTAATACTATAGTATCAACCGTTTGGGTGGGTGATGAGCCGGGCAAGCCTGAGAGTGTGGCGGTGACTCCCGCAGAGCTTTTTGCTGCGATTGCGCGGAAGGATGCTCAAAGCGTGAGGGATATACTCAGCAGCGGTGTTTCTCCGAATTGTACTGATGCGAACGGACAGTCTCCTCTCTGGCATGCGCTTAATGAAAATGATGCCTCCAGCCTGAAGGTACTAATAGATGCCGGAGCTGATGTGCATAGGCCCGATGGCACGGGGCGCAGTCCCCTGCAGGCCGCCCTGCGTGAATCCATGGTGCCCTGTCTGAAGCTTCTTATTGCTGCCGGCGCGGATGTAAACCTGCCGAATGATAATGGATGGCCTCCCCTCTGGTACGCTGCATACAAGGGATATGCTGAATGCGTGAGAGAGCTTCTTGCTGCCCCGTCCATTCAGCCTGATAAACCCAATGGATACGGCAGTACTCCCCTCCGCGTGGCTGAACGTTACAGGCACACTGAGTGTGCGGAACTTATCCGCGCTAAACTGGAGGGCAGGGGTTAATGCCGTCCCCCTGCCGCTCAGGTAACTGCGGAATGTGATTTTTGCGGCGGAGTCTGTATAAGACTTCGCCGCATCTGCTTTTTTGTGGCAGCGCTTTCTAAATACCCAAATTTGTCTTGACAATAAGCCTGCAGAGAGTAGAATCTTGGCCGCTTCGGCCTACGTGTTTGTTTGGCCGGCCGTAATCTCTATCAAGCATCATATTATGAACAGTTACCGTACACATTCGTGCGATGAGCTCCGCCTTTCTGATGTCGACAAGCAGGTGACACTTGTGGGCTGGGTGGATACCGTTCGCGACCACGGTGGTGTGATTTTCATCGACCTCCGTGACCGCGCTGGCAAAACTCAGGTGGTTTTCCACCCTGAGAATAATGCTCAGCTCGCTAATGATGCTGAAAATCTTCGTGTGGAATCCGTTATTCAGGTGAGTGGCAAAGTTGTGGCCCGTTTGAAGACGGATGAAGTGGACGCCACAAACCCTGATTTGGCTACAGGTGAGATAGAAGTGGACGCTTCCTCTATGAATGTGCTGAACCGCGCAGCCGTGCTCCCCTTCCAGTTGGACCGCAACATTGCTAATGAGGATATCCGCCTCAAGTACCGCTTCTTGGATTTGCGCCGTTCTGCCATGCAGCGCAACATGATTCTGCGCCACCGCATCACCAAAACCATGCGTGACTATTTGGACGAGCAGGGCTTCCTTGAGATTGAGACCCCCATCCTCTCCAAGAGCACACCTGAGGGCGCTCGTGACTTCCTTGTGCCCAGCCGCCTGAACCCCGGCACGTTCTACGCTCTTCCCCAGGCTCCCCAGCAGTACAAGCAGTTGCTCATGGTGGCCGGTATGGAGAAGTACTTCCAGGTGGCCCGCTGCTTCCGTGATGAGGACCTTCGCGCTGACCGCCAGCCCGAGTTCACTCAGATTGATATCGAGGCTTCCTTCATTACCCCTGAGGATGTGTACGCTTGGATTGAAAACATGCTTAAGCGCGTGTTCAAGGAGTCCGTGGGTCGCGATATCGTCACTCCCTTCCCCCGCATGACTTGGAAGGACGCCATGAACCAGTACGGTTCTGACAAGCCTGAGCGCCGCTTCGAAATGAAGATTACGGATTGCTCTGATATCTTCGCCAACAGTGAGTTCCGTGTTTTCTCCGGTGCCATCGCTGATGGTGGCGTGGTGAAGGCCATTAACGCCAAGGGTTTCAACCCCTCCGTTGGACAGGTGGATTCCCTCACCCAGACCGCCATTGAGGCTGGTGCTAAGGGCCTTGCCTACATCAAGGTGCGTGATGTCGCTAACACCAAGGAGTGGAAGAGTCCCATTACCAAGCGCCTTTCTCAGGCTGAGATTGATGCCCTTATCGAGCGCCTGAACATCGAGAGCGGCGACTGCATCTTCTTCGCCGCCGGTGAGTGGGAGCAGAGCTGCACCATCCTCGGCCGTGTGCGTCTGGCTTGCGGTGAGTTCATGGAACTGCTCAAGGGCAATACTGACATTGACCTCTTCTGGGTGAACCGCTTCCCCCTCTTCGGCTGGGACGCAGAGGAACAGCGCTTCTGCGCTGTGCACCACCCCTTCACCCGCCCCGTTCCCGAGGATGTGGAGAAGGTGCTTAAGGGCGAGATTTCTACGGACCTTTGCGCTGAGGCTTATGACGTTATCTTCAATGGTAATGAGCTGGGCGGTGGGTCTATCCGAATTCACGAGAAGGATCTGCAGGATGCTACGTTCCGTGCCCTTGGTCTGGATGACGCCACCATCGAGGAGCAGTTCGGTCACCTGCTGGCTGCATTCTCTTTTGGCGCACCTCCCCACGGTGGTCTTGCCCTTGGTCTGGATCGCGTTGTGATGCTTATCGGTCAGTGTGAATCCATTCGTGAGGTGATTGCATTCCCCAAGAATAATCGTGGTGCTGATCTTATGAGTGAGTCTCCCGCTCCTGCTGAGCCCAATCAGCTGCGTGATATTCACATTCAGGTCAAGCTTCCTGAGAAGCTGCGCCTGAAGCTTGAGGCTGAAAAGGCTGCTGCTGAAGCTGAGCAGAACGCCTGATAGAAAATATACCGTTTTCAATTCGCGGGGTGTCTGGTTATACGGATACCCCGCTTTTTTTCGTTAGAGAAGTTTTTATATATCAATTTTTAATTATTTTTTATTTGTAACTCTTTTTTGCTTGACGGATGATGTGAAAAAGGGTAGCATATGGATCGTGACGAGGAGGCGCAGTCGGCGTCTGCTAACGGCCACAAATATTTATCATACAACCAATCAATTAGAATTATGTACAAGACAACCATTCTTCTTGTGGCAGCTGCACTTGGCCTTTCTTCCTGTGCTTGGGATTCCAGCTACGGTTCTGTTTCTTCCAACAAAATCGGTGTGACTCAGCAGGTGCTGCCCGCCACTGTAGTTTCCGCCTATGAGGTGACGGGTGAGACCTCCTCCACTTCTAAGGCTGTTGGCACTGGTGTGGGTGCTGCTCTAGGCGCTGGCCTTGGCCAGATGCTTGGCGGCGGTACTGGTCGTATTGTATCAGCTGCCGGTTTCGGTGTAGCCGGTGCTCTTGCCGGTCGCTACCTGACCGATGCCATGGGTAACACTCGTTGTCAGCGCGTCACCGTGAAGGTGGATGGCCGTAACGGCGCTACCTATTCCTTCGTACAGCCCGTATACAAAGAGTTCGGCCCCGTTTCCGCCGGCATGCACGGCAATTACCACCATGGTTCCGATGCTCACTTCGTGCCTGATGGTTATTAATATGTAATCCGAGGGAATCTTTTTTTTGCAAGAAACGGCAGGTAAGTTTACTTATCTGCCGTTTCTTGACTTTTGAGGTCGTTTCGTGTGGCTCTTAATTTGCCTCTTTCAGCTTTTCCATTCGAGTCTCTTTCCAAATATGCTGATGAAGAACGGTCTCGGGAATAATGTACGTATAAACAAAGTGCAGTCATTCGGCCTTGTATTTCCTTGTAATGTAAGTTGTAAGATGTCATTAACAATAGCCGGACGTTTTTCTATCCTTTCACACATAACATTGAGGCAAGCCAGGCGTGTGTAGTATTTGCTTGTTTACTCCTTTTCTTTTCGAGCTGTCCGAAGCGCTGCATAAGGTTACGTTTTATTGACAGTCATTAGGGGCTGCCGCCTTTTTACTCTTTTGAGTTCCACGCTAGTTTAGATACGGACCACCGGCACCGTTATTACGTGAAACGTCATCCTGAGCTGGCTGAGCCCTATAGACGAGGTGCTCACTTTGCTGACGCTCTGATTCATTTATGTACTTGCCTTGTCTAGAAGGTTCCATACAATGTTCTGAGGACTTTTCATCATCGTTAAGTGCTGTTTGCAGTTAACGTTACGGGCATTATGCCACCCACAACACCGAAAAGTTCCTATTTGATTTCATTGTTCCCACTGGGGCGAAGGACTCATTACCGGTACGCATCCAAGACAAAGGTAACAGAAAAGTACCACCACATAGGTAACACAAGTACCAAGACATAGGTTACACTTTTGGAGAGACATATGGCATAATGACTTTATGCCATGGAACATCAAAAGTAGTAATCAAATGAGAAGCGAGTTCATAAA
>JAZQGN010000028.1:0-42792 GCA_045540095.1 Akkermansia sp.
CTACGCCCGATGCCACGGCTGGATGGATAAAAGCAAGTAATTGTTTATAACATATTCATCGGTATCATTTCTGCCTACCTCCTGTTTTGCGGGAGGTAGAGCAACCTTTTTTATATTAATAGCATGAATAGCTGACGAATAATTTTGAGGCAATGCAAAAGCGCCCCAAAAATGGATTGACATCAGAGGGTATAGAATGATATAAGCAAAACATACGCCACCTGCACACAAGAGAGGGGCTTAAATTGGCTTCCTAAGTGTCGATAGAATGGCGACAGTTTAATTTTACAGAAAGAAGTTTACACTACACTAGACGGTAATGATACCTTCTGTCTGTAAATGGTCCCTGAAAACGGAAAAAAGCTCCTCTGCAGCTCCGGAGTTTTTAAGCGTCTCGCGGAAAAGCCAGATGGTCTTTGCATCCGGAACCTTGTCTGACAACCCCAAGCCAAGAAAGCGCATAAAGCTCAATCTGTCGTTTATCTGATACTCCGTCTGATCGTCGGATAAATTATACAACCTCTGCAAAATGAGAATCTTAAACATTAAGATTGCATTGTATGCCGGCCGACCTCCCGCTCCCTTGCGCTCTTTGGATTGCATGGCTTTGAGCAGGATCTCCGAGAAGATTTCCCAGTTCACTACCTAGTTAAGACGTTCTAAAGGATCTCCTAAAGTACTAATTCTTTCTAATTTAAACTCCTCATCAAAGAACCCGGGAAAGCGCATAACTCTATTATACCATACCCTTTAGATAAAATAAAGAGTTTTTAGAGATTCCCAACTTGTGTTATCGTTGAGCCCTCTTTTCCTCAGTCAGCTGGGCAACTTCCTCCACCAAGGCGTTTTGCAACTCGAGTTCAGCAGTGCGTTCGGCAGCTTCACGTCGGCGAATGCTGAAAAGTCTGTACTGTTCCTGAGCGAACTCTCGAGCTTCAGTCATAGAGCGGCTTCCTTTCCCTTGTAATACATTCCGACCGGTCAATGTAAGCAATCCATCGATCGCCTTTTCCCAATCATTCATGAACACCTGCCTGCGTTGCTTGGCTTGGTCTTCCACAAAATCCAGACACATAGAGGTGAGGCGGTTGAAGGATTCTATCTCCTGTTCATTCAGGTAATTTTTGGCAGTAGCTACGTCCGTAGATAACACACGCTCCCGTTGCCAAGACGTAAGTCCCATGTTGGGCTCGGTTGAGTCAGCCCGGAGCATAATCAGCTCTGCTGCTGTGTGGCCATGAATGGCGTAGTGCAATTTATTCTGAATAGCACTGAAAAAGATATTCGTCTGCTTATTGTTGGGTTCATAATCTGCCGACAGCGCAAAGATATCGCGAATGCGCAGGTACATGCGACGCTCACTGGCGCGGATATCGCGTATCTGCTCCAGCAGGTCATCAAAGTAATCCGGTAGTGCTGTTGCTCCTTTAATGGGCGGATTTTTCAGCCTTTCCTTATCCAACACAAAGCCTTTACGCATCAGTTCGCTCAGCTGCTGCGTGGCCCAGATGCGGAATTGGGTACCACGTACGCTGTTTACACGATAACCCACGGAGATAATCCAATCCAAGTTGTAAAACACAACCTTTCTCTGAACTTGTCTGTTGCCTTCTTTTCGAACTGTCAAGTTTTCCTTGATAGTTCCTGTTTCTTGGAGCTCACCGCATTGTGTGATATTAGCTATATGAAGACTGATATTCTGCTTGGTTGTCTGAAAGAGCTCTGCCATCATCTGCTGCGACATCCAGATGGTTTCGTCCTCTACACGAATCTCCATCTTCACCTTACCATCTTTGGAAGTGTAGAAAAGGAGCTCTCCTTGCGGAAAGTCTGTGGGTGTCAGTTCATCAGCCATATATGCGAAAAGATTGGGGACTCATTGTAGCAAATGTTGTATTCAGCCACAAGCAAAAACCTCCGACACTTGCGTATCGGAGGCTTTTTTTAATAGCCTTTTTGTGACAGTGGTTTTTAGCAATTCTAAAAGATTGTATATAAACATGTTGCGAAAATTGATGCCATTTTCTGAAAATTGCCCTAAAATTCGCCATATCTCATAACAGGTTGTAGACAGTTTCGGAAGTTGCTTGTTTTCAGAGTTTTACAAAACACGTTAACATTACATACCAGCATGCTCATTGAGGTGATTTATGACGTGATTTAGGGATAAACATGTTGCATTCTGGTGAGCTGCCGCCTCGGGTAGACATACTCGATAGCGGATACAAGTGGAATGGCGAGGTTTACCCCACCCTCACCCATATCAGTTGGAAAGCCACCGGCTACCAAATCGGAGGTAACAACTTCTTCGGGCTTCCTACCAAGCGCCGGGGTGAATAAATACATCCTCTTTCAGTCGATTTATTATCACCTTTTACACTTGTGACCACAAAATTAGGGTTGATAATCAATGCAAAAATTAGTAACATGGTCACAGCTCCAAGCGTCGGCTCCGAAATTCCCTAAACAACATGGCCGGAGGTCAGAAAACGGGGGCCTTCTCAGAGCGAGATGTCGCATATGGTAGTAAAACGAAAAATACACAAGTGAAGCATCAAATATGTTAGATCAGAATTCTTGGATAAAAAAAGTAGTCATATGGCTCGATGTGTATCTTTTGGTCTTGGGTGGTGTATTGTTAACATCTTGCAAAACATCTCTGGAACCTTTTCCGTTGGATTTAACGGAAACGCGTGAAGCTAATGACAGTGAACGGAAAGCCATGCAGCAATATGCTAATAGTGTGCCGAGTTTTAGAGTGTTTTATGTAGACGGATTGTTTTTTAGTGAGAGTCAAAAACGATTGAGTAATCATCATTTATCCCTTTTGCTGAAAACTAATAATGATGCACGTATAGTTACTGATTTGCCACCCTATGTAAGAACCATGCCTCAGGCAAACAATTTTCTCAAGGATAGGGCATATTTCATATTGGGGCATCCGAGATGTGTGTGTCATTTGGAAGATTCGTTTTCCATCGTCTTAGTTGGAGACAATTCTGAAAAAGACCATTATGCGCTAAGCTTTTCAACTATTCATGAAACATTACAATTTGTTGACGAATATTTCCCCCAACATGCTGACGAAGTAAGAAGATCAAGCAAAGAGTGGTTTTGTGCATCCGATTAAGCAGAACCAACTCACTGAGGAGATTTTATCCTCCGTCAAAATCCCTCGCCATCGCTTACAGTACTCGCTCCTGCTGGAAGATTTCTTCTGCTACGCCCAGCGCCACGGCTGGGTGGATAAAAGCGAGTAATTGCTTATAACATATTTGCCGTTATTATTTCAGCCCTACCTCCTGCATGTGCGGGAAGTAGGGCTGATTTTGTGAGGGACCTACAGCGGTACTATAGAGTAATACAGTAAAAATGCAGACTGACATTCTTTAAATTACGAACGAGAGTATATAAGACTTGATTAATGTGCTGTATATGGTATACATAATCACGGCATTGAATATTATCCAGTATCTATTAACACCGGTATGAGAACGCTTAAATATACCAAGATGAAAAACATCTCAAAAGGGACATTACAAATGCTCCTTGTTCTACTCGCGGTTTTGCTGACCTCTTGTGAATCTTTGCACTCGAAAGCAATTGAGGCCATTTCATCAAATAATATGGCAGAGCTTTCTTCTCTTCTTAAAAACGAAGATTTCGATTGGCAACATTCTGGAACTTTTGAGAATATGATGCCACACGAATACCCCTTGCTGGAGTACGCATGTAAGAAAGGAACAGCGGAATGTGTGAGCTTCTTGCTGCAAAACGGAGCACGCCCCAATGACGCTGATGAAGAGGACAAGACTCCGCTATGTCTCCTATTCGCAACAGGAGAAGATTCGTACGAGACTGTCAAAGTTTTATTAGAAAACAATATTCTTCCCCAAAAAAAACATAGCCCGCTATCGTGGGCCGGGAGTATTCCGGTGGCTGACCTTTTGATGAAATACGGAGCTTCACCGCTGGATAGTGCTTTGCAGGACTTCAGTGACGCTCCCATAGTCAAAGTTTTCTCGGATGACTGTTTCTATCATTATGTCAATGTGGTAGGATATGAAAATCTTACAAAAGAGCAACTGGATGCTATACTCAGACGTATCTTTCATCAAGACCAGAAGGAAAGATTGGCGTTTTTATTCGAGTGTGGATTGGACGTAAATTATAAACTCGATGATAAAACACTGTATGAAACCGCGCGTAAACTTAGAGGTTTCGAAGGCATAGAGATTCCTCAGGCATTGGGCTGTCTTGAGCTTATCGAAAAACGATTGAAGTCAGAATAAAACGCTGGTCAACTTTACTACGGCTCATGCCTGATATGCTAAGAACTTCCATCCTCTATTTTTGTGGAGGATGGAAGTTCTTTTTATTCTTACTTATTTCTTTTTAACGCCATATGCACAATTTTCACATAATTCAGTCATATAATTTTGCCATTTTTCAAAGTAGAATTCTCGCATCCCGCCATACAGTCCCATAAGATCGTGGTAACTTACTTCACGACCATATCTGTCTGTTCCCGTATGAATATAGCTTGATAAATCATTGATTCCGGTACTCTTAAAATCGCTATTTTCAGCAAATAGAGCTTTGGCTTCATCTGGCAAATGGCGTTTTTCTATGGGTAATCCTACTCCGGGATGAGTAAGCCCTAAATTATGTCCGAATTCATGGTTTATTGTGCGGGAATATGAATTGGAACGAATAACAATTTTGCTCCCTTGTGAATATTCTCTGGGGCTGTGACCATTTATTGAATCATATTCAGGATTTTCCCTTACTACAATGAATTTTACATCAGGAAACAAATATTCTCCCTTGACAAACTCTAGTAATATATTTATCCCTGTTTTTTCACATGGACAGCATTTATTATTTGTTGTAAGTTTATACTTATTATGCCAGACTGAATTTATACTATCAAGTATATGTTTTTCAGCATCACCTATGCTAGAATTATCCCAATCCGAACCGTAATATGTATTGACTCCAATTTCATCATATCCAAATCGTACAGATTTTACAAAATCTATTTCTAACTCTAGCTTAAGAGTTAACGCGCACGATTGCTCATTAAAAGAGAATTCCTTTAATCCTAATTCATCAATTGCAAATGTAGCATTATTTCTTGTAAAGTGATATGGATTATCATTATATTCCTTATCGCGACTATTCCACCTACCAACTGCTGCATTATAATATCTCCAATTATAATACACCAGCCCTATTTCGCCGTCCCACACCTCGCTACTCCACTGAATGGGCTGGGTAAGAGAGCCAGAGGCCGTTACAGAGCCGAAGGGAGTGTAGGTATAGGTGGTAGAGATGGTTCCGGAGGAGGAGTAGAGCTCGCAGATGTTCTTGGTGAGATCCCATCCATATGTGTACCATGTGCCGTTGATTCGGATGGCCAGAGGGCGGGTGGCAACGGGCTGGGTGGGATCCCAGGTCACGAGCCACATCACCGGGTGATGGCTGCGGGTGAGGTCGATGCAGGCAATCTGCAAATAGCCGCGGTAGACGTAGCGCTGGTGGAGCGTGACGCTGCCGTTGACGGTTACCTTTTTGAAGGCTCGTCGCCCCATGGAATCGTACTGACACTCTACCACGGTGTTACTTTCACTGTTGGTGAAGTTGACAGGGCGATTTTCCGCGTTGTAGACGGCGCTCCAGATGCCGGTATCGGTCTGGATGGGAGTCTGGTTGCCATCAGCATCGAACTGCGGGACGAATGCAACAGCACCGTTCTCGCTAATGGAGGTGTACTGATTGAGTGCATTGGCATCATACACCGTGACATCATTACCCTCAGTCGCTTGCTGTCTGTTACCGATATTGTCATAAGCGTACTCGTAGTCAGTACCGTTGACGGTGGCCGCGGTCAGCTCGGAACGGTTGTTGTGAGCGAAGGTGTCGTTCACAATCTGCCCGTTGCGGGCTGTATTGCGAGCAGTGGGACGTTCAAGGATGTCGTATGTATACTCACGCTGCGCTACAAGTGTGCTGCCACGGTGGTAAGCCATGCCCGTGAGCAGGTCGCGGGTGGCCTCGTAGGTCTGCGTGAGCGTCATGTTGTTCGGCTTAGTCAGCTTATGCAGCAGATTGGTGCCACTGAGGTACTCATAACCGAACTGTTTGACCGCACCGCCGTGGGTGAAGCCTGCGCTGCTGATACGACCATCTGTGCCGTAGCCCGTGGTGACGGTATGCTGAACGCTGCCGTTTTTGCTGTAGACGAAGCCGGTGGAACGCCCGAAGCTGTCTCGCGTTTCAACGATAAGGTGGGTATCGCCATCCACCACAAGGCTGTCGCTTTCGCGTTCGCCATAGGTGTTGTAGCCAAATGTACGAATACCCGCATCATCCACCAGTTGAGTCATCAGGCCGAGGTGATTGTAGGTGAAGCTGCGGGCAGAGGTTTCCGCAGTTCCCTCTACCACGGTGTAGGAAGTACCCAAGTGCAGGCCGCGGGCGGGCTCGTAGGAATGAGTCTTCACATTGCCACGGGCATCCGTCACGGTAGCGAGACGATTATACGCATCGTAGGTTTTCACCACGGAGGTATTGTCAGCGTACGTTTTGGCCATCTCAAGTCCGGTTATGGTATTGAGCGTCCATGTGGTTTCATCGTAGTCGCTGCGCTCGCTTGGGTCGGAGGTGATTACCTCGCTATCGGCGCGGAATGTGCGCAGGGATGTCATATTGTTCATGTCATCGTAACCGAAGCAAGCGGGCTGCAGGGCAGTGCCCCACTCGGCAATCTTGCGACCGCGGGCATCATACTTGTAGCAGGAGGTGTTACCCATGGCGTCCGTCACCACGGCGGGCTGATTGTGATTAGCATCGTAAGTCGTGGTTGTTGTCGCATCGGCGGCATCCGTCACGCTAATGGTTCGCCCGGCGAGGTCTGAGTGAATGGTTGTGGCGTTGTTGCGACCATCTACCTGCACCATGGTCATACCCGTGGCCGTGTAGCTGCGGGAAGCGGTGGTGATAATACCCGCATGGTCTTTCTGCGAGAGGGTAAATCCATCGATGCTGACGGACTCTGCCGTGATATTGGATGTGGGAATAGTGCTGAAGCTCGTCACTTTCGTGGGAGCCGTGTACTCGGACCAATTCACCGAACTGTTACCACGCACATCGGTACTGATGCTCTTGCTTGCCAGCGTTGCAGAAAGCTGCGAAATCAACTGCTTCTGTGTGCTGTTCAGGGCTGTACCCTCAGCGTTGTATCGGGTCTGCGTGGTGACGCTGAACACACCATCCTCGGCAGATTCCACCGAGTAGGCTACCTCTCTCACCGGCGAATTATCCTTGGTGGGCGTGGTGCTCAGAGCAAGAATCTGCTTCACCTGATTGCCGAAGTAATCGTACTCATAAAGTGTGGGTGCGGTTTTCTCAGTATTCCAACCGGTGTCCTGATAGCGCTTCACCAGCTGCCCCTTGGCGTTGTACTCACTGCGGGTGTAGATGAAACCGCCGATGGTATTCGGCTGAGCCTGCACGGTATTCTGCCCGAAGCCGTTGCTGATGCTCTGGGCAATGATTTCACCGCTCGGCAGTTTGGTGGTCACGCGCTCGTTGCTGCCGTTGAGGTCGTATACATACACCAGAGCACGCTGTGCCGTACCGCCCACGGAAGCAGTTGAGCCATCCGTGTTTCGGGTGGTGATGGTGGTTGCACCGGCGGGAGTTGTTACCGTAGTAGTAAGGCCATCCGCGCTGTAGGCGGTGATGGTTTCGCGGCCCAGAATATCAGTCTGCTTAGTCACACGGCCCAGCGCATCGTATTCCGTGGATTCGGTTGTTGCCATCGGGCCGACTCGGCGGGTGGTGGTGAGCACGCGTCCGGCGGCATCGCGGGTGTATTCCGTGATGGTCTCGGGAGTGATGCAGGTCTCGCCGTCATACACCGCCTCTCGGCTGATTTCCGTGAGCTGACGGGCGGAATCGTATGCATAGGTGGAGGTAATGCCATCCTCATCTGTTTCGTAGAACACGCCACAGCACATCCATTCGGTGGTGGAGAATCGCCCGTTGCCGTGCGTTGTCTTCACCACGCGCTGCTGCTCATCGTATTCGTAAGCCGTGGTATTCAACAGTAGCCACTGCGTGCCGTCCCAAATGCACTCCTGTTCAAAGGTGGTGGTGTTATTAGCAGCGATAAAGCTCTCGCTCTTTCGGCTCTGTGCTGCCACCAACTCACCATTGGCTTTGGTGATGTAAGTGTGCTTGTGGATAGCGCCGTGCTCGGTTGTGGCCTCGTACTCGTGCCAAGTCTGCACACCTGTTACATCCTGAGAGAACTTGGCCTTCCCTGCGGCATAGGCGTATGCGGGCTCAGCGCCGTAGGTCTCTTCTATGCTCACCTGCTGCTGCGAGCTGCCGCCAGCTATCACCGTAGTGGTCACTCGCTCCAATTCGGCAGTTTCCTCGTAACTATAGACCGTATTACGGAACAGCACCTCCGTACCGGCTGCATTCACATGATACTCTGCCACCGAAGCGGGGCGGATATCATAGAATCGGCTGTCGGCATAGGTTGTGCGCGTTACTTTGGCGAGGTCCTCACCCCAAGGAGATTTCTCCATCGTCACGCGACCGAGGGAGTCGTACTCATACTCCGTATAGCTGCCATCAGAGTGCTCAACTCTGGACAGCTTGTTGTCCGTGTTGTAACGGTAGGTAATCGTGCGGGTAGTAGCGGAGCCAAACCCCTCCGTCACGGAATACAGCTGCCAACCGGCTGCAGAGTAGTTGTACACTGAGCGGGTGCAGCTTGCCACATTGTCGGGCGTAGAGGCATAGTAAACCGACTCCGTGCGCATCATCAGGCCGCTCGTCGGGTAGGTGGTTTCGTATCGGTGCACGATAGCTTCATCGCCCACGCCCTTGGTGATGGTGACCACGCCATCGGATTCCGTGCGCACAATGGCGTGCGGGTCACGCCCGGTCTGCTGGCGCAGGTGGGTGATGCTGTTGCCGCTCTGCTGAATGGTCTCAGACTTAAAGGGAGCCTCCGCCTGCGCTTCGGTATCGGCTGTAGCGGAGGCAGTCGGGGCGAACCAATTGAGCATGAGAGCCCCGTTTTCGGCATAGCTGCAAACCAGACGCCCCTCTGCGGAAGAACAGGAAAGCAGATTTTCTGCGCCATCAAACATAGTCTTAACATGCTGAGCGCGCTCGGCAGCTGTCACCTTTCGTCCCTCGGGAGAGGTAATGCTGTGCACAGTGCCTGAACCCACATTGAAGGTCAGGCAAAGGCCGGTCGGGTCCTTCATCATAATGAAGGCGGGAGTGCGGGCTGTGGTAGCGTTGAAATTGCTGTCCTGATACTGCACACGATTTTGCTCCATGGCAGATGCCCAGGTGGCACCGGCCTCCGATGAGCCATCGGGCGGTACAGAGAAACGCAGCGGTTCCCCTGTGGGCGGGGTGATAACGACGTCCTTATCCTCGATAGCCACCTTCCAGCGCCAAGGGGAATCATACAGAGCCTTGCCGTTGGTGGGGTTAATCCTTACGAAACTCGGGCAAGGGTCGCCCTCCCAACCGGGAGCCTGAGTGGCTGCCTGATTGTCGGCGTCTCCGTCATCCGTACTATTGCAACCGCAGGACAGGCATACATGGCGTACATTACCATAGTACAGCATCTCCACAAGCTCGGGCTGACCATCAACATCCCGCACCAAAACACGCTTGGCCTGAATAGCATAGCGGAACAGCTTGCGGTTGTTGGTATTGTTGCCGTTGGGGAAGCCGATGTTGGTCACGAGACCGTAAATATAGTATGTACCATCAGGCAGCACGAGGGAATCTGCCACATTCTTCCAAGAAGCAGCGCCGGAGTCGGCCTCCTGCCACTTCTCCTGCTCCAAATCGAATTGCAGATGGATATCTCCCTCGGGCTGCAGCTGAGCCCCGTCGTAAATGGGCGTATCCTGCACACGCTGCTTCACCTCATCTTCGGTAAGAATGAAAGAAGAAATAAGCAAATCGCCGATATCATCTGCACGCATGAAAACCGCCAGCTGCGTGGGGTGCGACAGCATGAGCTTATCTCCCGACAGCACCAGCTGATGTTCCGCACCGCCCTGATTGGCCTGATCCACGCAGACACCGGCGTAAACCGTATCCCAGTCATTGCCCGGCAAGTTCGGCGCGGTATACATGGGGCGATTGAACCCAATTGGGCTTTCGCTTGCGGTGAAGTTGAAAGTGGAAATGTAATACACGCCCTCGGAAACGGGGGCACCTGCAGTGGTGTTGGATGTCGTATTCATGACGGTATTGGTGTTGGTTGTGGCAGCGAAATCGGTGCCGGAGTTAAGGTTTGCAGAAGCAATAGCTGCTGCATTTTCGGGCGTGTCGTTATCAGTAGACATATTTGTTGTTGTAGTAGTGAAGGTGAACGGATATTCGTGATTCACGTTCATCGCAACCACAAATATAAAATCGCCCGGAACAAAAGGCCAACAAACTTTTTGCTTCGCAGGAGTGTATCACTCTGCAAAATGAATTAGCAAGCAAGGCCTCTTCTTCTCCGAGATTGACGCGAATCTGAATACAGGGGCGCTTAAAAAAAGCGCTTTCGGAAAGTCTTGGATTTATCGGCACTTGCGTCACTCAGAAAAAACTTTGGGGCTCATGAGGTTTAAAATCAGTTTAGCATTGATTTTGAGCTTGCCAGTCAGCGGATTTCAGGTATACTCGGTGAATAGAGAGATGGGACAACTCTCATTATCCTCCATAAAATCAGGAAATACAGCACATGAAAATCAAAGTACTATCAACTTGGTCTCCCGACTTCCTGCAGAATCATCTGAAGCTGGATGGTGTAGAGTTCACTCGTGATGAGGATTGCCGGGATTATGACTGGCTGGTGGTATATGATGAAATCCCGCGCAAACAGAAAGTTGTGGACGTGTACTGCCCGCCTGAGCACACCATACTGGTCACACAGGAGCCGCCTGCCATTAAGGTGCATGCGCCCTGTTACACACACCAGTTCAATTACATGCTCACCACTCACTCACCGGAGCTGTGCCGCCACAAAGGCTACAGACGCGGCGCCGGCTGCCTTATCGGCATGACCGGTCATAAGTTCGAGGAGCTGATGGAGTTCCCGGAGCGTCCTAAGAGTGAGCTGATATCAGCTGTCTGCTCCCGCAAACTCATGACTCATACGGAGCATAACAAACGCCACAACCTCTTCGAATACCTGCTGGCAAATCTGCCGGGCTTCAGCTGGCGTGGTAAGGGTATTAACCCCATCGACCACAAATACGAGGCACTGGATGCTTTCAAGTACCATGTGGTCATAGAAAATGTAACGCAGGATTACCACTGGTCCGAAAAACTGGCAGACTCCATCATGAGCCTCTGCCTCACCTTCTACAGCGGTGACCCCAAGCTGGAGCAGATTCTACCGCCGGAAAGCATCATCCGCATTCCGAATGATGACCCACCCCGTGCACTGGCCATTATTCAGGAGGCTATTGCCAATAATGAGTATGAAAAGCGCCTGCCTGCCATCCGCGAGGCTCGCCGTCTGCTGGTAGAACGCTATAACCTGTACAGCCAGATTCTGAGCGTCATCGCTGAGCACGAAGAGAAGAACGGCAGCCAGCCCCGCCCTGACAAGCCTTGGAAGCTCTACGAGCGCCACTACATGCGCCGCAACCCGCTTAATGCTCTGGGGGAAATGTGGCACTTACTCCGCTGCCGAAGCCTCCGCGGCCGAAATTAATCCCTGATTGCAGCACCTTTAAAAACAACCACCCGCAGCATCATCTGCCGCGGGTGGTTCTTATTTTCAGGGAAAAGGAAGAGTGGATTATGACGGCTCCACCCAGCGGCCATGGCTGCGGATAAGCTCGATGAGTCTATCCACGGCCTCCTCCTGCGGGATATTGAACTCCACGGGGTTATGACCCACGTAAAGGTTAATCTTGTTCGGAGCACCGCCCACATAACCGAAGTCCGCATCACTCATCTCACCGGGGCCGTTCACAATACAACCCATGATGGCAATTTTCACGCCTTTGAGATGACCGGTAGCTTTACGAATGCGTGCAGAGGCCTCTTGGATGTTATACAGGGTACGGCCGCAGGACGGACAGGAAACATACTCGGTTTTGCTCAGGCGCACACCGGCGGCCTGCAGCACATTGTAAGCCAAGTAAGCAGCCTTCTGGGGCTCAGCCTCACCACGGATAAGTACGGCATTACCTATGCCATCACAAAGCAGAGAACCCACATTCACACCGGCAGCCATCGGAGCAGAAAGCTCAGGAGCAGCACCCAGCGTGTCCTTCAGCAGAATGCTGTGGCGGGAAGGAATCACGGCAGAAAGCAAGCGGAATGCCTGCGGAACAGGCATGTCCACACCGTCCTTCACCGTCACCAGCGTGGCCGGAGCCTCAGCCAGAGCCGCCACTTCAGCAGCATCTCGCGGGTCCACCTCCACAGCACCACATGTCTCATACGCCAGCTCCGGCATGAAATCCTTCATCTCAGCGGGATTCAGAGCCGCACAGGCAGCCTGCGGCAGCACCACGCGCACCGGCTCATTCCAGCCCATGCTCATGCCATTGATATCAATAAGCTCAGCCTTGCGCTTGCTAAAGCAGAAGGGGTCAAAGGGAGCAGCAGGCTCCACCTCCGGAGCCGTGGCAGCATGCTCTACGCCCGGCTGATAAGGAGCGGCCAGCTCAAAGCCGGGCTTCACCTCGTACACCGGGTCCTCCGTGAGGGACACGCGAAGCGTATCACCGATGCCGTCTGCCAGCAAAGAGCCGATACCCGTGGCACTCTTAATGCGGGCGTCTTCACCCTCACCGGCCTCCGTCACGCCCAGATGGATGGGATAATTCCAATCAGCTCCCTCCTCTGCCAAGCGCTTAACCAGCAGGCGGTATGCCTGAATCATCACCTTCACATTGGAGGACTTCATGGAGAACACCAGCTGGTGGTAGTCCAGCTCGCGGGCCACACGAGCGAACTCCAGTGCACTCTCCACCATACCCTCAGGAGTATCTCCGTAACGGTTCAGAATGCGGTCGGAAAGGGAGCCATGGTTTGCGCCCAAACGCATGGCACGGCCGTGCTCCTTACAGAAGAGTACCAGCGGAGTGAAAGCCTTACGCACACGCTCCAGCTCTTCCTCGTACTCAGAATCCGTATAATCACGCTCCACGAACTTCTTCTTATCAATGAAGTTACCGGGATTCACGCGGATTTTCTCCACCCACTTAGCAGCCTCCATAGCGGCATCCGGCTTAAAGTGAATGTCAGCAACCAGCGGCACTTGGCAGCCTGCAGCACGAAGCTCGCGGGCAATGTGCTCCAGATTTGCTGCATGCACCTTCGTCTGCGCGGTAAGGCGGATAATCTCGCAGCCGGCCTCAGCCAGAGCAAGCGCTTCCTTCACACAGGCGTCTGTATCCAGCGTAGCACTGGTCAACATGGACTGAATACGGATGGGATTCTGCCCACCCAGGCCCAGATTCCCCACCTGCACCTCACGTGTCAGGCGGCGGGAATAACGAAAAAGACTCGGACAATGCAACAACGTGCTCATGCGGATATTTTACCCCTCAAAAAACCATTTTTCAAGCGCAAAGGAACGGAATACACGATTTGCAGTTGACTTTTAACAGGAAAGTTCCTAAAATTCGGGCAGTAAGAAAAGCTTTTCCCTGACACATGAACACCTCACTCCAACTCAGCACAATCACTACTGTCCTGATAGGTTGTGCTTTTTCATCCTGTGTATATCGCTCTAACCCGGTACCGGAAATGCCCTATTATCCACGTAGGCAACCGGTAGTACAGCCCACGCTTCCCACGGTCCAAGCTCCCGCGGCCACCACACCGGCACGCCCGGCCACGCAGCCCACACCGGCAGCCCCGGCACGTCCCAAGCCCGCTACTACACCGCGCCCGGCTGCGCCGGCCGCTCCGGCCCGTACGAACAGCACCCATATCACCCAGCCGGTAGCCCCGCTGCCTGCTCCCACAGCGGCCCCAACAATCCCGGTAGCTGCGGCCACTCCGCCTTCAGTCACTCCGCCTCCCGCAACCGTGACTCCCACTGTGGTGACCACCGTCACGCCGCCGGCCTCCGGGCCCGCCCCGGAAGGTGCAGCTAATGCCGCAACTGATCCCCGCCTCATCACAAACACCGGCCCCATCCCCGTGGCCACCCGTGTGGAGGGTGACCCCATCCGCGTGTACAATCCGCTGGATCCCACCAAGACCATCCGCATTATCGACCCCTCCACGGGGCAGGTATACCCCAGCGGCAAGGTACTGCGCGTTCGCGGTACAAACTTCCGCTTCATCGTCCCCTAATGAACTAATCACAGCATGAGCACCGCTCCCTTCAGTACTGTTACCATCTATGGCCCCGGCCTTTTGGGCGGTTCCGTAGCGCTGGCTGTACGGGATAAGCTGCCTAGCTGTGAACTGCGCCTTTGGGCCCGTAGAGAACAGCCCCTGCAGCTGGCCAACAGTCTGGGCATTCAGCATACCTATACTGATGCCCGGGCCGCGGCAGAAGGGGCGGACCTCATCATCTTCGCCACGCCCATTGGCGCCTTTGAAGAGCTCGCGCGTCTCATTCTACCTGCCATTAGCAAGACGGCGCTCGTCACGGATGTAGGCTCAGTGAAAGCCTACGTTCACCGCACTACCGGTGAATTGCTCACGGACCGAGGCCGAATGTTCATCGGCTCCCACCCCATGGCAGGCGCTGAAACACAAGGGCTAGAGAATGCCACACCCTCTCTATTGCAGGGTGCTACCGTAGCCCTCACAAACCCTCACGGGGTACCTGCTGATATGG
This sequence comes from Akkermansia sp., assembly GCA_045540095.1. Classification (GTDB taxonomy): domain Bacteria; phylum Verrucomicrobiota; class Verrucomicrobiia; order Verrucomicrobiales; family Akkermansiaceae; genus Akkermansia. The sequence continues at coordinate 14,861 of JAZQGN010000028.1, forward strand.
AAAAGCGCCTCAGTGACTTCTGGCTGGCCTTGGGCTGCCGCCCCTATATCATGCAGCCCGGCCATCATGACCGCGCCGTGGCCCGCATCTCGCACATGCCCCATATCATGGCCGCGCTCGGTGCACGCAATGCCTTGCCCGGTGACGTGCCTCTTCATGATTTACAGCGACTGGCAGCAAGTGGCTTCCGCGACACCACACGCGTATGCTCAGGTGCCGCCGGCATGTGGGCAGACATCCTGTGGGAAAATGATGTTGCCATCCGTCAGGTGCTCAACAACTGCGTAAATGACCTGCACCGCCTCATCTTCCTGCTGGAAGACCAAGACCGCGACGGCGTGCTACGCTGGCTCACAGGAGCCCGTGACAACCGCGAGGCAATCATGAACTCCGCTGCGGAGCCTGCTCTGCCGGATGAGCTGAAAGACTGATAGCTCTCCTCAGCTCCCCTTGATGCAAATACGGAAAATAGTCCGCTTTCCGGGTTCACTCTCCGCACTGATAGTGCCGCCATGGGCCTCCACTGCATGCTTCACGATGGAAAGGCCAAGGCCTGTTCCTTTCACCTTCCCACTATTATCAGCACGATAGAAACGATTGAAAATGAAGGAAATGGCATCCCTAGGAATACCAACACCATCATCCTCTACGCTGATGAGCACATCCCCTTCCTCACTGCGCTCCGCACGCAGCTGAAGATGAAGCCCCGGAGAGGGATTATTCTTCAGAGAATTCTCCATGAGATTGAAGAGAATCTGAGACCAATAGAACTTATCCCCATACAGCATGAAGGGCTCAGGTGATATATGAAGGCTGAAGTGAACCTCCTGCTGCTTCATCACGGCGCCAAGACGCGGCAGCACATCATCCACCGCAGAACGGAAATCAAACTCCGCCATTTTCAGGTACGCACGGTCAGCATTCTCCAAGCGTGACACCGTGAGCATGTCCTCCACGAGGCGGGTAATGCGCTCCGCGTGCTTCATCATCAAATTAAGAGAATGCGTACGACTGCTTTCATCCGCCGCGAACTCGGGGTCCTCCAGCAGCGTTTCTAGATACCCGCGCAGAATGGTGAGCGGCGTGCGCAACTCATGAGATGCATTCGCGACAAAATCACGGCGAATAATCTGCGTACGCTGTTCTTCCGTCACGTCAAGAAAAACGATGCCGACATGCCCCTCCGTATTGCGGAGCGGCGTGGCCCTCACTCGGAAAATACGCTGTTCCCCCTTAACCTCATGTGAAAGACTTAAAATTTCCGGTGCCTGCACCTTCACCGCTGAGGCGATGACGCCTCTCAACTCCCCTTCCGGCAGGAAGCGCAGCAGGTTTGCATTCCGGCTCACATCCATCCCCAGCAAGTCTCCCGCAAGGCGATTCGCCATCACCAGCCGCCCTGAAGGACGCACCAGCAGGAAAGGCACACCAAGAGCCTCTAGGAAGAGAGATTTGTCATTCTGCACATGATGCTCCAGCTCCGCAAGCATATGGCGCAAATGCTCCAGCTCCGTCTGGTCATTCCTCACTCGTCTGCGCAATGCTTTCATCTGCGAGCGCAGGTAGATGAAGGGAAGAACGAGCGCGATAACCACAAGGCCCAAAGCTATGTTCCAACTTACCATATTTCCTCGCAGCTCAGTATAATGGTTTCAGTCTAAATGTCGAGCTTCTTTTTCCTCAGAAAATTGGCGGACTGCACCACCGAAGATGCAATCCGCCATCTATTCTCTCTTTCTCTCGTTACCAATCCGGTAAGTAAAGTATACTTAAGCTCGGAAAAGCTCTCTCTGTTCCTTTATGAGCATGAATGACTTTCTCACCATGGAACGCGTTTCATTCAGAAGATTCAGGTAGAGAATGCCGTTACGCATACCCCCCTCATCCACACCATCACGCAGGAGGTGGCGAGTGATGCAGGCTGCAAACTCCTCGCTCAGGTCACTGGCATGCTGCATAATAAGCTCCATGTTGCTGTAATCTCCGGAACGCAGGATTTGGCCCATCTCCGGGAAGAAACGTCCGACCTCGTCACACATGGCCAGAAGGTCCTGTGCCTGATCCTCATTCAGACCGGCGTGATTATTGTCAATGTGCTTGTAACTGCTCTTCACGATAAGCAGCAGGCTTTCGGCCACGGCAAGGCTGCTCTCATTAATCCGGAAGAGAATCTGAGCGCGGTCTGCCTGCTCAGGATTGATGCTCTGCATGGTGGGCAGAATACCATCCTCCTTCAGTGCACGGAGCGTACGCGCCAGCTCCCGAGCCTTCCGGCGCAGATTCTTCAAGCCGCTGCGGTCCTCGCGCAGCAGGGCATTCACGGTAGCGCGGTAAATATCCATCACCACGGCCAGACGGTCTGCCGCTGCTACACCAATTTCGCGCACGGCGTCATCATCATTCAAATCAATTCTCTGCACCACCTCCTTGCGGCTGCTGTGCATGCGCGCATTCTTCACAAGAATAGCCGCAGCCACTACCAGCATCAGCAGAACACCCCAGAAACCACCGTACATCATAACTGAGGCCGCCACAAATGCAGCCGTCACAGCACCAATACCCGTCAGGAACCAGCCACCGATAACTACCAGCACACCGGTAATGCGGTACACGGCGCTGTCACGCCCCCACGCACGGTCTGCCAGTGAGCTACCCATAGCCACCATGAAGGTCACATATGTGGTGGAAAGCGGCAGTTTCATACTCGTAGCTAACGAGATAAGCAACGCTGCCACCGTCAGATTTACAGAAGCACGGATAAGGTCAAAGGCCAGGCCCTCATCCTCATCGGCTTCCAGCGGGCGGAAACGAGCTTCAACGAAACGCGCCACAGGGGCCGGAGTAATGCGGCTCACCAAGCGAACAGCGCCCAGTGCGTAACGCACAGCGGCACGAGCCGGCAGGCAGGAGCCGAAGCGCTCCTTGCTTACGGTACTGCGCTGCGAAAGCTTCAGGCCCGTGTCAATCACTGAGCGAGCCTTTCGAGAGCAGGCCAAGGACAGAACCATCACACAGCCCGCAGCCAGAAGCCAAAGCACATTCACCTGCACCGGCTCACCCAACCGCACCATCTTTAGCGCGCTCAGCTCACCGCCAGCAGCCACATAATCTGACGCCACAAAGTACGCATCCTTCGCCGCCATGAACACACCGATGAAGTTCACTAAGTCATTACCGGCAAAAGCCAGCGCCAGCGCCCCCGTACCGGCCAGTACAGCCACCTTCAGCGTATTTACCTTCAGTACGTATTGCAATACCGCACATACCACCAGCCAAAAGGCGAAGGATATAGCCGTGGCCGCCGCCAAGTTCTCATTCAGCAGGGCCAGCATATCCTTGCTGATGAGAGTACTGTCCTTCAGGCCCTTAAAGACGGCGAAGTAGGTAATGGCCGTAAGCGCCAGCGCGCACCAAAGCGCGCCGATACTGCGGTACGCCCTGTGATACCGGAAACTGAAAAGCAGGCGCGAAATCCACATCACGACGCAACCTACTGTAAAGGCCACGATTACGGAGCAGAATATACCCGTTATCATACGGAAGCACTCAGCCGTATTGATATAAGCGCTCAGCTGCTGCGCCGCCAGAGGATCACGCCCCATAATGAACAGTGCTACAGCCATTGCGGCACCCAGCAATTCACATACCAGTGATACCGTGGTAGAGGTGGGCAGCCCCAGCGAGTTGAATAAATCCAGCAAGATTACGTCCGTAAGCATTACTGCCAGGAACAGTATCATTATTTCCTCAAAGCCGAACATCCCCGGCACAAATACGCCTTTGCGGGCTATCTCCATCATCCCCGTGGAGAAGCTGCAACCTATCAGCACGCCCACCGCTGCAACGGCTATCAGTGTACGCCGTCCCGCGGCCCTACTCCCTACTGCGGAGTTAAGGAAGTTCGTTGCGTCATTCGAGACTCCCACTACTAAATCATATATCGCCAGTAGTAGCAGGATACCCAGCATTATCATGTACATCGTACTCATAACTGCTCCTTTTTAGCATTTCTACGAGTACTTTGCACGCTTTCCCCTGTGAATAAAAAGCCACACACCCTGTGACAAATCTGTCACAGGGTGTGTAAAGTAGAAAAAAACTGTCCGAAAGGCATCAGCGCAGACGACCACGCGTGTTCCTCAGACTGGAATTGCGGCGATTAAGCTCCTGAAGCTCCTGCTCACGAGCTCTCTGCTCCTGAAGGAGCTGCTCCTGACGCTCCGCAGCCTTCGTGGGGGACCAGAAAATACCGCCCTGTGAAGGATCACCTGTGAGCTCGCACCCGGTATTCACGAATGCAGCTGCCAAAAGCGATACAGCTAAAATCAGTTTCTTCATATGAATGATTCCGGTTTACTATTTAGCCTCATTATCGCGCAGCCAAGTCATTGATAGCCTTTCTATTGCGACGAAGCTGGGCACACTCACGCTCCAAGGTATTAATACGCTGGTTTATGGAAGCACGCTCAGCCCCCTTAGCGGTGCGAGCAGTCTGGCGATAAATAGACAACTCAGAGTTCACTAGGGAAATGTTTTCATCTGCCCGTTGCGTAAGATTCCTAACTTCAGCTGCACTGAGACGGCGATTCTCACGGCGCAGTTCGGCAATTTCATCAGAAAGAGAGGAGTTCATTTTACGGAGCTCGGAAATTCGATTATCAAGCACGCGGGAATTTGAGCGAATGTAATCCTCAGTGCTCCTAAACGCCTCCTTCCTCTTAGCTACAGAGTCACCCCAAAAATATCCAACGATGCCACCAATCAAAGCACCGGCACTACCGCCAATAGCTGCGCCGTCTCCGCCACCGGCTAAAGCACCTACACCAGCCCCCACAGCAGCACCGCCCGCTGCACCGATACCGGTACCCTGCATGCGGGTAATTGTGCCATCTGACATCTCAGAGCAAGAGTTCATACCCACTGTCATTCCAAGAGCCAGCATCACCATCAATACAGATTTATTTTTCATAATTCTCATTTTCAGTGTATGTTATATCAGAGAGATTTCTTGGCCGGGTATCATTCCGCAAATACAGAAAATCAGCCCGACGAGAACATCTTAACATTTTCACCACACTTTGCAAGTATTTATCTCACCTAATCACGGTTTTTCTCGCATTTATGATTGCCAATTCATATCATCCGTGGTACTATGGCCTCACCATGTTAAAAGGAATTTCCCCCGTCATCTCCCCCGAGCTTCTCAAAATCCTGGCCGAGATGGGCCATGGTGATGAGATTGTGTTCTCTGATGCCCATTTCCCGGGTCACACTTTCAACAGCACCGTTGTACGCGCTGATGGCCTCGGCGTAGACACACTGCTGGCCGGCCTCATCCCCCTCTTTGAGCTGGATGCTTATGCCACCCCCGTCATCATGATGGAAGCCGTGCCCGGTGATACGCTGGATCCTTCCGTAGAAGCTAAATACCGTGCGGCCTTAGGCTATGAGGGCGAGATTGAACGCGAAGAGCGTTATGCCTTCTATGAGCGCGCGAAAAAGGCCTACGCTGTCGTGGTCACCGGCGAAACAGCCAAGTACGGTAACATCATCCTGAAGAAGGGTGTCACCCCCGTCTGCTGATTTCCTGCCGTGTACCGCATCTGCAAAACCATTGAATTGGAGAGCGGGCACCTGCTCTCCAAGCATCCCGGAAGCTGCGCGTTCCCGCATGGGCACACGCGCAGCGTGGAGCTGGTGTTTGCCGCCGCCACACTGGATGATAATGATATGGTGCTGGATTTTAAGGCCATCAAGGAAATGCTGGGCGACTTCCTCGAGCAGTTTGACCACTCGCTCTGCATGAACACGGAAGACCCGCACTATGATGAATTCCGCCGCATCTACGGCGAGCGCATCATCCCCTTTGACCGCCAAGACCCCACCAGTGAAGCCATTGCCCATACCGTCTTCTGCTTCGCGCAAAACGCTCTGGCTAATGCCGCTCAGGGCATCGGCACCTCCTACCCGGTGCGAGACTGCGTGAAGCTTGAGCGCGTGCGGGTATGGGAAACCTCCTCCAGCTGGGCAGAATACAGCGAAAATTAATCCTTCTCCGCCATGGATAAATACTGGCTCAGGCAAAGCGATGAAAATCAAGACGTCATCATTTTCATGCTTGGCTGGGCCGCCACCCCGAACGCGGTATACCACATCACCCCTCCCGGTTTTGATATTCTGGCCTGCCACAATCACACCGGTGAGCCGGAGGTGATGAAAGCGGAGGATTTTGCACGCTACAAGCGCATATACCTCTTTGCTTGGTCCTTCGGCGTGTGGGTTGCAGAGCAGAGCTGCCGGGAGCTCCCCCTGCACCGCGCCATTGCGCTGAATGGTACTCCCTTCCCCGTGGATACCCGCTGGGGCATGCGCCTGAAAGTCGTACTGCGCAGCATGCAAAGCATAGCTAAAAACGGGGGAGAAAACACCTTCGCCACCTCCGCCAATGCTGCAGATGGGCGTTACATCCCCACCGGCCCATTCCCGGACCGCCCGGCAGAGGAAAAGGTGGCTGAGCTTATCAACCTCTCCGAACGAGCCAAAGAGTACTCCGCTGCCCACCTCACTTGGCACCGTGCCTACATTGCGGATAAGGACGAAATCTTCCCGCCTGCCCGCATGCAGGATTACTGGGGCAGCGTGGGGCTCGGCACCTCCTTTGAGAGCTACCATTATCCCTTCGCTAACCCTGATATCGTGCTCAACGAGCTCCTCTGAGCACACTTTTTCACCATTTTCGCGCCTTTTGCTGAAAAAAATACGGCAAAAGGCGCGTACCTTTATACGGAAAAGGCCACGGCTCGTCAGTTGTCATAACTTACAGCTTGCCATAAACCGTATAAACTGGTAGAATACAGAGAAGCACAAATATGCTGAAGGGAATCATATTCGACATGGACGGCACGCTGGGCGATACGCTTCAGCTCTGCATCGAGGCCTACCGCCGCGCCACACAGGAAGTTAGCGGGCGCACCCCCACAGCCAATGAAGTAGTCAGCTACTTCGGACTGAGTGACCGCGGTGTTCTGGGAGGCCTACTGAACATCAATCCGGACGCGCCGGAGCTTCCCATCGATACCTTTGTGCGCGTGTACTGTGATCTGCATGATGAGCTGGCTCCCGCAGCATTCCCCGGCGCAGCAGATATGCTGTGGCGCCTGAAGGAGAGCGGGCTTAAGCTGGCACTACTCACAGGAAAAGAGCATTATACCGCCGTGCCCACTGTAGAAAAATACGGCATGAGCGGCGTGTTTGACCTGCAGCTCTATGGCGACCCCTACTACAACTGCAAGGCAGATAACCTGAAGCGTGCCATGGAGGCATGGCAGCTCAGCCCGGAGGAAATCATCTACGTGGGTGACGCCCCGAGCGATATCAGCCTCTGCCACAGCGTAGGCGTAAGCATCATTAATGCCGCATGGGGCAGCAATGCCGCTGCGGATGAGGCCGCCTGCCTCGCACTGGCTCCCGAATACCGTTTAACTGATTTTACAGCACTCGAACCCCTTTTAACCAAACTGACATCATGAAGAAAAGCATACTGATTGCCGGCCTGATACTGGGCAGCGCCACTCTGGCCACTGCTGCCACGCCTGATATCTTCCCCAAACCCCAGCAGGTAAACCTGCAGGACGCCTACACCAGCGTGCAGCTGGTGCAGGTAAACATGCGTAAGACTAACAGTACAGGCGGCATGTGGGACCGCCTGCCCGCCAATAATGAAGGTGCCTACGCTCTGGAAATCACCCCGGGCCGCCTCACCGTGTGGGCAAATAGCGAGGTGGCAGCCTTTTACGCTAAACAGACCATCAGCCAAATGCTCAACGGCGTGGAGGGCGCTCAGAACGCTCAGGCGGATCCCTTCCCCGGCCTGCCTCTGCAGGCAGTAGCAGCCCAGGGTGAACTCCCCCTCGGCACCGTCATTGACTGGCCGGACCTCCCCTTCCGCGGCACGGTAGAAGGCTATTATGGTGCTCCCTGGAGTTATGAAGCACGCCTCTCCCAGTTTGATTTCTACGGGCGTAACAAAATGAACACCTACATCTACGCCCCGAAGGATGACCCCTACCACCACGGACTCGGCTGCTACCAGCCTTACCCCGAAGATAAAGCAGAGGAAATCCGCAACCTCGTACAGCATGCCCGCCGCAACCATGTGCGCTTCGTATGGGCCATTCACCCCGCCAACACCGTTAAATGGAATCAGAACGGTGGCCGCACCCAGCTGGATGCCCTCTGCCACAAGCTGCAGCTCATGTATGATTTAGGCGTGCGTGACTTCGGCGTACTCGTGGATGACTCCAGCGGCGAGATTGGCCGCGCCGAGCGCCAAGTACAGCTCTGCAACTACATTCTGGAAAACTTCATCCGCCGCCACCCGGACGTTAACCAGACGCTCATCATGTGCCCCACCGGTTACAACCGCGCTTGGACAAATGCACAGTTCCTTCAAACACTCGGCACCGGACTCAACCCCTCCATCTCCGTGATGTGGACGGGCGACACCGTAGTGCATGACATCACGCTGGATGGCCAGCGCTGGGTGAACCAGCACGTACAGCGCCCCACCTTCATCTGGTGGAACTGGCCCTGCAATGACTTCAAGCGCAGCCGCATCTCCATGGGCCGCACATACGGCCTCGGTACTGAGCCTGAGATGCGCAGCTCCATGAGCGGCTTCGTAGCCAACCCCATGGAACATGCTGAGGCCAGCAAGGTAGGCCTCTTCGGCGTGGCGGATTACACTTGGAACATCACCGGTTTCGAGTCTGACCACTCATGGAGAGCCGGCATCGCACGCCTGTATCCCACCTGTGCGGAGGCCATGCAGTGCTTCTGTGACCACAACTCCTACCTCCTGCCGAACGGCCACGGTTACTTCCGTGAAGAATCCGTACAAATGCACGCCCCTGCCCAGCAATACTCCCAATCCCTCGCCGAGAACCGCCCGGATTCCGCCGCCGCCACCGCACTGCGCACGGAATTCTCCCGCATGGAGCAGGCAGGCCGTACACTGATGGATGCCGATGGCATCTCCGCCCTTCAGCAGGATATCCAGCCTTGGATTACCCAGTTCATCCTCGCCGGACAAGCCGGTCAGGCCGCTATGGATGCCATCCTCAGCGCAGACAAAAGCACCCGCATCGCACGCTTCCTGAATGCTGTGGATTTGAACGCGGCCATGGAAAACACTCAGCGTGATGAGTGGAGCCCGAACGGCACCCGCTATCTGAAGGACACCGAAGTGGCCATGTACTGCATGACTCCCGCCATGCAAAACACCCTGCGCTACCTGAACAACGTGATTTACGCTGAAATCGCAGGCCGTAACTCCGTGCGCCCCAAATTCATCACGAACGGCGGTCCCGCCCTCGCTGACAGCTACAGCCTCTCGGACCGCAACCTGCGCTCCTTCTGGTCCTCAGACCGTCGCCAGAAGGCCGGTGACTGGTATTGCTTGGACTTCGGAGAGCCCACCGACATCCGCAACGTAGTCATGGTAACCGGCGGGCCCCGCCCCGGTGATACCCTGAAAAAAGGCCAGTTTGAAATATCTGATGATGGCCAGAACTGGACTCCTGTGGGCGAGCCCACGGGCGGCAGCACCATCGTGCTGAATCTGGAGCAAGCCCCTGTGTTGGCACGCATGGTGCGCTATCGCATCACCGAGCCGCTGCAGCGCTGGGCCGCTATCTGCGAGTTCTCCATTAACCGCACGCTGCCCCCCTGTACCACTAACAATCTCGCTAAGGCTCCCGGCATCAGAGCATTCCAGGATGAGACCCACATCGGTCTCTCCCGTATCATGGAGGTGTTTACCATGAACCCCGGCGAGTACATCGAGCTGGAAATTCCGGCCACACTCCACCCCGAAACACTGGAAATCAACCTCGAAAACGCTCAGCTGGATTCTTGGTCCACCATCACCCTCACCCTGGCAGATGGAACCACCACGACCGTGCGCGGTAGAACGGTGAACAATCGCCTCTATCTGGAGCGCGAAGCCTTACCGGAGCTCCCCATTACCTCCATGCGCCTCACCAACACGGGTGATAGCCCCCGAGAGGTTAAGCTCACCCTGTTCCGACTCGGTCTGCCCGCCAATCAGGCAGATATCGACCCCTCCACACTTACGGACTCGGATCTCACCACCTTCTTCAATAACGGCAGGACGAATATGATAGCCAGACTTCCCCTGCCCCCGAATACAGAGAAGATTATCGTGGTCGGCACTGCAGAATGCACGGTGAACGGCGCAGACCCCATCCGAAAGCCGAATGAACACGTCCGCGTCTTCAACGCTCCCACTACGGGCAACAGAGTTTACTTCATCGCTCCGCAACAGGAGGGCAAGTACACGTACGAAGTCATCTTCGTGCACAAAAAGTAAGCCCACCATGCTGCGTTCCTTCATTCCAGCCATTCTCCTCAGCCTTGGGCTGGCGGCTTGTCACACAAACAAGCCGCAGCCCGTAGAGCTGCCCCCGCTCATGGATGGTGAGGCCCGCTTCCTTCCCATGAGCGAGGAGCAGCAGACAAGCCTCAGAAGCGCTCTGGAGCCCTTCCTGACCGCAGAAACACCGGCAGAGGTATTCTTCCTCGCCCCACGCCGGAAAGACGATGACAGCTTCGCTTGGTGCGTTTCTCCGGCAGAGGGTGAGGGGGAGTGGGTAAGCATTGGTGCCATATCCCCGGACGCCCTCCATAAGCTTGCGGAAGAAAGCACCTCAGTGGAGCACGCCGGTACCATGGACTACTGGCAGAAGTACGAGCTGCGCTGCGGCTCCCACCGTCAGCCCATTTCCGCCTGCCCGGCGGAAGAGTTTGGTGTACACATTCGTGGCTGCTCTCCTGTACGCTCACGCAGTCTGCACAGGGAGTTATGGAAGCTCATGGAGCGCCGCTTTGACATCCAGAGCCGCTTTGATAAAGTCGTTCAGTTCTAAAAAAGCGGATTGATAACCACCTCCTGATTCTTCTCAAACCAAAAAAAACGGCCCATGCACCTTGTGGTGCATGGGCCGTAAAGTTTAGCTATTTAGCAAAGCCAGCCAGAATTAGCAGCAGGGCTTAGCAAGCACCTTGCGAAGGCGGGCAAAGCGGGGCAGAGCCTGAACGGTCTTCATGCCGGTCTCGCCCTGAATAAGGGGCAGAGCATAGTCGATGAAGGCGCGCTCGATGCCGTTACCGGCAGCGTTGATCCACTCGCGGGGAACCTTGCGCTCGAAGTTAGCCACGCTCTCAAGGGGCAGAAGCTTGGTGTTGCACACGTACTGACCGTACAGGTCATTACGCTCGAAAGCAACCATCTTGTCGGTGTCGCCGTTCACAGCAGCCTGCACGGCAGTCTTGCCGGCGAGGTAGGCCTCCTGAGCGTCCGTGGTGGAAGCCAGGTGAGTGGCGCAGCGCTGCAGCAGGGAGGGCTCGATGGCACGCACCTTAGCGGAGGGAACGCGCTCACGAACAATCTCAGCAAGCTTGTTGGCAAGGCCGCCCAGCTGAGCGTGACCGAAGCCGTCGTTGCTGTTGGTCTTGGCCTGAGAGATGAACTGACCAAAGGAGTCATGGATACCCTCGGAAACAACCACAAGGCACTTGCCGGTGGCGTTGTAGCGCTTCTCCACGTCATTAAGGAAGCTTTCCATGTCGAAGTCCACCTCCGGGAGGTAGATGAGGTCAGGACCAGCACCAGCGTAGTTAGCCAGAGCGCTGGCGGCGGTAAGCCAGCCGGCGTGGCGGCCCATCACCTCGATGATGGTGATCATGCCGGTGTCGTAGCAGGAAGCATCGTGCTGCACCTCCATGCAGGAAGTGGCGATGTACTTGGCAGCGGAAGCGAAACCGGGGCAGTGGTCAGTACCGAACAGGTCGTTATCGATGGTCTTGGGAATGCCCATCACGCGGCACTCGTAACCGGACTTCTGCATGAACTTGGAAATCTTGTTGCAGGTGTCCATGGAGTCGTTACCGCCGTTGTAGAAGAAGTAGCGCACGTCGAACTTCTTGAAGGTCTCGAGAATCTTCTCGTAATCGGTGGGATCCACATCCGGATCCTTCATCTTGTAGCGGCAGGTACCCAGAGCAGAGGAGGGCGTGAACTTGAGCAGCTCAAGCTCTGCGGGGTCTTCCATACCCATATCGTAAAGCTGCTGATTAAGCACACCTGTGATACCGTGAGCGGCACCCAGTACGCGGGTAATCTGGGGAGAATTGAGAGCGGTCTGCACAGCGCCGAGTACGCTGGCGTTAATCACAGCGGTAGGACCGCCGGACTGGCCGATGATGCATGCACCTTTGAGTTCTTTCATATCTATATGACGTGATATACGGATTAAATGCCCCACTCACCGAATCAATCGACTATAAGGGGACGCCCCATTCTACACGCTAAATCACGTCTTGACAAGCAAAATATAAGCCATAAAAACGATAATTATCATTTTTTTACAGTTTAATGGCAATAAACACTTGCATTATGACACAAACTGTGGTAGACTTCGCCGCATGAAGAGCTCCATCATACTCGCCGCAGGCGCCGCTCTCCTTTTATCTGCCTGCGCTCCCATGCATTACCCGGGCCTCAGCAGCCCGCCCGCTACAGCGTACCCCCAGGCCCAGCCTGCTAATCCGTACGGCCAGTACACGGCTATGCCCACAGCACAGCCGCATGTCTCTGCCCCCGCATACGCTCAGCCCACAGCATATACCACTCCGCAGGGCTACCTCCAGCCTGCAGCCTCTACTTATACAGATCCGCTGACAGGTCAGGCCATGGCCTTTCAGCATCCTGCCCAGCCGGCTTATACAGAGCAGATGACTCCTGCTCCCGGCTATTCCACGATGAGCCAAGCCCAGCCCGGTATGGGCGCAGTGGCCGGTGTTCCCGCAGCCCCTACTGCTCCGCAGCCCACAGCCGTTGGCGCCGGTGCTAATTACGCCGTACAGCTGACGAACGGCACCACCGGTCGTCTGTTCGTGGAGGTGTTTGACGATTCCGATAACGTCTTCCCCGTAGGTTACATGTTTGCCGGTGCAAACCTGAGCACGCCCCCCTCAGAGGCCCGCCCCATCAGCGGACGCCTCACCGTGGTTATCCGTGACCCTGACAAGCCCGATGCTCCTGAGCTTCGCCGCTACAAGGTTGACCCGCCTGCAAACTATGCCGGCCGCACCATCGGCATCACCATTCTTCCCGGAGGCCGTTACCGCGCTTCTCTGGATGGCGAGGTATATTACACCTCTCCTGAGCCGGCCCGCCCCAGTGCTCCTGCCACTCCGGCACCTGCTGCAGCCCCTGCCCCGGCTTCTTCCGCCGCTCCGGCTTCCGCTGCGGCCCCTGCTCCCGCACCGGCACCCGCAGCAGCCCCCATGCCGGTTCCGACTCTGGTTCCGGTAGAGCCGAGCCCCGCTGCCAGCGCTAAGCTGCCGTCCAACATTCTGTAAAACACACGCAGCTCTTAACAGAGCAGCTGCCCCATACGCGAAGAGGCCTGAATGAGCAATCATTCAGGTCTCTTCACATTTCGGAGATTAGGCTTCAGAAGGCGGGGCTAATCCTGTTCCCCGGGAGCAACTGCCAAATGTAGGAGCACTTTCCTTCCAGAGATGTAACCACAAAGCGGTCATCAGATAACCAGCGCAACGTAGACATCTGCACGCGCTCCGGCAGGTAATAAGGCTCACCATCCTCGCCGCGCAAATAATAACACCGTACCCCGCGGCATATCTTAAAGAGGCACACGGAGTCATTCTCCGCTAGAGCATTCTGGGCTATTCGCTCTACGGCGGCTCGTACAACTACCGCAGCAGCACCGGCAGCAGCTCCCTCTCGATGCACGCTTGGGGAATTGCTCTCGATTTCTCCCCGGCGGCCAACTCCTATGGCACTCGTTCCCCTCGAGCCACCCTCAGCCACCCCGATTGCGAGCGCTGGTGGCAAATATGGGAAAGCCACGGCGCCCTATCTCTCGGGCGTGCCAGAAATTATGATTGGATGCACCTACAATTCGCACGCCTATAGCCCCACACTCTCGCGAACAGCCGTCCGATTCGGGCTAGGTTCATCATGCAAAACACCCCCACAGCCAAACGGCTGTGGGGGCTTTACCACACATGTATTTTTTACATAAACTTTATTTGCGCTTGCGGCGAGCAGCAAGAGCTGCCAGTGCCAGCAAGCTCAGCGTGGCCGTAGTGGGCTCGGGTACAGCGTTGCTGACGCCTTGCAGGTAGACCGCGTTGGTGGTGCTGTCGTAGTACAGCGTGGTGTTTTCGTTAATAGCGTCACCGGCGAAGAAGTCGCTGGCGAGCAGCGTCGTTGCTGTATCCACTTCTTTGCCATCCATGAGGAACTTCACGATGTCTACATTCGAGAACAGCTGTATTTTACCATCCTCGCTGTATTCTGTACCAAGGGTAAACACGAGATTGATTTTCTCGCCACTGGTAGCATTGAAGGTCAGGATTGAACCTTCAGACATGTTGATGCCGGTGCCATCGGTCACAATCGTAGAACCGGTAGCAAAGGTCAAATCGGCATTGATAACGTTCCTCTGAGCGCCGAATACTTGGGAGACGGCCGCTTCGCTATCGCTCATAGTGAGCATTTCTACGCTAAGGGGGTGTACCTCCGTAGCGGTAAGGCCAACGACTGACAAAGTGGCACCGGCTGCAATCTCAATTTCTTTGGCAGTAATGGTAGCCCCATTGCTCAGCTGCAGCGTGGCGCTCTTTCCTACCTCTACTTTTGAGTTTTCGGCGACAAACTCTGCATTACTGATTGTAAGCGAGGCTTTGCTTTCAGCAGCAACACTAACGGCACCTTGGTTTACCTTGAGGACAGCTCCGTCCACAACCTGCAAACTGCCACCATGTAAGGACATGCCACTTTCAATGATACTGGTCTGTGAATTGCGAATTTCTGCAGCTGTGGCCGCGCGGTTTTCGTTATTAGAAGCCAGAATCTCATTAAGATGTTGCTCGGCATCCTTGCCGCTGATGATAATATCACCACATGCCTGTTGTACCGTGCCGTTTGCATCGGTATAAGAAGCATTCAAAGTGGCATCTTTATAGGTATACAGGGAGTCGAGTATCGTAATGAGACCGCCGGTCTTGGCTGAAAGGTTCAACGAACCGCCTTGGTAAATGCTACGTAAGCGGTAGTTGTTGCCTTCTTTTTCGAAATTTCTTCTGAATGTTACGTTGTCGTTACCTTGAATGTAGATGTCGCCATAGGTAAAGATTGCACCACCCCGAGCCTTGGAGGTAGAAATAGTGCTGTTGCCTTCAAACGTGACACTTGAATTATTATTAAGCGTTATTTCATAGCAGAAATCATCATTGAATGATTCGCAATAGATTGCGCCACCAGACGCACTGCTGACATTGTAGGAGTTGGCGGCGCTTGGGGCTTCGTTCACAGCCGTATTAAATCTAAACGAGACATCCGCGTTGTTGTTAAATGTCAGTTTTGAGTTGGTTGCAATTGCGCCACCGGTAGCTATTGATACCGCCGAAATAGAAGAGGCTGTGGCTGAGGCACTGTTGGAGCTCAAGTCGACATTGTTATTATTGCTAACAGTTATGTACTGATCTTCAACCTGAATAGCGCCGCCAGCAGCGTATGCGCCAAGATTATAGTACGTGCGGTCAGTGTATGTAGAATCTGCTTCAGCCCTATTATTCCGGAAAGTAACATCATTGTTGCCATCAATGTCAATCTGAGCTCCGGAAATAGCGCCACCAATAGAACTCGCACCGACTGTTGTAGAACTGGTGGCAACGGTATAATTTGAATTGAAATTTACATCGTTGTTACCTCCGATGGTTAATTTTGCGCCGATATGGATAGCTCCGCCGATAGCAGTACCACCATCGCCTTGCGCGAAATTGCCGGTAAAGGTAACGTCTTCGTTATTGCTGATATTTAATGCGTTTTTTTCTACGTCATAAATTGCACCACCGCTCGCATGACGGCTGGAAACGGCAGAGTTTTGGTTAAATATTACAGCTTTATTGTCGCAAATGTTAAAGCCGCATAAGCCGTAACTTATAGCGCCACCGTGAGAGCTGACATTCACCGAAAGCTGGGTCGAAGATGTGGAAGAATAGGCCGAGTTTCCGCTGAATATAACCTCGTCATTTTTGCTGATGAGAAATTGTTCATGAGAGGAAGCGTAAATCGCACCACCGTAAGACGTATGAGAGGTTAAATCGTTATTGTTAATATTTGTTTTAACAACATTCTGAGAAAAACGAACGCTGGAATTATTACTGATAATTATGTCGCCATCAGTTGCGATTGCGCCGCCTATAGCGTTAGGATCAGAAATTGCTGAGTTTTGGTCAAAGCACACATTAGCATTGTCACTAATGGTCAGTGTACCATTGGTATAGATGGCACCACCGCTTGCGGCATAAAGCTCATCAGCTCTTATGGAGTTTTTGGTGAAGGTGACATCAGCATTCTCCCTTATGGTCAGATCCTTTTCAGAATAAATTGCACCTCCTCGAGTTTCCTCTCCATGACTTGTGGTAGCTCTATTTGAACTAAATAAAATATTGTCGTTACCGCTAATAGTTGTAGTACCTTCGGAAAATATCGCGCCACCGGCAGAAATTCTATTGATGGTAGAGGTGAGCGTTGAGTTTTCACTGAAGGTAACATCAGCATTGTCTTGGATACAGACAGAAGAATCTTCTCCGAATGTTGTAATTGCCCCGCCTACTGAATGAAAATCTTTCCCTGCGGTCGCAGAGTTATGTGTGAAAAGAATATCACCGTTATGGGTGATTTCAACCTTACTTTCGTTTGCAAAAATTGCGCCGAAATACTTCCGTGCATTTCCGTCAAACAATACATCAACGGTACTGTCAATGTTATCATTCACACGGTTGATACGCAGCACACCCGATTCAACGCTTATAGCACTGGCTGTAGGATTGCTGTCGAAAGTGAGATTGCTTAGCGTATCGAATACTAGTGTATTTAAGAAGTAAAACGGTGATGTTGTACCGTCAGTAACCTTGATGGAAGAGGGGGTATTTTGACTTGCAGATGTAAAAATGAAATTCCCCTCGTTTACAAGTGGGTTTGACTGATTCCAATTTACAGTATCTGGAGAAATCAATAAATCGTTTTCTAACAAAATAGCCCAGTTCTTTAACGTAGACTGTTCGGCATAGTTATTAAAATCACCAGCTGATGAACAGTTGACTTTCGTGTAATTGTCCGGAATTTCCGTCCCTTGGGCAGGTATAGCGGCTAACGCTGTCAAAACAGCGCTAAGTAATACATTAGGAAGGTGAAGTTTCATACCGCCTCATACGGTACGCTTTCTGAAACCGTAAGTCAAGCATAAAACAGGCACTAATACAAAAAGAAATCATCTTCGCCGCGAGTCGCAAATAAGAGAAAGTTGCGTTTTTTATATTGACCGAATGTAAAGCTTTTGGATATTCGGTTTTGAAAGGCGAGTATCATGATGAAATAAAAAAGAAGAGCTAGCAGTGTTGGCTATGCTGAAGCAAACGAGGGCGGAGCCGCGCAAGTGGCGAAAGCAGCACAGAGAGCGAATTGCGACTGAGTAAGGCGCACGCTGCCGCAGCTATAGCGAACTGCAATACGAAATAGGGCACCGCGACAGCAACCTGCTGCGCTATGTGAGCATGGGAGCCATAGGAGACACCGCTGCCAGCGCTAAGCTGCCGTCCAACATTCTGTAAAACACACGCAGCTCTTAACAGAGCAGCTGCCACATACGCGAGGAGGCCTGAATGAGCAATCATTCAGGCCTCTTCACATTTCCGGAGATTAAGCTTCAGAAGGCGGGGCGAATCCTGTTCCCCGGGAGCAACTGCCAAATGTAGGAGCGCTTCCCTTCAAGGGAAGAAACCACGAAGCGGTCATCAGATAACCAGCGCAACGTAGACATCTGCACGCGCTCCGGCAGGTAATAAGGCTCACCATCCTCGCCGCGCAAATAATAACTCCGTACCCCGCGGCATATCTTAAAGAGGCACACGGAGTCATTCTCCGCGAGAGCATTCTGGGCTATTCGCTCACCGCGCCCATTCGGCCGGCTGATACCCACATTAAAATCCGGAGCCCGCACAAAAAATGGCTCAGACCGCCCATACTCAAAGGTATGCTGAACTGAGGGAACATCCTCATCATTCACGTAAGTGAGCGTAAATCCTGTGGCGGAAAACTGCACTTCCGGAGCCCATTTTCCGATTTCGGAACCGGTTTGCACGGTGCAGGTATACTCAAATTCATCCCTGCTATTCCGGCAATAAACCACAAAATACCCACTCACCCAATTCCCCATGCCATCCACATAAAACAGCAGGACATCCCCCGCCGCATCCGTGGTCCAATCCCTCACACAGCCCATCCACTCAGAGCCTTCAGGCGCTGTATCAGCCAGGGCATAATAAATCTGCGCCACATCCGCAGCGGGCACACTGTGCTTCTCCGCCCAGAGCGAGTGGTACATTCCATCATACCACCCGGCTGTGGGAAAGTTTTCAGCGGCCGCAAGCGCCCGTATCACCGCATTATCCGGCTTGGCCAGCAGACCAACCTCACCGCCTTGCGGTTCAATCGCATACGCACACATACAAGCGGCCGCAAAGGCACTCATCAGCAGGGTATTCTTCATCCCTGTCATCGTACCGATTTGCAGCCGTAAGGTCAAGCTTTATCTGCCATCCGCAGGTCAACCCTGCCGGATTACATTCGGCTCAGAATCTGGCGCAGCTCAAACTCAAAGGCCTGAAGCTCCACCGGAGTGGGAGTACCATTGAGCTCCGTCCAGCCAAAGCGGCCCATGGTATCAATCTGCCAAGAGCCATTTGTACCGCTCGGGAAACTGCACTTACCGGAAAGCAGGGTGCCGGGCAGCTGAAGCTCATCCAGTGTTACAGTGGGTTTCACGGCAGCAGTGGGAGAAGCAGCAGCAGGCGCCTCAGCAGGGGCTTCAGCGGGCTGTGCAGGCTTTTCCGGCTGAGCAGCTGCAGCAGGTGCCTCAGCGGGCTTGGCCTGCGGACGAGCTATCTCAATGCCGTGATCCAGCAGCAGAAAGCGCACCTCCATATAGGTCATGTGCACGCCGCACTCAGCGGCCAAATTCTTCTGAATCCCGTTCAGATCCACGCCATAGCTTGCCCAGCGGCGCACCATTTCCAGCTGCTCATTACTCACTTTTGAACTCATGGCACGTATATTACTCTCTAACCTTCCCCATATCAAGCCACAAGTGTGCCACCGCCGCGCATTTCTGCACAAGCCGCGAAGCATTCGGCTATCAGGCCTCAGCGGCGGAGGCGGAAGAAGCCGCCTCAGGCGCCTGAGTATCCGCCGACTGCTCGGCATTTTCAGCAGGCGCGGGCTTCTCTTTCTTCTTCTTTTCCTTCTTAACGTTGAACTGATTAGCCGCGGCATCAAAGCCTTGCGTAAGAGTCATCAGCGTGGCAGCAGCAGCACGGGTGAGCGCCTCCTGCAGAAGGGGGCGCTCATCCGGCGCAAACTTGCCAAGCACATGGCTCACCATCTGCTTGCACCCCGGCGCCGAGATACCCACACGGAGGCGGGGGAACTTCTCAGTACCAAGGTGAGCAATGAGGCTCTTCATACCATTATGCCCACCTGCGGAGCCACCGGCGCGCAGCCGCAAGGCTCCCACAGGGAATGATATATCATCATAAATCACGAACACCTGCTCCGGCTCCCACTTGTAGTAGCGCATGAGCGGGCCCACGCTCTCGCCGGAGGAGTTCATGTACGTCTGCGGTTTCACCAACAGAACGCCGGGACCGGCTGCCAGTTCCGCCTTGCGGGCTTTATCCACTTTCCACTCAGCACCAAAGTGAGCAGCAAGCAAATCCAGCACCATGAAACCCACATTATGGCGAGTTTCCGCGTACTCACGGCCGGGATTCCCCAAACCTACGATGATTTTGACAGGCAACATCAGTTCCCGCTGATACCCAGCGCATTAAATGTAAGATTACGGTTCACGGCATTCAGGTAAGCGCGGGCGGAAGCCTCAATGACGTCCGTCGCAGCGCCCTTGCCGGAGATAGGTTTCGTCTCCTCGCAATCACCGAACTGCACCTTCACACTCACCTCACCCAAAGCATCCTGACCGATGGAGGTAGCGCGCACATTGTAATCCACAAGCTCGCCGTGAGTCTGAGTGATGCGGTCGATGGCCTTAAAGCAGGCATTCACCGGGCCGTTACCAATGGCGCAGTCAGTAAACTCCTCATCATCCTTCACGAGAGTGACGGTAGCTGTAGGACGAGCGGAATCACCGCCTATGAACTGAATGTGAGACATCTTCCACACGCCGTTAGTCGTGTCAAGGGAGTCATCTACCAAGGAAGAAAGGTCATCATCATACACGAACTTCTTGCTGTCGCCCACCTTCTTGAAGCGTTCAAAGACAGCCGTAAGCTCATCATTGGAAAGCGTGTGGCCGAGCTTCTCCAAACGTGCCTTCACAGCAGCGCGGCCGGAGTGCTTCGTAAGCGGAAGCTCCGTTTCACCCCAACCCACTTCCACCGGGTCGATGATTTCGTACGTTTCGCGCTTAGCCAGAATACCATGCTGGTGAATACCGGAGCTATGAGCAAAGGCATTCTCACCCACGATAGCCTTAGAACGCTGCACAAGCATACCGCTCATGCGAGCCACCACGCGGCTGGTCTTAACGATTTCACGGGTGTTCAGATTGTGAGGCTTGCTACCGGTTTCAAAACCAAAGGGTTCAGGACGAGTAGAAAGCGCCATGGCCACTTCTTCGATGGCGGTGTTACCGGCTCGCTCACCAATGCCGTTGATGGTACCTTCCACCTGACGGGCACCGGCCTGCACGGCGGCAAGTGAGTTAGCCACAGCCATGCCGATATCATTGTGGCAGTGCACGGAGATGACAGCATCATCGATGTTCTTCACATTATCCTTCAGGTACTTAATGATGGTATAGTACTCAGAGGGTGTGGTGAAGCCCACGGTATCAGGAATGTTCACAGTCGTGGCACCGGCAGCAATAACTGCCTCCACCACCTGAGCCAGATAATCATGCTCCGTGCGGCTGGCGTCCTCAGCGGAGAACTCCACATCATTCACCAAGCTCTTGGCCAGCTTCACACCGGCCACGGCCATCTCCAAAATTTCTTCCTTGCTCTTCTTCAGCTTGAACTCGCGGTGCAGCGGGCTCGTAGCCAAGAAGACGTGAATGCGTGCTCTATCACCGGCAGGTGCCACAGCAGCAGCAGCCTGACGAATGTCATTTTCCACGCAGCGGGCTAAGCCGGCGATGCGGCACTTCTTCACCGTGCGAGCAATCGTATGCACGGACTCGAAGTCACCATCAGATATGCAGGGGAAACCGGCTTCAATCACATCCACACCTAGTTTCTCGAGCTGACGTGCTACCTCCAGCTTTTGGCGGAGATTCATGGAAGCTCCGGGGCACTGCTCACCATCACGCAGGGTGGTGTCGAAGAATAATACTTTGTCGCTCATTGCTAGTTATGGGTTGATGTTTTAGGAATGCCTATTTTACACGGATTACAAAAAAAAGCAAGCCCCACGCGCGTTATGACACGCGGGGGCTGAACTTTTTCCCGGATAATTTTCGGGCGATTCAGAAACTCATCATCCGCGGCTTCAGCGGTTCATCTGCTGATAAGCTCGAGCCTCGTCATGTCTCAGGCGGGCATTATCATTCCGGGCAGAGGAATACTTGCTGATGGGCTGCAATGAATAGGCCTGGGCAAAACAGTTATCAGACTCCTCATAATTGCCCTCATTGCGAGCGATGAGACCAAGCAGATAATACGCCTCAGCACAATTCGAATTCACACTAATAGCACTCCGAGCCAATTCTCGCCCACGCGCCCAATTTCCGGCAGCACATGCTCGCGCTGCCTGCTCCAGCGCCGGGTTAGTTTCATCCGGTTCTACATACTCACTGTACCGCACCATGCGGGGAGTCAAATCATCCATGATTTCTTCCGCAAACTCTTCACAGGCATCAAGTATATCCATGTGTCCATGAGAATCCACATACACACTCTCGGAGTAATCTCGGCGGTACAACTGATAGCCATGGCGATTCACTGTCACCACCGCATTCAATCTCGGAGTAGGAGCACTCCGACGCTCGGATTTACGATCGCCGTCGCGATGCCGGTGCGGGGGAGGCGGCGGGTTGCTCACATAAACATTAGACAATCGGATGCTCGCATCTCCATGGTGACCGAGCGCATAAAAGCCGCGCTTCCCAATTTCCAAGCGGAAGGCTTCCGCCAGTCGCGCGCCATAGCGACCTTCTCCATGACTGTGCACACTCAAAGTCGCACCGCGACCAAGATCCACATCCGCCGGACGAATGGTTGTCATCTGAATTTGTACCCCGCAGGCACTCAGAAAAAGTGCCACGGCCGACATTATTGCCATGCGAACAGCCCGTTTCATATGCTCTGTTATAACATTTGTAACGCCGTTTGTAAATACTTTCATCCCTCGGCGCCTTGCTTTCATCCCCTTTTTCTACCCTTTTTCCCATTTTTCAAGACGCAGTAGCCCGCCCTCAACCGAAAATCATACCTCAACTCCACTCAAATTCACTACACACTTACAATAAACACTTTCCAGCACGCTCCATTTATTTAATTTTACTTTGCTATAAAGTCTGCTTTACTATTATTTGCTATTTTTCGCTAAAAAAGGCCTATTTTCAAGCATTTTTTCATATTTTTTCTCTTTCCTTCTTCTGTAATCGACGCTCATTTGCGCTCTTTTTAGCGCGTTTTAAATCAAGTTCTCAGCAGGTAAATCCGTTTTACTACCATCACAAGCTCTAAAAATCACACTTTTCTGAGCTTCAAGACCTAAAATTACCCAACATTTCAGATTTTTACCTAAAATCGGCACCTTCTGAGATTTTTAATTCTGTTACCAGATGGTAAGGAAAACTTAAATTTCCTCGTTATATTCCTGTGCGTTTACAGGAATATAAATATCAACTTTTCTTAAAAATCTGACCATCTCACCCTACCTTCGCTCAAAAACTAGTCTCCAAAATTTCAAGAGCGCTTTTTCCTACTTTTCCCTACGACTTTCCGGTAATTAAAACTTTTTGAAGAGGTCACACAAAGTCACCTGCTCTACCGATGGCGTCCGACGGATGATAAAAAGATTACTTTTAGCTTATCTCTTATATTTTCATCATTCGTTTATTCTGCGTTTTATTGTTTCTTAGCATCGCTATATATAATATGTTTTTATACTTTTTAGCAAACGTATTCTCATATATATTTTTCCATCTTTTCCTAATACGCTTTTTGATTTTTGCCGATTTTTACATTGATACATACGGGAATCAACATGAGCACCACTTCACGCCCCGCGCGCGTAATGAAAAAGTATGTGGGCTGAATTTGGCATTGCAGGAGAGGAGGCGATGTGGTAGAATGCTCGGCAAGTTATGACCTTAGACGAGCTGAGACAAGAGATTGACCGCCTGGACGCCCAGATTGTGGAGCTGCTGAAGCAGCGCATGCAGTGCGTGCACAGCGTAGGCGAAATCAAAAAAGGGAGCAACTCTCACATCTTCGTACCGGAGCGCGAGAGCAAGCTCTTCGCCAAACTGATGGCGAACAATGCCGGTGTACTCCCGGAGAAAGGCCTACAGAGCGTCTACCGTCAGATTGTCAGCATGAGCTTCGCCCTAGAAGGCGGCATGAAAGTGGGCTACCTCGGACCGCAAGGCACATGGAGCCATCAGGCGGCACAGTCCCGCTTTGGCGACAGCGTGGAGCTGGTGCCCTTCCCCTCTTTCAATCACATCTTCCACGCCGTGGACCGCAAGGAGGTAGACTACGGCATCGTACCCGTTGAGAACAGCACGGACGGCAAAGTATCTCAAGCTCTGGATCTTCTCGGTGCCATGGGGCTGCGCATCTGCGCCCAAGTACACCAGCCCGTACAAAACTGCCTGATGAGCAATGCTGAAGCCACTGACATCCGCACCATCTATTCCCACCCGCAAGCGCTGGGTCAGTGCCGCGAATGGCTGCTGCAGCACTACCCGAATGCAGCTCTCGTGGCCACCCCCTCCACTGCCGCTGCAGCGCAGCGCGCAGCGGATGAAGCCCTGCTGGGTGCCGCTGCCATCGGCAGCCAAATGGCCGGCGAGCTTTATGGCCTGAAACTCCTCAACGCCAACATTCAGGACAAGTCCGACAACACCACACGCTTCGCCGTCATCGGCCGCCAGCGCAATGCCCCTTGCGGCAAGGACCGCACCACCATCTGCTTCGGCGTACCGCACACAGCAGGCAGCCTCGTGGACGTGCTGAACGTCTTCAAAAACTACGGCGTGAACATTTACTGCATGGACTCCCGCCCGAACCGCGACACCGCATGGGAATACCTCTTCTACATTGATGTAGAAGGCCATGAAGACGTAGAACCGCTGAAGACCTGCCTGCACGTCCTGCACGATCACACCCCCATGTTCAAAGTGCTCGGCTCCTACCCTGAAAACTAACGCTCGCCATGGCCTTCACCTACGAACAGGCTCACACCCTCCTGAAGAACGCCCGTGCTAACGGCCGCCAGCCTCACGCCCTCCTCTTCACCGGCGCGGCAGATGCCGGTACACACCGCCTCGCTCTTGCCCTCGCGGCTGAGCTGAACGGCGCACGCGCGGATTCCTTGGAAAACCTCCACCACGCCAACTGCCGCGTACTGCGCCCCGGCTCCAAAATCCGCACCATCTCCATAGATGCCGTGCGTAGCGTGGAGCCCTTTCTCGCCCTACGCGCTGCCGAGGAAGAGACCAAACTCGTCATCATTGATGAAGCCGACCGCCTGCTGGATGAAGCCGCTAACGCCTTCCTGAAAACCCTGGAGGAGCCCCCACCGCAGACGCTCATCATCCTCATCACCGCCCTGCCTCAGAAGCTCCTGCCCACCATCCTCTCCCGCTGCGTCAGGCTGGATTTGCGAGACTCCCGCCGCGGTGTGCGCCTCACGAATGCCCAGCAGGCCTTCCTGCCCGCCGTGCGCGCCGCCCTGCCCCGCATCGGTAATGATGTGGCCGCCATCGCTCTGCGTGCGGACTTCCAGAACCTTCTCACCAAGCGCCGTGAGGAGATTACGGAGCGCATTACCTCCGCCCTGAAGGCTGAGGCCAAAGCCGTATCCGAAGGTACAGACATTAAGAACTGGGAAGCCATGCAGAAGGACGTAACGAATGCGCGCATCGAGAGCGAATACCTCGGCGAGCGCGCCCAGATGCTGGAGCTGCTCTCCCTCTGCCTTGGCCAAGCCGTGCTGCTTGCCTCGCACGCGCCGGATGTGGAGCCCCTCGCCCCCGAGCTCAGCGCCGTGGCCGCAGCCCACAGCGTGCCGGACCTCCTGCGCCGCATGCGCGCCGTGGACGCCCTCCGCTCGGACCTCAATTTCAACGTAAACGAAGCACTCGCGCTAGACTCGCGCCTGCTAGACATCATCGGAAAATCCCCCTTATGAACAGCATGACCGGATTTGGGGCCGCAACCGCCCCGCTCAATAACGCCTCCCTCCGCGTGGAGATTGGCGGCGTAAACCGCAAACAAACAGAAATCGCCATCTCTCTCCCCCGCGCTTGGGCTGAGCTGGAAACCCGTGTGCGTGATCTCGTGGCCGGCTGCGTCTCCCGCGGCCGAGTGAACATCACCATCTCCCTCCAAGCCGGAGCCGCTGCCGCCGGTAATCTCACCGTTAATAAGTCCAAACTCGCCGCCCTTCAGGCCTGCACCGCTGAGGTAGCCTCAGCCACAGGCACCGCCGTGGATATCACGCTGGATGCCCTCCTGCGCCTCGGCATCATCGGCGAGGAAACGGAGGCGGACATCACGCCGGACACCGCTTGGACCGCCGCTGAGCCCGCCATCCGCGAGGCTCTCGCCGCCTTCCTTGCCCTCCGCGCTCAGGAAGGCGCAAACATGCGAACCGACCTCCTCCGCCGCATCGGCACCCTGCGTGAATACCGCGAGCAGCTTATCGCCCGCGCCGCCGATGTGCCCGCTCACTACCGCGAGCAGCTCCTCAAGCGCTTGGAGGAAAGCGGCCTCCCCATCCCCGCAGATGATGAGCGCATTATCAAGGAAATCGCCCTCTTCGCGGACCGCTGCGACGTGAGCGAGGAAACCACCCGCCTCGCTTCCCACTTGGACCAGTTCGAGAAAATCTGTGATAAGCCGGAAGCCGTTGGCCGCACGCTGGATTTCCTCTGTCAGGAAATCTTCCGCGAGCTGAACACCACCGGCTCCAAGGCTAATGATGCCGCTCTCGCTCAGCTCGTCGTCTCCGCTAAGACGGAGCTTGAGAAAATCCGCGAGCAGGTCCAGAACATCGAATAAGCCCCCTCAATAAAATTCGTAATTCGTAACTCGTAATTCCTTATGCTTGGTACTCTCCTTATCGTCTCCGGCCCCTCCGGCTCCGGCAAAACCACCCTCTGCCGCCGTGCGGAGGCTGATGGCCTCACCTCCTACTCCATCTCCTGCACCACCCGCCAGCCCCGCCCCGGCGAGCAGGACGGCGTGGACTACCACTTTCTCTCCCCTGAAACCTTCGCGGCCAAAGTCGCCGCCGGCGAGTTCCTGGAGCACGCCACTGTGCATGGCAACTCCTACGGCACGCTCAAGGCGGATATCATTGACCTGCTCACCCAGGGCAAAAACGTCGTGATGGACATCGATGTTCAGGGCGCCGCCTCCATCCGCGCCTGTGAGGACCCCATCATCCGCCGCGCCTATGCGGATATCTACATCCACGTGCCCTCCGCTGAGCTGGAAGCCCGCCTCCGTGGCCGCCAGACGGACAGCGAGGAGGTCATCCAGCTGCGCCTGCACAACGCCGCCGCTGAGGACGCCCGCCAAGGCGAATACCAGTTCGCCCTCGTCTCCGCAGACCGCGAGCATGACTACGCCCGCTTCCTCGCCCTGCTCACCACCCTCTCCATGCGCACGGCTCTCGCCTAAAGCGGCAGCAGCGTCCCTCGTGTATCTTCACACAGCCCGCCTCGGCGGGCTATTTCTTTATACAGGAATCCCACCAGCAGCAAGAAAGCAACACGCTAAACAAGCACTGGACTTCAGACTAAATCTGCCTTCATCATCCGCCACCGCGCTCCACACCTCGCGTCTATAATGATGCAAATCATATACTCGATACCACAATTTGGATAATTGACTTTTCTCGTTCTTTATCATACATCTATTATTATCACTTATTTCTCCATAGGATAACTCTTTTCATATTTCTTTTCATTCTTTCTTTTTGTAGTATTTTCATCACTCTTCTTAGACATAAGAATACATTTTGATTCGCGCGCGTATGCATGCTGCTATAAGTGCGAAGGACCCATTAGCGTTGTTACCCACTTTTATCCATTTAATGGGTAACAACGCAATTTGATACCCACTGCTGGGTGACAAAATTATTTGTCACCCAGTCACCCGGCCGTAGGCCGTTAAAAGACCTTTATCCCTTGCAAGCGTCCCGTCCCGTCTCGGCGTAGAAAGCACGCCGCAGGCGAGTCTCGAAGCCGGAAGCGACTACACGAATTTCAACGCTACAGTGGGCTACAAGATTCAGTTCTAAAACAGCGCAAAAATCTGGCCGTTCGGAGCGCCCCGTCTCGGCGTAGAAAGCACGCCGCAGGCGGGTCTCGAAGCCGGAAGCATAGAGCCCCGCACGGGGCGACATAGGGTAGTCAACTATGAATTTTAAAATTTTGTTGATCTGACCGGTTACAGAAAAAGCAACCGCTGTCTTGTGCCCCAATTTGGGCACAAGACTTGGGAAAGGGGGCGGCGCATGCCAGCCCCCCCTTTCCCAAACCCTTTCCTCCAGTGTCTAGGGT
>JAZQGN010000029.1:0-16132 GCA_045540095.1 Akkermansia sp.
CTTGGCCGGCAGAGCCTCTCTTGCCAATCGCTTCCCGGAGCATGTGCTCAGCAGTATTGATAAAGCTCTTAGCATGAAACGCTCCGAGCGCTGGCAATCCGCTCAGGAATGGCTGGAAGCTCTTAAAGATAAAGCTTCTTCGCCTTCCGACAAACTTCAGCCTGATACTCCTCCTTTCAAAGCTATCATTGCCATTATACTGTTTATTTTATTCATCATCATTAGTTTTGCTTACACAGTAGGAATACGCGTTGCTGTAGATAACAACTCTCCTTTCCTCTTACGAGCTTGTTTATGTTTACCGGGAATGGATGTCAACAATCTATTTTTTGATGATATTACACCCCTAAGCAGGGCCATCATGAGGAACAATAGGGAAGGCGTACGCCTTCTGCTCGCTGCTCCCGGGATTGATGTTAATCAAAAAGTTAGTCCCAGGAGCAGTTTAACTCCCCTCCACGTAGCTGCGGATTTTGGAAACGTAGAATGCGTAAAGCTCCTACTCGCCGCGCCAGAGATTGATGTCAACATAGCAGACAAGAATGGCAGAACTCCCCTCAGCGCAGCTGAACAATTCGGCCACACCGAATGCGTCCGCCTCATCCGCGCGGCGGGGGGTAGATAAGCCGAATACGGATTCACCCCTCTCCCGCCCGCCGGAAAGGGCCTTCCTGCGGCGTGAGGCACGCCTCCGCGCTTCTCCCGCCTGCGGAACAGGTAAAAGCCTCCTGAGATACCTCTACGGCGCCGGATACAGGGCATCCGGCGCCGCTTGCTTATTCAGTCTTCCCGGCTCAAATTATCAGCGGATGAGGCCGCGCACGATGATATCCTTACCGCTGGGGATAAGCTCCTCCTGCTCAAAATGGCGCTCCGTGGGCAGATAATAGCCGGGCACGAGCAGATCCGGCCCGCCGGAAATTTGCGGCGTAACAATCTGCACCCATTCATTCACCAGCCCTTCTTCTAAGAACTTACGTAGTAAGCGGCCACCGCATTCCAGCATGAGATTCACCACTTGATGCTCCTCATAAAGGGATTGCAGCATCGCGCGCAGATTACCTACATCTTCACGA
The DNA here is from genome assembly GCA_045540095.1 of Akkermansia sp. Lineage (GTDB taxonomy): Bacteria > Verrucomicrobiota > Verrucomicrobiia > Verrucomicrobiales > Akkermansiaceae > Akkermansia. Next base: position 1,077 of record JAZQGN010000029.1, read on the forward strand.
ATAAGGGTACGCTCCGCATCCTTATCCGTGAAAACCTTGGCATCCTCCGGCAGCGATGTGCTATCCATCGTCATCACGATGCGCCAAGGCTGCTGCTTGATGCGCGGCACCTCACGGTACGAGTGGCGGATGGTCAGCGCAGGGTTATCCGTGCGCAGAGTATTGCCGCCCACGAGAATGGCATCACTCTCCAAGCGCATCTGGTGCGCAAAACGGATGGATTCCTGGCAGCTGAGCCACTTCAGGCCGGCGCGTGTGAGGCGGCCATCCATCGTGGAAGCCACCTTCGCGCGCACCCACGGGCGCTTGTGCTGGATGGACCACACCCAAGGGCGCAGGAAAAGCTCACAGGCAGTGGCACAACACTCGCTGCGCACGCGTATGCCATGAGCCTTCAGAATGGTGTATGCGCGGCCGCTGTGGCGCTCGTCCGGGTCCACAGCACCATAGACCACGCGGGAGATTCCTGCCTCAATGATAGCATCCGTGCAAGGAGGCGTACGGCCATAGCTGGAGCAAGGCTCAAGCGTCACGTACATGGTGGCTCCTTTCAGGTCATCCCCATGTCCGCGCAGACGTGCATGATTCAGGGCTCGCCTCTCAGCATGCAGCTCCCCTGCTTTCTCATGCCACCCTTCACCCAGTAGCACGCCATCTTTAACGATAACGGCCCCGACGGGTGGATTCGGGCTTGTGGTACCCAGCCCCTTATGGGCGAGCTCCAGTGCACGTGACATCCAGAGGCTATCCTGATCTATTGAGTATGTCTCCATGGCTTGTATTGTAACAGTTCTGTGCTTCCTGTCAAGAAGCGGGAAGACCTGCCTTTTTTCCGCTTCAGTGATTATAGAATAAATTTATATATAAAATTTCATCATATTCAGTACTGTGAATAAGTCCAACAAGTATCATTACCCGTTATTTATCAGTTATTCAGAGCTTGTTTTTATTGTGAACTCTTTTGCTGATAAGGGGACTTTTTCGTGAACAAGAACTTATTCACAGCATTATTCACACACTTATTCACCGAGTTATACACAATTTATGTGAATAAGTCTATAAGGATATGATTATCAGAAGTTTTGAGTGAATTCACCGAAGAAGCGGAAGGGAGCCATGATGGGCATGGCGACGTTATAAGCGGCAGTACCGATGGCATCCACCGTGCACATGTCCAGCGTGGAGAGCACCTTCGTGAAGGTGGAGGGGCTTTCCGGTGTGCGGGACTGGATAATGATGGAGGGATGCTCCCCGGCCTTCACCTCTGCGCGGATGGGGTGAGAGGAGCTGCCGCGCAGCTCAGTGCAGCTCTCCTTCTGAGAAGCGAGGATTTCGGCCACGAGGGCATTCGTCAGGGCGTAGCCATCTTGCCGACGGAGGCAGGCGGCAGTGCCGGCAGAGATGGGGAAGTATGTGCGGCCGGCCGTATCACCGATAAGGGTGTAAGTGGGCTCGTTTTCATCTGTATCATACACCTCGTCATGAATCAGTGGGTAGGTTTTATCGTATTGACCGCTGGGAGCGCTTACATACCACTGGCCTCCCCTGCTGTGCAGGCGGATGTTCTCCGGAGTGAGCTCACTGCCTTCATAGCTGCAGTCCATTTCTTCAATGTTTTTGTGCGTCTGCATATACGCACAGGAAGGCAGCAGCAGAGCTGATATCAGAACAGAGAAAAAGCGTTTCTTCATGTATTTATTCTATCATATTGCCCAGCGCTTGGAAAGCAGATAATTTGATTTACGAATGACGAAGGTGGGAGCTTGCACGGAGCCAGTAAGTAAAAACGCAGCAATTTATCACCCTGTTTTATGCCACCCCTCACCGGGGCTCATGAATGAGGCGTGCATGCGCCCGCGGAAATGCATAGCTTATTCCACCCTGCACTCATCGAGTAGAATCCCGCGAGCGATGCGAGCCTAATCTTAATTTTCGTAACTCGTAATTCGTAAATCCAAATTCCTAAATTGGGTGATTTTAATAGTAAAGCTGATATTACTATTTATTGCGTGACAAATGAGAAACAGCCTCGCTCCGGAACCGGAGGAGGCTGTTTAGAAAAGATACACCGCTGTGCCGTCAGTGGAATAAGAGCCACGTTCCCTGAACGTAGGTGGGTGCGGAGCCGGGTTTCTCTGAGGTATCCCTATTGGACGGAACATTAAACCCATTTAGCTTTGATGCCCCTTAGTGTATTATAACGGTCCGGGCCTGTTTGACCACGCGTCACGCACACAGCAGCTGTGTATGTATATAGCACAGCCGTTTTCTATTTACAAGAACTTTCGTGTTCCACAGGTGCCACACACAGAAAACAGCTAGAGAGCGGATTTTCCTATGCATTGAAGAACAAAGCTCTGCGCGTGAAATGAAAAATGAGTGACATCGGCGCATGTGCCTCACGGATTCTAAGGAGAGCTTAAATTTTGAATTCTGATGAGCATTCAGCGTACAGAGGAGAGGCGGGCCTGCACTAAATTTCGCGCGCGCGATATATATAAAGATTGACAAATCAAGCTCAAGCGTGTATAAAAGCGGCGAACATGACGATACCGACAATTCTTTCCGAAAAGCTCCTGGCCGCCCTGCAGAGCGTGCTGGGTGAAAATCTGCCTGCCGGCTTTGTACCGGCCGTAACACCGTCTCAGGACCTGCGCTTCGGTGATTATCAGAGTAATGCAGCCATGATGCTTGCCAAGCAAGTGGGCACGAATCCCCGCGCTCTGGCCACTCAGGTGGTGGAAGCCTTTGGTGATAATGAAGTGGCTACGCTGGAGATTGCCGGTCCCGGTTTCATCAATTTCCGAGTACGCTCTGAGTTCTTTGCCGGTAAGGCTGCTGCCATGCTGAGCGATGATCGCTTGGGCGTGGCCGTGGTGGATAAGCCCAAGACTCTCGTGATTGACTTCTCTGCTCCGAACGTGGCCAAGCCCATGCATGTGGGTCACATCCGCAGTACCATCATCGGCGATACGCTGGCTCGCCTTGCCCGCTTCATGGGTCACACCGTCATAACGGATAATCACATTGGTGACTGGGGTACCCAGTTCGGTATGATTCTCTGGGGCTGGAAGAATATCCTCAGCCAGGAAGAGCTGGAGAAGGACCCCATCGAGGCCCTGCTCGCCGTGTACAAGACGGTGAACCAGAAGTGTAAGGAGGAGGAAGGCCTGCTGCCCGTGTGCAAGGCTGAGCTCGTGAAGCTCCAGAGCGGTGATGAGGAAAACCTCGCCATCTGGCAGCGCTGCATCGAGGTGACCAAGATGGGCCTTGAGAAAATTTATGCTCAGCTGAATATCAGCTTCGATTACTGGCTCGGCGAAAGCGCCTACAATGACGCCCTCGCTCCGCTGGTGGAGGATCTCATCGCTAAGGGTATCGCCCGCGAGAGTGATGGCGCCATCTGCGTGTTCTCGGATGGTTTCCACAAGCCTCAGCAGGACCCCTTCCTTGTGCAGAAGAATGGCGAGTGGCAGCCCGTTCCCGCCATTATCCGCAAGGCGGACGGTGGTTTCCTTTATGCCACTACTGACCTCGCCACGCTCGATTACCGCACGCAGAACTTCAATGCGGACTCCATCTGGTACGTGGTGGGTGCTCCGCAGGATAAGCACTTCAAGCAGATTTTCGACATCGAGCGCATGCGCGGCGTGACCGGTGATTTCCGCCACGTGGCATTCGGCTCCATTCTCGGTAAGGACCGCCGCCCCTTCAAGACCCGCAGCGGCGACACCGTGAGCCTGCAGGATGTCATCGATGAGGCCGTGGCTCGTGCCACCAAGGTGGTGGAAGAGAAGAGCCCGGACATGCCCGAGGAGGAGAAGGCACGCGTGGCCCAGGCCGTGGGTGTGGGTGCTATCAAGTTCGCTGAGCTGTCCCAGAACCGCATGAGCGATTACATCTTTGACTGGGATAAGATGCTCTCCCTCTCCGGTGATACCGCTCCTTACCTCCAGAATAGCTATGTGCGTGTGCGCTCCATCTTCCGCAAGATTGAAGGTGAGTTCACTGCTCCTGCTTCCCTCATCCTTACTCAGGATGCTGAGATTAACCTCGCCCGCCTCCTTGTGCGTTATGCTGAGGTGGTGCCCTCCACTCTGGATGACTGCCGCCCGAACTTGCTGGCCGCTTATCTCTATGATTTGGCCCGCGCGTTCCACAGCTTCTATGAGGCTTGCCCGGTGCTCAAGAGTGAGGGCGAGGTGCGTGAAACGCGTCTTTCTCTCTGCGAGCTGACCGCCCGCGTGCTGAAGCAGGGCATGGGGCTCTTCGGTATTGAGATGCCTGAGCGCATGTAAGCCCTATGTTCCATGTGGAACAATCAGCACTGTTCTTCGCCGCCGCTGCTGCACTTGTAGCAGCGGCGGAACCAGCACCCCAGTCCCCCGCTCCGCCACCATCTGTACCTTCCCTGAATCTGCCGCTGGCCACGGATAATGAGGTGGCGCGGGAGGCTATTAAGGCGGGTATGCTGGATTTGCTGCTGGGATGGGAGGAGTCCGCCCGCCTACATTTTGCACGAGCGGTAGAGGCTGATGATATGTGCTCTCTGGGCTATGTAGGCCTCCTCATGACGGAGCCTGAGCCTGAGCGCCGGAATGCGAGTTTGGCCGCGCTGACAGAGCGTATCAACAGCCTGCCGGCCACACCGGTGGAGACTTTTTATCTGGCCACCTTCCTGAAGCTACTCACGAATGATAAGGTGGGCGCGGCGGAAGATTTCTGCAAACGCGCGGAGCAGTACCGTCATGATACCTTCTCCGCTTGCTGGGGAATTCTGCTCTTGCACTGTGTGGATGTGGGCTATGAGTTGGAGGGTGAAGTTCGCCCCATGCAGCGGCGAGCGCTGGAGCTTGCAGGGCGTTTGTATGCTTCTCGCGGGGATGATGCTTTGGTATGCTTCGTGCGTGCTTATGTGGAAGAGGCCTCTCCTCAGGTGAGTGAGGAAGCGCTGGAGGCTGCCCGAAAAGCGGCGGAAATGCTTCCGGAGCATCCTGTGGCTTCGCACTTGTATGGGCACCTTCTGTACCGCAGTGGTAAGCCTGCTGAGGCCGTGCCTCACTTCATGCAGGCGGTAAAACTGGCCACGCGTGATGATATTCCTGCATGGGAAAGCAGCGTGCTGATGACTTCTCGCCTGTATGTGTCCACGGCCATGTGGAGCGCGGGTATGGATGCTCGTGCACGTGCCACGAGGCGCGCCATGAATGCCATGCCGCTGGACCGTGAGCACTTGGATGAACCTGCCGTTATTCTGCAGCGCTGGGAGGCTGCCACGCTTCCACTCCGCGTGCTGATGATGGAGAATAAGTATGTGCGCACCGGCTTGATTGTGGCGGCTGCGAAGGCCGCTGAGGTGCACCCTGCCCTGCCCGGTGATGATCCTGTGCTGCATGTACGTGATTGCCTGCGCGCGGCCCTGTATGTGCGTCTGCATGCTCATGATGGTAAAACGCAGTATGCCCAGCGTTCCCTTCAGTTGGCAGAGGAAGCGCTCGTACGATTTGCTGAAACACGTGAGGCCGTGTTGGCGCGCGGTATTCATTATATCACTCCCTGGATTCGTGCCATGGAGGCTTGTGAGATAGCTGTGGCGAATGCCCGAGCTGCTGTTTATACGCGTACAGCCGATATGTGGAAGGAGGTGGCAGAGCGTTCTGTGCGACCTGTTACCCTGATGCTTCCTCCGGTGATGCCGCAAAGGCAATGAGCCTTCGAGGCTGCTGAAGGACTTTTACTGCTTAGAGTTGCCTTATATAATCCTTGCGCGCGCACGCGTGGTGATACGATTGGTTTAGCTGCTTTGGGGTGGCTGTTATAGCCGTAATGGTCGTTAGGAAGAGATAGTATTACACCTCCCCTGCCCCGCTTGGAAAAGGTGGATTTTTTTATGATATAAAATGAATTTCTATTGAACAATCGTTCATGCTTTTGCATCTGAATATGCAGAAAGATACATTATCTATAATAAACATCAATCTCATTCAGATTCATGAACGCAAATGACAACATCTTCCGTTTTACTAAGTGCAGATTCATTCATTTCGTACTTGGAGCCATGTTCAGTTTGGCTATCTGTTCGGCGGTAAATGTACTGGGTTCTCATCAGGAGAGTGATGTATTAGAGCCTCAGCCTGTCGCTTCTGTGCAGAAATCTGAGAGTTATATTCAGGCTCGTACAGATGCTTTTCTGACTGCCGCGACTGTCGGGAATATTAACATGCTCCGTCAGATGATGATGAGTGGTGCTGATGGAAGCTGCGTTTCTGCATTTGATGAGACGGCCCTGCATCGTGCTGCTTCCGGTGGTCATGTAGCTTGTGTTCAAGAGCTTATTCAGAAGACTCCTGAGTGTATTAACGCTGTATCCTCACTGGGTACTACGCCACTTTCTGAGGCAGCGGCACACGGGCATATTGAGTGCATGCGCATTCTGCTGGAGGCCGGCGCCGATGTTAATGCCGGCAATCCTTTGGCGCTTGCTGAGAAAAATGGCCAAACAGCAAGTGTTCATTTCCTTCTTTCTACAGGTAAGATAGATTTGAATCAGGTGACAGATGACTGTCGTACTTCACTCTCTATTGCCAGCGATAAAGGTACGGATAGTAGTGTGCGGATGCTGCTGACGCGTCGCCGTGCTTATGACAACGCTCCCATTTTCGGCTCAGAATCTTGATACTTATTTTTTAAATGTGCCACATGGAACTGCTGAATGAATGGCTCATATTTACTGCTCCATGCGTGCGCGCGAGAGGAAATCTACTCCCCTGCCCTGCTGATATGAGCCATATAATTTTTAGTAAAATAAGTGCTCAGAATACTTTACCGAGATGATTTTTGGGTGTATGATTAGCTTTCTGATGAGAAAATAATACAAAACCACGGTGAATTTCATCTCCCCTGCCCTTTTTGGTAATTATGGTGTGTTAAATTATACAATATACTAAGCATCAGTATATTGTATAATTTTTATCATTCGAGTAACGAGAAAGCGCAGTTTTAACTTTAATTGTTCCATATGGAACAATTGCGAGCCGGAGAAGATAACTTGTGAGCGTATATTTTCGAGAAAATAGGCAGACTTTGCTGATATATTACGAAGAAAAGCTGTCTTGGCAGAGATGAATTGAATCCCAAGTTGGTGTGTAGATTACAGTCCTCACTGCCCTGCTTTTCATATTGAGTTGTAGAAATCCAGATAGATGTTCAACGGTATTTTTCCTCCTTGTCCAGAATCTGATGTTGAAATTTTAAAGATAATTTTCGATGGATATTCTTTTAGCATCACTCAGCGTGCTCAAGATTTTTAAAACGGATTCTGTGATGGCGCTCGCTCACTGAGCGGTATTAATTTTATCCTGACGCTGAAGTTTGTACTGAGTTCACATTTTCTTCTGATGCTCATCTATACTCAATCGTGAATTACCTATACTGTGATTCTTTCATACTGGTACCATTTTTTATCAAAATGAATTTTTGAAAATTGCTGATTAACTCATCAGCTAAGTCTGAATTATATTGTGAAGGAATGTTCCACGTGGAACATTCCTTCACTTAGATATTTAACTTTCCCTTACCATTTGTACAGCTCCACGCAATTCTCACGATAGTGACATTGGAACGTTTTTTTGATTCAAGAAAAAACTCAACAACTCATCGACACGTGATTTTAAAAATGAATGACGCTGTGATGGCACCGATGCTTTTTCTGCTCGCAAAAAAATGACCGGCAGAATTCAGTCTGCCGGTCTATGTTCCACGTGGAACAGAAAATGACTTGAAAATTTAAGATTTCCAAATAATCTGATAAGCTGTATCAAATTCTCTCACAGCTCGCGGATTCTTGTGAGCATATTCAAGAATCTGTGGCAGGAGTTCTTTCAGTGTGAATTCACGGAGTTTCTCGAAAGCATCACCTTCAAGAGCGGCGCAATTTTGATAGATGCCAATGACAAGTCTGCTGTGTTCACGCATCACACGCACCGGCCAGATGCGGCATTCAAAGGGTCTGTCTTTGCGCTGAAGCGTGCAACCGCTATTCGGATCCAGCATGGGACAATTTGCAATTTCGTTCTCAGAATCCGTACAAAAGTTCAGAAAAAAGGATGTTGTGCCGTCCGGACGCTTCTCAAGAGGCACACAAAGTTCATTTAAAAGAAAGATTTGGGCCTCATTTAATGCCGGTGTTTCCCACGCAGAACTACGGTGGAAATTACAGCACAGTTTACAATCTGCGCATTTTGATGGTGAAAAAATGCCTGTCAACATGTCTTGATAACGGCTGATAATTTATGGAGAATACGTGTGGGTTTCCACGAAAGCTTGGCTTGTCTGAGCCCCGGAATATTCAAATCTTCCTCACGATTGATGAGCTCGGCGGTGAGTAGTCGTGCCATCTCACGGCAGATAAGGGGGTAGGCATCCCGGTACTCAGGTAGGCATTTTTCATAATGAACGTCAGCTACCTGAGGCGTGATATAGGAAGCCAGACTCATCGCCACTGCACGCTGTCCGCAGTATATCAGGCCACCGATAATACCTAGCTCCTGAGTATGCTCCAAAGCATTTTTGATGGCGCGGAGTTCGTGAAGAAGAGCAGGGGAGTTTCCTTGGGCTTCCGCCCATGCGGCCGCAATAGTAAGCGCATCCTCGCTGTTTTCCGGCGCCATTTTTTCAAATTTCCAATCAGGAAAATTCTTTTCAAATCGTGCGATGTGATTCCTCTTTTTATGAAATGCTGTGCCGGGCAGCTCTGCAAGTTCAGTTCGTCTGTAAAGATAATCGGCATCTCCAGGGTCATTCGTGAAGTGAATTTTATCCCCGTAATGTGCCTGAAGTTGGCGAGCATTTTCCTCCGTGAGCAGGCAAAACTTCAGCTCGTTTCCATGAGCTTGGGCGTGTTGTTCCACATGGAACAATGCTTCCTCAATGTCACGAATGTGCCCCGCTGGGAAGGCATATCCTTGCAGTCGGCCAGTGCCTGAGAAGTGTCGATAGAGACAACCATCACGTACCGAAATAGTGGTACCGTATTTTTCTCGCAGCAGGTAGATGTTGGGGAAGGCTAAATCGCTTTGTTCCACATGGAACACTGTTTCACGGACACTTTTTACATCGTTAAGTGTTGGTGTGCAGAAACTTAGAGCGATTTTACCCATTATCAGAGTGAGTTAAGGGAAGCTATATCCTGTTCTATCTGAGTCTTTAACGCATCAATTCCGTTGAAACGCTGCTCAGGGCGGATGAAGCGGTGGAGTTCCACGCTGAGGGTCATATCATAGAGGTTGCCGCTCCAGCCGGGGAAGTGTGCTTCCAGGCGCGTGGGCTTGTAATCCTCGCAGATGGTGGGGCGCTTGCCGATGTTGGCGATGCCTCTCAGCATTGTTCCTTGCACACTGCAGCGTACCTCGTACACGCCGGGGCGGGGCAGGGCGGCAGCGGAGGGAAGGGTGATATTCGCTGTGGGGAAGCCGAGGGTGCGTGCAAGCTTTTGCCCATGCTCCACGGTGCCTTGAATGCTGAAGGGACGGCCGAGCATGGCGTTTGCTTGCCCGATGTTGCCTTCCGTTAAGAGTTCGCGAATGCGGCTGGAGCACACTGTGTCGTCGCCCATCATGAGCATCTCGTTCACGCAGGCAGTGAAGCCCAGCCGCGCCGCCTCGCTGCGCAGGAAAGCCGCATTGCCGCGCCCACCTTTACCGAAGTGCCAGTTGTTCCCCACGGAGATGCCCGCGATGCTACAGGCCCCGTGGAGCGAGTTCAGGAAGTCTTCCGGGCTCATTGCTGCGAGCTCCTTGGTGAAGGGTAGCACCAGTAGAATATTCACTCCCAGTTCGCTCATGAGTGACGCCTTGGCATCCGGATTTGGCGTGAGAAGTTTAGGCGCCAGCTCCGGTTTCAGTACTGCCAGCGGATGCGGCATGAAGGTCAGTACGCCTCGCAGTGCTCCCTCGCTCGCTGCGGATTCTATCACGCGACGGTGGCCCAAGTGCACGCCATCAAAAAATCCCATCGCCCAGTGAATAGGGCAGGGGACCTTTTTTAATTCCTCCAAGCTATGAATGATTTGCATGCCGTGCGTGTGGATATTACTCCTTTACCCCACCCTTGTCAACCGTAAATCAAGTTCACATCCACTCGAGGGCATACGTGTCCCAAAGATTTGGGACACGTTGATTTACGAATTACAATTTACGCTTTACGATTTAAAAGTAAGCGGCTTACGCCGATGTTGGGATAAAAGAAAAATTGTGCCAATGAACAGGCTGTATGATACCCGGCCAAGGAGAATTCGACAAAACACGCTGATTTTGAGTACACAATGGCTATATTCCCCCAAACTTTGGGACACATGTGACCCGAGGGTAAGAATATTTACTCACGCGCTATCTCTATCTGCTATCTCGCATTTTGTTTCACGTGGAACAATTTTACCGCGACGTATTCCACGCCCAGCTCACGGCTCCCATCTACGTCCTAGCTCGGCTTTATCTATTAAAACCACAGGAAATCTTTCCCGCCAGCTTGTCGGATGAGCTTGACGCATTCACCGTGGCCATTTTCTTTGGCTAGTGTGAGCGCTGTATCTCCATTTTTGTTTTTCTTGTTAACATCAATCCCCGGCGCGGCGAGCAGTAGCTTCACGCACTCGGCATGGCCGTTGCTTGCTGCCCAGTAGAGAGGAGATTCGCCGTCTTGATTTGCCAAATTAACATCAATCCCCGGCGCGGCGAGCAGTAACTTTACGCATTCCGTATGACCATTGCTTGCTGCAATGTTGAGAGGAGATACGCCGTCTTGATTTGCCAAATTAACATCAATCCCCGGCGCGGCGAGCAGTAGCTTCACGCACTCGGTATGGCCATTGCTTGCTGCCCAGCAGAGAGGAGAGTCGTTGTTTTGATTTGTCAAATTAACATCAATCCCCGGAGCGGTGAGCAGTAGCTTCACGCACTCGGTATGGCCTTTTTCGGCAGCCAAGCAGAGAGGAGAGTCGCCGTCTTGATCTGCTAAATTAACATCAATCCCCGGAGCGGCGAGCAGTAGCTTCACGCACTCGGTATGGCCTTTTTCGGCAGCCCAGTAGAGAGGAGCTTCGCCGTACTGATTTGCTAAATTAACATCAATCCCCGGCGCGGCGAGCAGTAGTTTCATGTACTCGGTATGGCCCTTGAAGGCAGCCAAGCAGAGAGGAGATACGCCGTCTTGATTTGCTAAATTAACATCAATCCCCGGCGCGGTGAGCAGTAGTTTCATGCACTCGGTATGGCCTGCTATAGCAGTCCAGATGAGAGGGGTATCACCTCTGTGATCTGCTTGGTTAATATCCCATTTGTGTGAAGCAATAAGCTTATGCAATTCCGCTGAGTCATTCGTCATGACTGCGAAGTGCAGGGGGGTATAAGCGGTGAGATTGATGTCTGAAGCGGCGAGCAGTAGCTTCACGCATTCGGTATGGCCATTTTCGGCAGCGTAGCAGAGAGGAGAGTAGCCGTATTGGTCTACCTTGTTGACATCTATTCCGGGTTTGTCCAGAAGGATTCGCACGCCCTCGGTAAAGCCTGAGGAAGCTGCTGTGCTGAGAGGGGATTCATTGTTTATATTATCGCCTTGATTGATATCGATATCTTGCGTGGTTAGCAGTTTTTGTAATTCTTCAGTATCATGCGCAAAAGTTGCAAGATGCAGAGGGTTAAACTGTGATGTATTTATACACGGTGCGGCGAGCAGAAGGCGAACACACTCTGCATGGCCTCCCCAAGCAGCTAAAGTGAGGGGAGTGTCCCCATAATCGTTTGTAGTGTTGACATCAGCTCCGGCAGTGATGAGCAGTTGGATTTTTTGGAGCTCACCCTTCTCGGCAGCCGAGAGAAGTGCAGTATTATATTTATCAGATGTGATGCCGAGGCGGAGGAGCTCTTCTTGTGCCAGCTGGGGGGTGAGTTCCTGTGCAGCAGGCTCTTGTACATGCAGCGCGGTGAGCCACTCTTGTGCGTTTTGCCAGCGCTCACGTGCGGGCATGTTTAGAGCCTTATCGATGCTGCTGAGGAGGGATTGAGGGAAGCGTGTGCTGAGCTCGGCCATTCCGGCGAGCGGGAGGTATTCATCATCCATCATGCGCTCGATAGCATCCGGAGGAACTTGGCCTGTGATGAGGCGATAACAGGTGGCACCCAGAGCGTACAAATCCGTCCAAGGGCCGCGCTTGCCTTTGGTGGAAAATTGCTCGAAAGGCATGAAACCGGGTGTGCCTATTTTGGTATGGGTGTGGGTGCTTTCCTGAGCGCGGGCGGTTCCGAAATCGATGAGGATGGGCTCGCCGCTTTTCGTTACCAGAATGTTGGTCGGCTTGATATCGCGGTGGATGAGTCCTTGGGCGTGCAGATAATCCAGAGCAGAAAGGAGCTTTTCCAGCACGGGCTGTAGCCATTTGGCAGTGATGGTATCCGGGGCCGGGGCGGCTTTATGAAGCTCCGTGCCTTCCACATGGGGCATCACATAGTATGCCGTGCCGAGGGCCTTAAAGGCAGTGCGTATGGGTACGATATTCGGATGGTTGAGGCGGGCAAGCACCTTTGCTTCATCCAAAAAGCGCGTGAGAGCCCAATCATAGGATTCTTTACGATTGTGGCCGGAGGGGCTCACAATGTACGAACTCATATTTCTGAAGCAATATTCAGCCGGATAATTTTCCTTGATGACAACGAGTCTTTCCGTGATTTCTTCCTCGGCCAGATAGGTGATGCCGAAGCCACCGCGCCCTATCGTTTGAATAATCTTGTAATCACGCAGCACGAAGCCCCCTGGCAAAACCGGTGCGATGGGATTTCCGTGTGGAATAGGGACTGTAGGTGCTGAGAGATCTTCATGCATGGCGGAAAGAATCTTTTGCTAACGTACGGGGATGATATCACATATTCCGCCTGAAGGGAAGGGGAAAGATATAGAAATTTGATATGTAAATTTGAATGCCCGTCTTGCTGTACGCGAGGGGCTATTTGACGTGTTCAACCCTCCTTCGGGCGCCGGAGACTAATGAGGTCTTATGACTTCTTCTCTTTTTTCTTGGTGAAAGCAGAGCGTATTTTGTCAAAAAATGCGCGCAGGTGGCTGGTCTGGCTCATGACTTGTTTACCTGGTTGTGAGTTTTTTTGAGGCGGCGTGTTTAGAGCATCCAGCCATTCCTGTGCACTTTGCCAGCGGTTTTTTTGAAGCAGATGGAGAGCTTTATCGATACTGCTGAGTAGTTCCGAAGGAAAGCGGGAAGTATAGGAACTATTTTCGGCAAGGGGAGTGTAACAATCTTCCACGATGCGCTCTATCGCTATGGGCGGATACTCGCCGGTGATGATTTTGTAAAATGTGGCGCCCAGCGAATACAAGTCTGTCCACGGTCCAATATTACGCAGAGGTGTATTCTGCTCGATTGCCTCGAATGGTGTGCTTACAATATAGTTGTCTTCCCCATATTTGTCTACGTTGTCATATAACCTCATTTCAATGAGAACGGGCTCGCCGTAATCAGTTATAAGGATGTTGCGTGGTTTGATATCGAGATGAAAGAGTTCGTTACTGTGCATATACGCTAGAGCTTTGAGTAGCTCCTTCAGCTGGTGTAGCAGCCATTCGCCGGTGACGATATTCTGATTAGCGGCCACCATGTTCAGGGGGGTGCCACTGATATAAGGCATCACATAGTATCCCGTGTTGTTTTCGATAAAGTATTTGTATATGAGTACAATACTTTTGTGCGCAAGTTTTGAGAATGCACTTGCTCTATGCATAAAATGTCGCAGCGATATATCGTGAAGCTGTAATGTGTGCTTGCTCATAGGAGCTACTTTCTGATTATTCTCATCACGGCGGCACCATCTGTTGGAAAAATGTTCTTTTATGACGACTCGCCTATCGCTTTGCTCATCTTGAGCAAGGTAGGTGATAGTGAATCCGCCCATACCGAGTTTACTTTCGATGACGTATTGATGAAGTTTCGTGCCCGGCTGTAGTGCGAATGAGAAGGATGAAATATCTCGAATATCTGGCATGGCGTGTAAACAATCTTGGTTTAATAGTTCGAATATTTCGAGCCCCACTTACTGCTGCAGGATGAAAAAAAGCGTTTCTTCAGTCTTTATGATAATGGACGGCGAAAGATGTGCTCTGTTCATACTGCGTGCTTGTTCCTCATGGAGCTCCGGCTTATTTTCTGTGTGTTATGGGATATTGAAATACCCTCTGTTGTTGAAATATTTGCCATTATATAAAAAAATTCTCAGATTGACACCCTAAAATGTGACTTTATAAAAAAAAAGGCTTGTCAAAGCAGGTGGAATCATGTAGAATACGCGCACCTCGCCGGATTAGCTCAGTGGTAGAGCACCCGATTTGTAATCGGACGGTCGTCAGTTCGACCCTGACATCCGGCTCTGGAACAAAAAGCCGCTTAAACGCTGCAATTCTGCACGTTAAGCGGCTTTTTTTGCACTTTAATATCATAAAAATGATATCGTTATTGTTGTTTTTGAGGTTAAGGACTCGACAATAGGCTTTTTAATCAAGAGGAGATAGCACCATGTTGTGGTAGCTGAGGCAGATAATGGCAAAGCCCCCGCGTTTGTAAGAAAAACGCGGGGGCAATGATTAAGGGAGAGGAGCTAAAATTACTCGCAAACGGGCTTAGCCAGCACCTTGCGGAGGCGGGCGAAGCGGGGGAGAGCTTCAACGGTCTTCATGCCGGTCTCGCCCTGGATGAGGGGCAGAGCATAGTCGATGAAGGCGCGCTCGATGCCGTTACCGGCAGCGTTGATCCACTCGCGGGGAACTTTTTTCTCGAAGTTAGCAACGCTCTCGAGGGGCAGGAGCTTGGTGTTGCATACGTACTGGCCGTAAACGCTGTCGCGCTCGAAGGCAACCATCTTGTCGGTATCGCCGGAAACGGCGGCCTGCACGGCTGTCTTACCGGCGAGGTAAGCCTCTGTGGCGTCGGTGGTGGAGGCCAAGTGAGTAGCGCAGCGCTGAAGCAGGGAGGGCTCGATGGCGCGCACCTTGGCGGAGGG
>JAZQGN010000030.1:0-16661 GCA_045540095.1 Akkermansia sp.
GACTTGCTTTTTATTGATTTCTGTTGCATTATGTCTCCTCCTCAATTTCGGACTCGTCGCAAGGACGGTACCTTTCAATTATACGAGTTTGAGTACCGGCCCCGAGGACGGGGCTTGGATGGTTCTTACTTTCGGCCGTACGTACTATTTGTGCAGTACTGGGGTGGCAACGAACTCGTCCAAGCCAGGAGCTCATTGCAGCTAACACTGAGCTCCTGCTCCGGCGAGGTGATTATATCACTCCTCGAACGTATACTACCAGAATTTATCAATTGAGGGGTGGCATAAAGCGGGGCGATAAATTGTTGCGATTTTATTCACTAGCCCCGGCCCCGGTAGCCAAAAGCCCATTTTTTTCAAGAAAAAGGAGGTACTCATCATAAGCTGATACTATTTTATGATGTTCCTTTTGATTCAAAATATAGTTTATGACCGTTTCTTTACATGACTCACTTACGGAGAAAGCTCCATAACCAGCTTGCCATGAAAAATTTTTATACCGGGGATGTATCGTCTTTATCCATCTGCTTGTATTTGCTTTAATTCCGCGAACAAAGTCAGACAAGCATATTGTGTGAGGAAGGGATGTCAAAATGTGTATATGGTCAGGTCTACCGCCTACAACATAGGCTGTTCCGGAACTTGACCGTATAACCCCACCAATGTAGCGAAATACTTCCGGCAAATCGTTTTCCTCAATAGGAACCTCAATATTCTTGGTGTGAAAAATAATGTGCAGGTAAATATTTGAATATGTATCTCGCATATACGTTATAGCTACACTACGACTATATCATTCACTATAGATGACAGCAAGCTAAATCGAATGCTCATATCTATGTGTGAACTGTTGATACTTTATCTCCGCTTTATGCCACCCCTAGCGGGGTTCATATTTGTTTTTTCCCGTTCCCGGGGTTCCGCTCCTAGCGGAGCTTCACGCCCGGGCTACCTTATACCGCCCCTCACCGGGGCTCATGGATTAGGCGGGCATTCGCCCGCGGAATGTATAGCTTATATGCCACCGTTAACCGGCTTGCGACGCGTTAAAAAGCCACGTTGGCTCGGCTTCGTTCGCGTGGACGCTCTTGCAAGGATGGCGTGCCGGAATGAGCTGCCGCTGCGTGTGAGGATGAAAAAGCGCCTGCAAGGGGATTCCTTGCAGGCGCGAAAATACTAACGACTCTCAGGAGCTTTAGCTCAGGTCACCCAGAGCTTCTTCAGCCAGCAGCTTGCAGCCGCGGAGGTCCAGCTTGCCGGTGGGCAGCACGGGGATGCTTTCCACGGGCACCAGATACTTGGGAGCCCAGAGGGTGGGCATTTCCTTGTCTGCCAGCATGGTGCGGAGGTTGGTGAGAATCTCCTTTTCCTCGGAGCTGCGCTGGTGCTGGGGCAGGGCGGAGAGGAGCACGAGGGCCTCACCCTTCTGAGCATCACTTACGCCTGTGATGGCAATCTTCACGCCATCTTCAGCGTTCAGCTCGAGGCCTTCGCTGATGGCCAGCTCCACACCTTCGTGCGGCACCATTTCACCGCCAATCTTGGAGAAGCGGGAGAGGCGGCCACCGAGTGTCAGGAAGCCGTTGAGGTCCATCTGGCCGATATCGCCCGTCTTGAACCAGCCGTTCCAGAAGAGGTCGTGGTTCAGCTCGGGCTTGCCCACATAACCACTGAAGACGTTGGCACCCTTGAACCATACCATACCGCGCTCGGTGAGGGGGAGTTCCTTGGTGTCGTCATCCACATCCGTGATGCGGATGGCGATGCCGGGCAGCAGGGCGCCTACGCTTCGGGCCACGGTGCCGGGTACGAAGAACTTGGAGCCCGGGATGAGCGGCACATCAGGCATGTTGGCGGAAATAACGGGTGCGGTCTCGGTGAGGCCGTAACCTTCCAGAAGCTTCACATCGCACTTGGTCAGGAACTCGCGCTCCAAATCAGGCTGCAGCTTCTCGGCACCCAGCACGAAGTAACGCACGCTCTTGTAGGTTTCCTTGTCTGCGCGGCGCAGGTAAGCGCGGGCGAAGGTGGGGGTGGCTACCACAAGGGTGAGCTGGTACTTCTGGATGAGCTCGTTGATGGTGCGGGCATCCGTGGGGTTCGGATAAGCGCAGAGCGGGCAGCCGGTGAGCAGCGGCAGCATCATGGCCACCGTCATGCCGAAGCTGTGGAAGATGGGAAGGCTGGCGAGGAAGCGCATGCCCTCCAGCTCCAGGCGGCAGGCGCACTGGGAGGTGTTAGCAAGAATCATGCGGTGCGTGAGGGTAACGCCCTTGGGCTCGCCGGAGGAGCCGGAGGTGAAGAGCATCACGGCTTCATCCGTATCCTTGCGAGCGTCCGTGTTGAACATCTTGCAAATCACGGAGGCGGGGCCGGCCTTGGCCAGCAGCACGTTAGCGATGAGAGCGGGCTTGGAAAGGTTCTTCAGCAGGTCTTCCACCAGAATGAGCTGATCCTCAGGCGGCCAGGGGAAGGTGTCCAGCTTCTGCATGAACTTGCGGGCTGTGATGAAGGTCTTCAGCCCTGCCTGGCGTACGGTGCTCTCGAACGCAGCGCGGGAGGAAGCGTAGTTGATAAGCACAGGGGTGATGCCGGCAAGCAGGCAGCTCAGCGTGGCGATCACACCGCCCGGGCCCGGAGGCAGAATTACGCCGATGCGCTTGTCATCACGCTTGCGCAGCAGCTTGGCTACCGTCATGGATACACCCAGAGCCTTGAAGAAGGGGAGGGTGTTGCCGGTCATGCCGTCAATGATTTCCGTGTTCGGGTGTGCCTTGATGCCCTTCACCAGCTGTGTGGTGAGGGAGGTCTTAAGGATGGGCTGGTCAGCGAAGCGAGCAGCGCCGGTCTCCAGCCATGCTTTCATGAGGCGCTCACCGGTCTGCGGGCCGGGAGCCAGCTGGGGCAGGATGCAGAGCTCCTCATGGCAGCCTTCTTCGTACACCTCGCGGTAGAGGTTTCTTACGCTGTCGCCGAAATAGCCGAGGTACAGCGGCACAGGAGAGATGTGCAGGCTGCCAACGTGGCGCAGGAAGGGAGAAGGTACATCAGAATATGTACCGCGGTGCTTGGCTACCTGCCCGGGCAGGAATACCACGCTGGTACCCTGTGCAAACTTTGCCAGAATCTGCTCGCGCACGGCGCGGGAGGTGGTGTTGCGGAAGTCGAAGTATTCAATCTCTACATCCTTGCGCTTCAGGAAATCCATGATTTCCGGTGCGGGCGGATATGTGGGATCCACGAGGTAACATACTTTGCCGTCCAGCAGCTTGTGCATGGCCTTACCTGCCCCAATGCTGATGCGGTTGGGCATGTAGAAGGCCGGCTGGATGATGTTTTCCTTGCCGTATACGATGAGTTCAGCCATAAAATCTGTTGTGCTGTTGTTAAGTCAGGTAATAAGTTTCAGCTCTGCATGTGAGAGAGCCGCCCGGCCCTGTGTGGGGCAGGCGGCTCCGCTCATGGCAGATCGGAGCCTATTGCTATTATAGCAGCTCTTTTCTGCTTTACCAGATAAAAATCAGGCTTTTTTATTAGAATGTGTATGTGGCGCTGATGCCGGCTACCACACCGAAGTTGCGGAAGGGGACAGCGCTGTTGTCAAGCGGACGAGCCTCGGCGCGCTTGTTGGCATCAAGACCACCCTTGCCCAGCCAGTTGAAGCTGATGGAGGGAGTGATGATGAAGTTGTCACGCACGAACCAAGGAGTGGAGAACTTCACCCAGAAAGCCTGAGAACCGTTGCCGCAAGCATTGTAGGGGTCTGCGAAGTAGTCAGCCGTGGCGCTCATGCCCAGAGTTACAACACCAAGAAGCTTGATGTCCTCGGGGGTGCCGATGATGGGGGCCTTCACGGTTACGTACGGCTCGAACCACCAGCCGGTGATGCCCTGGAAGGAGTAGCTGGTCTTTACGCCCACGCTCAGCCACTTGTAGGGAGTCCACTCGGGGGCGATGAATACTTCGTTCACTACGGAAGCACCCTGATCGCGGTAGTGCTTGGCCATCACGCCCAGAAGACCACCGTGTGTGAAGTGGTGACCGAGGGAGATGTTCCACAGGCCAGTTGTGCTAGCATAGTTGGCCTGAGTGATGATGGTAAACTGGTTCTCGATGTTCTTGTCACCGATGGGAACGCGAGTGCCGGCAGGAAGAGCAACGCCGGGAGCTACGGGCATGGGCTGGCTAAGCTTCACGCCGCCACCATAAAGTCTGTGACCGGAGGTCGGAACCTGATAAGCAACAGTGGAACCCAGAGTCCACTGACCGGGCTGCCCAAGATCATAGTTAAGTTTTACAGCACCGTAAACTACGCTGTCACCTTCAGCCACAGAGTGGGATACCACATAACCGCGGCCGGTGTAGTTGGTATCATAGCCAAGTGTGATGGAGCCGCTCAGACGCTTAGCTGCGGGCTCGGCAGTCTCAATAAGGGGAGTAGCGGTACCGGCGTAGGCAGGTACGAGAAGCGCGGCGGCAAGGAGTGAGTAACGAATCTTCATAAATGTTGTTCTTGATGTAGTGAGTTGTTTCTTTTTTGTCTTTCTCGGAGTTCTCTGTTTTATTGCTAAAATGTGGAGTGTACTCTAAGTTGACGTGCGTATTATAGAAAAAAGTTTGAGTAATGTCAAGCTAAAAAGTTAAATAATTGCAATAAATTTGATTTTTGGGGTTGAGAATGAGCAAAAAATGGGATAAACTAGTGCATATGAGACCTATATTAGTATTAATGGCCCCCGGATTTGAGGAAATTGAGTTTAGCGCGCCTGTGGATATATTGAGGCGCTTGGGGGTGAGTGTGGAGACCGCCGGTGTGAAGGGGCTTGCCGTGGAAGGTGCCCACGGGCTGGTGATGCAGGCAGAGCGCCTGCTGGCCGGTGTGAAGCCTGAAGATTATGATGGGGTGGTGCTGCCCGGTGGAGCTGCCAGTTGGCTGCTGAGGGATACACCGGAGGTGCTGGAGCTGGTGCGTGCCATGCACGCGGAAGGGAAGCTGGTGGCTGCCATTTGTGCGGCACCCATAGCGCTTGAGGCCGCCGGTGTGTTGGCTGGGCGCCATATTACCTGCTATCCTGCGGAGGCGGTGACCTCTGATATCAAAACTGCCGCTTCCATATCTGACGCTCCGGCTGTGACGGATGGTAACATCGTGACAGGGCGTGGCCCCGGCGCTGCACTGGAGTTCGGCTTTGCGCTGGGCGCATACCTGGGCAAGGATGTGGCAACTCTTCGTGGCGAGATGTGTTGCGCTTGACGCCTCATGAATGCACCCATTTTCATTCTGGGGCCGACCGGTTGCGGTAAGAGCCGCGTGGCGGTGGAGCTGGCGCAGCTCTTGGGGCGCGCTGAAATTGTGAGCGCGGACGCCTATCAGGTGTACCGCGCCATGCCCGTGCTGACGGCGGCGCCCGGTGTGGAGGAGATGGGTGGCATTCCTCACCACCTCATTGGTACCATGGAGGTGAGTGAGAATAATGATGCTGCTACGCACGCGCGCAGAGCGCAGGCGTGCATAGCGGATATTCAGGCACGCGGTGCCGTGCCTATTGTGACGGGCGGCAGCGGCCTGTATGTTAAATTTATATCGCACGGCATTTCGCCGGCGCCGCCAAGTGACCCTGAGCTCCGGGCTCAGCTGGAAGCTTTGCCGCCGGAGGAGGCCGTGCGCCGCTTGCAGGAGGTGGACCCGGAAGGGGCCGCGGCCACGAACTTGCTGAACCCGCGCTATGTGGTGCGGAATCTGGAAATTGTCCTGCTCGGCGGCAAGCCGCTTTCGTACTGGCGCAACAACTGGCAGCCGGAAGCCTGTGGCCCGGGGTTCTCCCTTACTCGCGAGGTACCGGAGCTGGACGCCCGCATCGCGGCCCGCGCCGCTCAGATGCTGGAGGCGGGCGCGATTGAAGAAGTGGCCGCCCTGCCGGAGGCGCTTTCTCCTACAGCGGAGAAAACGCTCGGCCTGAGCCTCATCCGCGAGCACCTAGCCGGTAAGACTACGAAGGCGGAGCTCACGGCTGCTCTGGCCTTGCTCACGCGCCAATATGCCAAGCGGCAGCGCACGTGGTTGCGCCGCGAGCCTTGGGCCGCGCCTGTTCCCTGTACGCCGGAAACGGCCTTGAAGATATACCATTCGCTAGGTTGAACCTAGCATTTCGCGCATTTGTGTAATTTTGAGCCTGCTCTATATATTAGAAATCAGAGTACAGTGTAAAAAAGTGCAGAAATACGTGTTCTAGCCCGAATTTTAGGGTTGAACTGAGCGCTCAGAGTGGTATAATGGTTCCGTTATGAGTACAGATACAACGACAACCGAGCTTTCAGCATCGGTCAAACGCTACGCCCTTTACCTTATGGTAATGGCTGGTCTGGGCGGTCTTCTGTATGGTATTGACGTAGGCGTTATTGCCGCGGCTCTGCCTTACATTGAGAAGACTTCCTCTTATTCCCCGCAGGAACTTTCCATCGTGGTGGCAGCTGTGCTGGCCGGTTCCGTTATCTCCTCCCTGTTTGCAGGTATGCTGGCAGAGTGGCTGGGCCGCAAGAAGGTCATCCTTCTTTCTGCTCTTCTGTTCACGCTGAGTATTCCGGTTATCTGCTTCTCCTCCGGCAGCTTCCTTATGCTGATGAGCGGCCGTATTCTTCAGGGTGCATCTGCCGGTCTGGTAGGTGTGGTTGTTCCCATGTATCTGGCTGAATGTCTGGACGCCAACTCCCGTGGTAAGGGTACCGGCATGTTCCAGTTCATGCTCACCGTGGGTCTGGTGTTCGCCGCTGTTATCGGTTTGGTGACCACGCAGATTGTGGGTGCTGCTGATGATGTCACCGTGTCTGCCGAGCACAAGCAGCTGGCTTGGCAGGTGATTTTCTGGTGCTCCGCTATTCCCGGTATCATTCTCTTCATCGGTGCTTTCAAACTCAAGGAATCCCCCCGCTGGCTCTATCGCAACGGCCGTGAGGAGGAGGCTCTTATTTCCCTCGCTTCCAACAACGGTGATGAGGCCGCTCGTGAAATCCTTCAGGAAATGAAGGAGGCTGATGCACGTGAGGCTGCTGAGAAGGCCGCTATGGCTGAAGCCGCTAAGGGTGATAGCCTCCTGCAGCGCAAGTACGTCATCCCCTTCATCCTTGCTGTAGTGGTGCTGGCCTGCACTCAGGCTACGGGTATTAACTCTGTGCTCAACTACTCCGTGAAGATTTTCCAGCAGGCCGGCCTTCAGGGCACCTTCGCTAACTGGGCTGACCTCGGTATTAAGGTCATGAACATGCTCATGACGATTGTGGCTGTTTCCCTCGTGGACAAGAAGGGCCGTACCTTCCTTCTGAAGATGGGTACGCTCGGTATCATCGTGGGTCTTGCCGGTGTGGGCTGCATGTTCCTCACCGTGGAGAACAACCGCGTGGATGTTACCGACATCGTGAAGGCCTCTGTAACTCCTGAGAACACCCTCACCGTGAATGCTGCTGACGTGGTTAAGAGCGCCATGCAGGACCCCGAAATCAGCCGTGATTACGCCGCTACCTTCATGCAGGGTGAATCCGTGGCTCCCGGTATGCAGCTTATCGTGACTTACCAGCACGGTCTGGACAGCAAGCAGGATGTGGCTGAGGTAGCCGCTGATGCTAATGCTGAGGGTTCCGCCATCAAGGTGGAACAGGATAAGGCTCTTGCCCCCACCTTCATGGATGATATCTGCTTCTGGTCCACTCCGCTTCCGGAAGGTACCGTGAAGGAGATTACCATCACCCGCGCTGAAATCGGCATGAAGCCCGGTGCATTCACCGGTTACATGGTGGCCGGTTTCTTCGTGGTGTTCATCGCCTTCTACGCTGCAGGTCCCGGCGTGTGCGTATGGCTGGCTCTCTCCGAGCTCATGCCGAACCGCATCCGCGCTAACGGTATGGCCATCGCTCTGCTGATTAACCAGGCCGTTTCCACCACGATTGCAGGTACCTTCCTGCCCTGGGTGGGTTCCTCCGGTTACTCCTCCGTATTCTTCTGGCTGGCTGGCTTCACGGTGATTTACTTCATCACTGCTGCCTTCTTCATGCCTGAGACCAAGGGCCGTACCCTTGAGGAAATCGAGCAGTACTTCACCACCGGCAAGATGCCTTCCCGTAAGGACGAGGGCGAGGCCGAGGAGAAGGCCTGATGCTCCTGAACTTCTTCTCATCTCTCTGAACTTACACTAAATCTGCGGCCGCTCTTCACCTCACGGTGGAGAGCGGTTCTTTTTTGTCCTCACTTCCCGTGGCCTGTCTCAGCTCCCACCCGCCGCGTATCTCAGCACTAAAAAACCGCTTCGCCGGAGGGCGAAGCGGTGGAAAATAAGCGGTGAAGTGGAGGAGATTTTGATGTTGTAGAAAACATTTTGGCTTAATGTACTAACGATATGTGTAAAGCGAAGTAGCGCATTAATGAGATATCGTATAAATGCGGGGTTCGGGGAATAGCAAAGGAACTCCACCTTTTTTTAATTTAAACGCGTATGTATCGCCGTGCTTTCCTCGCCCTAAAAGTAAGTCTACTGAAATTTTCCTTTGTTCCAACATGTAATCAAATTGGGTAATTATTGGTTTTCTGGAATGCGTTATCTTGGAAATTTGGAACTCAGTATACCCATGTTGTTGTCTTGTGTTAGTGCTAATCCAAAATGTTTCTGCGTGTTTCTTTTTTAACGTATCGTGCAAAGCTTTTAAACGCCAAACTGCTATATCATAGTCAATCTGTACTTGCTTTTGTTTAATTTCCAAGTAATCCTCGATTCCATTTAGGTACAGGAATAACCCTTGCGAGTTTGGTATGTTGCAAACTAGAGTGTTGCGATAGGATAGACGCCCCTCTGCTGTTTTATACCCACATTTGGCCAGAATGTCTTGAGAACTTTTGCACGCGCTAATTGTCCAATCCGGAGTTTTGCTAAAGAGGGTTGTTCTTGTTGTTTTAGGTCGTGCGGATTTGAGTTCTATGCCCTTGTAATCAGGTTCATTTGCTGAGTTCATGGGAATTCCAAGCAGCCGTTCAATCGTTCTGCCTATTCCCGTATCTGCTTCAACATCAATTTTAATCCACTCATTGGCAAACATTTGAAACTTAGAAAGAAGTTCCTTTGCCACAGATGAGGATTGTTTCTCTATTTCACAAATTAGTTCTTTAATAGGATTAGTGATAGCGCTCTCCAAGGCTGCAATGATGTCTGATTGCGTTATATTCAGTACATAAAGACAATCTTCAAAGTAGGTTAAAGCAAGAATATCATCAGGAAAACAATACTTCTTAACATCATATACCCACAATCGCGGGTCTCCTTTTTTTGTTTCGGGTCGGTAAAATGAAGTCACTGTATGAACTTCCTCTTTGTTAGTTAGGATTTTTGACTTAACTTGGACCTTATTTGCTGTTCCCTGTTTCTGTTGTTCGTAATTGTGGATATTGTTTTCCAAAAAATACTCGCGCATAGGATCTGTTGCATCGAGAATCGACTTTTGAAATCCTGTGGCCGTAATATGTACAAGTGTATATGATACACTCTTTTGGGTTAGAATAGCCAATCGAGCCTCTTCTATTGGACTGAATGCGCGCATGTGTATCATAACGTAAATGGCTAGCTAATTTTTTCTAAAATGGACTGAGCAATTGCACGAGCCATTAAAGGTGGAACTGCATTACCGACCAAAGTATATTGAGGTATTTCGACTTTTCTCTTATCTCCGCCAGTACTCCTCTTACCTTGGAATACAAAAGTATCGTCAAATGATTGTAATCGAGCCATTTCTCGCACTGTAAGAGCGCGGTATGCTGAGTAATGAATAAAATCATCGGGCATTGTCATGACTGTGGGACTCTGACCTTCCGGATTAAGTACGTTATAATTTCGTTTGTCTGAATCGAGGCCATGTTCCTTTAATACTCTCTTAGTGTTTTCGTTATAATCACCGCATTTTGCAATTAGTTCTAGCCTTTGCCTAACAGCTTCTTTTTGCGTACTAGTCTGATGGTTGAGAAGTGCCTCATAGCGATGTAACAAAGGAGACGCTAACGCCTCTTTATCTCGTACGTAAAAAGGAGCTTTATCAAAAATAAAGCGATGCCCTAATCGACCTTCTTTTTGCCATACAGAATAGAGCTTGCCTTCATTGGTTGGCTGACTGTCGCAACTCCGAGACTGTAGTAAACCTGCGTAACATGCCTTGGGTTTGATTTTTTTGTACTGCGTAATCTCTTCTCCGTTACCAATAAAGTCTAAATCCCATAATGCCTCATATACGGTTACCTTATTTTCTGGGGTAACAGTAGCCGGTATGGAGGAAATTAAACTTTGGTCGTTACGGCAGCCGATAAAGACCACGCGCTCACGATTCTGAGGTACGCCGTAATCTGAAGAATTGAGGACTATAGGTCTTGCTATATTGTACAGTCGAACCTTATTCAGGATTGCTGTCAGCTGAGGAAATTTTCCTTCTAGTTGAGCATGTGAAGCTAAGTCATCAAAGCACTCGTCAACCGACTTCACGTATAAACCAAGGGCCCATTGAAGTAGTGAAATTAATTCCGGGGTTTCCGTTATTGATTTCATATGCTCAAGAGCATTGATAGTTTTTTCCAAAATTGAAGCGTCTGAGATAAAGTCGATAAAATCGTTCATTCCATCGACGTAGGTGTCATTATCCAAATCAGTTTTGGTCTTGAGCTGAATGGTTTGAGCTTTAATCTGCTCTCTCATTCTGCTTTGTCGCATAAGAGCCAACCCGTGCCTTGCTGTATTCACGGATTGATTCGATTTGCTAATTTTATAGTCGATAGCTCTTGTGATTTCTTTAAAACGCTCTTGCAGCATGCTGAAGTAAGCATCTCGATATGTTTCTTTTTTTCCATGGGCCGCAGTTTCAATGTCTAATTTGGCCAGATAAATGCTGCGCTGAAAAGGAGTAAGTTCATTCAGTTCAGTTTGAATGAAGGAATAAAGGACGGGTACCTTATTAACATCTACAATGGAGCGTATTTCATTCAAAATACGTTCCTTAATTCGACCGCCATCCTTTGTTAAAATGCCTTTAACATTTTCCATTACAAAGTACTTAGGTCTCAGGTACTTGATGACTTTTAAATAGTGATGGAATAAATCGTCTCTTTTATCAAACTTTCGTCTTCTCCCTGATAAGCTAAATGATTGACAACTTGGACCACCAGTAACAACGTCAACTACAGTGTCTCCTATTTGCTTTTTCAGATTTTCAAGAAAGCTGTCTTCCATGATATCTTGGCAGATGAACTTTAAATCTAGCCCTAGTTGTTCGTTGTATCTGACTTCATGCGTTAGCTCGCAATTCTCATTGATGTCAGAAGCGAGAATGAAGTCAAAATATTTTTTGTCTGTGTATGCCTGTAAAAAACCCTCGCTGATGCCTCCGGCTCCGGCAAATAAATCAACGAATGTTATAGGCGTGCGTTGCGCGAGAAAATCAGGCCTTTGAGACATGGGGGCTGTGTTTTTTTAAGTTGTTACCAGACTCGTATTCTACCTAAAATGGGGTTCTTCGGCAAGCTGAAAGCATGTCTTAGATTCATTACGTGAATAAAAAACCGCTTCGCCGGAGGGCGAAGCGGTGAATGGGAAAGTGTATAAGAGGTATTAGCTCTCTTCCTCGGAGGAGGTTTCCTCTTCATCAGCGTCCGTGATTTCGAGCTCAGGGGCCTGAGGAAGGGAGGGGCGAGGAGCGGGCTGGCGATAGCGGGCGGCCTCTTGCAGGAAGAGCTCAGCCACGCGGAAGGCCCGGCGGGAAGCTTCCGCAGCGATGCGGTCATCCATGAGGGCAAGGCCTTCCTCCGTCACCTCGCCGAGGTAAATTTTCCAAGCGCGGCGCACGAGCTCATCCGGGTCCACCTTAGGAGCGGGAGCCTGGGGCTGCTGCTGCTCGGCGTTTTCGCGGTTGCGGCGGTTGCGGCGGCGCTTGCGGCGGTTCTTGCTGCCGGAGTTGCCACCTTCGTTGCCGCCCACTGTCTCGGGTACGGCGAAGCCGGGGGCGGGCTCAGGTGCGGGGAAGTCACGGGGATCAGGCTCTCGCTCCCAGCGTTCCTGAGCAGGCTTCTGCTGGGACTGCTGCTGAGGGTTCTCCTTACGGGGAGCGGGCTGTTCAGCGGTGGGTGCAGGCTTGTTGTTCTGCTGGGGCTGTGCGGGTGCAGGCTTTTCTGCTTTTTCGGCAGGTGCCGGAGCCGGGGAGGGTTGAGGTGTGGGTGCGGGAGCGGGCTGTGCCGGGGCGGGCTGAGGAGTGGGGGTGGCTGCGGGTTTTGCAGGCTTTTTGCCACGGGGTTTGCGCTCAGTTTTCTGTTTTTTCTCCTGCACGGCGGGGGCCTCAGCAGCGGGAGCTGCGCTTGTGGCGGCAGGCGTCTTCTTGCTGCGGGGCTTACGTGCGGGTTTCTCGGCAGGAGGAGTGGCGCCGGATTCCGTGGCGGGGGCGGCGGCCTTAGCAGCACTCTTGCGAGCGGCAGGCTTGCGCGCGGCGCGCGGTTTGGCGGGCTTCACCTCTGCGGAGGTGGTGGGGGTGCTTTTATCTTCTGCGTCCATGATATGCGGATGGTAGAATGAGTTTATTGGTCTATCGTCACGGTCTGGTCTATACTGAAGGACCATTCAGCTCGATGGTGGGTCCCGTCTGTACTGTCCCAATGCACGTGTACGGAGATGTTTGGCATGTAAATGCGGCATGGAGGGGTCCACTGAAGGGAGCGGGAGGTGGCGTCCAGCTTGGCAGGAACTCTGCCGAAGCCACTCACTTCCATGCGAACGGTAGAAAGGTTGATGCCGCTCAGGCCGCTGAGCTGTGCCGTGATGGTGGGAACATTACAGGGCACGCAGGATGGGGGCTGGGGGGATACAGGGAGGGGGGGAGGCGGGGCGTCAGCCGTCACGCGGCCCGGCTGTGCACTGGAGGAGGAACGGCTGGAACTTTCCTGCGTGCCGAAATCAATGGCACGCCGGAAGATGGAGTGATCCGTACCGAATACCATGTAGCGGTCAATGCGCAGCGGGTCTACCTCACACGTAACCTTACCGGGGATAACGGTGAAGGCGGCCACGTAACCATGCAAGGGAAGGCGTCTTACCATGGCTTCATCATTATAGCCACCGGGGTAGCAGTATGTATTCACCTGCCCGAAGTGCTGCTCTAGATAGCGGCGGGAGTCTCCGAATTCGCGGTCGATAAAGGCGTGGTATGCCTGCTGGCCGGCGTTTTGGTGGCGGCGCCAGGTGCTCGGGTAGGGGTGAGAAACGGAGTGGCTGCCTACGGAGGCGCCGTTCGCCATCATGTTGCGCACCATTTCGGGTGACATACTGTCACCTCGGCCGGTGAGATAGCGGGTGTAGAGGAAAAGGTGGAAGGGGTAGCCGTACTCGCGGAAGATGGGGTAAGCGTCCGTATACACGCTGCGCCAGCCGTCATCCAGAGTGATGAGTACGCATTTTTCCGGCAGCTGGAGGTTTCCGAAGCGCCATTCGAGGAACTCTCTCATGCTGATAACGGTAATACCCTCGCGGCGGATTTTTTCCATCTGGGCACGCAGCTCAGAGGTTCGCAGGAGCATATCACTCACCGGGCGTGTGGCGCTGAAGTTGTGGTAGCCCAGAATGGCCACACGTGTGCGCTCACGTGGTACAGGCTGGGAGCGGAAACGGCTGTTGGAGGATGCTGCCGTGCCTGAGATGGTGGCGCTGCCGGAGGGGCGAGCGGTGCTGTGAGGGCGGTGTGTAAGGCCCTCATTGCTCAGAGGGTCCGGATTTAAGGGAGGAGGATCAAAATTTTGCCCACAGGCCAGCTGGCATATTACCAAAATTGCCAGATACATGTAGTGCTTCATCCACGCTGATGGTAACATATTTATGGCTATTGACAAGTTTATATTACGTCAGGCAGCGGCAATCATGCAGGAATTATGTCATGTGCCGTAATCCTCATTTTTCAGCATGTAATCTCATTTGGGCGCCGGGCCGTATTCATTCGGTCCGGGGAGGCGGTGCTGTGTGGCGAGGTAGAGAATAATGCTGCCCACGATGATATCCGCGCGCAGAGCGGCCCATGCCCAGTCTGAGGTGTTTTCCGTGATAAGCTCAGGCCATATCCCCTGGTGGTGCAGCACGATGACGGCTGTACCGGCCAGAGCCAGCAGGAGGAAGCTTATCATCAGTCCCGGGCCTTTCCCTATATCATGCAGGCGCCGCACTGTCAGCGTGGTGAAGGGGCAGGCCAGTAGTGCGGGTAGGATGAGCCATACCCATACCGGTAACTCAGGCCATTCGTGGTGCGTGTAAAAGGCGAGAAACAGAGCAGTTTCGCCCACAAGCAGGGTAAGGGCGGCGATGGTGAAGGCCCAGAACTCACGCCGAGAGGAGCGCCCGCGGGTATCACAGTAGAGGCGAAGGCAGCGCTTTATGTTGTACAGGGGGCTATCAGGCTTTTCCGAGCGCAGCGAGTGGCCGCAAGTGCTGCAGACGTGGGGGACTTTGCCATATTCGGAGAGAATGCTCTGACCGCAGCCGGGGCAGTCACCGGCGTAGGTATGGATGCCGGCAGTAGGGGCGGAGATGTGTGTTTCAATCATAAATCAGTTCGGAAAAACAAGCTTGTTATTCGAGTGGATATTTGGGGGAAGGTCCGTATTTATTTGAGCCACGCTCACTGTCCATCAGGCAGAACATGCCAATTGTCAGAGCGAGAATGATGGAAAATACAGCGGGAATGATGATGGCATAGGGCCAGACTCCCGCGGGCACTTGGGAGAGGCAGCTTTCCGTGCCGGGCTGTAGCTGCGCTGCTGCCTTTGAGGTATACAGGGCGCCGGCACTTACTGCCAAAAACAGGAAGAGCGTGAAGGGCCAGCATATGCTGCGCCCCACATCATGCAGGCGGCGCACCAGCAGGCTTGCCATGGGGATAGGTGCTGTGACCAGCCACAGCAGGAGTGCGGCACCTACTATGGCTATCAGAATATAGCTCAGCATACCGCTCATTTCTGCCACCGGGTAGATGTGCTCCCGGAAAAAAGTTATCAGCCATCCTCCGCACACGATGTCCATCAGCACTGCCAGCAGCAGCCCGATGCCGCCCATGATGGTAACGTAGCCCAGCAGCTCGCGCCGTGTGGAGCGGCCACGCCATATCCATGTTTTCCGGAAGGCCAGCGCAAAATTGTGGTTATACGCTTTCTCTCTCCGGGCGCGTAGCAGGAAGTTGCACCCCGGGCAGTTCTCCGGGAGTTTGCCGTGTTTTACCGGCAGTACGCCCTTGCAGCGGGGGCAGAGTAGGTCAGTAGTGGAAGGAGGCTGTGTGCTCATGAATGGTGAGATGTGGAGAGATTGCCAGGCTTGGAAATGAGGCAGGGGAGGTGAGCCGGCACTCCGAGCCCCCCATATACGCCCGGCGTATGTGGCCCGTCAATTGTGCTGTGGCTGAAATACTTTCCCATCATTTATTCTCTTCATTCTGCCTTACAGACTGCGCGCTGTCAAGCAGGAAGTGCCCTCCGGGGCAAAATCAGTAGTAGAAAGCCCGGTCTGCTGCGTCAGCAGACCGGGCGGATGGTGAAATTATTATCTCCCGTGGGAATATGCTTAACCGAGGGGGTATTTGGATGAAGGTCCGTATTTGTTAGGGCCGCGCTGGCTATCCAGAAGGGTGAGCACGAACAAGTAAATACCATAGCCGAGCGTTGTCAGAATGAGGATTCCGCCGGAGATTATCAATATTTCATCGGGATGCTTTTCGCTCGCGTGGGCGGTGGCGTAAATCAAAATCGCTGCCAGAGCCATTGTTAATGAAAACGAAATCAGAAGCAGCCAGCCACTCTTACCGACATCATGCAGGCGGCGCACACCGGCTGTTATCTGTGGAACCGCCAGTGCAAGGCTGAACAAAGGATATATTATATATAGGATGAGCGTCATGACGAGTGCGATGGTGGGATCGCCCTTGTCCTTCTCTATAGCTAGACTAAGCAAAAACGTGATAATTAAAACTAGAAAGTATGCCGCGTAGTTAAAAATCATGGAAAACAGATAATAGGACCAGTACTCGATGCGTGGCGCTCTACCGCGCAGTACGAACATTTTACTGAAAGCCAGCTTAAAGTTTGACCACAAGCTGCTGGGATTGTCCGCACAGAGCCTGAAGGTGCAGTGAGGGCAGCGTGAGGGGAAGGTGCCATTTGTGAGCGTAATCTGCCCTCCGCAATTGGGGCAGTTACCTGCTACGGGATTCGGAACGGGAGGGGGCACCTGTGCTGCAGGCTCGGGCGTGGCAGGGGCTGTTAGAGTGGATAAAGGTACCCACTTATCAGCGCCCTTGTGGGCGATGAGTGTTCCGGGCGAGAGGTTCCCAAGGGTGAGCAGAGCTCGGAGCTCATCAGCAGTGTGTGGGCCGCAGGGCTTTTTCTGTGCGTCTAAATAGTAATACTCCTTCATGTGCGTGCCTCCTCATTATGCTTTATCAGCTTGGCTCTGTCAAGAAGAGAAGGGGGCAGGCCAGATAAAAAAGTCCCGGCAGCAGAAAGCCCGGACTGCTGAGTAAGCAGCCCGGGCTTGGATTTTACACTTTCAGGGGAAGCATCAGAAGTTGATGCGGTAGCCCACGGTGCCGTTCACGTTCGTGTAACCGCTGCGCAGCTCCACGGA
>JAZQGN010000031.1:0-17355 GCA_045540095.1 Akkermansia sp.
GGGTAAAAAAGCTGCGGCGGGGGAGTTGCCCCCGCCGCAGAGAGATTTCAGGGCTCTTCTGTGCGGAGCCGTGTATTAAAGTCGGAGGCCAAGCGGGCTTAGGAAGACAAGTCCAAACAGCAACTCCTTGGCTCACAGAACGACATGGCTACGATCCGACTTGGGTAAAAAAGCTGCGGCGGGGGAGTTGCCCCCGCCGCAGAGAGATTTCAGGGCTCTTCTGTGCGGAGCCGTGTATTAGTGGTTGTTGTTAAGGGGCATATCGGTGTGGTCACCGCCGGGGCGGTACTTCACATCAATGGAGCGCACTGCGCCTCCGCGCGTGTAATCTTCCACTGCACGGGAGATATAGGCGGGCATGCCCACTACGCTGTATTCGTAGAACTTTTTGATGGGGCCCTGCGGGGAGCGGATGCAGCCGTGGGAGAGGCGTCTGCCGGGAACTACCTTGCCCACGTGAAGGCCTACACCATCCAGCGTGAGGCGGTGCCAGTAGGGCATGGCGGCGGGGCGGAAGGTGGTGCCCTCAGGAATGCCGAGGCTTGCGTCAGCGTTGGAGTTCGTGGTGCGGCCCTGTTCATTTACGAACCTGCCATAGCGGTTAGAGCTGTGGTCCACCTTCTTTTCGAGGATTCGGAAAGTGCCAGTGGGCGTTTCGTGGCCATTAGTACCGGTGGATACGGGCCAGTCCATAGCGACTCTGCCGTTCACATAAACGCGAGCGCGCTGCTGGGGAAGGCAGATGATGATTTTGGAATTATTAGCCGTGAGCTGTGAGAGCAGGCGCTCATCACAGTAATCTCTCATGGTTTTGGGGTAATCCGGCTGAGCCACGAAGTGCTCATAGCTACCGGCCGGGAAGGGATTAATATATCCGGGCTGGTCCTTACCCTGCATGGTGAGGGGATTGAAGGTGAGGTAACCCGGATCAGTGGCAAGCGGTTGCTGTGCCGTTCCGGCCTGAGGCATGCCGTGCACATTAGCCCTAGGATAGGGGGAGGGTGCGCAGCTTGTCATCAGGGCGCCACCCATGAGGGCGGTGCAGATAATGGCGGTTTTCATAATCAGTCGCGGGGCAGCAGAATCTTCTGGCCGATGCTCAGGTGGTGGGCCTGTTCAGCGGTCATGTTGTTAGTCTGCATTATCTTAGCAATGGTGGTATTATAACGGCGTGCGATGGTGGAGAGGGTGTCTCCCTGACGCACGGTGTAATAGGCGCCTGCAGTGGTTCCCGGGGGCAGTGCAATCGCCGGTGCCGGAGCTGCCACGGGGGCGGGGGCTGCCACAGGGGCAGGTGCGGCGGCAGGAGGCGGAGTAGCCACGGGGGGGAGAGCTGCAGTGGGGGCGGTGGCTCTTGTGGGGATGGTCAGCACCTGACCGATGCTCAGGCGGTGGGCCTGCTCAGAGGTCATGTTATTGGCCTGAATCACGCTGCTAAGGCTTACACCATGGCGGCGGGCGATGACGGAAAGCGTATCACCGGATTGTACCGTGTAGGTGGTGACAGGGGCAGGGGCCTGAGGAGCATTTTGATTTTGGTTAAAGGGCCACCAAGAGCGTTTATTCTCGGTTTGCTGAGCAAGGGGCTCAGGCGTGTACTCGGGAATTGCCGGGGTTGGGGCAGCCGGAGCGGGTGCTGCCGCGGTTACGGGCGGCAGCACTTCCGGTGCGGTTACAGTAGTGGCAGGCTGCAGGGCCGTAGCTTCAGTAATGCCGGACCCTGCTTCCACTGTCACGGAATCCTCCTGAGGGGCTGTCATCGTATCGCGGAACCAGCTGTAATCCACTCTCTGGCGAGTGATATCACAGGAGCAGAGGGCCGCGCTGATAGCAGCGAGTGTTGAGAGCTGAGTAAGTGTTGGTTTCATTCTTGTTCGGATTTATCCGTGAACGAGCCGTTATCAGCGGCGGTTTCTTCTGTTGTTATTGCGAGAGTTGGTGGTGCCAGGTATGGTCAGGCGGCGGCC
This sequence comes from Akkermansia sp., assembly GCA_045540095.1. Lineage (GTDB taxonomy): Bacteria > Verrucomicrobiota > Verrucomicrobiia > Verrucomicrobiales > Akkermansiaceae > Akkermansia. The sequence continues at coordinate 1,968 of JAZQGN010000031.1, forward strand.
GGGGCGCATGCGCATGGCGTCACGCTCGGTCATGTTGTTTGCCTTGAGGATATCCGTGTAGGGCACTCCGTAGCGCTTCGCGATGCCGGCGATGGTTTCGCCACGAGCCACAGTGTGCGAGCGGGCTCGAGAGCTGTTGTTGTTTCTGGCCTTGCCGGGCTGGTAATCACGGGGAATGTAACGCACCTTAATCACCTGGCCGGGATAGATGGTATCACTGGTCAGGCCGGAGTCACGCTTAATCTGAGCCACGGTGGTGCGGCTGCGGCGAGCAATCACGCTGAGGTTGTCACCGGGGCGTACGCGGTAGGTGAGAAGCGTGGGCTCTGTGTAACGGCGACCGGTGCGGGTGTTACGATTGTTGCGGTTGTTACGATTGTTGCGGTTATTAGAGGCCGTGCTGTTGTTACGGCGCGTGGAGGTGCGGCTGGAAGCCGTGGAGCTACTCGTACGAGTGGAGCTGCTGGTGGTAGCGCTGGTACGGGTCGGCGTTGACGGCGTTGTTGGCGTGGTGGTGCGGGTCGGCGTCGGAGTGACGGGAGCTACAGCCACGGGCGGCAGTGTGCCGGGAGTATTAGCCGCGATGACCGGAGTGGCCGGTGTCTCTACGATGGTTTCCGTATCCTGATGCACATTGGCTGAGCCGGACTGGTCTGCCATGGTGGGCTGGTTTTGGCGAGCGCCGGAGCCATATACATCCGCCACGCTTTCGTGCGGTTCCGGGATGGGGAAATGATCATGAGTTGTTGCGCCGGCTGATACCTGAGCACCCCAGCCATCATCCTCATCATCAATCAACCACGGCGGAATTTCGCCGTCTGCAATGCTGTCGCTCGCAATCGTGGCTGACTCGTAGTCGTCTTCGTCTATTCTGCTGCTGCTGCATGAGTTGAACGCCAAAAGCACACAGGCGCTCATGCTAAGCAAGGTGAGTGTTTTCTTCATACAGGTTCAGCGTATCAGATTTTTAAACTTTATGCAAGCTTATAAACTGTCAAATTTTAGTAACTGCCTCTCTTCATTCATATAAATCGGCGCGCCCTCGTTGTGGGGCGCGCCGGGAAATATTCGGGTTTTGCGCAGCATTAGCGGCGTCTGCCACCGCCTCTGGGGCCGCCGCTGAAACTCCTGCTCGGGCCGCTTCCGCGGGAGAATCCGGCCGGGCGGGTGGCGCCGGATACGCGGCTCATGGAGGGAGAGCGTGGTACGCTGATATTCGGACGGCTGCTGTGGCTCGGGCGGTTTGCCATGCCGAGGTTCGGGCGGGGGCTCGGTCGGTTTGCTGCACCGTGGTGCGGGCGGGGGGCCGGGCGGTTTGCTACACCGTGGTGCGGGCTGTGGCCCGGGCGGTTTGCTGCGCCGTGGTGCGGGCTGTGGCCCGGGCGGTTTGCTACGCTGTGGTGCGGGCTGTGGCCCGGGCGGTTAGCTGCGCCGTGGTGCGGGCTGTGGCCCGGGCGGTTTGCTACGCTGTGGTGCGGGCTGTGGCCCGGGCGGTTTGCTACGCCGTGGTGCGGGCTGTGGCCAGGGCGGTTTGCTACGCTGTGGTGCGGGCTGTGGCCAGGGCGGTTTGCTACGCCATGGCTCGGTCCGTGGTGGTGAATGGGCGCGTGCAGTCCACCTGCGGGGCGGCGCGTGGGATAGTGCCCATGGCACACGCGGGGCGGTGCTGCCACGCGGTGAATGTGGGCCGGATAATGCCAGTGGCCGCAATACCAAGGTGCAGGGCCCCAGTTCGGCACGAAGCAGAGGGCTGTCAGCGCTGCGATGGTGAAGACCGCGGCACCTGTGGCTGTATACCCGTACACAGGTCTGCCGTTATAATATCCGTAAATTGGGAAACCGTTTACATCATAACTGGCGCTCGTCCAGCCCACGGAGGCGCCCACGCTTACGCCGTGGCCATCCGTGGAGAATGAAAGGTTACTGTATCCATTTACCGGTGTGACTACACAGGATGAAAGCAGAAGCGAGGTGCTTGCCAGTGCAGCGATTGTTATGTGCGTTATTTTCATTTTCATGATATGGTTCTTTTGGGGGTATAGCCGATTGATAATAGAGATGAATTTTTGGTATAAGATTTTGTATATTTAAAAAATAGCAACTATTTCCGGAATTGCAAGTATTTTTTGCGTTTTCGTTAAAAAAAATTACGGCATCCGGCGGGAAAGGGGGTGACTTATAGGCATTTTTTGCATTTTAGGCTTGCAAGATGGGGTTTCTTATGGTACAAACTCCCCGCACCCTGTCCGTTGGCGGGGCTAGCAACTGTGTGGTCTCGTGGTGTAAAGGTAGCACAAGAGATTTTGATTCTCTTTGTCTTGGTTCGAATCCAGGCGAGACTATCACAAATATAGGTTAAGATTAAGGGAGTCGTGCTGAATGCACGGCTCCCTTTTCTTTTACATGTTTTCTGAAAGTGGCTGAAGCTGCGAGGCCCTGCGCTTATATCGGCTCCGGCGGTTGTCCGGAAGGAAATGCGAAAACCCGCAGCGGGAGATCGCTGCGGGTTTTCGGAAAAATAAGCTTTGGATGCCGAGGTGGCTATTAGAGCTCGAGGTCGAGTTCATCTTCGCCGGAAACATCGTCATCGGTGCCTTCCAGCAGGTCGATTTCGGGAGCATTCTCACCACTGTTGGCGGCCTCCTGAGCGGCATTAGCAGCGGCCTCACGAGCGGCAGCGGCCTGATCCTCTGCACGGCGGATGAGCTCCAGACGGCGCTGCTGGTTATCCGTGAGCGGCTTGGAAATGAGGTAGCGCTGCTGGGTCAGACCCTGAGAGCGGCGGGTGTCGATGCGGAAGCGGTCATAGCCGGCATCTGCCAAGGACTCCATGATGGCGTTGCCGAGAGCCTTAGCATCAGGGCTATCGCATACGTACATGGTGTGCTCGCTGGTGAAGGGGGCGTCCCAAGCGGCGCGGCCATTCTTGGGGATGAGCACACCCACCATGTTGCCGTGGCCATCAGAGCATACGGCCCATACGTTTTCCTTGGAGCCGGGCTGTACGATGGAAATGTAGTACTGCGGGTAAGCGTAGGAGAACTCCTTAACCACGGATTCACGCAGCCAAGCGTGAAGGGCGCGCTCTGCACGGGCAGGAAGGGGGCCGGCAGGAAGCACATCGCGGTACTGCGGTGCGGCAGCGTCATCATAGCTGTACACGGTAACCGTGCCGCCGCTGCGCAGCTTAGCGGCAGCATCAGAGGGATCAATAGGGCCGAGGCAGGAGCTTACGGCGGTGATAGTGGCCATGGTGCAGCAGGCCAGAGCGAGATTCTTGAGGAGGGAAAGATGTTTCATGACGTTTCGGTGTTCCTCATTCTAGCCAATAAGTGAGGGGAAAGACAAGCAAAAACTTACAGAAAATGCTTTTTTTTATCATTTTTATGCAGAAAAGTGGGTGGAATGGGTAAATGAGGGGGCGGATTTTGTATGCTAACTCAGAAATGGCTTGACGCGAGAATGGATTCAGTACAGAATGGAGAACGTTATGAAGATGCTGATGAAAGATGCCGCCGTGCGCGGTTTGGCCCTAGCTACCCTTGGTGCGGCTGTGTGTGGATTATGCTCCTGTAAGGAAGAAGGAGAGAAAGCGGCTGCCGCCCCTGCTGAAACTTCTGCTGCTCAGCCCGCTCCGGAGAATGCTGTTACTGAGGCTACTGCTGCGGCTCCGGCTGTTGCTTCCGCGGAAGAGATTGAGGAAGACTTGCTGGAAACATTCATTTTTGACCTTGGTATGCGCGCAAGCGAGCTTTCTTCTCATCCAGAGCTGAACGTTTCCGTGCGCAATATGCTGGAGAAGCTGGAGAATTACTATCAGGCTCTGGCTGAGGAGCTGGCCGGTAGTGAGCGCAAGGTGCGGCTTGCTCTGCGCTTGGCTGATACCACTAAGAACCTCGGTGCTTGGGAGCGCGCCCATAATTCCTACCAGCGCGCACTGGCGGATTATGAAGCTATGCCGGAGGACGTGCGCGGCAAGTCTGAGTGCCGCCGCTTGCTCAGCTCTATTTATAACGGCATGGGCTTTTGTGCCCTGCGCCGCGGTATGACGAGCGAGGCTATTGAATTTTACACTAAGTCCAAGGATATTGACGCTGCATGCTTGGCTCAGGTGACTCCTGAGGCGGAAGCCGTGCTGCCGGAGGGCGAGCAGCGTGAGCGCTATCTGCAGGCCACTGCTGATATGCTGTTCTCCATTCGCTGCCTTGGCGAATGCCAAGTCGTGGCTCAGGACGTTGAGGAAGCTCGTGAGACATATAAGAGCGGCGTGAGCATGGCTGAGCAGATTGTAACGATACCTGCTGCGAACGGTTCCACACAGCGTGCTCCCTTGTGGGGCCTTTCTCAGGATTCTTCCTTGCAGTATGTTCGTTTGCTGGTTGTGCTGGGTAACCTTGAGAGCTCTAGCGGTAAGGCTCAGGAAGCCTTTAACAACTGGCTGAAGGCCGGCCAGATTTGCGAACTGCTTACCCAGCGCGCATCTTCTCCCATTATCCGCAGCAAGGCAGCCCAGATTCTGCAGATTATTGTGCCGCAGCTCAGGTCCATGCAGCAGGCTTCCGCTTCTCAGCAGCAGGCTGAGGGACAGCCTGAAGGTTCAGGCGAGGCTGCTGAGCTGCCCACGCTCCCGCAGGAATAATACTTTACCACCGGCCGACTGCTGATGGCATCATTCCTCATTTCTCAGCCTGCGCTGGAGCAGAATGCCCAGGTGCTGGCGCAAGTGGCACAGAAAAGCGGTGCCCACATGCTGCTGGCACTGAAGGCATTCTCCACTACTTCGTGTTTCCCCACATTGCGCCCATATGCTGCGGGGTGTTGCGCTTCCGGGTTGTATGAAGCCCGTCTGGCTGCGCAGCACATGGGGGGACATGTAGCCGTGTATTCTCCGGCTTACCGTCCGGCTGAGCTGGAGGAGCTGCTGGGCTTTGCCCATCATATTGATTTCAACAGCATCCCTCAGTGGCAGCGCTACCGTGAGCAGTGCCTCCGCCACCCCCGTGTGCAGAGCGGTGAGCTGCTGCTCGGCCTGCGTGTGAACCCGTGCTTCTCCACGGGGCATACCCCGCTGTATGATCCCTGCGTGCCCGGCTCCCGCCTCGGTATACCGCCGGAGCAGCTCGTGGGCGCTGACCTCACCGGCATTTCAGGCCTGCACTTCCACACCCTCTGTGAGCAGGGCGCTCAGGAGCTTGTGGATACCTTTCGCGCTTTTGAGAAAAACTTCGGCACTCTCCTCGCCTCTCCGCAGATTCGCTACCTGAATATGGGTGGTGGCCATTGGATTACTAAGCCGAATTATGACCGCGAGGGCCTTATCTCCCTCGTGCGTGAGGTGCGTGAGTGCTATGGGGTGGAAGTCTATCTGGAGCCCGGCGAGGCTTGGTGTGTGCATACGGGCGTGTTGCGCGCGCGCGTACTGGACGTATTTGAATCCCTCGGGTACCGGCATGCCATTCTGGATGTCAGTGCCAGCGCGCACATGCCTGATGTGCTGGAAATGCCCTACCGGCCGGATGTTTATGCCGTGCGCCCTGCGGAAGAGCGGGCAGGCGGCACCCCCGCCGTGCAGCTTCCCGGTGAGAGCTATGCCCCGGCCGGTGAGGCAGGTGAGCTGCCGTACACCTACCGCCTCGGCGCTCCTACCTGCTTGGCAGGTGATGTCATCGGTGATTTCTCCTTCGCCGCGCCTCTGCAGCCGGATGATGAGATTGTGCTGGACGACATGACCCACTACACCATCGTCAAGACCACCCATTTCAATGGCGTGCCTCATCCCGCCTTGCAGATTTTGCAGCCGGATGGCAGCATTTCCACCGTTTGCCGCTTGGATTATGCTGATTTTGAGCGTCGCCTCGGCTAAAAATGGTAAAAAAAATGCATTTTTTCAAAAAAAATGAAAAATTGTTCTTGACTTTTGTTGTAGTGTTGCTATAATACGCGCACCGCAACAGCGGTAACCAAACAAAAAGGCAAAGCGCCCGTAGCTCAATTGGATAGAGCATCTGACTACGGATCAGAAGGTTTGGGGTTCGAATCCCTGCGGGCGTGCTTCCTTAACACAAAGCCTTCGGGCTCAGAAAAATGCCGGTCGTTTTGAACGTAACCGGCTTTTTTTGACTCAAAGTTTTCAGTGGTATGGTTATCACGCTGTGCTCAGCATGGGGGCGTCCCGGTTTCGACTGAACATTCGAGGCGCCGGCTGCATGTGGAGGTTGATCGGCTGGCCTCCTTAAAAGCCGCTCAAAACATTAAATGCCTATTCCAAGAACGAATACGCAATGGCTGCGTAACATACGCGCCCGATTCAACGCCTGACGCCTACTAAGGCCGCGAATCCTAGCTCAGTAGGCAGGTGCCGTGCGGGGGAACCGCGTACGGCATGACATCCACAGGTTCCTGGCTTGGTGGAAGGCTGACGCAGAGCGGACCACCGGTGAGAGCAGCAATCTGCGTCTGAACATGGAGATGCTTGCGTCAACAGTGTCCAGGACAGGGGTTCGACTCCCCTCGCCTCCAGCCTCCGTTTTTTCGGAGAAAAACTTCGGCTTGGTAAGCCTTTTGGTTTGCCAAGCTATTTTTTATTTCGCGAAGCCGATTTCTTTATTGCTTATCATGCCGAAGGGGCAATGCGGAGCAGGGACACACCCGCGTTGGTATACCACGGGCGGTAAACAGTGGCTCGGCGGCCTGTTAGTTGTAGACTGTGTACCATACTAAAGCTGAAGCTACAGCCGGCGGAGTAAACACGCGGCAATTTAATAATACGCTTTATGCCACCCCCCAGCGGGCTCTGGCCCGGGCTCGCTACGCTCGCAGGCTTTTGCTCATACGACAGCGCTTCATAAAAAAAAGCGGGGTGCTCGGTGAAGAGCACCTCGCTTTGCGGTGAAGGAGAGTTTATTTCATCTCGCAGACACCTTCCATGGCCACCACATCAAAGGGCTGAAGGGTGATTTCGATGGGGGTGTCTACGTCCAGCGCTGTGTCCATAATGGGCAGGCGGGTCTGATCCGCGAAGGAGCTGCGGAGGGTGACGGTGCCGGTGACGCCCGGGGGCACATCCAGAATCTGGCGGAGGGTGCCGCGGAGGGTCTTGGGGCGATTAGAGGAGTTACGCAGGGAGAGGGTGCACTTCTGCATATTCCAAGCGGCCCAACCGTAGATATCACCATCACGGCGCTGCTTATCCCAGGGATTGCCGCCCACCCAGTGCGTATCTGCGAGCACATCGTCATTGCGGCGCACCCAAGCGATGCACTGAGCGAGTTCATCCCAAAGCACGCCGTCGTTCTGGTTCAGTAGATCTGTATCAGCATAAATCTCCTGAAGGCCGGAGCCGCAGGTGAAGGCCGTGCGCATTTCCTTCACGCAGTTCTGCGGGTCACGGCTCATGACGCGGGGCGGGCCGTTCTTGGTGATGATGGTGCCGTGGGTCATGAGGGCATTGATGGGGAAGAGCGGGGCTCCTTCCACGAATACCTCATGCACGAGGCGGTCTCGGTAGGTAATCCAGCGGTCGCGGGCGTCACCCATGTTGCCCATTTGGTCAAAGTCATTTTCCTGGCGCCAGATGGAATCCGCATACATGAACCAGAAGGGGCTGGCCCAAGTGCCCACGGTGGTGTTCAGGTAAATATCCGGGCGGGCTTCACGGAGGGATGTCAGCACGTTCAGGATGCCTTCAGCGTCCTCCAGAGCACCGGGGCCCTTGGCGTGGAACTTGGTGGAGATGCCGTCAAACTTGAAGTAGCGCATATCATAGTTCTCCACCATGTAGCGGCAGCGGCCCACGAAGGCGTTGAAGTACACGGGGTTGGAGAGCTCGAAGTTGGAGATGCGGTTCTCGGGGTGTGTGGCATTCCAGTGGGAAATACGCATTCTCTTGCTGCTGCCGTAGCCGCCCACGGGGCCGAGCCAAGTGCCCATACCGCAGTTCATGCTGGTGGCGATTTCATTCAGGCGGGAGAATCCATTTGGGAAGCCAGCGTGGAAGTCCCAAAGGGTGTTGAAGTCATCCCAGCCGTCGTCAAGAACGAAGGCGTCAAGAGTCACGCCGCGCTTCTGGTAGAGCTCGCGGTACCAAGTCTGCAGAATTCCCATGGAAATCGGCTCGGTGGTGCGGTCAAGCGGGTTCGGATTATTATGCACTAAGATGCCCACCTCATACCAGTCATTGTAATGTACCATGGTGCGGTAGGGTACCGGTTTTTCTCGCTCCAGATAGCTGAGGAAGGAGCGGCGCTGCTGGCCGGGAGCGAACAGACCTATCACGGAGCTCACACGCCAGGGGCTCTCGGGCCTCAGAAGGGCCTTGCGTACCCAGCTGCCGCGCACGAGGTCATCCGGCACGGCGGTAGCGGCATCTTCCTCCGCATTACCCATGGCCAGTGAGAGGGAGATGCGGCCGCTACTGGTGACAGGCTCCGTCTTCTTTTCCACCCAGTAGCGCAGGTGGTAGGTGCCGGCCACGGGCACCACCATGTGGTACTCCGCATTCTCAGAGCGGTGGCCGGTATAGCCGGGGTGCACATCTTCCGCGATTACCTGGCCGGCGGTGGTTACCAGCTGCACGGCCACGGTGTTCAGGCGGTTGTTGCCGCGCTCATATTCAAAGTCTATCACCAGCTCGCCGGGCTCCAAGAAGTTCACCGGGCCTTCTGCCACCAGCAAATCTCTGACCACGGGGCCGTTCTTCGCATCATACTTATTCCCATATACCGGGTGGAAGCTCTCAGGCACGGCAAACACGCTGCCGAACATGCCCGGTGTCCAAGCTTCGGGGGTCCATGCCTCTCCCTCAGAGTGGCTGTGCTGGCCTACGGACATGACGGACATGGGCGTCTCCAAGCCCATGAAGAGTTTATCCGTAACCGCCACGGTACCGTGGGTCGTATTACCGGAAATGCTGGGGATGCCACCCTCTGCCGTGGGGAAGACCTGCAGCGGGGTAATCGTATCAAAGAACACGGGGCTGCCGTTCGCCTTCAGGGTATATTCCTGGCGCAGGTAGTGAGAGCCATTGCGCAGCACGGCGAGCCATTCCACGCTGAAGCTGCCATCCGGCGCGGTGAAGGTGGTGCTGATAGCCTTGCCCGGCAGCTGGCGGGACACTGTAAGCGAGGAGCTATCGGGGCTTAGCTCGATTATTTGCGGGGCTGCGGCGCGCATGCTTGTGGAGCTGAAGCTGCGGCCATCTGCCAGCTTAATAGTGAACACCGGCTGGCCTCCGGCCACCAAGAGGGTGCCATCCGCGCTCTTCAGACCACCGAAGGTCACGCCGCCGTTCTCACTGCAGAAAGTAGCTGTCAGCAGCTCATTGCTCACGCTGTAGGTGCTGCCGCTTACGGCGGCTGAAGCCGCTCCGGGGGCTGCTCCCGGGTATTCCACAGCTGCGGTGCTTAGGCCCGCTGCGGCCAGCGTCATCATCAGAAATAGGTTCTTTTGCATAACATGTGTACGTGCTTTCTGCACGTTATCATACTCTATCACATTTCACCTGCTTCTGCCAAGCTCATTCTGCCTTATATTGCCCGGAAATTACTCCGCCGCCGCCTCTTGTTATGCAAAAAAAATCGCTGCCCCTTTCGGAACAGCGATTTTTTAGAATTGTCAACCGTGCGTGGCAATTACTTGCGACGACGACGAGCGGCCAGACCAGCCAGAGCCAGAAGGCTCAGAGTAGCGGTGGTGGGCTCGGGAACGGCGGGAGCGACAACGTAGGCATCGTTCACCTTAACATTGAGGGTAAGGCCATCGGTCATAGTACCGTTCATGTTGTGGTTGCCACCGGTGAAGGAAGCTACCTTCACGCCGTCAAGGTAGAGATCAGCAGCGGCAGAACCATTGGTGCCACCGAGGTAATCAACGGTGTATGTGCCGGGAGTGGTCAGGGTGTAATTAGTGCCGTCAGCTGTGAAGGTGGAGAAGTCATTAGTGGTCAGAGCGGAGTCGTTGGTAAGGGCGCCGTCAGTCAGGGTGAGAGACTTGCCGCGATTAAGGGTCAGCACACCAGAGCTGGAAAGCTGGAAGGCATTGACGGTGTAGTTGGCACCACTGTTGACCTGATAGTAGGCAAGCAGAATGTCATAGTCGCCGGTAACAATGGAGGTCTCCGTCAGGGTGAAGGAGAAGTCGAATGCGCCGGCATACAGGTCGCCGCCAGCAGTCATGGTGCCGTCCTCAGTGATAGTGGCAGCGGCTGCTACGCCGGCCAGAGCCATAAGAGCGATAAGTGACTTTTTCATGTTGTATATGTTTGGTATGGAGTTAATGTAGAGTAAGCAGTTGCCCGTGCAGGGATACCCGTTTCCACGCGCGTCGGAATGCTGAGAGACCTGCTCCGAGCTGCTTGCGCAGAGTATACAGCATTGCGAATGCTGAATCAAGCATAAAAATAAAAAATACATGTGGATTGCCTCAAAAAGTAGCACTGGTAGCACTGTGTTAAAAAATCGCGTGAATGACGGGTGTTTAGTTGCCTGAGTTAGAGCCGTAAGTGGTAGTAATGATATACTTACGTGGGGGGCTGTTTGTGTTGTGATCTATGGTATGCATTCCCTCTATCAATTCTCACGGCCTCAATATCTTCTTTTATCCTGAAATCAGGCTGCGGAAAAATCCATCTAGGTTTGCTGCACCTTTCCCCTCCTTAAGTCTGAGTTTTCCCCGGTTCTGCCATCTATCACACATGTTACGAACTTTTTATCGCGCCCCAGATATTTCTCATCTACAATCAATGCCCGCCTACTGTCCATACAAATCGTGGAAATGTCCTCCATGAGGGTGCGGATGCCTTTATTTACCCGTAGAATGCTGTTCAGAGATAAGCATAAAAGATTGGAAGTCAGAGTAAGCAATGTTTTGTTGGGTGTGCATTGGTGGTGGCTGACGACTTTATATTTCGAACAATGAGGAGAGGATAAACGGGGCGTCTCAGTTTGTTCTTTCGCTACTTTTCTGACGCAGTGCCATAAATATGGACAAGTAGAGAACTACGTCATTCTCTACAAGTTTCTTTAAATTGCACTCTCAAAGTAGCCCTCGCGCATTACAATTAAGAATGCTCTTTCTTGCCTACTGTTATCAGCAAATCTGAAACAGGTTCCCAAAATGTGAGATGCGATAATACGAACAGGGGATATTAGTAAAGGATATTACAACGCTGTGCTTATTTAACTCCTTGTTTTTCGATTATTAAGCTAGGGCTCAGCATTCGCAATGCTGTATACTCTGCGCAAGCAGCTCGGGGTAGGTCTCTCAGCATTCCGACGCGCGTGGAAACGGGTACCCCTGCACGAGCTACGAACCTAATCCACAAACACTAAACAATATACACTATTTTTGTGCCTAGCACGAGAGGAGCATTGTGCCCGAATACTCAAATAACAGCGTTCCCACACTTTTTGGAGTTGACCCGATTTAATGGGTAAGGCCAAGAACCCACGTTGTTATGCCGAAGGCAATGTTACCGATAATCATCACGGGGACATCGATGCACGCAGCTGTGGCGCCTGCTAGGGGGTAGGCGTAGAGAGCGTGCCAGTCCGCGTGAGTTTTGCCCAGGCCTTCCCAGTAGAGTGAGTCGTGAGTAATGGGGAAGCAGTTCACCATGACGGGTGTGGCACCCGGTGGCAAGCTTTGAAGGAAGGGGGCATCTTTCAGGGGCTGGGGGGATGCCAGTAGTTCTCCATTCCAAGTTCTGCTGACGTCGCTTTTACGCCAGCCGCGTTGATCGTTAGCACTAGGAAGGATAAGGTGCTCTTCACCCGCGCTTCCCAGAACGCTTAGGCTGATGTTTGGGAACTCATGGCGACTGCGGCAGCGGGTTTGTACGCAGGGCTCGTAGAAGTCATTCCCCACGCGCATGAATTGCACCTGCACAGAATCACGGCTCTGTGGCTGTGCGGGTGGGTTAGTGAGGTGCTCGTAGCGGAGCTCACTGATAGTGGCTTCCTGCCATTCGCCCCATGATTTCGGGATGAGGTAATTCTGGCTCAGGCATGAGCTGAGGCTCGCAACACAAAGTGCAGCGGGAATCAACAGGATGAGGCGGGAGCAAGGGCGCATCTGAGTGGAAGGACTGTGAGTGGTTCAGGCGTGAGGGTACAAAAAAGCCCCTCTGGTGAGGGGCTTATTGATACGCAGTATAAGATTCGAACTTATGACCCCATCCGTGTGAAGGATGTGCTCTACCACTGAGCTAACTGCGCGTTTGGCTCACTTGGAATGAGTGCGGCGGGATTTTAGCGCGTTTGTCCTCACTTTGCAAGCTTTTTTTTGTGAAATGAGCATTTTTTCTGAAAAATCCGCAAATTGCAGTGGGAAGGAGACCGGAATGGGCCTGAAAAAGAAAGCCGGGCGTGGCCATGATGAGCGGCGCCCGGCTTACTATATTATTATGTAAGGGGGATTACTTGCTTGCCAAGTGGGCAAGGACGGCATCTCGGATGGCATCCAAGCCGGTGCGGAGCATTTCCGGGGAGGTGGCAAAGTTCAGGCGCACGCACTGGGAATCACCAAAGTTGGCGCCGTTATCCAAGTATACGCCTGCTTTCTCACGGAAGAATGCGTGGGGGCTGTCCACACCGAGGGCGGAGCAATCAATCCATGCCAGATAGGTGGCCTCTTGGTGGCGGGTCTTCAGCATGGGGAGCTCGCGGGCGATGTAGTCCACGACGAATTGACGGTTGGCGCGGAGGGTGCGCAGGAGCTGCTCATGCCACTCCCAGCCGGAGGTGTAGGCGGCGAGGGAGGCGGCATAGGCGAAGACGTTCAGGGTGGGGAGACTGTGCCCTTGGGTCTTGCGGATGGCAGCGCGGAGCTCGGCATTCGGCACGGCCATGTAGGTGAAGCAGATGCCGGCGATGTTGAAGGTCTTGCTGGGGGCGCTGAGCATGACGGTACGCTGCTGCATGCGCTCGGAGAGGGTGAGGGCGCAGACGTGCTGCTTGTCCTCATCCAGCACGAGGTCGCAGTGGATTTCATCCGAGCAGAGGATGAGGTCATGGCGCTCGCAGAAGTCCGCCACGCGCTCCATTTCCTCGCGGCTCCAGGCGCGGCCGAGGGGGTTGTGCGGGTTGCAGAGCAGGAAGAGTTTTGTGTTCGGGGTGACGGCGGCCTCCATGGCCTCCCAGTCAAACTCCCAGCGCTGGCCGGTATACTTGAAGGGTACGCTGAGCAGGCTGCAGCGGGCGTCCTCATGGCAGTGCAGCATGGGCGGGTATGTGGGGGAGCACACCATGACTTCGTGCTGCGGTTCGGGGCATACAGTGCGGGTCACCAGAGTGAAGGCGGGCACGCAGCCGGGCAGCTCGTGCAGCCACTCGGGAGCGGCATTCGTGACGCCGTGCTTCTTCACCAGATAGGTGGTGATGGCGGCGCGCAGTTCATCCGTCATGAAGGCATAGCCATAGAAACGGTGGTTCAGGCGCGCCTGCAGGGCATCCACCACGCAGGGCGGGCTCTCGATGTCCATATCAGCTATACCGAAGGGCAGTGGCCCTTGCAGGTCCCACTTAATGTTGCCGGTTTCGCGGCGGCAATCAGTCGAGGCAAAGCGAATCATAACAGATGGTTCTCAGTTTCGCCTTGATTATACTACCTGTGAGCGAGCCGTCAAGGCGAAAACGGGTGCCAGCAGAGGAAAATCGGAAATGAGTACGCGTGAACTTGATTGGCGATTTAGGATTACGTTTGACGAAGTCTGGCTCAGAGCTCCGGTAGGGGTGGTATATAGGGAAGCTTCACGTCGTAATATTTTTATTATTCGTGCATTGCTTTTTTATGAAAATATCGTGAATATTAACACTGCGCATTATGTCACCCCTCACCGGGGTTCCAATATATTTTTCATCTTGCCCCGGGGTTCCGTCGCATTCGCAACTCCACCGCCGGGCTCTATTGAATTTTTGTGGTATATTGCCTGCGTTCGATGTATAATCGAGCTCACGGAGAAGGAATAATGGGGTCGCAACCCATTATTCCTGAAGACAGGGGAGTCCGCACCGCCGGGCAGGGTTAATATTATTCACACCCGATTGGTAGTAGGGGCCTCCTGCCTTCCCGTCTGATACGGCTCCGTACTTAGTCTCGTATTGTTGAAAGGAACATCTCATAATGAGAACGTCCGTAATAGAGCTGGAGACATGACCATGATAAAGAACTACACACCAAAAAGCAAGTCGGAAATCCCCCATCAAGAAGAAAAAGTCGCCTACGTTGGCGTTGACCTTTCCAAATCAAAACTTGATGTCATGTCCGATAAATATAGAATCTACCCCAATTCAGACAGTGGTTGCAAGCACTTCTGCAGGGACTTGAAACAGAAGAGCAATAACGTTGTTGTTGTTTATGAAGCAACCGGTAGCATAAGCCTACAGTTTGCAGCAATGCTAGACATGAACGGGATTCAGCGTTGCCAGGTATCGCCCAGAAAGATAAGACATTTTGCAAAGGGCGGTATAAAAGAAGCCAAAACAGATAAATTAGACTGCGAAGTCACCAGAAACTATGCCATCACCTACTCTCAATACTTAAAAATCAATGCTCCGATGAGCAAAAACTACGCGGAGATGAGAGAATTGCAACGTGTTGAGCGTTTTATTGTCCAAAACATAGCAAAAACAAAGCAGGTACTTTCAGATTGTCGGTCTGAGTTTGCACGCAAGGCATTAAACGATAAGATAAAGGCAGATAAGGAACAGAGAAAGCTTATCAATGCTCAACTTCATCGTTTAATAAAAGAAGATGAATACATGGGGCGTAAAATGCGCATTTTGATGCAAGAAATCGGAGTAGGAAAAGAACAGCTGTAGCTCTGGCGTTGGAGCTTCCAGAGCTGGGGAACTTGTCCAGGAAGGAAGTCGCCGCTTTAGTTGGGGTTGCACCTTTCAATTTCGACAGTGGCAACAAAATAGGAAAGCGCTACATTCGTTACGGACGCAGAAATATACGTAATTTGCTGTATATGTGTACTCGAGCTGCACTGAACGCTAAAACAGAAAACGTATATCATAAGCGGTGGAAACAATTAGAACGAAAGATAAAAAATCCCAATTCGCTTACAAATAATCCGGAAGATAAGGATTACAAAAGAAGAATGGTTGCCTGTATGAGACTTATGATAGTGAGACTCAATGCGATAACTCGAGACTGGATAGCTGAAGGATGTCCTGATATCACTCAAAGAGGTAAAATCATCGCAACGACAGATATCAAAAAATAAGTTTGGAACAATAGCCCAACTACCCTAGACACTGGAGGAAAGGGTTTGGGAAAGGGGGGGCTGGCATGCGCCGCCCCCTTTCCCAAGTCTTGTGCCCAAATTGGGGCACAAGACAGCGGTTGCTTTTTCTGTAACCGGTCAGATCAACAAAATTTTAAAATT
>JAZQGN010000032.1:0-15479 GCA_045540095.1 Akkermansia sp.
GTCATGGGCTGTGGACGTGATATACTTATGACAGAAATACGCCATGAACAACATACCCCCAGCCGTTACAGTTATCAATTCCTCTGAACTTCCGAAAGGATATGAGTTGTTGAATTATGTCATCGAGCGCAAGTTGGGGCAGGGTGGTTTTGGTGTAACATATCTGGCGCATGAAGTTGTGACCGATAGAACTGTGGTGATAAAGGAAAATTTTCCTCGGGAATGCTCCCAGCGCCATACTACGAACCTGACGGTAGGACCGACCTCAGCGGAGGATAAAGAGCTTTACGAGTGGGCGCTGACTCGCTTTCTGGATGAGGCAAAGGTGCTGGTTCGCCTGAGTCATCCCGGAATTGTGCCTGTACTGACGGCGTTCAAAGCTTTGGGGACGGCGTATTATGTGATGCCGCAGGTGGAAGGAACGGTGATTCATAAGGCAGCTCCTTCTCCGCAGGCAATAAATGAAGCATGGCTACGCCCCGTGTTGCAGAAGCTTCTGGAGGCTCTTGCTTACTTGCATGGGCAAGGCCTGCTGCACCGCGACATTAAGCCCTCGAATATTTTGATGTGCGCGGATGGTTCCCCTTTGCTTATCGATTTCGGCACTGCCCGCTCATCTGATGCCTCGCATACCCTCACGCGGATTGGGTCTCCGGGGTTCAGCCCGTCAGAGCAGTTCACTACTCATGGCAAGAACGGAGCTTGGACGGATTTGTACTCCTTGGGCGCCACTTGTTATTATTTGATTACCGGAGAAGTTCCGCAGGACGCTGTGGGGCGCCTGGAGGAGGATGAACTCCGGTTGCTGGCTGAGCGTAATGAATTACATGGCCGCTTCTCCTCAGATTTCCTTAGTACTATTGATAAGGCAATGCGTGTGCCTCGCAAAGACCGTTGGCAGAGTGCGCAGGAATGGCTGGAAAAACTTGCGCCAGCCCATGCTCCGGAGCAGACGAAGGCCCCTGAGAAAGATGCTCTGGCTGCCAATCCCCCTGCCACACAGCAAGCTGATGCGAATAGCGAGGGGGGTATTTTAGCCTGTATGATACTCGGGATGGTAATTGGCGGGATAATTGGCGGAGGAATTGGCGGAGGAATTGGCGGAGGTGGCGGAGGTATAGTCGGCAGTGCAATCGGCGCATTTTTCGGAGCGTTTTTCGGAGCGTTGTGCATTAAAGAACCAAGGAAATCATCGAGGTAATCGCAGAGCAATCCTGCGGGAAATCAAATTAGGTGCATTCTCTTAGACGCAATCTTGCTCGTTGAGCTCTGCCGAAGATGCTTGCCATTGGCCATGTGCATGATATAATTATGTTTGTAGTACGCTATGAACAACATACCCACAGCCCAGACTGTAGTCCATTCTTCGGAGTTGCCTCCGGGGTTTGAGCTGGGAGCTTACGTTATAGCTCGTAAACTGGGCCAAGGTGGTTTCGGCGTGACCTATCTGGCGCATGAAGCGGCTACAGATAGGCCTGTAGTGATAAAAGAAAATTTTCCGCGGCAGTGTTCCCACCGCCATTCGGTGCATCTAACGGTGGGCCCGTCTTCCGAAGAGCAGGCTGCTGAGTTCGAATGGGCACTGGACCGCTTTTTGGATGAGGCCCGCATGCTGGCGAAGCTGAGCCACCCCGGGATTGTACCGGTGCTGACTACTTTTGAGGCATTGGGTACGGCGTATTATGTGATGCCACCGGTGCCTGGGATAGACATCCATAAGGCGGCACCACCTCCTGATGTAATCAATGAGGAGTGGCTTTTGCCTATTCTTCGCCAGCTGCTGGAGACGCTTGAATACCTGCATAGTCAGGGTGTGCTGCACCGAGATATTAAGCCTGCAAATATCCTGCTGGAGCATGATGGAGACCCGGTGCTGATAGACTTTGGCACGGCTCGTGCGCTGAACTCTGGTTCCTTGACTCTGATGGGGACGCCCGGTTATGGGCCTTTGGAGCAGTTTAGTGATGGTGATAAGAATGGCCCCTGGACGGATTTGTATTCCTTGGGTGCTACCTGTTTCCGCCTTATTACCGGTAATGATCCGCAGCGGGCCCTTTCCCGCGTGGTGGAGGATAATCTACCGTTGTTGTCCCGAAGTGAAGAATTGCACCAGCGTTTCAGCCATGAACTTCTCACGTCTATTGACATCGCTCTGCACATGTCTCGGCGTAAACGCTGGCAGAGTGCTCGGCAATGGCTGTCCTATCTGGATAAAGCCTCTAATCAGACTCGGCAGATGTATCCTGCAGAGTTGCCTCAGCCAGAGCCTCCCAAGCCTGCGCCTGTGCTTCCGAAACCTTCACCTGTGCTTCCGAAGCCGGACATGTATTTGGATGGCGAGCAAATCCGTGAGTTATATAAAGCCAAGCGCCGGGCTGAGAAGGAAGCTCAACGCAGAGCTATGTTGGGGGAATCTGAAATCCCTAAGAAAGAAGGTCTTCCTACCGGTTGCGCTATCTATCTCATTATCTCGTTTATTTGTGGTGTCTTTGGTGTTATATATGCCATAGACGAGGGAATGGGAGCCGGCGGGATGTTGCAATACTTCTTTATTGGTTTTTGTGCTCCTACGTTTCTTATTCTGACGTTTTTGTTTGGCGGGAAAAAATCTCATTGATAAGTCAGCCGTACTCCTTTTTGTATGCGTAGTGGCTAGGCGGCTTTTTTGTGCTGCGTAGATAAATAAAAAAAGTCCACCCTCGGTGCGCACCGAGGGTGGGGAGAGAAAATTAATTTGAGTTGAAGGTACTCAGGTCGCGATCCTTAGCACCATCAGGTCATTATTGACCGGTTACACGAGTGTAGGGCACATCGGACTGGAAGCCGAGCTCTTCGGGGAATTCGGAGAAGCCGGACCATACATTGTACTCCTTAAGGCCGCTGCGACCGCAGCTACCCTGATAGGGAGGACGGGAGGTGCACTTGTAGGTGGGTGCCCAGAAAGTTACAAGCTCATAGAGGCCATAGCCCATGCGGGTAATGGTGCGGGTGACACCCTCAACGATACCCACGGAGGCACCAGCATAGTTGCCCTCAGCGGAGTTCCAGCGGATGACGGTCACCGGCAGTTCCTCGATGGCGTAGAAAATGTTACCGAGGGCGCGGCCAAGCTTGCGTGTGGCGGTGTACTCAGACGCGGGGGGCGCCTGAATGTCGGCATAAGCTGTGCCGAGCATAGCGAGAAGAAGTGTAGAAAGGAGTAAGCGCTTCATGACATAAATAGTGATATCACATTGTTTCTCCCTATGCAAGCAAAAAGCCCATTTTTCAGGAAAAAAACACTAATTTTTCATGAAAAAGGCCGCAGGATGAACTACGGCCTGAGGAAAAAGCGTGTCAGCGGGTTTAGAGCTTAATTTCAGTCTGTCGCTCTTCTTCCGTGAGGTAACAGCCGGGATCACTGCCGAACCAATGGCCATTAGCGAAGGCTGCACGTGTTCTGAAGCCGCCACCGCAAAGGGCGAAGTGCTTGCAGGTGGCACAGGGGCCGCTGAGTAGTTTCTGGCGT
The DNA here is from genome assembly GCA_045540095.1 of Akkermansia sp. Lineage (GTDB taxonomy): Bacteria > Verrucomicrobiota > Verrucomicrobiia > Verrucomicrobiales > Akkermansiaceae > Akkermansia. Next base: position 3,509 of record JAZQGN010000032.1, read on the forward strand.
TCGAGGGGATTCTCAGCGCCACGGAGTTTCTGAAGTTCTGCGGCGGAGGGCTCTGCTGATGCTTCCCACACGTCTGAGAACTTCTGCGTTTTGACATTGCCGAGGGTGACGCTCTGCCAGAACTGGTCCGGGTGGATGTTGCCCTGAGTGTCAATGTTTGCGATGCCGCGGCCGGATGAGTTGGCGCCGCCGCCATTCCAGCTCAAGAGCTTCAGCGTTTGGGCGGCAAGGGGAGAGCCCTCGCGGAGCTGGCGCAGCAGGATGTATATGCCGTCCGCCGGCTGTGTGACGGTGAGCAGCTCGCGAGTTTGCCCGGCGGCATGCCAAGCTTCAGCGCGCGCAATGAGCATGTCCAGCGCGGCTCTGGCTTCTTCCGGCTTCAGGCTGGCCACATCCACCCCACGGCCGGTGGGTACGAGGTGGTAGAAGCATACGCGCTGAATGCCTTCGTTCTCGATGAAGTTGAGGATTTCCTCCATGCTCTGCACGTTGTTGCGCGTGAGCGTGAGGCGCAGACCGGTTTTCTGGCCCACTTCCTCGCAGCGTTTGAAGCCACGGATTGCGCCGTCAAAGGCACCTTCCACACCGCGGAAGGAATCATGCACGGCACCGATACCGTCCAGAGAGATGCCGACGTATGCCACGCCGAGCTTCTTGAACATGGCTGCATACTCCGGGGTAATGCGGGTGCCGTTCGTGGAGATGGTGACTTTCAGCCCTCTTTTTGTGGCGTAGCGGAGCAGCTCAGGCAGGTGCGGGTGGAGCAGGGGTTCGCCACCGGAAAGTAGCAGGGCGTTCACTTTGTAATCCGCGAGATCATCAATGACGGCGCGGCACTGTTCCAGACTGAGTTCACCGGGATATTTCTGCGCATGGGAGTCCGCGTAGCAATGGACGCAGCGCAGATTACAGGTGCGGGTGATATTCCACACCACGATGGGTTTGCGCGTGCGAGATGAAGTGGGGGAGCAGGCGGCTGTGCTGGCGTGGGGCGAGGCGGAGCCGTGTCCTAAGCCATAGCGTATGTGGTCTGCGGGCTGCTCGGCGCCGCACCAAAGGCGAGTGATGTTAATCATGGACGGAATCGTGTGAAAGTTTTCAGCCTTTGCGAAGGGCTGCGGGGATGTAACTGCAGAGCGGCTCAGCGGCCATCATGTCTCCGCAAGTGCCGAAGGCGCGGGCGCGGGAGCCACCGCAAACTCGGCGAAACTCGCAGAGCCCGCATTTGCCACCGAGGGCGTCATCATCCCTCAGCTGAACGAAAATGGGGTGTGTGCGGTAAAGGGTGGCAAGGTCATCTGTCCGCACATTGCCGGCGGTAAGGGGGAGGAAGCCGCTGGGCTGAACCTCGCCGGTGTGCGATATGAAAAGTACGCCCTTGCCATCACGAGTGGGGATGAGGTGGCGCGGGGGCTGACCGCCTTTCGTGGCCGCTTGCATGAGCACGCGGCGGTAGTGGTGCCCCTCAGTGGTCTTGATAGCGAAGGGTAGGGTGCTGCGCAGGCCTTCCAAGCGCTGCCATACGTTCTCCAGCTGCTCGGCGGTGGGCAGGTCTTCCAGTGAGGCGCGCCCGGTGGGCACCAGCACGAAAACGCTCCATACATCCGGCTTTATCTGGTTCATGAGCTCGATGAAGCCATCCAGCTCCGGCAGCGTGGACTTTGCCAAGGTGGTGTTTACCTGAAGTTGGATTCCAGCGTCCATCGCGGCTTGAGCAGCCTGCAAGGTTCGCTCGAAGGTGTGAGGCACGCCGCGGAAGCGGTCATGCGTCTCGCGGGTGGCACCGTCCAAGCTGAGGCTCATGCTGACTACGCCCGCCTCTTTCAGCCGAGCGAAGTCGGTATTGATGAGGCGGTTAGTAGCGGCGGGGCTGAGAGCCACGCGCAGGCCGCGCCGGGTGGCATAGGAGATGATCTCAAAGATATCGCTGCGCATCATCGGGTCACCCCCGGTCAGCACAAGCATGGGAGGTGCCAGCTCCGCGATTTTATCCACCAGAGCCATGGCTTCATCATGGCTTAGTTCATCGGGGTGAGCCTGCGGCTGGGCAATAGCCCGGCAGTGTTTGCAGGCCAGAGCGCAAGCCCGAGTCACCTCCCAGAAGAGGATGAAGGGGCGCTCGGCCATGTCTACCCGAGGGAACTGAGGATGTGAGGCCATGGTTTCTGGTGTGGCTGGAGTATATCCATCAGCGCTGAAGAGCGCTCTGCAGGATGGACTGAATCATCTGAGCGCGCTGCTGCTGAGTGGTGGTGGGTGTAGAGGTGGCAGGCGTGGTGGTGGCAGAGGGGAGGGGCTGGGCATTGCTCAAACCGCTCAGGAGGCTCTGCAGCTGGCTCACGGTGCTCTGCTGAAGGCATTCAGTGTACTTCTTGCCACCCTGCCAGTGGTTGAAGGTGAAGCGTGCGTAGGAGGGAACAGCGTTCTCCGTCTTGGCTACGCGCAGGCGCTGCCAGCCGCGGGTGAAGTAGTCGTACTGGTCGTCAGCACCGTAGTACATCATGCCGGTAAGCTCTTCAGAATTAATGAGGGTGGCAGTGGTGGGGGTGAAGAGCTCAGTGCGGCTAACTGTCTTGGTGGCGCAGGAGCTCAGGGCAAGGGCAACGACGAATACGGAAATGAGTTTCTTCATACGCGAGCGTATATACCATAACACCCCCTTTCAGTCAAGCCGAACTTATTGCCACTTTTAGCTTCACTTTCTCAGGGAAATATGCTTAAATAGCGTTGTTATGAGTGTTGGAGACGGGCGAGAAGGTAAAGTACGCGCCGCGCTGCATGGTAAAGGGCAGCTCGGTGGTAGCCTTGCCGGCCTTAGTCTTCCGCGTCAGATTATCCATATTGCACTTTGGCCGCTGCTGGAGCAGGTGATGAGTTTCATTTGTGCCTCCACCTCACTCTACCTTGCCACGCACATGAACACGCCTGATGAGGTGACGGAGCAAATCGCCTCCGGCATCGGCGTGACGGGGTATGTCATGTGGCTGGGCTTCCTCATGCAGGGTGCCGTCGGTATGGGTGCCACCGCCATTGTGAGCCGTATGACGGGTGCCCGAAAGTTCGGCGAGGCGAATTATGCCGCTAATCAGGCGGCTGTGCTGGGCCTGCTGGCCGGTGTGCTTTCTGCGCTGCTCATGTACCTGACCGCAGAGTTTCTTGTTACGAAGGCGCTCACCCTTAGTGATTATGCTCAGGAGGTAGCACTGATGTACATGCATACTGGGTGCTGGGTGGCGATTTTCTCAGGCATCGTCTTTGCTGTGAATGCGGCACTGCGCGGCGCCGGGGATACGCGTACGCCTTTCTTCATCATGCTGGCGGTGGATGGCCTGAACATCGTCTTCAGCGTGATGTTCGTGTACTGCTTTGGCATGTTCATAGAAGGCCTAGCGCTGGGTATGGTGGTCGGTATGGCGGTGGCTGCTGGCATTCTTTTGGGCATTTTGGCGAGCCGTGCGGCAAAGATGCGCCGCTGCCTGGCCGGCTCCTCGCTGGATGAATATGCGGCAGGACAGTCAGCTACCTACGTGCCTCCGCTGTATCTGAGTCTGCAGCAACTTCTGCCGAATCTTCGCACCATGTATCGCATTCTGAGCATTGGCTTGTCTCAGGCGTTGGAGATTGGCGGTATATGGCTCATTCAGATTTACGTGCTGCGCGTCATTTCCGGCTTGGGGGATGCTTACGTGGGGGCGCATACCATTGCCATCCGCATTGAGAGCATGAGCTTCCTGCCGGGCTTTGCTATTGGTATGGCCGGTGCCACGCTGGTGGGGCAGTATCTGGGGTCCGGAAGTGTGCGCTTGGCATTGGAGACTATCCGCAAATGTGTGCGCTACAGCGTGGTATTCATGGGGCTCATGGGCGTGGCGTTCTATGCTTTCCCAGAGATTTTCGTGAAGATATTTGCCTCCAATTCAGAGGGGTTGATGACTGCGACGGTTCCTGTGGTGCAGGTATTCCTGCTGGTGGAGCCATTCTATGCGGCCATGCTGATGCTGAAGATGTGCCTTCGCGGCGCAGGGGATACCCGCCGTGTGATGTATGTTTCGTACGGCTGCATGGGCTTTTTCCGCGTGGGCTGCCTTTTCTTGTGGAATTGCTTCTGGCCGGAGACGCTTTCGCTCGTGGGCATTTGGCTTCTTTTCTCCGTGGATTTGGCGGTGGAGTATCTTGTGCTGAACCGCATGCTTGTCAAGCTCAAGTGGGCCAGACGGAAGGTGTAATTTCCTCAGAGCTCTTTGCGAAAAAGAAGCCCGGGGTAGTTATTGCCATCCCCGGCTCGGGGCGGGTTGGGTTGTGTTCCCTGATGGGAGAATCCGCATTTTTGCAGCACGCGAATGCTGGCGATATTCGGCTCGTACACATAGGCTGTTACCGTTTTGGTGCTCGGTACTAACTCCGGCAAAAGTTTCAGAAATTGTCGGACAGCCTGAGTGGCAATACCAAGTCCCTGCCAAGGCGTTCCCAGCCAGTAGCCCAGCATGCAGTCCTGCGTTTCGAAATCTGGACGTACACCCACGCAGCCGACAACTTTACCGCCAAAGAGAATAGCCCGTTGCGGCTGCACTTGTTCCACTACTTTCGTTAGAAAGGTCTCAGCATCTGCCAAGGTGTACGGATTAGGCAGCATGCAGGTCAGATAGCGCAGAACCACGGGGCTGTTCATGAGCTCAGCGACACGCGGAGCATCTGTCAGGCTCCACGGGCGCAGGGTAAGGTCTGTTGTCATGAATTACGCTCCGGTGAGTTCGGTGCGGATGACATCGCACACTTTAGCGTGAACTTCATCAATTGAGCCATCGGCCTCTATGCGGAAGAGCCAAGGCATTTCCATTGAAGAGTAAATATCAGAGCAGGCCTGAAGGAAGGTCTCATTTTCGAACGCATCCTTTCCGTTGCCACGGGCATTCATGCGCTCCATGGCTAATTCCACGGGGATATCCAGCCAGAAGGCCACATCCGGAATGGTGGCGAACTCTTCATTCATCTCACGGATTTCCTCCACATTCACACCGGACGCTCCTTGATAAGCCATCATGGAAAGATAGTAGCGGTCCAGTAGCACCCAAGCGCCACGCTCCAGAGCGGGCTCGATAAGCTCACGCACATGCTCACGCCTGTCTTGCAGCAGGCAGTTGATTTCCTCTCCTATGCTCAGACGTTCGCCGCTCAGTGCTGCATTTCGTACTTTCATACCCCATTCGCCGCGGGTGGGTTCGTAATCCGTTATTACTTCCTTGCCCTGGCTGCGCAGGTAGTCGGCCAACATCTTAATTTGGGTAGATTTGCCCGTGCCGTCAATGCCTTCAAAGACGACCAGGCAGCCCCTTAGGTGAGGTGAATCAGGTTCCATAGCGGCATGAGACTAGCACAGAGCTGCCCTTCATTCAAGCCCAAAAATAAGATTTTCTTTCTCTGGCAGTTCTTTATACAGAAAAAGACGCATCTTTTCAGATGCGTCTTTTCAGAAAATTTCCCAGACGGAGAAGGTTTAAGCCTCAGCAGCGGGGGTTACGGCAGCGGCGGGAATCTCTTCCTTGTTGGTGAAGCGCCACTTTACCTTGTTGCGCTTGCTGGCAGAGCGAGCCTTGCGGCGCTTCTCATCCATGGGGCTCTCGAAAGCGCGACGGCGGCGCATTTCCTCGAGGATACCCTCGGTGTCCAGCTTGGTCTTGAGGCGCTTAAGAGCGCGGTCGATCGGTTCTCCTTTACGTACGATAACGGAACGCATGATGTAATTGATTGTGGTTGATAAATTGTCCGGGAACGGGCAGGGAGAATACCGCATTCCGTTCCCTGTGTCAAGTTTTTTATCGCGCTTTTGTCATTTTTTTGTGTATTCAGGACGAAAAGTGCTGATTTTACAGCACTGTGTACCCTTGCTCTGTGATGGTGGCGTGCAGCGTGGCGAGGGGAATATCCTGCGTGGTGGTGAGGGTGACGAGTTTGGCCTTGTGGTCCGCCTTGCAATCAGCCACGCCCGGAATGGCGAGCAGAGCCTTAGTGACGTGGGCCTCACAATGGGGGCACATCATGCCGTCTACTTTAATCGTAATGGTATTCATGGTTTGAGAGGGAAGAGGATGGAAGCGGTGTAGCCTCAGTGCATTAGAGACCACGCAGAAGCTGCTCATGCCCATGGCGGCTGCAGCCACGGCAGGGTGGAGAACCCAGCCGGTGAAGGGGAAGAAAAGCCCGGCGGCGAGGGGGACGGCGAGGCAGTTGTACAGGAGTGCCCAGAAGAGATTGCCGCGGATGTTTCTCAGCACGGCGTGGCTGAGGCGCAGGGCCGCCACGGTGTCCATCAGGTTGCTGCGCACGAGGATGATATCCGCGCTTTCCATGGCGATATCCGTACCGGCGCCGATGGCCATGCCTACGTCTGCACGCGTGAGGGCCGGGGCATCATTAATGCCGTCCCCCACCATGAGCACGCGCTGCCCCTCGGCTTGCAGGCGGCGAACGAGAGCGTCCTTGTCCTGGGGCAAGGCATTGGCGTGCACTTCATCTACACCGGCCCGGCGGGCAATGGCCTCCGCCGTGTGGGCATTATCACCGGTTACCATGAGAACACGCAGCCCCAGTTTTTTCAGCTCGGCAATGGCGGCGGGGGCCTCCGGCTTCAGCGGGTCTGTCACGGCGAGTGTCCCTATCATCTCTTTGCCATGGGTAAAGAAAAGTGGTGTTTTGCCCTGAGCGGCAAGAGCTGAGGTATCTGGTGCGGTGAGCCCCATTTCCTGCATCAATTCCGCATTTCCGGCGGCACAGGGTGTGCCGGAGAGAGTAGCCGTGATACCGCGTCCGGGGTGATAGGTGGCATTCGTGATGCAGCGTGGCGTGAGGGCTGCCGTGGCTTTACGTACGGCCTCGGCCAGAGGATGATTCCCCACGCTTTCCAAATCAGCAGCGAGCCGGAGTAATTCTTCCTCCGTATGTCCGGCGGCGGGGATGATATCTGTCACGCGCGGGTGACCGGTGGTGATGGTTCCGGTTTTATCCAGCAGCACTGCGGTGGCTCGGTGGGCATTCTCCAGAGCTGTGCCGTTCCGGAATAAAATGCCGCATTCTGCGCCGCGCCCGGTGCCTACCATGATGGCCACCGGCGTGGCAAGCCCCAGCGCGCAGGGGCAGCTGATAACTAACACCGCAATCGCGCATGACACCGCAAAGCCCACTTCGGCACCGCTCAGCAGCCAGCCGGCAGCTGTAAGCAGAGCAAGACTGACCACGATGGGCACGAATACCCCGGAGATGCGATCCGCCAAGCGGGAGATGGGCGCCTTAGTGGCAGAGGCTTCGCCCACCAGCGAGATGACGCCCGCCAGCTCGCTCTCCGCTGTTGTTTTATCCGTGCGCAGTCGGAGAGTGCCGTGGCGGTTTACGGTGCCGGCATATACCGTGCTACCGGGGGATTTTTCCACGGGCAGACTTTCGCCGGTGAGGGCGGCTTCATCCGCCGCCGAGATTCCTTCCATTACCGTGCCATCCACGGGGATGCGTTCGCCGGGGCGCACCAACACTAGCTCGCCGGGTTGCACGGCATCTGCCGGCACGGTCTGCGCTTGCCCGTCCCTCAGCACGGTCGCGACGCGCGGCATGAGCTCCATCAGCTTCTCCAGTGCTCCGCCTGTCCGGCTGGTGGCTCTGCCTTCCAGCCACTTGCCCAGCGTGATGAGCGTTACAATCATTGCGGCACTTTCGAAATAACAGACTCCGCGGTGATGGAAATATAAATTAGCCAACCCATCAGCCATGGCGGCACCCGCACCCAGCGCAACGAGCGTATCCATATTCGCGGCGCCTTTCAGTACGCCCTTGAGGCCATTACTGAAAAAATGGCGGTTCAGCCACAGCACAGGCAGGGCGAGCAGCAGTTGCACCACGTCTGAGAGCGCGCCGTGCCACAGGTGGTGCACCAGCATGAGCGGCAGCAGGAGCGCTACGGAGGAGAAAAAGCGGCGCTTCAACCCTGCGTCTTCTCGTTGCGTGCTCAGGCGTTCTTCGGTGCAGAGTGTGGCGCTATAACCTGCGGCCTCAACGGCGGAGATGACGCCTTCCGGCGTTTGTTCTCCGGAGATGTGTACCCGCATGCTACCGGTCAGCAGATTCACCTGCACACTCTGCACGCCGGGTAAGGGGGCCACGGCGCGTTCCACTCGGGCTGAGCAGGCAGAGCAGCTCATGCCGGTTACCTTAAATAAATACTCACTCATACCCCTTGGTAATAAATCTTTCTTCACCTGCTCGCGCTTAGCTGATAAGCGCCCTCATGGTCTGCATCTTCGCGTGGGTTTCCTGCCATTCGCTTTCTTCATCAGAATCCGGCATGAGGCCACCACCGGCGTACAGTCGGCAAAAGCCCGGGAATATCTGCATGCAGCGCAGGGAAACGTAGAGCTGTACGGCGCTTTTATCCCATGGCCCCAGATACCCCGCATAACAGCTGCGGTTAATGTCCGGAGTGGAGAGCAGTAGCTCGCGGGCAGTCTCCACCGGCGAGCCGCATACAGCCGGCGTGGGTGGCAGCTGTGCCAGTACACGGAGCAGGTTCTCCTGAGGCATGCGCAGGTGGAAGCGTGTGCAAAGGTGTTCGATATTGCCGGCGCGAAGGTTCTCGGGGGAGCTCTCGCTGATTTCGTCGGCCAGCGGGGTGAGGATTTCGCGCACGAACTCCGTTACCAACGCTTGTTCTCTGCGGTTTTTGGAATCCCAAGGCAGGCGGCAGGGCATGCGGGTGCCGGCCAGTGCCATGGTGTGCCAGTCCGTATCATGCCCGGTGATGAGCTGTTCCGGGGTACAGAAGAGCCAAGTGCCGTGCTGGGGGGTATGCACCAGCGCCTTGAACGCCTCCGGTCGGGCTTCGCAGGCTTGCATGAAGGCCCGGCAGGGCGAGAAATCCGGAGTCACAGCCTCATCTGCCGTGCGGGCCAGCACTATTTTTCGCACGCGCCCGCTGTGAATGTACCCGGTGTACAGCTTGAAAAGTTCTGCATATTGCTCGCGTGTGGTGGCTGGGCGCTCGGGGGCTAGTTCCAGTTCCGTCCAAGCATCTGCCGTGGCGGGCGGCTCTTCCAGCTCAGCGGGGATGAAGAGCTGCTCTCCGGTAAATGTCGCAATGATGAAACCTGCACCTAGGCTGACGGCGCTCTCCGTGCGGCCATCTGCGGCCATGCAGAAATGCGTCTGGGTTTCACCCGGCAGGGCATACAGGGCAAAGGCACAGTGCCGCTTGCACAGTGCATCCACTTTTTCTTCATTCCCTGCCTGCATGGCCTCAGTTTAACACAGCTCTCACTTTTTGGCAACCATGAAAAGGAACAGCGCCTCATTCCGCGGGAGGAAATGAGGCACTGAGAAGTCGGAGCCTTGAGGCTTATTGCGCGGCGGGAACCGCCGGCACATAGATGGGGCCGGGGCGGAAAGCCTCAGCGGGGATGGGCTCGCGGGGCGTTTGTCGGCCATTCTGCGGGCCGCGGTTCCACTCCATGCGGAGGGTGCCAGGGGCGGATTCTCCCTGTACCACGGTGATGGTGACGGGGTGCAGGCCGGCGGTGAGGGGGATGCCCTTAAAGCCGGTGCGGGTGGCGTCCAGCTCCACGGTGTTAGCGGCGGCGCTTTCGGTGGCGGTGGCGCCGGGGGTGTAGGTGGCGTCAGCGTCGATGAGGTTGAAGTTGTGCATCTTCACGAAGGCGCGAGAGCCGGGCACATCACTAAGGGTGAGGTAGAAGTGCCAGTGGTGGCCGGTGGTGGGCACATTGATATAACCGGTGAAGGTGGTGATAGTGCCGGCGGGCAGAGTGATGCCGTTCGGATTCTCAATCTGCAGGTCTGCTGTGGCGGGGGCATCCACCGCAGCGGGTACCCAGGGGGCTGTGGCTCGCACTTGCTGCATGTAGAGGCCGTGGCCGCCATCAGTGGTGGCATTCGGCGCAGCGGGGACGAGGTTCATATCATAGCTGCGGAAGCCACCGCAGGAGTTGTTACGGCGGGGCGCCTGCGGATCACGGTAGTAATCATAGGCTCGGCGGTTCCAGAGGGCAAGGTTGCAGAGGAACCGCTGCATATCCGGGCTGGCGGATTCCGGCAGGCGGGTGCTCTCATGGGGGTCTGCCTCCGTATCATAGAGCTCCCAATCTTCCTGACCGGTGCTGATGCCGGTGCGGAGGGCTTTCAGCCAGCGGCGGGTGCGGTGGTCAAAGAAGATGAGCACTTGCTGCTCGCCGCGGGTGCGGCCACGCTTGTCGGCAGTGTAGTCGCGGTACTGGGCCATGCCGCCGCCAAAGGCGTACTCAGCATACAGCACACGGTTCGGCTGGGTGCTGAGCGTATCATGCCCCTGCAGCAGTGGCAGCAGTGATGTACCATCACAGCGCATGGGCGCGGGAATGTTTGCTAAGTCACACACGGTGGCCATCCAGTCTTGGAACTGCGTGGGTGTGTTGCTGATGAGGCCGCTGTTCACAATGCCCGGACCGTACACCACGCAGGGCACGCGCAGGCCGCCATCAAACACATCACGCTTGATGCCATCGTGGTTGCCGTAGCTGCGGAAGAAGGAGGGGTCCTGCGCCGGTGCGGGGTGCCCGGCAAAACCGCCCACAGCACCCGGCTCATCATGGGAGCCATTGTCGCTGGTGAAGATGATGACGGTATTATCCGCAATGCCCAAATCCTCGCAGAGCTGCACGAGGTCTCCGAGTGCTTCATCCACTCGGGTAATCATAGAGGCGTGGCGGCGAGCAGTCATGAGCTTGTGGGGGGCGCTATTGCCATAGCGCTCACGTGCGTAATTCTGCCAAGCTTCACGGTACTGGGGGTGAATGAAGCTGTCCCAGCTTTCGGGCTGGGCCGTGTTAATCATTTTGCCGGGGGTGCCCAGCCACTGCACGCCACCATTCAGACCGCCGCCGGCGGGGTAGGGGCCTGCGGGAATACCCAAGCGGGCGTGAGGCGCCACATAGGTAAGAGCCAGGAAGAAGGGTTTGGTACTGTCCGCCTCGTGCTGGTCCACTATCCACTTTTTCGCTCGAGCGGTGAAGAGGTCCGTGCAGTAGCAGCCGGCCAGCTGGTCGGTAATCATCTCGTCCCCGTCCCAAATGGCGTTGCGGTGTGTTTCGGGGTCCGCATTGCTTTCCTCCAGCGGGTAGTGACGATGCCCCGCTAAGTGGTTATTGTAACCAAAGAAGAAATCAAAGCCGCGCAGGGTGGGCCAAGCGGGGCTTGTGGTGGGGGTGCCGCCGCTTTCGCGGCCGCCGCCTATACCCCACTTGCCGATGAGGGCCGTACTGTAGCCGGCGGCTTTCAGCACGCTGCCCAGTGTGTGGCCGTTTTCCAATGCGGCGTCAAAGCTGTTATTGCGGATGACTTCGGCGTGCCCTTGGTGAAGGCCGGTGAAGAGGGAGGCGCGTGCCGGGGCACATACGGGGGCACAAGTGTAGTGGCGGCGCAGCTGAGCGCCCTGTGTAGCAAGACGGTCCAGCGTAGGGGTGTCGATACGCGGCGTGTCTGCATGCTCTGCCGGTTGGTTGAGCCCCAAGTCACCCCAGCCCATGTCATCCACCAGCACCAGTATGATATTCGGCTTCTGCTCAGCAGCTGCAGCCGGGTGCAGCCACCCCGCCACTAGCACCATCACAAGCCCTGTGAAAAATGCTCGTTTCATACTCCGAGATTCTAGCATATGTTCCCCCCCTGAGGCAAGGAAAAAACAGTCCATAGCTCGGTGCTGCAAGTTGTAAAATCAAATGCGACACCGAAAGCCCCTCCCCAAAAGTCTCCATAGGAGCCCAAACTGCCCTAGCAGGATGGGGGGATAGGGGGAAGGGCCACAGTGAGTCCTTCCCCCTTGTGGAAGCGATGAAATAAAAAAAGGGTGCTTTTCGGTGTTGTAGGTGGCATAATGCCAGTGAACAAAATACAAACAACACTTAACTCAGATGAAAAGCACCCAAGACGATTGTATAGCACC
>JAZQGN010000033.1:0-30644 GCA_045540095.1 Akkermansia sp.
AATTCTCCTTGGCCGGGTATCATACAGCCCGTTCATTGGCACAATTTTTCTTTTATCCCAACATCGGCGTAAGCCGCTTACTTTTAATTCGTAAATCGTAAATTGTAATTCGTAAATCAACGTGTCCCAAATCTTTGGGACACGTATGAATCCTCCTACAGGCAGTAATTTTAGGCTTGCCCGGTGGTGCATATAGGGGTATGATAAAGCGCAGGAAGAAAAAAACGAATCATGACTGAGCAAAACGGACAGCCTGTTGAAGAGTACACCACCGTTCAGGCACTTTTTGTGCGCAAGAGAAACTGCCTGCTGCTGCGTGCTGATTTTTCACCCTTGTTTGTGGACTATTACCTGCACCTCATGCAGCATAAGCAGCGCAATGCCGAGGCAGAGGATACCATGTTCAAGCAGCTGCTGGCATTCTTCACCCTGCACCTCGTGTCACGCCCGTGGCAGGAGTACCACGCGTGGACTCTGAATATCAAGGCTCCCATGCTGGCCAATTACTTTGTATCCGGTTCTTCCCTGACGGAGGACGTCATCGGCCGCGTGTTCACCAAAGACGTGCGTGAGCCGGAGAAGAACATGCTCTTTGCTCAGAACCTGCGCACCAATAAGGAGCCGCAGACCTCCGTCATCATTCTGCCGGGCGAGACCAGCATCGAATGGGTGGAGGATTTTTACCGCCAGAGCGAGCAGCGCCAGGCCCGCGCCTTTGAGGTAGGCGGTGATACCTACGCACTGGTTACGGCCCAGCCCGGTGCGGATTTCGATTGGCTGAGCGAGCTCACCGCGCAGGACGTGGCCGAGATAGAACAGCACGAGGAAGTGAAAGTGCTGGAAACGCGTAAGTTCACCTTCCGCTGTGGCTGCACGCTGGATAAGATTCTGCCCACTATCCGCACCATGCAGAAGGATTTTGCGGATTTGCTCTCCGAACAAGGCTTCTTGGAGGTATCCTGCCCGCGCTGCGGAGCCGTGTACCACGTGACGCCTGAAATGATGCAATAAGCCCCCCCCCAGCGAGCGCATCGAAGCCTAAACCGGACAGAATTTGAATTACGAAGGCAAGGCTCGAGCAAGGGCTTGTGAGAAAAAACGCAGTAATTTAACAACACGCTTTATGCCACGCGCGAGGGCTCATGGGGGCCTAGCCTCAATCTTCGTAACTCGTAATTCGTAATTCGTAATTCACTTCGCCGCGCGGAGGTAACGCTCTGTAATGCGCTGCAGGGCCTGCGTGGCAGTGGGCATGTGCACGCCCAGTGAAGTGAGGCGAGCATTATTCATGGCCGTGTGGCGCGGCCTGACCTCACGGAAGAAAGTTGCTTGGCTAAGCAGCCTGCGCTGCACATCCGGCACGCACGGCAAGGCCCCCAGCGCCGCAGCATGCTGCAGCACAATCTCAGCGCAATCATGCCAACTGAGGGGCTCACCGCCGGAACAGAGGTGCAGAACACCACTGACGGAAAGTGGCAGCAGCTCCAGCACGGCCCGGGCTATATCCTCCGCGTCCGTGGGCATGGAATATTTATCCGCTATGGCATCCAGCGCGGCGCCGGCCAGAGCCTTGCTGATAATACTCTCCGCAAAAGCCGGCTTATCCGGATTACCGCACACCCAAGAAACGCGCAGCACCAGGGCGTCCTTTAGCGCTTCAGCCACCTGCAACTCGCCTTCTCGCTTGGAGGCACCATACACATTAGCGGGCTTGCAATGAGTGGATTCATCCTTCAAGCCCGGACGATGGCCCTCCAGCACATAATCCGTAGAAAGGTGCACAAAACGCGCCCCCGTATGGCGGCAGGCCAGCGCCATTTCCGCCGGCGCCACGGCATTCACCAAATGAGCGGAAAGCGCATCATCCATGCAGGCCTCCAGCCCACTTATGGCAGCGCAATTCACCACCGCCGCCGCACCGGATTCCAGCACACAGCGTGATACATCACCCGCGCACAAAAGATCACATTCAGCATGCGTAGGAGCACACACTTCCCAGCCGGCAGCGGCTGCTGCCCGCCTCATCACCTGACCGGTGCGGCCACTGCCGCCGAATATGAGTATTTTCATTAGCTTAATTATTATTTCGGATTCACCTACTCTGCGTAGTATAATTTCAAGCCTGCTTTCAAGCAAGATTTATATGAGTCAACGAATAATTACCCCCATTTTTATGCCGGATAGGGGTACCAAGCCTCCTCTCTCAGGGCAAATTCATGCCGTTTTACACGACTCGCGAACAGCACCGGCATCCGCTTTTTAACTGTTTTTAAGAAAAATCCGCCGATATAACACAGAAAACAGCAAAGAAATAATAATTATGCTTGCTAAAATTATTAATAACGGCTAAAATCACGGTACCACACACATTGTTACAACATGAAGGAACGCGCTAGTTACACTCCTGAAGAAAAGTTAAAGATCATAATGGATGTACTTTCCAAGAAGGTCTCCATTCAGAAAGTCGCAGAAGAAAAGAAGATAGCGCCCACGCTCATCTCCCTGTGGAAGAAGCAGGCAGAGGACGCAATGATGGCACGCTTCCAACCTCAGCCCAAGGGCCGCCGCAAGAGCAAGCCCGAACCGGCTCCGATGGACACAGACTCCCGCTCCCTGAAGAATGAGGCACGCAAAGCTAAGATTAAGGCCGCACACCTCGAAGCCTCACTGAAGGAAATGAAAGCCCGCTATGCCAGACTTGAGAGCCAGATTGGCGCCATCGTCTCCACCATGGGCTCCCGAATGGTGAAGGTCCGCACCCCCAGAAAGCAGAAAACCGCTGAATAAGTGCAGGCCACACCGGCGCTGAATGTTCACGCACCCGGCCGCTGCGGGATAAACCGCCGGCGCCGGGTGCGTTCTTTTATGAATACGGATTTATCAGCTATGCATTTCCGGCATTCTGTGTCATTACCCCGTATTTAGTATAGACATTATTTTTATCTGAAGTAGAATAGTTGGCGTTACAGCAGACTGTAAAAATATGTCGAGAGACGAACAGCTGCGCCACCTCACAGTGTCTATTAAGCGATGAAAAATCCCATTAAAGAATGGGCACGCCGCCTGAGTGTGCTGGCCTTGACTGCCACAGCAGCCATGATGTCCTGCACATCCGTCAGCAACGCGGCGCCCGACTATAACCAGATAGGTAAGCAATTTTCCCTAGTCCTGCAGAACGCTCACTTCTCCCGTGCGCGCTTCTCCCGGAACATGTATGAGAAATTCCTTGAGAGCTACCTTCAGCTGGTAGATCCCCAGCGCCTTTATTTCTCACAGGAGGACGTGCAGAAACTCCGTGACCGCTACGCGGATTCCTTCGGTGATTATCTGCTGGCCGGCGAGACCGCCACACTGGCCACGGAGCTGTACGCTGAATTCTCCACACGCGCTCTGCGCCACATTGCACAGGCCGAGCAGATACTGCGCAGCTACAGCAAGGAAATGCCCACCTTTGACAGCGACCGCACCACTCCCCGTGTGCGCCGCAGACTTCCCCGCGCCGCTAACTCCGCCGCACTGGACCAGGCATGGCGCGATATGGTGGATGACATGGTACTCACCGAGGTAATCCGCCGTGAGAACGTGGCCCGTCTGGCTGCCGAGCAGGGCAAACCGGATCCGAACGCTGATGAGCTGCCCGTACCGGAGAAGCTTCAGGCCCGCATCCGCCGCCAGAGAAACGAGGTGCAGGAGGCTGACACCGAGCACATGGTTTCCGTGCTGTTGAATGCCGTGGCTCGCTCCTATGACCCCCACTCTGATTACATGAGCGCCCGCGAGGAGCAGCGCTTCAAGGATGCTATCCGCGCTTCCATCGTGGGCATCGGCGCCCAGCTCAGGGAGGATGATGATGGTTCTACCCGCATTGAGGGCATCGTGAAGGGTGGTCCCGCTGCCCGCAGTGGTCAGCTCAGCCTTGGTGACCGAATCGTGGCTGTGGATACGGATAACTCCGGCAACTGGGTGGACATCATGTACATGAGCATTGATAAGGTGGTGGATCTCATCCGCGGCCAGAAGGGTGTCTCCGTGAAGATGCGCGTTATCTCCTCCAGCGGCGAGCAGAAGGAAGTGACCATCGTGCGTGACGAGGTGCCCATGTCTGAGTCCCTTGCCAGCGCTAAGATTGTTGATATTCACCGTCCCGGTCAGGAGCCGTACCGTGTGGGTATTCTTACCCTGCCCTCCTTCTACATCGATTTGGATAATGGCGATGTGCGCTGTGCTGCAGATGTACGCAGGCTGCTGCGCCGCATGACAGCTGAAGGCGTACGCGGCCTCGTGGTGGACCTTCGCTTCAACGGCGGTGGCTCTCTGGATGAAGTGCGCAAGATGGTAGGCTTCTTCACGGGTGCCGGCCCTGTGGTGCAGGTGCGTGATTACCGTGGCCACGTGGAACGCCTTACGGTGAGCGGCCGACAAATTTTCTCCGGTGACATGGTGGTCATCACGAACCGCCTGAGTGCTTCCGCCTCCGAGATTTTTGCCGGTGCCATGGCTGATTATGGCCGCGCCGTCATCGTGGGTGATGAAACCACCTACGGCAAGGGTACGGTACAGGTACCCCGCAGCCTGTCTGACTTCATGCCCTTCATCTCCTCCCGAGAGGGTTGCGGTATGATTAAGATTACCGTGCAGAAGTTCTACCGCATTAATGGTGCTTCCACCCAGCTGCGTGGCGTTCCCAGCGATATCGTGCTGCCCATGGTGACAGCTGCGCTGCCCCTCGGTGAATCCGAGATGGATAACGCCATGCCGTATGATGAAATCGCCCCGGCTGGCCGTTATGTGCGCAATCCCCGCCTCGCCCGCATCATGCCTGAGCTGCTGCGCCGCAGCAATGTGCGCGTAGCTGAGGACGCTGACCTGCAGTACACCCGCTGGTATGTGGATTACCGCCGCAAGATTACGGAGGAAAACACGGATTCCCTGAACCGCGCCGTGCGCCAGGCTGAGAATGCCAGCCTGCGTGAGCGTGAGCGCGCTTACACGGATGAGCGCCGTGAGCGCTATGCCCGCATGGCTGAGGAGGACGCTCGCAATCTCACCGTGTACCGCCTCACCCTGGAGGACGTGGACAAGGAAACCCTCCCGGAAGCCACAAATGATGATTCCGACAGCTACATGGAATCCGCCGAGGATCCTGAAGCCGCTCTGACTGATGATGTGGATTACCCCTCCACGCTGGATCCCATCCTCCGCGAGTCCATCAACATCGTCACGGATATGATGGAGCTGCCGTAAGAAGCTGCTGTAACATTTACAAACAAACGAAAGCCCATTCAGGTGCCACTGTCATTGAGCAGTCCTTGGATGGGCTTCCTCGCGTCAAAAAGCCGCCTCTCACAGTCATGGAAACATCCCCTGCCCCTTCCACGCCACGCCTGACAGATTTACCGCCTGATAGTCTTCCGCGCGAGAAGCTGCTGCGCGACGGGCGCGCCATGCTTACGGATGAAGAGCTGCTGGCGCTGTTTCTGCGCACCGGCATACAGGGCTGCAATGTGCTGGAGCTTGCCGGGCGCCTGAAGCGAGCCGCCGGTTCACTGGCAGCGCTGGGTAGCATGGAAGCTGCTGAAATCCGGAAACTGCTGCCCAAGGGAATAGGTGAGGCGAAAGCTGCCACGCTGGCGGCCGTGTTTGAACTGGGGCAGCGAGCCGCCCGAGAGAATGTGCAGCGGCAGGGTATTCACAACGCGCAGGATGTGTATGACCTGCTGGTGGGAGAGCTGCGCTATGAGCCCCAAGAAGTGATGGTGCTGCTCCTGCTGGATGCCCGCCGCACTCTGCTGAGAAAAGAGCGCATAGCCGTGGGCACCCTCACCCGCCTGCTGGTACACCCGCGCAATGTATTCGGCCCGGCCATGCTCCATCATGCCGCGAAAATCATCATCGCGCATAACCACCCCAGCGGGAACTCCCGCCCCAGCTCACAGGATATCGAGCTCACCAAAGCCCTGTACCGCGCCGCGGAAACCCTCTGCATTCCACTGCAGGACCACGTCATCATCGGCGCCTCCACCCCGGAACGCCCCAAGCCTTATTACAGTTTTGCCGAAGAAGGAACACTGACATGCTGAAAGACTACCACACTCACCACCCAAACCCCGCAGGGGGTACCATCTGCGCCGTCACTATGAATGACTGGGCGCGCATCTCCGCCACTCCCGGCATGCGCCCGGCTTTCGGCGTGCACCCTTGGCATGCCCATGAGGTGGACGCTGCGGAACTCGCCTTCGAGCTAGATGAATGGCTGAGCCGCCACCCCTCCGCTGAGGTGGGTGAAACAGGTCTGGACGCCGCGGACGCACATGCCGCCACTCTGGAACAGCAGCGTATCCTGCTCCATATTCACTTGGGCGCCGCCTTCCGTCATGACCGCCTCGTGCACTTGCACGGCGTGCGCGCTTGGCCGGAGCTGCTCAGCATCCTGAAGGAACGCGCTCGCTGTAATACGCTGCCGCGCGTGCTCCTCCACGCGTGGAACGGCTCTCACGAGCTGGCACGCGAGTTCCTCGCCCTCGGCGCCATCTTCAGCGTAGGTGCACGGGAGCTCAGCCATTCCCGAGCCCAAGAACGCTATGCCAGAATCCCGGAAAACCGCCTCTTCCCTGAGAGCGATGACGCCCCCCAAGAGTGGCCCCGCACGCTCGCCCTTTTCCGCCTCCTCCGTTCAGGCCTGAAATAATAAATAACATTTTAACACCCCCCCCGGCCTTGCCGGGGCTTTTTATTCCCCCTCATAAGGATGCCACAATTCACTCCCGGAGGAAGGAATGAGTGTTGCGATTTGTCTTGACCTTCAGGGGTGATGGGGCTATATTGAGCGGCGACATGAGGAAACTACTGCTGATGATAAGTGCGCTGTGCGCGGTGCTGACGCTGGTAAACTGTGCCGGTGTGCCGCAGAGTACAGGTAAAGGGCCTGTGGTACTTGACATAGGGCATTACATCGGCGCGGGAGGTGCGGTATCCGCCCGGCCAGTAAAAGGACAGCGTATCCAAGAGCTGGAGTGGTGGTACCGCTATGTGTACTACACCAAGCGAGTCATTCAGCAAGCCGGCTATGAAGTACGCGTGATTAACCGCGGCAATCCTCCCGAACCCGGCACGGAATTAGCCGCCCTCGCTCGCAGGGCCCGAGTCCTGCACATGAGAAAACCGGATAATGGTGAGCGCTATCCTTCCCGCTATGTGCGTGACCGCGTGGCCAGCGGCATCATCTCCGCAGATTACGCCATCTATTCCCGCGCTTCCTGCGCCGTATTCCTTCACCATAACAGCGGCAGAGGCTGGACTCGCGGCGCCTCGCCCAGCCTCATCATTTGCAACCGGCACAATGGCCGCCGCTTGGGCGCCTGCTTGGCAGCATCTCTGGAAAACAGGGTACTGAACCACGGCATGCCTAATGGAGGCCGTGGCTGCAACGTGGTGCCGCGCTATGTGGACGCAGACCGCTCCGCCGGCTGGATGAACGCCTGTGATGACGCCGGCATACCTGCCGCAGTTATTGAAGCCGCGTTCCTGAATAATGCCGGACATGTGGCTTATCTGGCGGATGAAGCTAGCGCACGCAAGTATGCGGAGGCCGTGGGCCATGGCATCGTAGATTACCTGAGGCGCTATGGGAATGAGCCCCGCCGCTACCGTACTGACATCAGTGAACCGGATGAAGGTTCCTTCGGATATGCGGCGGAATCACGTCGCTTGGATGTCCCCGGCGCTAGGCATCTGCTCTAAACACAACCGGCAGGGGCGCGTCCCTGCGTCATATTTCGCGCACATGTGAGGGCGGCACCGCATTCTACGGTTGCAAGCAGCAGCCGCTTGTGATAAACTCACGCAATATGAGGCCTGTCATATACCAGCTCTTTGTACGCCACTTTTCGAATTTCACGGAAGGAGGGCAGCCCGGAGGCACCCGCGAACAGAACGGCTGCGGCACCTTTGCCGCTGTAAATGATGCCGCGCTGAGCGCTATTGCACGCATGGGGGTCACCCACCTGTGGCTCACCGGCGTGCTACGCCATGCCACCCAATCCTCATTTCCCGATGTGCCAGCGGATCCTTCCTGTGTGGTAAAAGGCCTGGCCGGCAGCCCCTATGCCGTGACAGATTATTTTGACGTGGCTCCGGAACTGGCAGAAGAGCCGGCTGCAAGGCTGGACGAGTTCCGGGCCTTGCTGCAACGCGTACGAAAGTACGGCATGGTGCCGCTGATTGACTTCATCCCGAACCACGTCTCGCGCTGCTACGCTTCCACCGTGCGACCGGAGCTCAGCTTCGGCTGCGGGGACGATACCGGCTGCTTCTTCTCGCGTGACAATGCTTTCTTTTACCTTGCACCCCACCATAGTGATACCCGCCTGCAGCTGCCGGAGGGAGAGTTCGAGCCGGAACGCGGATGTGGACGAGTGACAGGAAATAACGCCGCCACATGGAGTCCATCCCCGTATGACTGGTACGAAACCGTGAAACTAAACTACGGGGCGGATTACCGCTGCGGCCCGGCTGCAGCTGATGCCCTGCCGCGCGAGTTCACCCCAGAGCAGGAAGTGCCCCGCACTTGGAAGCTCATGGATGAAGTGCTGGCTTGGTGGCAGGAGATGGGTGTGGGCGGATTCCGCTGTGACATGGCGCACATGGTGCCCATGCCCTTCTGGCACTGGGCCCTCGCTAATGCCCGCATGAGAGATGAAAGCGTGTACTTCATGGCTGAGGCATACAACGACCACATGAAGCTTACGGAGCGAGATGCTCACGAGGCGCTCCTGAACGCAGGCTTCAACGCCGTATATGACAGCGCTGCTTACCGCGCGCTGAAGGAGCTGTACGAGGGTTGTGCTTGGGCGAATGATTTGGACTCACAGAACCGCGCTGAGTCCATCCTCACCCACCGCGGCGTACGTTATCTGGAGAACCATGATGAACCCCGCCTAGCTGCCCCGGCGCACTGGGGAGGCAAGGGAGAAGCCGCCGCCCGCGCGCTTCTTGTAGCGCAGTTTGCCACCACCTGCAGCCCGGTGCTCTTCTACAATGGGCAGGAAGTGGGCGAGCGTGCCGATGGCCCCGGCGGCTACGGCGGTGACAATGGCCGCACCTCCATCTTTGATTACACGACACTTCCCCGCCTGCAGCACTGGACAAACAGCGGACGCTATGATGGCGCCCTGCTCACCCCCCAAGAGGCCTCGCTGAGAAATTTCTGCACAGCGTTTCTTCCCCTGCTGCAGCACCCGGCTCTCAGCAAAGGCGGCTTCTACGGCCTGAACTGGGCCAATAATGAGACGCCCAATTACGGCCGAGCAGAAGGAGAAAGCCGCTCCGGCCATTTCCTGTACGCCTTCCTGCGCCACAACAGGAAAGCCCGCAGCACAGTGCTGGCCGTATGCAACTTCTCCCCCACCGCAACTTTCAGCACCCACATCCACATACCGGAGGACGCCTGTTCCTGGGCCGGCAAAAAAGCGGAGACCTGCACCTTCCGTAATCTTCTGGAGACAGCAGCTCCGGAGTTACAAGTCACACGTGCTCAACTCAGCTCACCGGGGCTCCCTCTCACCCTTCCACCCGGTGCTGCACTCCTGCTGGAATGGATTTAAATCTAACCTTTTTAAAACAAAATATATGATTTTCTCCCGCACTGCTAATTCCCCCGCAAGAAAACGCGCCGGCCTTCTACCCACGCTTTTCCTACTTCTGTTCGGCGCCTCCGGACTGCTCGGCGCGCAAACGATAGAGAACCCGGATGAGACGGCCTACCCTCGCGAGCTTATCTGCCGCAGGGTGGATGAGGACGGAGCTCTTCGCCTCCTTCTGCCCGTAGCGCGCTACATGGATAACTGTGGCCGCACGGTGGATCTTGTGGGTGCCGTGCACTTGGCAGATGAAGCTTATTACCGGAATCTGAACCGAGCCTTCCCGGGGTACGATTATGTGCTCTATGAGCTGGTGGATGGAGAGGACGTACCGGAGCTTTCCCGCCTCTCCCGTAAAATTGAAAACGGTACGGCTACTCCGGAAGAACACCGAAGGTTCGACCAGCTTGTACGAGAAAACCAAAACAAAGGGACCTCTGCTTTCAGCCAGCTGCTCGGCCAATATTACGCCACCATGGCAGCCAAACTCGAGCTCAGTCTCCAGACGGAATGCATTGATTACAGCCTCAGCAATATGGTGTATGCGGACATGAACTCTGACGAGCTAGCCAGAGCGATGGAAGAGCGTGGAGAAACATGGCTGCAGCTTATCCTCGCCTCGCTTATGGAGAACGGCAGTGGCAGCCTCTTTTCCTTCTCAGCGGAATCACTCCGCCGAGAAATGATTGAATCCCTCGCCGAGAGTGATTCCAGAGATGTTACCATGGAGAACAGTGCCATCGTCATCTCCCGCAATATTCGCTGCATGGAAGTGCTGGACCGCGTGGTACGAAAGGCCAGCCCCGGCACACAGATAGCCATATTCTACGGTGCCATGCACCTGCGAGACATGCACCAGCGCATGCTAGAGCGGGGCTTCACCCTCCAAGGCGTGCAGTGGATTACGGCCATCCGCTCCTGATACCACAAAATAATTCCCCCGGCATTCACCGGGGGTAATAGTTTATTTCACCCGCTCAGCCGCCTTCCGGCCATATGCGGTGCCGGGGTATTTGTCAGCCGCCTCAGCATACAATCTGGCGGCCTCAGCCTCATTCTTCAGGCGCTTTTCACAAAGATGCGCCGCCCGGCAAAGGAACAAGGCTTTATCCTCCTTGCGGCTTACGTGTTCAGCTCCGCCCAGAAAAGCCTTCAGAGCATCCTGCGGCTTGTCTAACTCATCTGCAAGCAGTGAGGCCAGCTCAGCCCATGCGCGGGGCCTCTTGGCCTCTTTACGCACCAGCTGTTCAAACTCGGGCATCAGCTCAACCGCGTGCTCACGGCGAATGCGCTCCGCCATTGCCACGAGGGGGTCCTCATCCGGTGAGTAGGAAGCAGAATACACTCGCTCACTAAGCGCCCGGCTACAGGCCGGCAGTATCCACAGCTTCAGCAGCAGGCCTTCCCAAACGGCCATGATAGCCAGTGCCGCCAGCATGATTCCCACACCGGTCAGCGCCTCTCCTTCATCAAAAAAAAGCCGTACTTCCGGCAGCAGCAGTACAAACAGTGCTACCGGAAGTACAAGATTCAGCAGCTTAAAAATAAGCTTCATTCCTTACGGCGAAAATTACCCGCGCGTCAGTTCTGACGGTTGGGCAAGTCTTCCATCTCAAGGTAATTCAGTGAGCTGGTACGGTTCGGGTTCTGCGGATTGCGCACCTCAAGGCGCATCTGCTTGAAGAACCAAGTGCCATCCGAAAGACGCTGTACGGAGGTGATGGAGAAGCGCTTCTTCAGGCGGCCATCAGCACCGTAGCCATCAATCTGCCACGTGGTACCGTTCTCCTTATCCACCCACATACGCACCCAAGCAAACTGGCCTTCACCCGGATTCGGATTACGCACCTCTACGATATAGCAATCACGGCCCTTGATGCGGGAATTCTCCGGGTCCTCAATAAGGCGACCGCCTCTCCAGTACAGGAAACGCAGAGAGAGATCCTCGTAGCACACATCCGTACCGGCAATCGTGCGGGAATAGTTGGCAGGAGCCATGACCTGAGCGCGGCCATTATTCACCAGCACAAGCTCCGCGTTGCGCTCGCCGATTCGGACGTCGAAACGCTGCCAGGCTTCACCCTGCTTGTACTGGAACACAATCGTACCGCCACGGGCACTCAGGCTGAAAGGCACGCGGTTACGCCCCTTGCGGATGGTACCCATCACGTCACGGTTCCCCTGACTGACGGTCATCTCACGCATGGCGCGCAGAAGCTCGTCCACATTCAACTCTTCCTCAGCATACCCCGGCAGAGCGCAAAGCAGAGCAGCGCCCGCCACAAAAAGATTTCGAATTATAGCCTTCATAGCTGCATTATATACCCATTTCACCTCCCCTGTACAGCTTTTTTTTCAGCATGAAGTTCCGCCGTGTCATCATAACAAGGCGACAACGAAGAAAAAAAGCCGCCGGGGCATGTTTTGCACCGGCGGCGATAAGTTTTCTAGAGGATGTTATCAGGAGTATACACCCACAGCCTCAGATGCACAAGCGATCATGTAGTCGCGGTTCAGCTTGGCGATGTTGTCTACGCTGATACCCTTAGGACAAGCGGCCTCGCACTCGTAAAGGTTGGTGCAGTTACCGAAGCCGAGGGCGTCCATCTGGCGCACCATGGCGAGCACACGCTTGTTCTTCTCAGGCTGGCCCTGGGGCAGCAGATTGAGATGAGCAGCCTTAGCGGAGGTGAAGAGCATGGCGGCGCTGTTCTTGCAGCTGGCCACGCAAGCACCACAGCCGATGCAGGCGGCGGCGTCGAAAGCGGCATCAGCCGTCTTCTTGCGCACGGGCATGTTGTTAGCGTTCGGAGCAGCACCGGTGCGCACGTCCACGAAACCGCCGGCGGCGATAATCTTGTCCAGTGCGGTACGGTCCACCACGAGGTCACGCAGCAGCGGGAAAGCAGCAGCGCGGAAGGGCTCAATCCAGATGGTGTCACCATCCTTGAACTGGCGCATGTGCAGCTGGCAGGTGGTCACCTTCTTGCCGCCGTGGGGCACGCCGTTAATGGTGAGGGAGCACATACCGCAAATGCCTTCACGGCAGTCGTGGTCAAAGTGGATGGGCTCCTTGCCCTCGTGCACGAGTTCTTCGTTCACGATGTCGAGCATCTCGAGGAAGGAGGCTTCATCCGGGATGTTCTTGGCCTTGTAGGTTTCGATACGGCCCTGAGCCTGGGCGTTCTCCTGGCGCCAGACCTTGAGCGTAAGATTAAGATTAGCCATAATAATGTAGGAAATTCTGGTGGTTTAATTCTTTACTTGTAGGAACGGATTGCCAGGTGTACGGTGTCGAAGGTAAGCGGCTCCTTGTGCAGAACCGGCAGTTCGCCCGTTCCCTTGTACTCCCAGCAGGCTACGTATGCGAAGTTGGCGTCATCACGCTTGGCTTCACCGTCAGCCAGCTGGTGCTCCAAACGGAAGTGAGCACCGCAGGACTCTTCGCGGTTCAGAGCGTCATAGCAAAGTACCTCTGCGAAGTCCAAGAATGCGGCCACGCGCCAGGCTTTCTCAAGCTCCTGGTTCATGCCCTCAGTGCTGCCTACTACCTTCACGTTGGTCCAGAAATCCTCACGAATGGCGGGAATCTTCTCGATGGCGTCCATGAGGCTCTCCTTCGTGCGGCCCATGCCAACGTCCTCCCACACGAGCTTACCGAGCTCACGGTGGATTTCATCGGGGGTCTTGGTGCCCTTCACGTCCATTATCTTCTGGATGCGAGCCTTCACAGCCTCCTCAGCCTCGATGAACTCGGGAGCGGCGGTCGTGATGGTGCCGGGCTTCTGAGTGGTAAGGTAGGTGGGCAGAGTGGCGGGGATGACGAAGTAACCGTCGGAAAGGCCCTGCATGAGAGCGGAAGCGCCGAGGCGGTTAGCACCGTGGTCAGAGAAGTTAGCCTCACCGAGCACGTGGAGACCGGGGATGGAGGACATGAGGTTGTAGTCCACCCAGAGGCCACCCATGGTGTAGTGAGAAGCGGGATAAATCATCATCGGCTGCTCGTGGGGATCCACGTCAGTAATCTCCTCGTACATCTCGAAGAGGTTGCCGTACTGGCCGTCAATCCATTCCTTGCCCATGCGGTCGATAGCGTCCTTGAAGTCGAGGAACACGCCGCGGCCGGTGTTGGCCACGCCACGCTCGTCATCGCACGCTTCCTTAGCAGCACGGGAGGAGATATCACGGGGAGCCAGATTACCGAAGGAGGGGTACTTACGCTCCAAGTAGTAGTCACGATCATTCTCGGCTACTTCGGAGGGCTTCATCTCGCCGCGGCGAATCTTGGCAGCCACCTCACGGCTCTTGGGCACCCAGATACGGCCGTCGTTACGCAGAGACTCGGACATGAGGGTGAGCTTGCTCTGGTAATCGCCCTTCACGGGGATGCAGGTGGGGTGAATCTGAGTGAAGCAGGGGTTGGCGAAGTAAGCACCCTTCTTCCAGCAAGCGCAGGCAGCACCGACGTTGCAGCCCATAGCGTTGGTGGAAAGGAAGAACACGCGGCCATAACCACCGGTGGCGAGCAGTACGGTATCACCGGCGTAGCTCTTAATCTCACCTGTCACCATGTCACGCACCACGATACCCTTAGCATGGCCGTCCACGACCACAAGGTCCATCATTTCGGTGCGGGGGAACATCTCGATGTGACCCTTGCCGATTTCCTTCTCCATGGCCTGATAGCAGCCAAGCAGCAGCTGCTGACCGGTCTGACCACGGCTGTAGAAGGTACGCTTAAGCTGGGAACCACCGAAGGAGCGGTTATCAAGGAGACCACCGTATTCACGGCCGAAGGGCACGCCCTGAGCCACGCACTGGTTAATGATGTTGCAGCTCACCTCAGCGAGGCGGTACACGTTTGCCTCACGGGCACGGAAGTCACCACCCTTCACGGTGTCATAGAACAGACGGTATACGGAGTCACCATCGTTCTGATAATTGTGAGCGGCGTTCACACCACCCTGAGCGGCGATGGAGTGGGCGCGGCGGGGGCTGTCCTGATAGCAGAAGCACTTCACGTTGTAACCGAGCTCGGCGAGAGTAGCAGCAGCAGAGCCACCGGCAAGACCCGTACCCACGATAAGCACGGTATACTTACGACGGTTGTTGGGGTTAATGAGCTTGGCCTCGCGCTTGTACTTGGTCCACTTTTCAGCGATAGGGCCTTCCGGAATGCAGGAATCCGGCATGTAATCACTTACGGGAAACTTAATTTCTTTCATAATTGAAGAGGCGTTTGTAAGGGGTTATTTGAGGATACCGAGCATCACGCACACGGGGATAGAAGCCAGGCAGCCACACACGGCCAGACCGAAGAGGATGCCGATAATGTTGTAAAGCGGGCGCACCTTGCGGGTGGAAAGGCCCAGAGTCTGCAGCACGGACTGAACGCCGTGACGCACGTGCATGAAGAGGCAGCAGAGGGCCACAAGATAAACGATGGAGCACCAGGGCTGCTGGAATGCAGTTACGATAACCTGGTAGCAGTTGTGCGGATCACCGCACACGGCAAATGTCCAAATGTGGAACACCATGAAGCAGAGAATCATGATACCGGTAACCACCATGGTACGGGAGGAAAGAGTAGCCTTCAGCGTACCTTCCTTCTGGTAGTGGGTGCGGGCATTGTAGTTCTCATACTTGAGCACCAGAGCGAGCACGATGTGCACCAAACCCACGGCCAGCAAGCCCAGACGAATGGACCAAAGCAACCAGCCGGGCATGGAGTGCAGCCCTGTAGCGTAATAGTCAATCCAGGAGGTGCCGCCTGCAGCAACATCACCACCGTAGATGGTCATGTTACCGGCCAGGTGCCCCACCAGGAAGAGGAGGAGACACGCACCTGTAAGGGCCACAAGAATCTTGCGGCCGATAGAGGACGTGACGAATTTGCATGCTGTCGTGATAATGTCGTTCATAAGAGCAATAACGTCTTTGCGCCCCATACTCTACAATAAAAAGCGCGAAAAGGCAAGCACCAATCCACTTCACAACGTTAAAAAATACCACCCGGCAGCAGAAGAGCTACGGCAAACACCGCTAAAAGTACGGCAAACACCGCATCTATCACCTTCGTATGGCGTACATAACAAGTGCGAATCGGCCCCCATTGCAGTAAGGCGGACCACAGCACCCACCCCACCAAACCGGCCAACGTGAGCGCCACCATAAGTGCAGGAGCATACCAGCTGAGCCTCGTATGCGCATTCAGAGGGCCTGCACTAAGCGTAAGAATAAAGAGCATACACTTGGGATTCAAGATATTGCAGAGAAACCCTTGCCAGAGAAGCACATAGACACTCTGAAGCCCCCTACCCTGAGCAGATAAATCCACATCTCCACCTGCACCGCGGAAGGGGAAAATTTTGTACGCAAGGTAGAGCAGCCACAACGCAGCCGCCCAGAGCATATAACAACTCCAGCTCTGCTGCATAACATAGGCACCGGCTGTGCAGGCCACAACCGCCTGAATAAAGAAACCGGCGCTTATCCCGGCCCCTACAGCCACCCCGCGGCGAAAGCCCTGCGCCAAAGCCGTGCGGAACACAAAAAACACATCAGGCCCAGGGCTAAGCTGGGATATCACCAGCAACCCGCACACCACAGCTATGCTCCACAGCGCCTCCGTCATACCCCATCCTCCGCTTCAAAATGAGCCAACGGCAGCACGGCATTACCTCCCAGCCCATACTTTTTCTCACGAATGGTAGGTGCCAACGCAGCAGATGTTTCATAGGCGCTACGGAACATTTCCATCTTAGCATCAATATTATCCGCATGGTGCAGCACAAGCGCCTCAGGGGTCTTAGGCACCACAGGAGAGCCGTATTCCAACACACCGTGATGGGAGGCGATAAGGTGCAGCAAGTGCAGCCTCACCTGCTCCGTGGCAGGGGTGAGGCCTTTCCAAGCGGCCTTCTGCTCAGGTGTGCAGATATTTTTCCAAAGGCTGTTCACGATTTCTATACCGAGGGAGATATGCCCGAGCAGCTCGCCCATTTCGTTATACTCCACGCCAAAGCCCTGCTCGGCACAACCGGTTTCCCACATCTTTCCGCAATCATGGAAAAGGGCACCGGCCAGTACAAGGTCACAATTCACCTGAGGATAAGCAGCGCAAATGGATGAGGCCGCGCGCATCACACCGGCTGTATGTTCCACCAGCCCACCGCGGCGGGCGTGGTGCATGCCCCTCGCCGCAGCGGCACGACGAAAGCGGCCTTCATGCACTTCAACCAGCGCTCGGCAAAGTGCCGCGAGGCGCGGATCTTTCATTTCACCTATGAAATTAAGTATGCACTGCCAATCCTTCGCATGGCGCTCAGCTAGCTCCGCACCTCCACTAAACAAGGCCTCCTCTTCCTCCGGCGCCAGCTCGCGGAAGTCTATCTGCCCGGCTTCCATACCATACTGCGAGCTCTGCCAATCCGCAGTCACCGCCATAGTACTCCCTTCCTGCATGGCCTGACACACTGCATTCCACGGAGCATTATCCCATACTTTTATCACGAGACTATCCGAGGCATCCGCAAAAGTTAGTTCCAGATACGGCTTACCAGCCTTGGTCATTTTCGTCAGTTTATGAGCAAGCTGCACGCACACAGTCCCCTGCGTGATGGATTCTGCAGCGGTCATCTTCAGCTGAGATATGGAATCGTATTGCACGTTTCATATTCTAACGCGGCGCGGCGCGCTTGTCAAGAGCAGCAGAATAAAGGCAACACGCATCTCCGCTTGGCAGGCAGAAGAAAATCCCCCAGAAAGCACTAAATGCTTGCAGAGTGCCGGAGTATGTGATAGTTTGTAATGAGTTATGGTACGGTGGAGAGATATACTGTTTTTCGGCACATTTGGCAGCATTTTTGTGCTGTCCGCCGCGCAGCATGCCACAGCTGAGCTAGATGAAAGAGTCATGCAGGCCATCACAAGAAAACTACCTCCGGCCATAACACAAATGGAAGATGAGCTCAGAGATCTCCGCGACGAACTCGGTTCTGATGCGGTCTCCCGGAATCATTTACGCACCATGCAGCGGGAGCTCAACCTGCGAAAGGATGAATATGAAGACCTCAGAGAGCTTTTTTACCAGCACCTAGAGCAGGTAAAACGGGAGGGAAATATCAACTTGGCGGATGCTCAGGGGCGCACGCTACTCATGCTGGCAGCAGCCATGGGGCATGACAACATCACCCGCATGGTGCTGAATGAAAATCCCGCCATGGACGCAGCGGATAACATCGGCCAGACCGCTTGCGACTACGAACAGAAAAATAACGGCACAGCCGTGCGTAATATACTGATAAACCGGTGGATTACTGCCGTAGAAAACCGGGATTCAGACGCGGTACAAGTGTTATTGAACTGCGGGGCTGACCCCGATTGGCCTATCGCAAATGCAGCTCCTATTGTCCGCGCGTTCGACATGAATGATTACAATTTGTTCTCCATGCTGGCAAACAGTGGGGCAAATGTAGAAGCTCGCCTTCCGGACGGCAGAAGGCTGGTAGAACTCGTCATCGAAAGACGCAATGCTGACGCCCTAGAGATTCTCCTCAGGCAAGGCTGTAAAACTGAAGGCTCATTTGCAAATGGTAGAACGGCCCTGGATATTCTTCTGGAAGAAGGCTCTGAAGATTGTCTAGAGGCATGGGTACGTCACGTACAGGAAGCGGATAAAGCAGCTCTTCTTTGCCGAGTGGTACGGTTGGGCACACCGAAAGCAGTCCGAATGATATTTTCCACCCGGAAGGATAGTCTGGATACAGAAGACCCCCTAGGGAACCTCCCGCTCCATGAGGCAGCTAGGCGAGGAGACCTCACCATTTACCGCACGCTCATTGAACTGGGTGCCTCCATCACCGCCCGCAATGAACGAGAAGAAACTGTCCTCATGCATGCCGCACTGAGCGGAAACCATATGCTCATCTCTGAGGTACTCTCAAGACTACCGGCAGCACTCCGCAACGCAAGGGACAAGAGCGGGCGTACCGCCGCTGACTACGCTTCACTTGCTAAGGACACTAGAGCGCAGAGAATTATAGAAGCTAATACCCATTAAAGCAACGAGATAAGATTCACCTTCCACCCAGCAGCCATGGCCATTCACGTCAAACCTGTCAGTCGTGCCCGGTACATTATTCTGCACCGACTGCGCAAGACACTTCTCATTGCCGGAAGTGCTGCTGTACTTATTCTCTTCATTGGTGCTATCGTCCTCTATTTACAATTCGTTCTCATTGAACAAGAAGGTCCGACCACCTTTACCAACGTATTCTTTCCGGAGGAGCAGAAACAGCCGGAACCTCCACAAGAGAGAGTAAGTGGTCTCTCAGGTGGCGGCTCTCCGCCAATCTCAGCCAGCATTACGCCGAACGTCATCGTTAGCACCAGCACCTCAAACACCTTCGAAATCCAACCCATCCCCGATTCTCTCGGAGACGGATTAGGCATGGCTGAGCTGGGAGGCTTTGACTTCGGCTTCGGGTTGAGCGGCAGTGGTACCGGCTCCGGTACCGGCACAGGCTCCGGAGAAGGTAGCGGTAATGGTAGGGGAAGAGGTAGCGGCAGCGGCGGCGGCGGAAGAGGCCTCAACGATGATATTCAGGTGGTGCTTGCACTGGATGCTTCAGGCAGTATGGACGAGCTTTTCACAGCGGTGGCAGGTGCTCTGCAGAATGTACTCACTACCTTGGGCAGTGCCAGCTTGAACGGCAGGCCTGTAAAAGTGAATCTGGGAATTGTGGTATATGGCCAGAGTGAGAATAACGGCGCACCATTTGTACTCTCCCGTTTTACCACCAAGGTGAATACTCTGAGGGAGCTAGTACAAGAGACTGCCTGTGATGGCAACATCGAAGAATGTGGTGCTGCTCTCATGGTAGCACTGAAACGTTTCCCTTGGAATATGCGCGAGCGTGATGACATGCTGAAGGTCATCTTCATCTGCGGCAACGAACCCTTCGACATGGGCAAAGTGGATTACCGCACAGCTATGGCCCAAGCCCGGGCAGCAAACATCATCGTAAACACGGTATACTGTGGGGATGCAGATCCCCAGTGGGAAGAAGCAGCTAGGCTTGGCAACGGCGCAGGCCTCAGCTACATAGCGCCCCCTACTACCGAAACGCAGCAGAACTCTGACCAGCTCGCATATGAGGCTCTGATTGGCCTGAACAAAATCCCCTTACTTCCCACCGGCCCCCCCGCTATTCAGAGAAGCCTTCAGAATGAGCACCGTTCCGGCGCACCGCCACGCAATCACAATTCCAAACAGGCTACAACTTGGCTAAGAGCCAACCGCAGATTTCTTCTCAACGGCTACGACTGGGATGCCGTAGAAATTTGCCGCCGCAGAGGCCCGGCAAACTTCTCACTGCAACACATCGGTGGCCGGGGCAACCTCCCGCTTTCACTCAGAGGCAAATCCGATTACGAGGCAGAGGAGTATATCCGTGAACTAGCAGAAAAACGTGAAGAACTGCTCCAAACCTATCGCTCATACAGCAACATCTTCGCCGAACAGATTCTGGAAACACTACAGGAACAGGCCCAGCAGAAGGGCATCATCATAGAACTCTAGTTACCCACATGCCCTCCATCTTCCTCACTGACAGCACCGGAAAAACCCGCGTCATCCCCCTCGCGGTACGAGCAGGAAGCTCCCTCTCCTTAGGGCGCTCCGAGGAATGCGACATCGCGCTTCCAGAAGAAGCTCACCTCTCCCGCACACACTGCATTCTTACCATTGAAAAGAGTGGTAAAGTTTTCATCCAGGACAACAATTCAGTAAACGGCATTTACTATAATGCACGCCGCATTACCGCTGAACATATGGTACCCGGGTATGAATACATGCTCGGGCGATGCGTCCTAATACTTATCCCGGATGAAAACACCGTTGACGAAACCCCTGTTGACGAAAAGCTACCTAACGAGGTTAAGGTTACAATCCCCCGCCCTACCCCAAAGCAAACGCCGACAAAAGGAACAGCTTCGGGCAAGGGTAGTGTTATTCTTAAACGTAAGTCATCACCGCGAAAGAAAGGAGCAGCAGTACACCGGCGCCCCGGCGCAAGTGGGGCCGTCATTGGCCTGCCTTCAAACTTCGCCTTAAGCCTGCGCCTTCTGAATACAT
Source organism: Akkermansia sp. (assembly GCA_045540095.1). Classification (GTDB taxonomy): domain Bacteria; phylum Verrucomicrobiota; class Verrucomicrobiia; order Verrucomicrobiales; family Akkermansiaceae; genus Akkermansia. The sequence goes on from JAZQGN010000033.1 coordinate 20,776, forward strand.
CTCCCGTACTAAATACCGGCACAGAGCTACACTTCGCCCTACGCGCCGAGAAGGAGTGCTATGTGTACCTGATGCAGTATGACTGCATGGGCACCCCCACTCTGCTGGTTCCCGGAGTGGCCGGAGAAAACACCCGCCTGTTCGCAGAAACAGAAATGCAATTTCCGCGAGCCTTTAACAATGAATATAACCTCATCGTAGCGCCCCCCTGCGGAGATGAAATTGTCATCGCTATAGCCTGCACAGAAAATTGCCATTTTGACAAAATATGGCAAAAGCTCCGCGCGGCGATGCCCCCTAGCACGATTCCCGGAGAACTGGAACGCCAAGCCATAGACAAATACCACAGCACCAAGGCTGAATGGGCTTCTTGTATTCTCAAACTTCATACTGTCACCTGACACAAAAATACGCCTTCTTCTCACTATGAGCTTGATGTGTGGTTCATGCTATGATATCCTGAAGTAAAGGACGGCACATCTGCCTCAAAGCATCGTAATCTTTCCGTATTATGCTCGCCATCGTTATCACTGACAGTTCCGGCACCCCTAAATATCTCCCGATTATCCCCGAGAACGGGCGTTGTTATACGCTCGGCCGCGCGGAAACCTGTGACTTCAGTCTGCCATACGAACCAACTCTCTCAGAGGTTCACTGTACACTCACAATCGTGGATGGATATGTGTATCTGCGTGACAATGCCTCAGAATATGGCATTTTGGCTGGTGGCGTCCCCATCGCGGAAGAATACATGACCTACGAGCGGGAATACGCTCTAGGCAGCTGCCGACTGATGCTGATATATACGGAGGACGCGCCTGCCCCCCGCAGAGCGGCTAAACTCAAGCCTAAGACAACGACGGCGCCAACACCTGCACCGGCGGTGGCCCCCATACCCGCGCCAGAGATTGTGACCGAGGCAGGGCCCGTTTACGCCGCCCCAGAGGAAGCTCCTGCTGCACAACCTGTGCGCCGCAGGGCTAAGCTAAAGCCCAAGGCGGTCTCGGCATCTGAGCCCTTGCCCGCAGCTGAACCTTCATACGCACCCGCTGAAGAAATTCCGGTTTCCATACCGGCACCCGCAGCTGAACCAGTGTACACACCTGCCGAAGAAACTCCGGTAACCATACCTACACCTGCTCCAGCCAAAGAAGCTCCGGAAAATCAGCCCGTACGTCGCAGAGCCAAATTGCAGCCTAAGGCAGTCAACGAACCTGCCCCGGTACAAGACTATTCCCCGGCCCCGATTCCCGAGCAGGTCTATACCGAGCCCGCACCTGAGGCAGTAACGGAGGCCCCGACGTCTCAGCCAGCAACAAAGGCCGCAAGCAGCATTCAAAAATCCAAGGGTACACCAAAAGCAAAATCTCCGGCGAATAATACACCCGTTGGCAAGTCCGCAAGCCGAGCCTCTAAAAAATATGCACCGGAACCGATTCGAAAGGGTGCCTTGGCAAACCTTCCCACAGCTTTTGGACTGAAACTGCGACTCACAAATATCGCAAAAGAACTTACTGTAGGAACGGCTCTCAGATTTGCACTAATGGCAGAGCAGCATTGCCACCTTTTCCTGCTTCAATATGACAGTGAAGGCAGCCCCGGACTTCTCGTACCGGGTGAAGACGGCATTGCCAGCGAGCTTTTCCCCAATGTGGAGGCCCAGTTCCCCAGCATCAGCTCCAAGGATTATGACTTAATAGTCGAGCCGCCCGTCGGCAAAGAAACAATCATTGCTCTTGCCTGCGAAGAACCGGGCAACTTTGAAGCAATCTGGAAGGAAATCACCTCTAAGGCAACTGGCCATCTAGAGCCCGGTGCTGCTGAGTTGGAAGCCATCGCCGCATGCAAGTCCGCAGCAAAGCCATGGGCCTCAGCGATTCTCCACATCACAACTGTGGAAAAGTAATGACAATCCCCTTTTCCTGAATATCCTCAATACAACAAAAGCCCCTGCAAAACGCAGGGGCTTTTTTATATACTTGTTTTACAAAGATGCACTTCACCCATTAGGCGGCGGGAGCTTCCTCAAGGGCGGGAGCGGGAGTCTCCTCCACAGTGGGAGCGGGGGTCTCCTCAACGGCGGGAGCGGGAGTCTCAGCGGGAGCGGGGGTCTCGGTAGCAAGTTCAGTCAGATCAATTTCGGGAGCGTCTGTAGGAGCTGTCTGCTCAGCCGTAGCCTCTGCCACAGGCTGCTCAGCAGTAGCAAGACCGGACTTTTTGTTCTGATAGTCACGGTTCATCAGCACCGCAAGAACGAAGCAGAGAATCATGAAAAGAGAGCCAAAGAACACAGTACCCTTCTTCAGCACATCGGTAGTCTGAGCACCGAAGGCCTGATCAGTCATTTGCGCACCGAAGGCAGCACCAAGACCTTCCTGCTTGGGGCGCTGCATCAGCACGATGAGCAGCAGCAGCGCACAAACAATCATCAGAAGGGCGAATACGATGTAAATAGATGCAGTGAGTAACATGGCGATGATTTTATCTTAAAATTAGGGATTTGTAAAGTATTTAGGCAATAATTTCGTTAAGTTCGTTACATACGATACGTTTTGGAACAATAGGTTTATCATCTAGGGCAAAACTCATGATAACGACGCGCTCACCAGCCTTTATAAGATGAGCGGCGCCACCATTAATGATAATCTGGCCGGTACCGGGAGGTCCAACAAGCACATAGGTTTCAAATCTGTTACCACTCGTAACCGAGGCAACCAACACCTTTTCCCCGGGCCAGAGTCCGGAGGCCTCCACCAAGTCCTGAGGTATTTCAATGCTACCTTCGTACTCCACGTCACCACGAGTCACCATGGCTCGGTGAATCTTCGATTTAAGCTGAGAAACAAGCATAACGAGAATTATTACGGCCCGATATGAAACTACTTTTCACCGCAAATGTCAATCACAAACACACATTTTCCCACGTTATGCCACACCTAAACGCGCGCATATCGGGCATGCGGGCTTGCACCCACGTGCCGGGCAATACTCTCGCCCCCACAGTACGAACTGAACGTGCAAGCGATTCCAACTCTCTTTCGGGAAAAGTCGTTTTAAATCAGCTTCCACTTTTTCCACCGTCTTTCCCCGGCTCAGCCCCCAGCGACGAGCTAGGCGAAAAATGTGAGTATCCACTGGAAAAGCAGGAAGGCCGAAGGCCTGAGCCATCACGACACTTGCCGTTTTATGCCCTACCCCCGGAAGAGCCTCCAGCTCCTCAAAGGAGGCAGGAACTCTTCCGCCATGATTCTCCACAAGCATACGGGCGGTTGACACAAGGCGTTTAGCCTTGGTTTCCGTGAGGCCACAGGTAGCGATAAACTCTCGCACCTGCTGCCAGCTCATAGCAGCCATAGCCTGTGGAGTAGGAGCCGCTGCAAAGAGAGCGGGAGTCACCTTGTTCACACGGGCATCCGTACACTGAGCAGAGAGCATGACTGCCACCAGCAGTGTAAACTCATCCGTATGGTGCAAAGGGCACCCCGGTTCCGGGAATGCCCTCTGCAGCTCGGCAAAGACGATAGAGGCTTTCTCAGCTCGTAACATAGTCTACGGCGGAATAGCGCAGCAGATTATCGTCTCATATTGCTCAGCGGCCCGAGCACGGCGTTACCTTCCTGTTCCGTTACACGGCTCCAAGAACGCTGTGTAGCAGAGCTACCTTCCGGGCCCACTACAGGGCGAGTATTCGGCGGCACCATGGAAACTGAGCGTTGGCAGGAAACTGCACAAAGAGCACTGAGCAGCACAGCTGATATAGCAATGTATTTCATATATTTGTTATCAGGGTTAATGTTTAGATGTAAAGCCCGCCGCGTACCACAAGGGCAGGCGGCGGAGCTGATAATTTATGTTTTGGAAGAGTGAGCTATCATCAGGAGCCTACAGGCTTCTGGACGAACACACGGTCACCCACTTCGAGAGTCACGCCTGCGGGCAGCTCCTCGGCCTTGTACTCAGCAATCACCTGACCGTTGGACACGCTGGTGATGCGAAGAGTGGCAATCATGGCGTCGCCTCGCTTCACAATAAGCGGAGTCGTATCACCGGCAACAAGGCCGCTGTCACGACCAACGCTAATCACTACAAACTTCCAGCGAGTATCCACAGCAAGAATGGAGAACTCATCATCATTCTTGCGGTACTCTTCCTCGAAGCGGCGATTGGCGGCATCCAGACGCTCCAGCTCGGCAGTCTCAGCAGCCACACGGCGGGCAGCAGCCTCCCTTACGGTCACCTTCTCCTCAAGCTCAGAGGCAAGAGCCTGACCGCGTTCACGCTCGCTCGTCACCGTTTCAGCAAGTGTAGCCACAGCCTCAGAAACGTCGCTCACGCTGGAAAGAGCAGGAAGGGAGCGGAAGTATGCCAGAAGAGCATCCATCTCAGCCTGGTATTCAGCCTGGTGAGTACGAGCTTCCTCCACCTTTTCCAGCATTTCGGCAAGCTTACCCTGCTCCTCCTCCAGCTTCTGCTCGGCGGCAGCCAGAGCTTCTGCAGAACGCTGAAGCATAATACCGGCCTGAGCGCTAGCATCCAGAGCAGCCTTACGCTCGGTAGAAGCAGTAGCCATCGTCGTATCAAGAGTCTGATTAGCGGCCTTCAGACCACTGGTGCCATCAGCACCACCTACCACTCCCACGACGAGCTTCATCGTCGTCTGCTGATGGGAGGAATACATCCAGCCGGCAACACCCAGCCCCAGAGTGGCAATAATTGCAATGAGAGGTACAATTTTCATATATTGAGAGATGTAAAATTAGTTATTGCGGATGGATATTAGTTGTTGCGGACGGATACCACCTTGTCACCCACTTCCACTCGCTCGCCGGTTACCATGGTGCTGTACACCACATCACAGCTGGCGCGGTTGGACTCCACGAGGGTTACATTCAACTCACAAATCTTCTTATCACCGCGCATCACGGCCAGACGAGAACCAATCACGATACCCTTGTCGATACCGGCGTCAAGAATGATGTAATCCCACTGACGGTCAGCTGTAAGCACGCGGCAATTGAGCTCGGGCGGAGAGATACGAGCCTGACGATCCTGAGCCAGCTTCTTGGCAGCAGTAATAAGCCCCTGAAGACGCTCACTCTCTGCACCGTAAGCAGCAATAGCAGCATCCGCCTGAGCATTCTCCTGCTCGAGACGAGCCACATTCTGCATCAGATCCTGAACGGCAGCGGAAATTTCCTCTTCCGTGGCGGAGTCAGCATCAAGCTCAACAATGGGAGCCACCTGACTCATAGCCTCGGTCTTCTCCCTGCGGAGGCGTTCAACATCCTGAGTGAGTGTCTCATATGTGCTGGTTGCAGTAGCAAGCTCACCCTGAACACGCTGAGTCTCAGACTCTGCCTCAGCCTGACGGCTCTCATTTTCCGCCTTCTGCTGCTCAAAAAGCTCCTTTCGGTACTCAGCGTACGCACGAATAGTGCGGTCCAGCGCAATATTCTTCTGCTTATTAACAATCTGGTCTACCTGAGCCTGAATAGCAGCGATTTCGCCACTGGGAGCTGTCAATGCCCCATGATTCATCGAGAAGAGATATGAGGCGCCCAGAAAGAGCGTTACTGAGCCAATGATGATGTATTTCCACATGGTGTAAGTAATTTGAAAATGTTCGATATATCTTTTACACCAGAAAACGCCGCTTGGCAATCAAAAAAGCATTATTGTACCATTTTTTCTTCTTTTTTTACTTACCTCTCATCACCCACAGACAAAAAAGCACCGCGTTTTCACCCTACGATGGGCAAAAACGCGGCGGATTTAATAACTTTCAGCTTGCTGTTATCAGGCTTCCTGCTCGGCAGCCTCCTTAGCCTTGCGATCACGGGCTGCAGCGCGCATGGACATCTTCACACGGCCCTTATCATCAATACCGATGCACTTGGCGGTGACGATATCGCCCACCTTAACCACATCCTCTGTCTTCTGAGTGCGACCTTCAGCCAGCTCAGAGATGTGAATGAGGCCATCCTTACCGGGCAGCACTTCCATGAAGGCACCGAACTCCTTCGTGGAAACAATCTTACCCTCGTATGTCTCACCCACCTCAATCTCCTTGAACATGCGGTCAATGAGGTAAAGAGCACGCTCCACACCCTCCTGGCGGCTGCCATAGATGCGCACGGTACCATCCTCCTCAATGTTGATATCAGTGCCGGTCTCGGCCTGAAGAGCCTTAATGTTCTTACCACCGGGGCCAATAAGCTCACCGATGCGATCCTGCGGAATGCTGGTGGACTCGATGCGGGGAGCATTCGGGCTGAGCTTCTGGGGAGCGGAGATGCATGCATTCATGGTCTCGAGCACCTGCAAACGGCCCTTGCGTGCCAAATGAATAGCCTCTTCAAGGATATAGAGAGGGATACCGGGCAGCTTCAAATCCAGCTGATAACCGGTCACACCAGCCTCAGAACCGCAGAGCTTGAAGTCCATGTCACCGTAGAAGTCCTCAGAACCGATGATGTCCAGCAGAGTCTCATAACGCTTAGGCTCGCGATCACCTTCATTTTCAAACTCGGTTACAAGACCTACGGAGATACCAGAAACAGGGCGCTTGAGCGGCACACCGGCAGCCAGTAGGGAAAGAGTACCAGCGCACACAGAAGCCATGGAAGTGGAGCCGTTGGACTCCATAATTTCAGAGCTCACGCGGATAGCGTAGGGGAACTCATCCTCGGAGGGCACCACGGGAGCGATGGAACGCTCAGCCAGAGCACCGTGACCAATCTCACGGCGGTTCTGACCACCGAAACGACCAGTCTCACCCACAGTAAAGGGAGGGAAGTTGTAGTGCAGGATGAAGCGCTTCTCATCCACAGAACCGGTGTAATTATCCAGATACTGCTTCTCCTCCATGGGAGCGAGAGTAGCAAGACACATGGACATAGTCTCACCGCGGGAGAAGAGAGCGGAGCCGTGCACCACTGCGGGCAGTACGTTCACCTCAGCGGAAAGGGGACGCAGCTGCTTAATAGCGCGGCCGTCAGCACGCTTACCCTGCTCCATGATGGAGATACGGAAAGCCTTCTTCTGAATATACTCGAACACCTGCTCCACGTCGAAGTCAGTAGCCTCGGGATAGGTCTCCTTAATCTTGGCCTCCACCTCATCGCGGAGAGCGCCCACCTGCTTCTGGCGCTGAATCTTATTCGGAGCGTAGATAGCATCCTCAATGCGATCACCGGCCACCTGATAACCAATTTCAAGCAGCTCAGGCTTGGCGAGAGTAAGCTCATACTCACGAGTAGGCTTGCCGCACAGGCCACGCAGCTCTTCCTGAGCAGCGCAAATCTTAGCCACATTCTCCTGAGCGAAACGCAGGGCAGCGATGAAGTCCTCCTCAGGCAGCTCGTTGGCAGAGCCTTCAATCATGATAACCTGATCCTTAGAACCAGCATAAACGAGGTCAAGGTCAGATTCCGTACGCTGACTATTGGTGGGGTTGATAACGAACTCACCATTGATGCGGCCCACGCGCACAGCGCCCACGGGCTCGGCAAAGGGAAGATCAGAGATAACACAAGCGGCAGAAGCACCGTTAATGCTCAGGATATCGGGCTCGTTCTCACCATCAGCGGAAAGCAGAAGGGAAATGACCTGGGTGTCATAGAAGTAACCCTTGGGGAACATGGGGCGCAGAGGACGGTCCGTCATGCGGCATGTCAGAATCTCCTTCTCAGTGGGACGCCCCTCGCGCTTGAAGTAACCGCCGGGGAACATACCTGCAGCAGCGGCTTTCTCCTTGTACTCCACGGAAAGCGGGAAGAAGGTCTGGCCGTCCTTAATCTTTGTGGCACTCACAACGGTGACAAGCACCACAGTATCACCACAACGAACAGTCACAGCGCCGTCTGCCAGGCGGGCAATCTTGCCAGTTTCAATTGTGATGGGGTTGGCGCCAACGGCGCACGATACGGAATGTATACTCATTATATTCTTTTTCTATCTTCTTGCCGGTTCCTATCTGCACCTCAGGGAGCCGGTACCGGCGCTTTCTCCCCTTGGCAAGGCGCGGAGCTCTCGAGCAGCTCCGCCTGTCACCACGCACAAGCAGCCATACAGCCACACACACGTGGTCGCGGCCATTCTACACATTCTCAAGTCTCAGCGCAAGCCCAAAATGCCCACCGAGCTTCCATATTCATAAAAAAAAGCGCTTTCCTACTGGAAAGCGCTTCGAAAATGATGAAAAAGGAGTTATTCCCCCTGAGGAATATCCGGCAACTCCGGTTTGCTCGACATACAGCACAGCCCCAGAGTCACCAGCGTCAGCAGCTGTGCCACCACCCCAACAAAAGGTAAAGGCAGCACCGCCACAAGAGGAGGAAGAATCCACCACACGCTCTGCCCAGCATCCCGCAAGCGACGCACCGTGGCACTTACAGTGGGCAGCAAAATCACCACACCCACAGCAAAAGCGGCCACCAGTCCAGCAATCGCCCAAGTAAAATCATGATTACCCGCAGCCAAATACTCCGCCCCCATCTCCTGCACAATCCGCACCAGATATTCTTCCAAATCAATCAAAGCAGGATTAACTCGCGCTGTAAGCAAATCCAGCACACGAGAATCTTCCAGCAAGAAACGGTAAAACTTCATAAACTCCACAAACGCCGGCAGCAATAACAGAAAAACCAGCAGATGCGTGGAAATGATGAAATTCCAGTAGCTCGCACGCGCCATACGCCCGCGAAAGTGAATGTAACCGCGAAACCCTTCAGCTAGAGATTCAAAAATATTCATATCAACTCAAAAGATTAATGACAGGGCGTACCGGTATACCGCGCTCCGCAAAATACGTCTTTGCCTGAGCCACAGTGTACTCACCGAAGTGGAAGATAGAAGCCGCCAGCACGGCGTCCGCCTTACCCATTTGCAACACATCCACCATATGGTCCAGATTCCCCGCACCACCACTGGCGATAACAGGTATACGCACAGCCTCACTCACACGGCGGGTCAGTTCAATATCATAGCCATTCTTCGAGCCATCCGCATCCATACTGGTAAGCAGGATCTCACCGGCACCAAGCCTCTCCACCTCGCGAGCCCACTCAATGGCATCCAAATCCACAAAATTTCTCCCGCCATGCGTTGATACCTTCCACTGAGTATCACTCCAGCGCTTAGCATCAATAGCAACCACCACACACTGGCTACCAAAGGCATTCGCGCCCTCACTCACCAGCTCAGGGTGATGAATCGCCGCCGTATTCACGGAAACTTTATCAGCCCCGGCATGCAGCATGCGGCGCATATCCTCCACGGAGCGAATACCACCGCCCACGGTAAGAGGCATGAAGCACTGAGCCGCCGTACGCTGCACTACATCCACCATCGTGGCGCGGTGATCACTACTGGCCGTAATATCAAGAAAAACGAGCTCATCCGCCTGCTGACGGTCATATGCGATAGCGCATTCCACTGGGTCTCCGGCATCCCGCAGATTCACGAAATGCGTACCCTTCACCACGCGACCATTGGTCACGTCCAGACACGGTATGATTCTCTTGGCCAGCATATCCAGCGCCTATTGTACCAGCTACTCACCTCTTTTGCAAGCCTGAGAACAGAGTGAGTTTATTTTATATATTCAGACGCGTTGGAACAATTAGAAAAATAGCAATTTGTCGAGCTGTACGCCGAACCGAAGGTGAGCGGAATACCAGAACCCGCGCAAGCGCGGGTGGTATATAATAGTCAACTATGAATTTTGAAATTTTAAAATTTTGTTGATCTGACCGGTTACAGAAAAAGCAACCGCTGTCTTGTGCCCCAATTTGGGCACAAGACTTGGGAAAGGGGGCGGCGCATGCCAGCCCCCCCTTTCCCAAACCCTTTCCTCCAGTGTCTAGGGT
>JAZQGN010000034.1:0-105426 GCA_045540095.1 Akkermansia sp.
ACTGTCTGTGTGGTTGCATAGCTTGTTTGTGCACGTACGCGTTTTAGCTTATTTATTGTACTGCAAATAAACAAGTTATGCAATCACAATTCTTCTTTATGACGAGTTTTAGTTTTTGATTTTTAATTATACCAACGCGTATTCTGCTCATAGCTCTGCCTAGTAAGGCGGCGGCGAGCCTCATCTGCCGCAAGATGCCGAATGGCCGAAAGAGTATATGAAAGCCACTGGGAGGGCTGCCCCCGAAACTCTCCGCATTCTACGGCTCGCACGAGCTGTAAAAGAGCATTCTGAAGCACGTCCTCAGCATCCGCCTGAGAACGCGTCTGCTGGCGAGCATAAAGAAAGAGCCGTGCGCTGTTTTCATCCAGCCACGTCTCCCAGTTTATGCCCTTACTTTCCTTATCGGAAGCAGCACCTGTTTCAGGGGTTCTCATACGGTTTCGTATTATTAGGCGTATGAGAAAGCACTTTTGTTCAAAAAAAGGGCATTTTCTGAAAAAATATATAATATTTTGGCTTACCCCGAACCAAAACTAGCATTCAAGTAATAACAAGAAATGACACTATAGAAACAGCGGGGTGCGATTCACATCGCGACCCCGCTGAAAACGGAAAACCTGAAAGGGAACTCAGGCGATGGTGGCCACAGCCTTGGCAGCCTTGCTCTTGTAGTTGGCTGCGCGGTTGGCGGGCACGGTACCCTTCTTGGCAGCCTTGTCGATAGCGGAAGCAAAGTTGTTGTAAGCGGCAACGGCGGCCTCCTTGTCGTTAGCAGCTACAGCGGCGGCAACCTTCTTGCGAAGGGTGCGAACGCGGGACATGGTGGAGCGGTTAACGGCGGTACGGGTGATCGTCTGGCGGATGCGCTTCTTAGCGGACTGTGTGTGTGCCATAGTAAAGATTTATAAGTGGTTTTTCGTTTTGGTGCGGGAGAGTTTACCTGAATCTGACAGAATGTCAAGAGAATTGAAACAAAAAATGAAAATTTTATTGTCTTACAGAGCCCCGAAGACCCTCCAAGGTCTAAAAAAAAGGAGACATGAAGCATCACAACGCCCCAATCAGAGTTTGCAGGTAAATCAACTACGGAGTAAGCACGTGTCATACAGCAAGCGCATTTGCCGAATGCGGACAGCTTTTGAGCTTGCGCGTGCGCTAACGGGATGTTATCATTCGCGCATGAAGCGATTTTCCATATTGTTCTGTACCGTATGCGCGCTAACGATGAGTGCATGTCAACAGCCGCTTCCCCCGGAAGTAGCCGCAGCGGTAGCGGAGGCAGAAAAAACTCATAATCATGTTTGTAGTGCCGGGATGCTGAGCTGCGAGCTCGAACTCTGCCCGGTCGGTCGTGCCCGACGCGCCGCTTTTGAAGCCTTAGCAACCAAACAGCAGAACGCTGAAAGCGTAGAACCCACAGAGCAGGCAGACCCCACAGAGGGCGCACAAAGCACGGAAGAAGTGACTAAAACTAACATTACCCCTTCCACCGAACAGATGGAATCCGCCCAGAACATGTTGCGAGAGGCCCAAGAAGCCACCGCCCGCAGTAGCAGCCAGACCGCGGTTCCTCACTCCGAGCCCATGAATTATATGCCTGACTATGTAGGAAACAGCTCCGGCGTGCCAGGCCGCAGCGGCCTGCGCATGGGGCACTTTGCACCGCCAGAAGAGGCAGTGAGCACTAGCGAGAACTCAGCCCCCCTCCCCAATGCAGCTGAGCGCCATGGTCTGCGTTCCCCTTCACTGCCGAGTTCCCTGCCTATGAGCATAGATGGCCGCACTAACGCCCACTAACTCCCCCCCCTTTCCGACATGGATACACCACCTCGCAAATTTGTCCCCGTACCTTTCGCCTATCATGAAGAGGTAGAGCTGACCATTGAGAACCTGTCCAATCAGGGTGATGGCGTGGGCCGCATTGATAACTGGGTAGTATTTGTACCCTACACCCTGCCCGGAGAAAGGGTGCGCGCCCGCATTTACCGAAATGACAAGAACTGCTCCTCGGCAGACCTTGTGGAAGTACTGGAGCCTTCACCCAAGCGCGTACAGCCGCAATGTCCCGTGTTTGGTTATTGTGGTGGCTGCCAGTACCAGCACTTGGATTACCAGGCACAGCTGGAATGGAAAACGGCACAGGTGGCGGACTTACTGCGCCTGCAAGCCGGACTGGAGCTGCAAGTACAGCCGGCCATTCCTTCCCCGGTAACATATGGCTACCGTTCCAAGATCACCCCGCATTTCCATAAGCCTAAGGACGCCAAGATGGGCAACATCGGTTTCCTCCGCGTGGGTTCCCGCAGTGAAGTATGCGACATTAAGCAGTGCCCCATCGCTATGGACGAGCTAAATGCTGCCCTGCCCATCGTGCGTAAATCCGTGCATCAGGCTGCCGCTCAGTACAAGCGTGGAGCCACACTACTCATGCGCGTAAGTGAAGGAAGCGTTATCACGAATAATAACGCCGTCTGCACGGAAAAGGTGGGGGATCTCACCTTTAACTTCCTCGCCGGTGATTTCTTCCAGAATAATCCCTATATTCTACCGGCCTTTACCGGCTATGTGGCAAAGCAGGCATGTGCCGGTGGCGCCCGCTATCTGGTAGACGCCTACTGTGGCAGCGGCCTTTTCGCGCTGACTCTTGCTCCGCACTTTGAAAAGGTGCTAGGTGTGGAAGTGAGCGAGACAAGCGCTGACTGGGCCCGAGCCAATGCTCGCAGCAATGGCATCACCCATGCCTCCTTCATGGCAGCCAGCGCAGAAGCTATCTTTGAGCAGGTGGACTTCCCCGCAGAAGAAAGTGCCGTGGTAATTGACCCGCCCCGCAAGGGTTGCGACATGGCTTTCCTAAACCAGCTCTTCGCCTTTGGACCAGCACGCGTGGTCTACGTATCCTGCAATCCTGCCACGCAGATTCGTGATTTGGCTGAGTTCGCCAAGGCCGGATATCGCGTAGTGGAAGTGCAGCCATTTGACCTTTTCCCGCAGACCAAACACCTGGAGTGCGTAGCCACTCTGGAGAAGTGCCATGAGTAATTTACCACAGGAACTCAGCAAGCGCATCGGTCGCAGTGGTGAGGATTATCTGGAGGCCATCGGCCACCTTTGCCACAAAAACGGCTCCGCCTTGGTGAGCGACATCGCACAGATGCTGAGCGTAAAGAAGCCCAGCGTCACAGCAGCCATGCGCAAGCTGGCTGACCTCGGCCTCATTGAATACCACCAATATGCCCCCATCACCCTCACAGCTGAGGGTGAACGCTATGCCGAGCGAGTCATCCATGCTCATACTATCCTGCTGCGCTTCATGACAGAAATGGCAGGATTAGCCCCGGAGCGAGCGGATGAAGCGGCCTGCAGCATGGAGCACATCCTTACTTATGATGAAATCTCCGCTATGGGTACACGCCTGAATCCTCCTGTACTCCCTCCTGAATTCTGAACAAAAAGACGCTCTGCAGCGTCTTAACCGGTAAGATATGACACCCAACAGACTGACAGTTACCCTTTCACTCATCATCATCAATGTGGTGGTATACCTCGTGGGCAGTGTAGCCCAGACCCCGGCATTTCTGGACATAGCAGTCCCCGGAGGGCAACCAACCCCCACTCTGCAGGTGATGGGCAGTTATTCTTGGTTCAGTTGTTTTATGCAGGGCGAACTGTGGCGCCTGGTAAGCTACCAGTTTCTGCATGCAAACCTGACGCACCTTCTTTTTAACATGTGGGCGCTGTATTTCTTTGGGCGTCTGCTGGAAAGCATCATGAGTCCTAGGCGCTTTCTGGCCTATTATTTGACATGTGGTGTTGCAGGCGCGCTTTTCTCCTCCATCCTCGCCGGCATGGGATTCTACAGCAGTGTTGCGGATACCCCGGAAGCCCTTGCTCTTGCAAATCAACTGGTGATACAGTACACTGAGTACACTGGCATGGTAATGCCTTGGCAGCTGGTTCCGATGATTGGGGCCTCCGCTGCAGTTTACGGCGTAATGGTAGCCATCGCCTTCATGTTCCCGCATGGGCGAATCCACCTACTTTTCCCGCCCATTGATTTGAGCATGCGTACATTTGCACTGCTGATTATCGGCATTGCCATGGTTACCATCCTGTTTAATCTCGATAACGCAGGCGGTGAAGCCGGCCACCTCGGCGGTGCCATCATGGGCATCATCATCATGACGGTGTGGAAGTGGCGCATCATCTCCCGCCACAGAAGCAACGGCTTATGATAGCTCTCTTTGACATGGATGGCACCCTCTTTGCGGGTGATTCCCAGCTGCGCTTCTGCCGCTGGGTGCTGAAAAAGCACGCTCTGCGGCGCCTGTACCTGCTAGCAGTGGCCCCCTGTGGCATATTGCGTGGGCTGCACATTTTCAATACAGAGCGCATGAAGCGAGCCTTCCTTGCCTACGCTTGGAACATGCAGGCTGATGAGCTACAGAAGCACTGCCGTGAGTTCGTACAGCAAGAAATCCTCCCGGCACTCTATCCTCCGGTGCTGGAAAAGCTCAGGAACCACCAGCAGGCAGGTGATACAACCGTACTCTGTTCCGCCTCTCCGGACTGGTGGACTCGCCTCGTGGGGGAAGCACTGGGGTTCACTCACACCATTGGCACCCCCACCGAAAGCTTTGAGCGAGTGCCCTTCATGCCCACCATCCCTGCACCGGGCAACAACAAAGGAGCTAATAAACTCGTACGCCTTGCTGCTATCGGCATCACTCATGCCAATGTGGGTTACACAGACAGCGCCGCGGATTTGCCCATGCTTTCCATTTGTGACCACGCTGTGCTCGTAAATCCCAAGCAATCCTTTGCCGCACAGGTACCGGGAGCAGAAATCCTCACGCCGCCCAAGAATCTCCCGGCGGCATTTGCTCTCCGCTGTGTCCTAGGCTGCTGAGAAGAGCAATCTCACGCTCCTGAACGGTTATTCTAACCTCTTGCCTCAGGCCGGAGCTGTGGTACAGTAATGGCATGAACACCGGAACTGCCCTAGCCCTACGAGACATTGAAATCCTCTACCGCCCCTTTATACACCGAAAAATCGAGCTTTGCACCCGCATCGTCATGGCGCCGATGGCTCGAAATTATGCTACGGATGGCATCCCGACACCTGAAATGCTGCGCTACTATCGCCGCCGCGCAGAGCACGAGCTCGGACTCATTATCACAGAAGGCGCCGCCATTGATGACCCGGCAGCGGCAGCCTCAGCTGATACGCCCAGCTTCTTTGGCGGAGCCGCGCTGCGTGCATGGAAAAGAATATGCCAAGCCGTACATGCCACCAACAGCAAGATTATCCCCCAAATTCAGCACGCTGGCCTGATGCGCCCCTCTGATGACAGGGCTCCGAACCCGGGAGAGGCCGCCATCAGCCCCTCCGGCATTCACCCTATCACCCTCCAACGAGTAGGCGCCCCCATGAGCCTCAGCCGGATACGAGAAGTCGTGCATTCCTTCGCCCGTGCGGCGGAAAACGCCAGGAGGCTGGGATTTGACGGTGTGGAAATCAATGGCGCCTATGGTATGCTCATAGACCAATTCCTGCGCGCTGAGACCAACCACCGCGAAGACGAATACGGAGGTGACCTGCCCCGCCGCGTACGCTTCGCCTGCGAAGTGGTGCAAGCGGTGCGCAAAGCCGTCGGGCGGAGTTTCCCTATTTTCTTTCGTCTATCACAGTGGTACCCCAGCCATGAAAATGCTCGCCTAGCGAACACGCCGGGTGAACTGGAAGAAATTGTCCTCCCCCTTAAAGAGAGCGGAGTGGATGTATTTGACTGCACCTCGCTTCATTACGGGCGTCCGGAGTTTGAAGGCAGCCCGCTGGGATTAGCTGCCTGGGTAAGACGACTGAGCAATAGCCCGGCCATCTGCTCTGGTGCTATAGGCCTAGAGCCGGGCTTCCCCTCACAACTACTGCGTAGTCTCAGCATGAATGAGATAGACCTCATAGCCATCGGCCGAGCGCTTCTAGCAGATCCCGCCTGGGCCAGCAAGATGCACGCAGCCATGGAGTCCAGCATCACTCCCTTCACCCCACAGCACCTCGCCCGCCTCCTCTAAAAAAATCACTTTTTTACAAAAAAAAGGCTTGCCATATCTGAGCAAACGTGTATAATCCTCTCACCGACCCGCCCAAAGGCGGTGAACAAGAAAACGCGGATGTAGCTCAGTGGTAGAGCGCAACCTTGCCAAGGTTGATGTCGTGGGTTCGAATCCCATCATCCGCTCTAAAGCCCCTCACCAGAGGGGCTTTACTGTTCAAGGGATTCGAACCCACGACGAGTGAACGAAATCCATGTACGCCAATAGAGCTCTTTGGCATTGACGTAAAGAGGGCGCTGTGCTAGGATGTCGGCCGCATGCGGCAACTTCAGCTTAAAGGTCATATCAGCACTCTGGGGGCGGTTATCCTTTTCGGATTAATGAGCCCCATGTGCAAACTAGCCATGCAGTCCGGCGCTATTGACGGACTGCTGCTGGCGTTCTTCCGAGTGAGCGGAGCGGCCTTATTGTTCTGGCTCATTTCCCCGCTTGTGAAACGCGAGAAAATTGCCCGCAAGGATTGGTTACCACTGCTGGGAATGTCCCTCTGCGGGATGGTTATCAACCAATTTCTCTACGTTCTGGGTATTCAATACACATCCCCCACGAACGCCTGCGTTGTCGGCACTACCACTCCGGTGATGACTTTTATTCTCGCCTCGATTTTTCTGCAGCATCGTGTCACATGGCTACGAGTGAGCGGTTTTCTACTGGCCTCCATCGGAGCTATGGTACTGATACTGGGATCAGGGGGTGGGCTTAGTGGAAATCCGCTAGGGGATATGCTGTGCTTTGTGTCTCAGTTTTCTGCTGCGTGCTACTTTGTTTTCTTTGGCGGGGTTTTGCGGCGTTATCACCCAGTAACCGTGATGAAGTGGCTTTTTTTGATTGCAACAGCGCTTACCCTACTGCCTATGTACAGCAGGCTGGCCGCTCTGCCAAGCGCCACTTTCAGCAAGAGCGAGCTTTTAGCCATTGCCTATGTCGTAATGGGTGGTTCATTCCTGAGCTATTTGCTGCTGATTGTGGGACAACGTCATCTGGAGCCACCCACGGTGGCCGCTTATAATTATGTGCAGCCAGTCATCGCCGCTGTGGTGGGAATTGTACTGGGGCTAGATATCATCACGTGGCAGAAGTGCCTATCGCTACTCCTGATTGCTTCCGGGGTGCTTCTTATTTCAAGGAAAACTCTTCAGTAACTCCCATATTTTGGGAGGAATAGGCTAACGTACGCTCAGAGAAAGCGTACGACGCTCATGTACAGCACGCATCATGCGTTACACTGCGGCGAAGAGAATTTCGGCTGGAAGCTCAGCTATTTATGTGATTACATAGAGACCGGCAAGAGCGCAGACGAGCCCAATTCCATCGGAACGGCTTCATCCTCGCCACACGGCCAGACCCCGCATGGGTAATCACCGGCAGCCGGTTTGCCATCCTGACAGCAAACACACATAATACACACACATGGCTGACATTATTCAGAACTATCAGATTAAGTACAGCGAGAAGTGGGGCACCCACCTCCAGCAGGAGGCCTCACGTCTGGAAAAATACGTTACCGTAGAATCCGGGCTGAGCGGCAAAATGGTGGCATTTGACCAGTATGGCCTGCTCAGTTTCAGCGAGAAAACAACTCGCATGCAGGCCACCACGCTGGATGAAGCCCCGACAACCCGCCGAGTGCTCTATCCCAAAATCTTCACGAAAGCCGTGGGCTTCGATGAGTTCGACGCCAAAAAGCTGGCCAACATTGACATCCCTGTGAGCAAGACAATCGAAGGTCTGCGCGCAGCAGCCGGCCGATGCATGGACCAAGTGATGCTTAACGGCTTCATGAACACATGCTACATGGGAGAAAACGGCACGGAAGCAGTTGAATTCGATGAAAATCAGGTCGTTGACACAGACTACGTGGAAAGCGGCAGCGCTGTGGATACGAACCTGACACTGGGCAAGCTCCGCAAGACCCTCGCCATGCTTCAGAAAGCCGAGGCTTGGAATGAAGAGCGCCGCAGCTACGGCGATGAGCTTGTACTTGCCTGCAGCAGCTCCCAGATAGCCGCGCTGCTGAAAGAACCCGAGGTGGGTAGCTTTGATTTCAACACTGCCCGCGCGCTCGTGGAAGGTAAGGTGGATAGCTTCCTCGGCTTCCGCATCATCCGCACCGAGCAGCTTCCTGTGGATGAAAATGGCATCCGCACCTGCTTGGCCTGGGTGAAGAGCAAGGCACAGTTCGGCCTGTGGGAAGACTTCAAGGTGAAGCTTTCCGTGCGTGATGATTTGGACGAAGCTCTGCAGATTCGCGCAAAGTTCGCCTGCGGCGCCACCCGCCTGCAGGAAGAGGCATTCGTAAAGATTCTCTGCAAGGAGAGCTAATAAAATCGAGATACTGAGTAGACATAGCCCGGCTTTCGTGCGTACTTTTGCACGAAGGCCGGGCAATTCATATTCATGGGGGATTCCTGATTGACGCCGGGAGTTTGTTCATGTAAAATGAGGGCAGAATTATGAACGGCTTTAACTATTACAACCCCACGCGTTATGTATTCGGCCATGGAGAATACCGTAACATCGGTGCCCTGCTCGCCCCCATCGCCCGCAAAATACTACTGCACTACGGCGGAGGCAGCGTGAAACGCAGCGGCCTCTATGACGCCGTGGTGGAATCCCTTACCGCAGCAGGCATCCGTTTTTGTGAGTTGGGCGGAGTGAAACCGAACCCCAGCGTCTCCCTCGTACAGAAAGGAATTCAACTGGCCAGAGACGAGGGCGTGGAAGCGGTACTGGCCGTGGGCGGAGGTAGTGTTATTGACTCCGCCAAAGCCATCGCCGCCGGTGTACCGCACCCCGGCGACATCTGGAAACTTTACACACGCGAAGAGCAGCAGGTAAACGCCCCCTTGCCCGTGGCCACCATTCTTACCCTGCCCGCAGCCGGTAGCGAGAATAGCCCGAACACCGTGCTCACCCACGAAGAAAGCGCCCGCAAGCTCGGCTTCCGAGATGAACGCCTGCGCCCCGCTCTCAGCATCGTGAGCCCAGAGCTTTTCCTCACCCTACCGCCGGAACAGATGGCTTATGGCGCCTGTGACATGCTTTGCCACATCTTTGAACGCTATTTCACTAATACCCAAGGCACTGAGCTCTCAGACGCCCTAGCAGAAGGCGCCATGCGCACCATCATGCAGCAGGCAGATATCCTGCGCCGTGAGCCGCTGAATGAACACGCTTGGGGGCAGCTGGCCCTCGCTGGCACTCTCGCGCACAACGACCTACTGGGCATTGGACGCGAGCAAAGCTGGGCCTGTCACGGGCTGGAACACGAGCTGAGCGCCGTCTATGATGTGCCGCATGGTGCCGGACTGGCAGTCATTGTTCCGGCGTACTTTGACGCCGTATGGAGGGCCAACCCAGGCATCTTTGCCCAGTGGGCCACAAATGTGATGGGTGTCACCCCCTCCCGTGATACGGAGCACGTGGTCACAGAAGGCATCCGCCGCCTGCGTGCATGGTACCGCAGCTTAGGCCTGCCGCAGACCATGGCTGAGCTCGGGCTGCCCGCCGATGCGGATTATGGTGCCATGGCACAAGCTGCCGTGTCCACCTATAGTGCACGCCTCGGAACAGATTCGCTGCCGGGAGTACTCCCTCTGAACACCGCCGCGGCTGAGGCCGTGTACCGCGCCGCCCTTTGATTCACAACAACAGATTCACAACAACATGAAACGCACCCTACTTCCCTGCACACTTGCCACGGCTACTCTCTTGAGCAGCTGCGGCATCCCCTACTTCAGTTGCAATACCGCAGAACTGCTCGACCCGCCCGACAAGCGCGTGGCGCTCATCAACGGCACCTTTCCCAAACGAGCACAGAACTTCTTCATCCCAACCGCCTACTGGACCCTTGATGGCCGCACATATACAGAGGTCACCGTACAATATGCGCGCCCCAACCGCCCCATCCTACGCCAAAGCGATGAAGGGTTTGAAGCCCTCTATGCCAGACCATTAACAGCCGAAGAGATGCAGGAGGACTTCACCATCGACCCCACCATTCCTGCTCGCCGTTACCTGCTAGCCCCAGGTTCCGAACCGATACCGGCAGAGGAGTTCGACTTCCGTCGCGCCAAGCGAAGCCAAACTCCCCCACAAGCCCGCTCTTGCATTTTAGAGAGTCGCACCTTCAGTGACATCCCCGGCACGCCGAGCACATGGCGCAGCATTGCACAAGCTCCCTTGCAAGTACTGGATATGGGGGTATCTCTTACCCTGAACACCGCTTGGATAGCATCCGGATTTGTACTACTGCCCGTAGGTGCCGTCCTCCACCCGCTCACCTACATCTGCAAAGGCGGTCAACAGCAACAGCCTTCACAACACGAAAACGCCGCCACTTCCCCAGCACACGGCACTCAGCCGGTAGAACCGGAGAGCCATCGCTAATTTCAACTGAGGCAAACACTCGCGGAAGCTTAACGTAAAGCACATAAATTCAGGGGCATACCTTTTTTTTCAGGCATGCCCCTGTATATTTTTACTGATTTAAGTTATCAGAAGCTGTAAACAGCGCCTACGTTGACGTTGTGCTCACCGCTGTTGTCAGTACCCTCGAAGCTGTAGCTACCATTCAGGCTCCAACCACCGTTCAGCTGATACTGGGCACCAACGGTAACAGAACCACCCAGACGACCGGGATTGGCACCGCTGCCGTAATTCATATTATCGAGTCTCACAGACGGGTTGTGACGCATGGTGTCGTTATGAATGGCCAGCTCACCATAAACAGTAGCACGATCTGTGGCACGATAGCTGATACCGGCACCAGCCTGCAGGCGCAGGTTCTGCAGGGAATCTGCTGTTACACGAGAGGTGGAGTCATCCCCCTGAGCGTAGTACTGCACACCGGCAAAGGCGGACACAGCTGTGCGGGAGTTCAGGTTGTAGGAATAGGTAGCACGAACATCAAGTTGCAGGCTGTCCTGAGCCCAGTCAGAGCCAAGGCTGTTGCATTCAGACGTAGTGTTACCCACAGCGACACTCCAATCAAGTGCTACGGAGCCCTTACGCCCCACATTCCAAGAACCGGCACGGCCATAAAGGGCAGCATGCCAGCTGTCCTGATTCACACGTGAGGTAGCGAACGGAGAAGCCTTACCATAGTCATAACCGAATGCCACACCCAAGCTACGGCCACTCACGAACTGACGCTCAGCACCGATAGCAGCACCGTATATGGAGTAGTTAGCACCACCGAAAGTCCCGGAGCCACCCTGATGAGTATTGCTGCTGTATACGCTACCTCAGGCAATAGTCTGAGCTGCGGCAGACGCCTGCAGACCGCGCTTACCGGACACAGGAGCACCAAGAACTACGGCATTATCTCGATCCCCCAAAGTGTGCTGACAAAGGCCTGAGATGACCTAAACACACCCCAGTTACCAGCCTGTACGGCATCTGCCAAGGGGTCACGGGTCAGCATGACTTGCTCGTTCAGCATCAGGTAAAGATTACCATCTTCACCCCACTGCACAGTCATCCCATTGTAGCTCTCCAAACCACCAAAGGTCAGGGTACCGCCCGTAGTAGAACCCTCAGCGGCTACAGTCGCAGCACCGCCGCGTTCCACCAGCAGGTACCTACCGGGTTCCAGATTCTCCAGGACTTCCAGCTGAATCACATAATCGCTACCATCAGCAGTCTGCACAGACACAGCTCCTGCCGAAAAAGCTGCTGTGGAACTATGCATTTTCCTGATACCAAGAGTAATAGCACCGTCCTTCAGCAGCATGGTGCCACTTACAGCTACGGAGCCGCTGTTGTACAGCGAACCTCCATTCATTGTTAAAGAGCCACATGTGATGCTACCATGGTTGACAAACTCAGTTTCAAAACCATTTGCATCCACCTTAATGTGTTTACTGGAGCCCAGGTATACGATTCCATCTGCGTTAGGCGCGACGGTTGTCGGAGCATTCACAATAAAGGAGCCGGCAACATTAATCGTAGAGTTTTCATCCACATACACGTAGGTGGGGTTTGCGCCGCGCTTTGATGCTTGAGGACCCACTACAAAATTAGCGCCAACGTTTACAGCACCGCCATTCGTAACAGCAAGCTCCGTGGAGCATACCGTGCCATGAACACCGCTTTCACCATAACCAAGAGCCAGAGATTTACCGACATTGAGCTCGGAACCGTTACCATCTACATACATCTGAGTCTTAGCCTCGTATGAATCTCGAGAACCGGTCGAAAGATGCCCCATAGCATTCCACACGCCGCCGTTTTCTATTCTCACCACAGACACGCAGGAGCTTCCACGGCCAAGCATATCTGAATAGATATCGTTATGGATGTTAGTATTACTCTGGAAATGAGCGCCATTACCTGTAGTAAGTGTAGCCCCGGCTCCGGAAATCGTCACGCTACCATCTCTCAGCCCAAGATAGCCACCAACCGTCAGCGTACTTCCTCCCGTGATATGAATTGTACCTGTACCATAATCCAGATTTCTCATAAACGCGGTACCGGCGCCATCTGTATGCCTGAAATCACCCACATATACGCCGCTACTGGCCCCTGCTGTAGTGGTGTACAGCTTATAACCGGCGCTATTACTATAACCGGATTTTGAAGCAATACCCACTATAAGCCAAGTGGTAACATCCAAGTGCGAATTATTCTGCAAAGTAAGAGAACCGGCGCCGCTATGACCACCCACATGCATCACATCGCCATTTGCGGTGTCCTTCATTGAACATGTGTATGAGGTATTATCAAGCACAAGAGAGGCATTAGAACCGGAAATCTGCATATTCAGATGATTCTTGCCGGATACTACAGTCTTGGTAATGGTACTATCACTGATGACGAGCGTTCCTTCTCGAACACACAGAGTGGAGCCAACGGTCACCGGAGTATCCCCCCATGTCATTTCTTGTGAGCCGGAAGAGGAATATACCACATTGCGCATGGTAGCTCCGCCAGACTTCTCAAGTTCTGTTTTCAACTCCTCTACATCACTACCGACATAATTCGGCGTGAAAGTCGAAGGTGATTCGCTATATGTACTGCCAAAATCTGACACAGTGTCCTCCACATCAGCGACTTTAGCATATGCTGACGTCATCAACATACAAGCGGCAACAACAGCACAACGTAATTTGATAGGTAAATGTAATTTCATTTCTGTAAATTGTTAGTGTAATTGAGAGCAATTAGCTCCACTCAGATAGTGTGTTTAGAATATCTCATTCCTTGTGAGATGTAAAGTTTTTATTCGATACAAGACACAAAAACAATCATTTTCGTAGTTGAATCGTTGAGAAACACTTGTATCAGCGGATTTCACACCCCCCACACCCGTCTAACAACATCTACCATCTATCAAGTAATTTTAAGAACATATCATTAAAGAAACGTATTCAGCTACATAATTCCCGAATGCAAGGATTTTTCTTCACCACAATTTTCGAGAGACTCTGTTAGGCTTCACTCACGGATGATGCATCATTACTCACCCAGTAGCCGCATTAAGGGATTAGAGCAGATATTTTTAGCATTGACAAGCAGCGGACTGTTTGATACACTAGGCTTACCATGAAGAAGAGACTCCGCAAAAAGTACCGTGTGGGCGAGTTCCGCGAACTCTGCTTTGAGTTTACCTTTGACTACAAGGGTGATGTTGAAAGCCCTGAGTGTGAGGCATTTCTGCGCCAGTTTGTAGACGAATGTATCGACGCCAACGGTCTGGAGACCAACGGCCTGCTCACCGAGCAAGGTTGCAGCTTGGTGGCCTATGATGCCGACCCCACCCAGACCAGCGAGGCCCAGCGCCAGGCTGTGAAGAGCTGGCTCGAGGCGCGCGAAGAGGTAGAAATCAAGTCCTTCGGTGAACTGGTGGACGCCTGGTACAACTTCTGATACCGGAACCGCGGCGGGGCGGTACTACCCCGCACAAAGATTTAACCCGCCGCTGCGGGAGTACCGCAGCGGCATTTTAGCTTACGAACGAAGAATGAAAGAACAGCAGACATCTGACCAACCCCTATTTGCCAAGGGTCTTAAGGGCGTAATAGCCAATGAGACCGGGCTGAGTGATGTGCGCGGTGAGGAGGGACGCCTTCTCTACTGCGGCTATGAGATTGAAGATCTGGTGGACCTCTGCAGTTATACAGAGATTGTCTACCTGCTTCTTAACAAGCGTCTTCCGAATCGCGATGAACTTGCGGCGTTAGAACAACGCCTGCGCAATGACCGCGAATTACCACAACCTATTCTCGACTTCTTCAAGACAGCCACCAAAACAGCCCGCCCCATGAGCGCACTGCGTACGGCCGTATCCATGCTTGGCATGTATGATGACCGCACGAAGGATCCGAGCCAGATGAAGGAAATCGGCCTCTCCCTCATCGCCAAGATTCCGGTGATGGCGGCCTATTACTACCGCATCTGTCAGGGGCTGGAGCTGCCGCCCATCCGTACTGACCTCGATGAGGCCGCTCACTTCCTGTGGCTGCTGAAGGGCACCGAGCCCGACCCGCAGGAGGCTCACATTCTGGACGTAGCCTACATTCTGCATGCCGACCACGGCATGAACGCCAGTACTTTCTCTGCCCGAGTAACGGCAAGTACACTCTCCGACATGTACTCAGCTATCACCTCCGCCATCGGCTCCCTGAAGGGGCCGCTGCACGGTGGTGCCAACGAGGCCGTTATCGAGATGCTTAAGGAAATCGGCAGCGAGGAGAACGTGGAAGCCTATGTAAACGAAAAACTCGCCAACCGCGAGAAGATTTTCGGCATGGGACACCGCGTATACAAGACCCTCGACCCGCGCGCCCCGCAGCTGCGCCGCATCGCCATCCGCCTCACCCAGACTATTGGTGAGCCCAAATGGATTCGCATGAGCGACATGATTGCCAAGATGGTGCGAGCCCGCAAGAACCTGAACGCCAACGTAGACTTCTACAGCGCCACGGTGTACTACAGCTTGGGCATTCCCACACGCATGTTCACCACAGTGTTCGCCATTGCCCGCGCAGCCGGCTGGGTGGCTCAGATTCTCGAGCAGCTGGAAGACAACACCCTCTACCGACCACTTTCCCGCTACACCGGCCCGGAAGAACCCCTTCTCGTTCCCGTACTGGATATGCGCTAATTTTTCTCCGACCCGGCCGTCATCAAACGACCGGGTCTTTTTATATAACAAGCCATAACATAGAGCGTCCCGAGCGCTTGCGGCAGAGTCACATTATGCCACAAATACCGCTTTCCGCCCTGCTCTGGCTATGGTAAAATGCATGGTAACAATATGGAACTTCCGAAAAACTACTACATACCGACCGTTATTGAAAAAACAGGCCAGGGAGAAAAGGCCTATGACATCTACTCCCGCCTGCTGCTTGACCGTGTTATTTTCATCGGCACGGAGATAGATGACACTGTAGCAAACTCCGTGATTGCACAGCTGCTGTTCCTGCAGATGACTGACCCCAAGAAGGATATCCACATCTACATCAACTCCCCCGGCGGCTCCGTAACGGCGGGCCTGGCTATCTACGACACCATGCAGTTCATCTCCTGTGATATCAACACGTACTGCATCGGCATCGCTGCCAGTATGGCCTCTGTACTGCTGGCTGCCGGCACCAAGGGCAAGCGCTTCTGCCTGCCGAACTCACACGTTATGATTCACCAGGTGCGCGGCGGAGCTCAGGGCACAGCTGCGGACGTTGCTCGCACTATCAACTTCATGTTTAGCTTGGATAAGCGCCTCACCGGCATCCTTGCCAAGCACACGGGTAAGGATTTTGACACCGTAAAGGCTGATCAGGACCGCGACAATTACATGACCGCTGAAGAATCTCTGGCCTATGGGCTGGTAGACCGCGTGCTGGAGCACAAGGAGCACAACGCCAAGGCTTAACCGACATACATGGCCAAGAATAACAAAATCAGGACCTGTGTTTTCTGCCGAGAGATGGAGGCGGACACATGGCCTGTACTCACCTGGAATGGTATAGACATCTGCTTCTCCTGCTTGGAGAACATGCTGCACCAGATGCTGCATGAGCCCATGGGCGACCAAGCAGCACAGCACATGCTGATGCATGTATCGGATGCCCACCCTCAGCTCATGCCTCAGGATGATGCTAACGGCAGCCCTGTACTGGACGTAGAAACACGCAATCAGGACGAACTGCCCACGCCCGAGGAAATGCACCGTGCGCTGGACAACTACGTGATTGGACAGGACTTCGCCAAGCGTACCCTCTGTGTGGCTGTGTACAACCACTACCTGCGCCTGCGCCAGCCCGCCAGTGATGACGGAACAGAAATCGAGAAAAGCAACATTCTGCTTGCCGGCTCCACCGGTTCCGGCAAGACCCTACTGGCTAAGACACTGGCACGCATCCTAGACGTTCCGTTCTGCATCGTAGACGCCACCACGCTGACCGAAGCAGGCTACGTGGGCGAAGACGTAGAGAACGTTGTGCTGCGCTTGCTGCAAGCTGCTAACATGAACGTAGCAAAAGCCGAGCGTGGCATCATCTACGTGGACGAAATCGACAAGATTGGCCGCAAGACACAGAACGTCAGCATTACACGTGATGTAAGCGGGGAAGGCGTACAGCAGGCCCTGCTCAAGATTGTGGAAGGCACGGAGTGTAACATCCCGCCCAAAGGTGGCCGCAAACACCCGAATGAGGAATATATCCGCGTGAACACGCAGAACATTCTATTCATCTGTGGCGGTGCATTCGTGGGACTTGAAGGTATCATTCGCAAGCGTCTCGGCTCCTCTTCCATGGGCTTTGCATCCATTGAGGAAGAACGTGACACCAAGGAATACACGGAGGAAGAAGTGCTCTCCAAGGCCCTGCCTGAGGACTTCTTCATGTTCGGCATGATTCCCGAGCTAATGGGGCGCCTGCCCATCTTCGCTCCGCTGACCACCCTCACGGAAGATCAGCTTGTCAACCTGCTTACCGAGCCCCGCAACGCTCTGGTTAAGCAGTACGCCAAGCTTCTGAAGATGAACAACGTTAAGCTCGTGGTGGAAGACAGCGCGCTGCGCGCCATGGCTCGCCAAGCCATCGAGCGCGGCACCGGTGCACGTGCTCTGAGAGGCATTTTCGAGCGCATCATGCTGGATATCATGTACAGTGTGCCGAGTGACAAGACCATTGCCAGCGTAACACTCACGGAAGACGTCGTACTTGGCAAGGCAAAGCCCAAACTCACACACCGCAAGCCCAAGGCTTCCGCTAACGCCAAAAAGTAATACAAAACCATGTTGGTACTGGGAATCGAATCCAGCTGTGACGAAACTGCCGTGGCGCTCATTGAAGAGCAACCCGGCGAGCAGAGCCCGTGCGTGCTCAGTTCCGTCATCTCCACGCAGATTCCTCTGCACCGACTTTACGGTGGCGTCATCCCCGAGCTGGCTTCCCGCAACCACTCCACGAACCTCCCCGGCGTGCTCCGCGAAGCACTGGAAAAGGCAGGTCGTAGCATCCAGCAGGTGGACGTCTTTGCCAGCACAGCCGGGCCCGGGCTCGTAGCAGCTCTTCTTGTAGGCAATACCGCGGCCAAAGCTTTGGCCTTGGCCGCAGGCAAGCCCTTTGTGGCTGTGAATCACTTGGAAGGGCACATGCTCTCTCCCTTCATCACTCACCCGCGGGGACTCGTTCCACACCTGAGCTTGGTGGTCAGCGGCGGTCACAGCCTACTGGTGGATGTACAGGGCTCCGGCTCTTACACACTACTAGGCCGCTCCCGCGATGATGCTGCGGGTGAAGCCTTTGACAAGGTAGCCAAGATGCTGGATTTGCCCTACCCGGGTGGCCCGGAGATTGATAAACGCGCAGAAAAAGGTGACCCGGAGCGCTTCAGCTTCCCCCGGCCTATGATGCATGAACCGCATCTGGATTTCTCCTTTTCCGGGTTAAAGACAGCAGTGCTTTACACCCTGCCCAAGCTTGTGGAAAGCGGGAATCCGAATGATTTGGATGAGCAGACCATGTGTGACCTCTGCGCCGGTGTTCGTCAGGCCATCATAGATGTGCTCATCCATAAGGCCATGAAAGCAGCGAAGCAGACTCGCCACCGCGTGCTGGCCGTATCCGGCGGCGTATCGTGTAACAAAGCCCTGCGCAGCCAGCTGACCGCAGCATGCGAACGGGCCAGACTACAGCTTATCCTGCCGCCGAACAACCTCACCACGGACAACGCCGCCATGATTGCGTTCGCCGGACTTCTCCGCGCTCGTGCCGGTGATTTCTCTCCGCTGGAAACTCCGGTTGATCCCAATCTGCGCCTGGCCGGCGCTCAAACCCGAGCCTGACCACGCCTCATGAGCCTGAGAGACAAGCTGGAAGAAATCCTCCCCTCCCTGCTCCCCGCCAGAGCGGAAGATGCCATCAAGGGAACAGAACTCATTGCCCGCGTACGCGCTGTACTGGGTGATGCATACTCGGACCGCTCCCTTCGCTCCCAGTTCTCCTTCATCGCACTGGAACCGGATTCCTGCTTAGCCCGTGTACCGAATGGACAAGGCTACTACCTGCGCGGAGAAGAAGAAGCCCCCTCCCTTCACAATGTGTTTACAGATGAAGGAGATGGCCTAGAGCCCTTCCACAAGGCTCTCGCTCTTGCCGTTCGCCTATATGATACCGCCGGGCTTGGCGTATTTGTATACCCGCCGGAGGATGACAGCTGGGAACACCCTGACCTCGTGGCTGTGCAATGGCCCGCAGGCTGCACCACTGAAGACGGCAGCTACATCATTGATTCCACAGCCCCGCAGCAGGCCGCATACCGCTCCGTTTGCGTAGCGGCCACAGATGACGCAGAGGAATGCCGCAGGGCGTTTTTCCGTGCGCTGGCATGCGGGCTCTGGGCTCAGGAAAGCGAGCTGCTTATTGTGGGAGATGATGCGGAAGCCGCCACAGAGCTCTGCCGCTTGGCAGCCCAATTTGGCGTAGGCGTCCGTACCATTACGGCGAATGAAGACGTACTGGATGAGCTCCCCCGTGCAGACGAAATCTTCCGAGCCACAGCGGCGGACGCCCGAGCCATGCTCGCAGACCTGCAACAGCCGCCGCTGGCACATCCCCGCCACCGCAGCATTCTGCTGCAGACGGAGGAAGACCTCCCCGCTACAACCGCAGCCCGCCAATGGGCCGAGTCCTGCATATCCCGTGGCCGCGTAGAGGCGTATGAATTCCGTGTAGCAGTTAACTGATTCCGGGCCCAAGCATGGAAAAGATTAAAGAGTACATCAAGCGGCGTCTTATTTTCGTGGTCATGCTCATGACTGCGCTGTACTTCGGCTGCTTGGCCATCTGGAATCTGAGCAACACACTGCTGTATGTACATGAAGCAGTTACGCTGACTGCCACCGTGCGCGACATGCGCCAACGGCCCTTCGAATCATTCACGGAGGCACTCAGCTATGGCAACATGCCTTGGAACGGGGATATAGCCTATACTCCCATCCTCTCCTTTACCATGCCGGCCGGCATCCCTATCCGCGCTCACGCAGCACGCGATTTGGATAACACCGATTACAAAATTGGCGAACAGGTGGAAATCATTACCCCGCCGTATGATTCCAACCAAGCACACATCAACAAATGGAAGTTTCTCTGGGGCGCGGACTGCATGAGACTTCTTCTTGCGCTGCTGCTGGGGATCCCCGCATGGCTGGTGCTCTTCCCCCGCAAGAAACGCAGCAAAGCTGCCCCCAAAGCTAAGAAACAGGCATCTTCACAGAAATCTACTTCACGTCAACAACAGACAGCTGAGAGAGCGCCCAGAAAAAAACAATCATCCGCGTCTACGAGCTCATCCTCTGCACCGCGAGCCCCTCGCAAAAAAAGCAGCAAGGCTCAGAATCCCCGGAAAAACCCCGGAGAAGCCGCAGAAAAAAGGCGAATGATACCGACGATTAACGCCGGGCACCTATGATGTAACTTCTGACATACGCGGCATTAACGTTTGACCACAGCAGTCAGCTGTGATAGACTAATGAACAGCTGCGGCAGATTATCTGCCTAGCTTATAAACACTCAACCCTCATTTCAACAAATGAAACACATTGCACTTTTCTCCCTTTTTGCCACTGCCTGCATGGCTCAAAGCGATGTACTGAACAACATGGCTGATGCTGCGGCAAACGCCGCCCGTCAGGAGGCTCAGAATGCCATCACCGAGCGCGTCTCCGGCGCCACATCTTCCGCTACTAATGCAGTTTCCGAGGCTACCTCCGGCATTACCGGCAAAGCAGAAGCCGCACTTGATAGCGTAAACTCAGCCCGTGAAACAGTTGAAGCAGCTCGTGAAAACGCTACACAGAAGGTGGAAGACGCCCGCAACGCCGCTGAATCCGCCCGCGACAACGCCACTCAGCAGGTAACCAACGCTCGCGAAAGTGCCACCCGCCAGAGCCAGAGTGCCCGTCAGGCCGTAGAATCCGCCCGTAACCGCGCCCGCAACAGCGCCAACAGCACTCGTGAAAATGCCACCCGCCGCACCCGCGAGGCCACTCGTGATGCCGTACGCCGTGGCATCCGCCGCCGTTAATCAGGGCCGGATATTTCCCCACTTTTATCGCCGGTGCATCCCCCTGCACCGGCGTTTTTTCCATAAAATAAGCCCATAAATAAAAAAAGACGCAAATTTGGCTTGCCAAAAAGGCATAATTAGAGTATAAGAAGCGACCACTTCTCCGCAGGGATGCGGAAATAAACCTTTACACAACACACAAGATATGTCCAAGCACTCCACACTCAAAGCAACCGGTACCGTTGGCGGTAAGCGTTCTGTCCTCAAGCGCTTCGAGCGCGTTAAGCTCATGAAGGAGCGCGGCCAGTGGAAGCAGGGTCAGAGCCCGATTGGTCTTCCCAAGACCAAGTTCGAGGCCTGATGCCGACCACACCAGCCCTCCCCTTACGAGGGTTACTTTAATCAGTTTTTCCCCGGAGCCTCTCGGTATAATATGCCGCGAGGCTTTCTTACAACCTCATAACACAGGCGCGAAAGCGCTCTTAAACAATACATAACATGACAGAAGACAACAGTTACCCCCCCGCTCCCGAGGGAAGCGTACGACTGAACAAGTTTCTGGCAGCTTGCGGCTACGAATCCCGCCGCGCTGCTGACCGCCTCATTGCAGAAGGCAGAGTGGAAGTAAACGGCAAGGCAGTGGACACTCCCGGTCTGCGCGTGCTCCCCACGGATTTTGTAAAGGTGGATGGACGCCATGCCACCCCGAAAGAAGAGGTTGTGCTGCTGCTCAACAAGCCTCGCGGTTATGTGTGCAGCCGTGACGCTCAGGGCGCCATTGGCACGGTATACGATTTACTGCCCTCCAAGTATCGCTATGCCAACTACGTGGGCAGACTGGACGCTGATAGCGAAGGCCTGCTCATTTTCACGAACAACGGCACCCTCGGGCAGAGCATTGGCCACCCCAGCGGTGGTATTGAGAAAGAATACTGGGTGACTCTGGATCAGGCCTTTGATAACAGCGTTCTCATTCAGCTGTTGAAAGGTGTGCGTATTCCCGAAGGCCAGGCCAAGGCCAAGTACATTTCCCGCCTGAGCGCCCGCCGCGCCTGCGTGGTGCTGGAACAGGGTCTCAAGCGCCAAGTGCGCCAGATGTTCTCCTGCCTTGGCTTGCGCGTGAAGAAGCTCGTCCGCGTGCGTATCGGTTCCCTCTGGGGTGGCGATCTTGAGCCCGGTCAGGCGACTGTCATGACTCCTGAGCAAATTGCGGACGCTACCACGAATCCCCGCCGCCGCAAAGGCCTTATTGGCACTAAGCAGGCTTTCAAACCGCGTCCTCAGCAGGGTACGGCTCACGTTTCCCACGAGGATGATGACGATAACTACGTATTCGACCCTGCAGATTTCGAAACGGAGGAGGAAGCTCTCGGCACTGCTACTAAGTTCACGGATGGTGAAGCCTTCGAGCCCGAGCGTGAAGAATCCCGCCGTCCCTTTGGTCGCGCACCCCGTAACCGCCGCGAGTTTACAGGCGATGACCGCGGACCGCGCCGCTCATTCGGCGAGCGCAAGAGCTTTGGTGACCGCGGCGAGCGCCGTTCCTTCGGTGAACGCAAGAGCTTTAGTGACCGCGGCGAGCGCCGTTCCTTCGGTGAGCGCAAGAGCTTTGGTGACCGTGGAGAGCGCCGTTCCTTTGGTGAGCGCAAGAGCTTTGGTGACCGTGGAGAGCGCCGTTCCTTCGGTGAGCGCAAGAGCTTTGGTGACCGCAGTGAGCGCCGTTCCTTCGGTGAGCGCAAGAGCTTTGGTGACCGCGGCGAGCGCCGTTCCTTCGGTGAACGCAAGAGCTTTGGTGACCGCCCCTCCTTTGGCGACCGCCGGAACACACGCAGCTTCAATAAGCGCCGCCCTTATGGCAAACGCGGCGACGAGTAAAAAATGTTACACAAGGCTCCGCCGAAAAGCGGAGCCTTTTTCATGAATGAAATTGAACAGGCATCCCGGCCTGTAAGTCCTAATATCAGCAATGAAAAGAAGAAGAAGCATGATGATTGCAGCGGCCCTGCTTGCCCTTCCGCTGAGTGCTCAGCAAGAGCCGACGCCGGCAGCCCCTGCCCCCTCCGTTTCCGACATATCTCAGCAGCAGCCCCCTTCCTACGCCTGCAGTGACGCTGAGTTGGAAGCGCGCTTGGCTGAGCTTAAGCAGAAAGCGGAGGCCGGAGATTACGAAGCTACACGAGAGCTTTATACCGCCTATGCTGTGAATGAACACCAGGCACAGGCGCAAGCTTGGGCAGCCCGTTATGAAGAACAGCTGACAGCTAAGGCAGAAAGCGGAGACGCTCAGGCCATGATGCAGCTGGCCTCCGGCTATCTTCAAGGGAGAGATTATCTTCCTGTTGACATAGCAAAAGCCGTCAGTTGGTTTGTACGTTCAGCAGAAGCCGGAAATCCCTCTGCCGCCTTTATTCTGGGCGAAATCAACAAGCAGATGGGAAACACTTCTGATGCCGACGCATTCTACGCCCAGGCTTATCAGCTCTATACACAACTACTGGAAGGAGCCAATCCGCAAGAAATGACGGATATTCAGAAAAATGCGCTTTACTGGATTGGCTACATGGAACTCACCGGCTGCGGCACTGAGAAAAATGCTCAAAGCGGTGTGGAAAAACTGAAACAAGCTGACACCCCGTGGGCTTGGAGCCAGCTATACAGATGCTATGTGAAAGGCGAAGGGGTGGAACAGAACCTCGGCCGCGGTATAGAATACGCCCGTAAGCTGGCGGATACAACTGAAGACGGCCTTATGGCTTGGGTCGTAGCCTCTGCCTACCTGAAAGGCGAGGGAGTACAGAAAGACGAGGCAACAGGCATGCACTACTTGGAAATCGCAGCGAATGCTAACATCGCTGAAGCGATTTACCATAAAGCCACCCTGCTGCTGGCCGAGAACAAGGCAAAGGATGCATACCGTTACTTTGATCAGGCCGCCAGCATGGGATTCGCTCCCGCCATCACTGCTAAAGCAAGGCTTCTGCTCTATGGTGCTGAAGGCGTGGAAAAAGATGATTCTCAGGCTCTTCAGATGCTCACCTACGCCAGTGACCGCCATAATGACCTGCGTGCGCCCTACGAGCTCGCGCTCTACTATGACAGCGTTGGCGAGCCGGCCCTTGCTGATGATTGGTACAAAATCGCCAGTGATAGGGGCGTGGTGGAAGCCATGGCCCGCCGTGGCATGATGCACCTCACGAACTCCGGAGTAAGCTGGAGCCCCACACAGATGTACCGTTGGTGGAAAATGGGCAGTGATGCAGGAGATGAAACATGCACTCTATACATAAACCTCTTCCTGTACGTGTTCATTCCCTTGCTGCTCATCATCGTCTTTGGCGTGCCGATTCTTGTGGTATCCATCTTGAACCGGCAAGCCATGAAAAAATACGAAGACGAGAATACCGAAGAGAAAGCGGAAGAAAAGGCAGAGGAGAAAACCGGAGACAAAGCAGATGCTCCCTCCGATGCGCAAGACACAGCACCTGATGCTGACAACAAGTAAACAACTGAACATAGGGCGTATCGCCCTGCAAATAGAAGGCGGGTACATCACCCGCCTTTTTCTGCCATGTGAAGCACCGACAGCCCCGGAGCCTCAGGCAAATACGCTCGCAGCCTTAGCATTCAAGCAGTTGAAGGAATACCTGTCCGGTACCCGCCGCAGCTTTGAGCTGCCTTTACCCCCACCACAGGGCACGGCATTGCAACGGGAAATCATGCAGCGCATTTGTGCCATTCCCTACGGACATACTGCGACCTACGGTAGCCTAGGCCCGGCGCGGAGTGTAGGCAGCGTGTGCGCGTGCAATCCCCTGCCCATTCTCCGCCCATGCCACCGCGTACTGCCGGTGCATCAGCCACCCGGAAGTTATCGCGGTGGCACTGAGCTAAAGCGAATACTGCTTCAACTGGAGCAGATAAATGGTACAGAGGACCCGCTCTTCCTGCACGGCTAATGCCTGCGACATTACGGGTTCTTCCGCTGTACTATACTGATATTCTTCAGCAGGCTTCCTCGCTTACGAGCACGAATGGCCTCCATCTGCTTGGGACTAGGGGCTCCATTAAGGCGGTGGTCCAACTCATCACAGAGGGCCCGACGGGCCAGAAAGCGGTTTATCTCCCGCTCTCGCTCGCGGTGGCACTTCACCACGATTCCCGAAGGGCGATGAACAAGACAAACGCAATTGTTGGTCTTGTTCACCTTCTGCCCCCCCTTGCCACTGCCACGCACGAAGGTTTCCTCCAAGTCACGCTCAAACACCTCAAGCGCTTTCATACGCTGAAGGAGTTCATCTCGTTTCTGAGGGGAAACCGGCATGGCTTTATACTATCACCTCACCACTAAGCGGCTCACCGGGAGCAAAACTGTGGGAACTGGTAACAGTCAGTTTCTTTACGTTCTTTAGGCTGGGCACGCCAAGTGCGTCCAGAGAATCCACAAGCTTATACAGTTTGCTGTCCAGCTGAACGATAGGAGCAATCCCTCCACACTCAGGAGCCAGGCTCATCAAGCCGGCCTCGTTAATTACCACAGCGTCCGACCGCAGCAGGAGCAAATCACTGCAGGTCTTTACCGGGAAAAATCTACTGCGCGGCACACACACGGCGCGAGCACCGGGGAAGCACTGAAGCGCGGCACCCATGGCCGTCTCCAGCTGGTAAACTTTGGCTGTAGAAGCATCACGCGGATCCACCGTCTTGCTATTGCAGATAACAGGCAGCGGCAGCACACCGCCATTTGCCGCAAGATAATCACGAAGGGCGTCCAGACGAATCCAGAGGTTATTGGTATTGAAGTAGCGGTGCTTCTCAATATTCTGGAAAGCGGGCACGTCTTCCTCCGGGCACTGAGCACTTTCACGAAGGATGGGCTGGCCATCAGCCACGCGAGTAGCCAAATGTCCGCCCTTCTTATCAGCCTCCGTGCGGCGGGTTACTTCCATCACAAAAGGAGCACCACTCTCCGCAAACCAGCGCAGGAAGCGAGTATCAAGCTGAGCCCCCAGATTATCGGAGTTGGAAACAAACGCATACTTCACACCGGCTGACAGCAACTTGTCCAGCCAGCCACTGCCCACCAGAGCAGGATAAATATCACCATGGCCGGGCGGGCACCACTCCAGCTCAGGATTGGCAGGGTGGCTCACAGGCTGCAGCGTGTCGGAAAGCAATTTTGGCACTCGGTTCTGAATCATCTCCACCTTATCAGCATCTGCAAAGCCGTCCTCTGCATAACGAGAAAGGTAAGCCATGGTATCCTCACTAGTAGAGAAGGAGTTCATGAGCAACAAGTTCACAGAATATCCCGCTGCGGCGCGCAGGCTCTTCACCTGACGAACGATAAGGTCTAGGAAGGTCACGCCCGGTTTAATTTCCAGCAAACTCTTGGCTTTCTGCAGCCCCATGCTGGTACCAAGACCGCCATTAAGCTTAATAAGCACGGTCTGAGCAAGCATATCCGCCTCCGCAGCCGGAGTGGTAGCCACAAGGTCTTCCCAATCAGCCACACCTTCAGCAGGCACAATATCGCTCTCCGGAATCACCATGCTCTGCTTGCTCTCCAGCACATGCACGCTATGGCGAAACGCATTAATGGCGGCCTCAGAGAGACCTACTGACTTCATTTTGCTTTCAATAACATCAAAGCTGCTCATGCCATGCATTATAAACGCAGGAGCCCACACTTGCAACAGCAAAGTGTGGACTCCATGCTGGTTTTCTGAAAAAATCACCTAAGCATGTTCAATGCTCGCTCTGTGGCAGCAAGAGCAGCGGCGACATCTTCCTCCGTGTTGTAAAGAGCAAAGGAATACCGCGTGGTACCGGTCGTGCCAAGGTACTGCATGAGCGGCTGGCAGCAATGGTGCCCCGTACGAACGGCAATTCCCATCTG
Organism: Akkermansia sp.; assembly: GCA_045540095.1. Classification (GTDB taxonomy): domain Bacteria; phylum Verrucomicrobiota; class Verrucomicrobiia; order Verrucomicrobiales; family Akkermansiaceae; genus Akkermansia. The sequence continues at coordinate 26,531 of JAZQGN010000034.1, forward strand.
GTCCAACAGGGTGCCCAAGTCATAGTGGTGCACCCCGGGAATCACGGCTGAAACAAGAGCCCCGCGACCATCACGCGGGCCGAGCAAATCAATGCCACCGAGAGCGGCAAGCCCATCATACAGGGCTTGGGTAAGGCGCTGCTCATGAGCATCAATTTCAGCAAGGCCAATATGCTTCACATAATCCAGCGCAGCAGCCAGAACGATATTACCGGCGATGTTAGGCGTACCTGCCTCATATTTGAAGGGAAGCTCATTGTATGTGGTGCCGGAGAAAGAGACTTCTTTAATCATCTCACCACCACCAAGCCAAGGCGGCAGCACAGAAAGGAGTTCCTCTCTGCCCCAGAGCGCACCGGTACCGGTAGGAGCATAAACTTTATGGCCGGAGAACACATAGAAATCCGCACCAAGGCTCTGCACATCCACAGCCATATGAGCCGTGCTCTGAGCGCCATCCACAAGGAATAGACAATCCGGACGATTACGTTTGGCTGCCTCTATCATCTGCGGGATAGGATTCACCACCCCCAGAGCATTTGAGATGTACGGCGCTGCGACGATACGGGTGCGAGGATTAAGCATACCAAGGTACGTCGGCATATCCAGCGTCAGCTCCGGAGTGAGCGGTATCGGGCGTAACACGGCCCCGGTACGGGCACACAGCATCTGCCAAGGCACAATGTTGGAGTGGTGAGCATCCGTCGTCACCAATATCTCATCACCTGAGCTGATAAGACCGGAAAGGGCCAGAACCTGAGAGACCAAATTGATACCGGCAGTGCAGCCGGAAGTGAAAACAATTTCACGCTCAGAGGCAGCATTCAGAAAGCGAGCGACCGTACTGCGTGCCTGCTCATGCTGCTCCGTTGCAAGGCGGCTGAGGTAATGAGCTCCGCGGTGAATATTTGAGTTTACGCACTCGTAATAATCCCGCTCAGCCTGCAAAACGGCCAGAGGCTTATGAGTGGTGGCTGCGTTATCAAGATAAACCAGAGGGCGCTTACCAATACGTGTGGCAAGGATGGGAAAGTCAGATTTCAGAGACGTCATGTCCATTGGGGAAGATACAATCAGTGAATACCGCGTATATGGTCTACCATGCGGTAGGCCTGTTCAGGGACATACTCCTTCCAAGTATTGTCAGAATCATTAATCATGCGGATGATATCACGCGGTGTCTGGAAAAGAAGCTTCTGATTAAAGTAAGGAACGGAGACAATATCTGCATTATCTAGCAGGTACTTGTAAAGGTGAACATACTTGGCGGGAGCCTCATAGGTGCCGGCCGTTACAAACTCACCGGTACGGCGGTTAATCCAAGGCGTGACGTAAAGCTTGGTGCGGTTCAGGAAGAGGCTGCCCATATCCGATAGAATGCCACCGGGGCTATCCGTGGCCCACTTATCTTTGAAGAGCTCATTAAGCAGACCAATGGAGAGGGCGATGGCTATGGGCTCCTTCGTAAACTGATTCAGCAGTGTGGATATGCGGTGGAAGTGCGTGATGTTAGTCACCATCACAGTCTTACCGCAGGCCGCCAAGGCATCCGCGCGGTCAATGAAATCCAGCAAGTCCACGTCCTTCCCATCTCCACGAAGAAGATTAGAAAGAGAGATTTCGCAAATGTCCACCACTCTCTCACGCTGAGCCTCAGGAAGACTTTCATGGAACTTGGTACGCACCGCGTCCATCATTTCCAAATGGATGTTACACAGGGGTTGGAAGCTGCCTCTCATCAGCACGATGGGGCGCTTGTAAAGGAAATCAGCAGGCTGAGCCACGCTGCCATCAGGGCGGAACAAAGTAGCTTTACTCAGGCCGCTGCGTACCAGTTGAAGCGCGAGAATGCGGTTATCAAACATTCCGAAGCCATTCCCAGAAAAACGCATGTAATCAATCTCAAACATGCTGCGGTCCAGATTATCCCCCACACTGGCAACAAACTCCTCCATGTGGTCTCTCTTATAGAACAGAGAATAAAGCAGGTTCACACCCAGCACGCCCAGAATGCGCATCTGAACAGCATGGTCCGGCACCAGAAGGCGCACGTGCATCACTAAATCACTCGGCTCTGCCTCCGGGCGCAGCTGAAAGCGCACACCCATCCAAGCACTCCAAGGGCCGTTATCGCGGTATCCCTTACACTTCACGGTATTGCAGAATGAGAAGAAGCAACTCTCTGCTCCGCGCTTTTCACCGAGGCGGTTAATGAGCTGAGAATACTCATAATCCATCATCTGCACAAGGCGCTCCTGTGACACATAACGGCGAACAGGTCCGTACAGGGTATCACTCACCGTCATATCATAAGCAGATATCGTTTTAGCCACGGTGCCGGCAGCACCTCCGCTCCGGAAGAACCAATTAGCAGTTTCCTGGCCAGCGCCAATTTCAGCAAAGGTTCCATAAAAAGCCTTGTCCATGTTGATACGGAAGGCCTTTTCCTGAGTAGCGGCAAGTGTCTGAGTCTCGGAAGACATAAAAATTACAGAGTGTTAAATGGTGTAAAATCAGAAAGGCAGAGGAAGAACCGGCTGAGTGCGCATGGGGCGGGGCGGAGAAAGCTGAATAGTGTTATCCACAGAGGGCTGATTCGGGTCCTCTGCCATATCATCCATTTTCAAATTAACTTCCTCTGCAGAAGCCACGCTGGACTGGGTCAAATCATCTGCGCTCCTGTAGCGAGGATTCAGCGTGGTAACACAGCCGTAGGGATCCTCTCCGCGGAGCGCGGGCTCTCGGGGCAACACTGGCACTACCGGCAGCACACGCGTGGAACCCGGGCCAACCTCCAAAAAATCACCCAAAGACGGGCTGCCATCACCATGCACCGCGCAGCTACCCAGTGTTACATCACCTTTTGGGAAAAACTCTCTGTATGTGGGGCGCACATAGGCAACCTTACCATCCTGCATGGTGCTTTCAAAGCAGAAATTCGTAGCACGATGACCGGAAGAAAGACAAATTTCAACCTCTTCCGTATCAGAAGGCACGGCTATTTCAGCATTCGGGAAATGCCCCTCAGCAGCTTTGAATACTGCGCCAAGCACAGGCGCACAGGTATCACTTGCAAAGGCCTCGGGATAAATAGCATGATGATCATTCAGGAAGCCCATCCAGACGCCGCAGGTAATATCAGAATCATACCCGAAGAGGGTCGTATCAGCAAAATCATAGTTTGTACCACTCTTCACAGCCCCTCTGAAAGAATCCGGCAGGAAGGGACGTACGCGAGCAGCAGAACCATTCGTCAGGCTTTCCTGCATGATGGAGTGCAAGCGATACGCCGTACAAGGAGAGGTGCAGCTGACCAACTTACGGGAAACATCATGGGGATTCTGCCAAAGCACACGGCCATTACTATCCGTGATTTTGGTCACAATGTAAGGCACCACGGGGCGCTTACCGGCATTCGGGAAAACGGTATACGCAAGAACCATCTCACGCAGAGACATAGGCTCAGTACCAAGATACACACGGGGATAGTACTGCGGGCGCGCCTCCGTGCTGTGAGGATTACGCTGCGGAGGGGTAATACCCACGTTCATGAGGGTATTAGCGAAGGGCCTTGCGGCTTTGGACGGATTGGAACTCAATGCAATACCAAGGCGTGCCGAGGCTGCAATTTTAGACCAGCAAAGGGCCTGACGCGCCGTCACAGAATCAAGATAACGGCCCCGCTCCACTTCCATGCCCCACTCACCCAGAATACCTTCTGAGCCGCCGATACCAGCCAAGCGGTTATCCAAAGCATCATCTACTAGGCGGGAACAAGGGGTATAACCATTATCAAAAGCGCACATGTAGAGGAACGGCAGCAAGGCCGTTCCTACAGGACGCCGCCCACTCTCAATGAAATCGTAATTATCCCGCTCAAAGCTACGGCCCGCCACGTACACGAGAGTGGCGCCGGTTCGATTGTCCACCGCATAAACGGCGCCGTCCAAATAGCGGTGACGGGCAGCATCCGGATTCTCTGTATCAGAAAAACGCACATGCGCATAATCCTGCCGGCCCTCAATCTCCTCCAGCTGAGCAGTAAGCGCAGACTCTGCAGCCAACTGCATATCACGGTCAATGGTGGTATGAATCCTGATACCGGCACTCTTTACGATTTCTTCACCTCTAACCGGATCCTGGAAAATGGAAACAGCAAGCTGCTGAACGAGATAATGAAGGTGAGAGGTCTGGCGGCGCAGTGGCTTGGGTGAAAGCACTAGGGGCTGCTGCTTCAGGCGCTCAGCTTCCTCCGGCGTCAGATAATTCAGACGCTGCATACGGTCAATCACGTCGTTACGCCAGCGCTGATTAAGCTCAAAGTTACGGATGGGGTTATAATTCTCCGGGTTTTTAATAAGTGCAGCAAGGCTAGCGCTCTCACGCACAGTCAGCTCAGAGGGCTCTTTACCGAAGTAGCCGAGAGAAGCCGCGCGAATGCCATAAAAGCCACGCCCGAAGTAAATACGATTGAGATAAAACTCCAGAATCTGGCGCTTATCATATTTCTCCTCAATGCGCATCGCCAGGAAAATCTCCACAATCTTACGCTCATAGCGGCTACCGCCACGAGCCACAGTGCGCCGCTCCAAATCATAAGCGCCTCGTGCAAGCTGCTGAGTGATGGTGGATGCCCCCTGATTCGCCCCACCGGCAATGATAGCCTCACGGACAGCTCGGATAATACCCACCGGGTCAAAGCCGTTATGAGTCCAAAAGTTCTTATCTTCCTGAGCCACGAGGGCATCAATCATACTAGACGAGATGCGGTCATAGGTGACGTAACTGCGATTTTCATCAAAAATACGCCCAATTTCCTGGCCATTTCTATCATAGATGACGCAGGGATGATCCAGATTATTAATATCTTCAAGGTCGAACTCTTCCGCCCATTTCTGATACTTGGCGGTAATAACAGTGAAACCAACATAACCGGCAATACCAAAGAACAGCAAAGAAACGAACCCCACAATAGCCAGACGCGTCAGAAAACGCTTCCACCTGCTGCCGGTACGGGCAACAGGCTCCTTACGCGTCTCCTTGCTGCGGCGGCGAGATTCTGCGGCTTTGCGCCTGTTCTGATACTCATCAAGGTCGTCCATGCTCTGTGGGTATACGATACCACAAAGAGCGCATTAATTCAAGGCCAAATGGCGGGAGCGCGTCAGTTTTTACCACTTGCTGTCGTACGGTCACGAAGGTACAGGAATGAGACAGCGCACAGAACAGCAGCAACCACACCCACGGTGGTGGAAATTCCGATAGGAAGCTCAATTCCGCAATCCGGGGCACTCAGAAGATAGGTGGCGCATACCGTCGTCATGAATAGCGCCGGTACCGTTACAATCCAATGGAAACGCCTGCGCTGACGAAGCAGCACTGACAGCGTCCACAAAGTAAAACAGGAGAGGGCCTGATTTGCCCACCCAAAATAGCGCCAGATAACACTAAAATCCACAAAAGAGATGATGATAACGCACGCGAAGATAGGCAGGGCCACCTGCAGGCGCTTGGTTCGGGATGTCTGGCTCAGACCAAACGCCTCCGCCAGCATCAAGCGGCAGCAGCGCAAAGCCGTATCACCACTCGTAATGGGAAGCACCACAACGCCCAACACGGCAATAACAGCACCAACCGGCCCCAGTAATAACGTGCATGCCTGATCTACCGCTACAGCCGGATTCGCCATGGTAAGCTGACAAAACGACACCCCCTGCTCACCATTCTGAAGAAGTTGAGGAACGAGTTTGCCGGAAGCATCAGCCACAAGTGCGTAATCCGTAGCAAGCTCACGAAGGCTCAAGCCCACCACGCACCATACGAGAGCAACAAGTCCCTCCACGACCATTGCGCCATAAAAGACGGGACGCAGGCGGCGGGGATTCTCCATGCAACGCACCATCATGGGGCTTTGGGTGGCATGAAATCCGGAAATAGCACCGCATGCAATGGTAACAAAAATCATGGGCCAAACGCTCAGATTTTTCGGGTGCCAAACCTTCGTCATATCAAGCTCAGGCAGAACTGTTACCTCCGGATTAAGCGGAAGCATGACAGCCAATGACACGGCCATAAAAATAAACAGAACACCAAAGAACGGATAAACTCTGCCGATGAGGGCGTCTATGGGCAGAATCGTGGCCAAGAAATAGTATCCCAGAATGATGACGCTCCACCAGATAACAGAAACATCACTCACCAGTGCATGCAGCATGCCGGCCGGCCCGGAGGTGAATACCACGCCAACAAGGAGCATGAGCAGAATACACAGGCCACGCATAGTCATGCGTGCGGGAGTACCGAGATAACGCCCCACAAGCTCAGGAAGAGTCTCACCGTCATACTCAGCACACGCTACGGCAGACAAAAAATCATGAACAGCGCCTGCCAGCAGGCATCCCAGCACAATCCAAAGTAGAGCCACGGGGCCAAACAAGCAACCAGCCAGCGCACCAAACACCGGACCCAGTCCGGCGATGTTCAGCAGCTGTATCATGAATACGCGCCAGACCGGCATGGCCACAAAATCCACGCCGTCATGATGCCTGACGCAAGGCATAATCATCTTAAAGTCCACCCCATACACCCGCTCCGCAACCTTACCGTACACGAAGTACCCCAGCACGAGAACAAGCGCGCAGGCAAAAAACGCCACAAAACCACTCATAGTCTATGCACCTTACTGTTGCGAACCAGCAGCGCGCTGCTCCAGAGGAAGCACCCAACGCTCAATGGCTCCCTCAGCATACGCCCCATAAATGGAGGTGGGGTCGATATTACGCATCTCATTATAGATGGCACGCAGGCGAGCAGCAGAGCCACCATTGCGGCGAACATGACCGGCATAGGCAGCTATGATTTCCTGACGCTGGCGGCGGGAATAACACCCCTCAGCAATGAACGCACGCACAAAACGATGGGCTGCGTCAAGGCTCATTTCCTGCATTTTCTGCCCCACCTCAAGCATACCTGTGGCATTTGTTGCAAGAGATCCCAGCCCGGTGCTCACCCCCTGACCAAGTGGATTAGCGGGCATGCGTACATTCGGCATATCCGCAGCCTCTGCCAAGAATTCAGTCTGACGGTGACCACTAGCCCTGCGAGCCTTTTTCAAGAGGTCTTCCTGCTCTCTATAGTCTTCAATTATCTGCTGAACTGCGGTACCGGCTGTTTCTGCATCTTTCATCTGATCAGCCCCCTGCACCACACCGCGCAGGTTCCCCTGCCCATCCACGACGGCCAAGCAGGGATAACTCCAGATACCTCCGGGCAGAGAGGCATCACCCATCACCTTTCGATACTCACGCTGCTCGCGCTCGTTAGGCAGCTGGTACACGGGCACTTCAAGAAAAACGGCCCCGCGAACGTAACGCATAATCTGACGGCGGCTCACAAAATCCTCTCGGAGCTGCTCGCTGATTCGGTCATAATTAGCACCATAGCAGAACAGCACCACAGGTTTCCGGTCCGTTGCCTTGCTAAGAGCCGTCTGATACTCGGCCGCACCCAGCCCGGGTGCAAGGATAGCCACCACGACGAACAAAAACATTGAAATGACTCGGAACATAATCTTATCTGAATATGTGGGGTTAATCTTCTCTTAACTTACTCCTCAGAGGAAGTGTTCGCACTTTCGCGCAGGCGCTTGCCATACACATAGAAACCTACAATAGATGACTCCCATTTGTCGCCCTCACGAAGCAATCTCACGAAGCGAGCAGAGGGTGAAGCATCTCTCAAATCACAGCGCAGCACAGCACCGGATACATCACAGGTAGCACGCACCGGAGCCCAGTTCTGACCGTCATCCGATACCTCAATCTTAAAGGCGCGGTCACGGCGGGCATTTTCGCCAAACAAGCAAACCACACCACTGAGGCGAGAGTTATCTTCCAGCTCAACCGTCATGCCGGAATTACCTTCAAACTTGGCAGGGATGTTACCACCATGCTTCTGCAATACGGCCCAGTGCAAACAGCAGTGAGGCATCTGGCCGGGAGAAAGCGTTGTGGCCGTGCGAATAAGACCATTTGCAGACACGATTCTGCCGGGGAAACCGCGGAAACGGAAGCGGTTGCGGGGGAACTTCTTCTTACACTTGCGGTATGCCAAGCGGCCAATAGCCTGGAATGTACGCCTGTCACCATTCGTGGCAGAGGTGTAAATAGCCTCACCAAGAGCAGCCCATGTAGCATCAATAGTGGAACGGGTGGCGCGAGCACGGCTCATTGTCTTAACAATCAGCTCGCTAAACTCCTCCTGAAGGCGCTCATTTTCCTCAGTAGAAGTTGAAATGGATGCAATATAATCCAAGCCCCAGGCGAGCACAGCACCGGAATATTCCGGCTTGTCCATCAGGACGTTAAGAGCCTCCTTCATGTAGGCAAGCTGCTCCTCCGTATTCGGACAGCCGGAGATGTGAGCAGTAAGCAGCGGGCCTATATCCCAGCGGTTTGTGCCGTATGAATCACACTGATTAAAGAAGGCTGCGAACATCTTGTTTCTTTCACGACGATTCGGCACAAGAGGCAGCAAATGCGGGTACACATAGTGGCTCAGAAGAGTAGCGGCACAGTTATGGAACTTCTCGGCAAGGGTTTCCACCACGCGGTCATGGTAATCCTGCCACTTTGCACGATTTTCAGGAGCTTTCTGCTTCAGGTATGCAGCATATGCCACCCAAGCCGGCCAATTCAAAGGCTGGCTGATAACCGCAGCGTCAAAACACTCCAGCGCACTCTTCGTCATGCGGCGGGATGCCATCAGCTCAGCAAGTGCAAGCAGCTGGTCAGAAACCACGGTCTTATGGCGGTCCGTGTACAAGTCCTGCATGAGAATAAGGAAGTCCCAGTCATGCAACCCCCAGAAAGTTTTATGCATGCCGTGCTGCCAGTAGATGGAATAACTCATTCTCCAATCATTTCCCACGCGCACGGTGTAGGCACAGTGACCGGGCTCGCCCATGGTCATGGCCGGAATACCGACAGCCAGTGCACCATATGCACCATAGTGAGAGCAAGCACCACACACGCCACCGATTTCACGGTGAGCCCAAGCTGTAGTATTACGAGTATACTTGAGAATAGGCCCAAGATAATCAGCAGAGAACACAGAGTCACCGGCCACATTTCTCAGGCGATATACAAGCTGGTTACATGCACCGAGATATCCCTCCGCAGGAAGGCGCACATTATCACGCTGCCATGCCAGAGACTGAGGGCTACCCCAGCCGGAAGGCTCGCGGCAACCGGTGACAATTCGGGTTTCCCAGTACTGAAGCGTATCAAATATCTTGTTCAACTTCCCTTCCTGGAAGCTGCTGAAGTAATATGCGAAGCGAGCGAGCATATCCGCCTCAGAATAACGCTCACGAGCAAACTCCGTGGCGGTTGTGGCAGCAATACGGCGGGCCACCGGGTCCTGCATATCTTCAGAATAGCGGGAGTAAATAGCAGCCAGATAGATAAGCCCCTGCCCCAAGCGCTCCGTCGGGCCGGAATACACCACGCCATTAAGCCAGTCTAAATCACTGGTAAGCTCAAAGAGCATGGCGGAGCCCATGCGCTGCTCGGTAATACGGCGTATGCCCTCATACCCAATCTTACGAATAAGGGTGATTCGAGCAAGGTCCAAACGATTAGCCGGCTCTGCCAAGAAAGCCCATATAGCCTCGTCACTTCCATTCCCCAACTTGCCAAGTATTTTCTCCAGAAGTTCCTTGTAAATCACGTCCGGCTGCTTCCAGCGATCCGGGGCGTAATCTTCACTGCGGAAATTGGTACGGCCTTCATTGCGCTTCTCCAAGCGATCGTACGCGTCCGCCAACTTTTTAGCGTTACGCTCAATGCTGCGAACGCGCTCAGTAGGACACACGCCGGGAATAACCTGTTGCGCCGGATCCTCCGGGACATCCGCCTCCGCAATTTCCCGCAGCGGTGCGGGGGGAGCCTGTTGCGGCATATATGAGTTCGGGTCCTGCTCTATCGCACCATCACCGTCGTCCGCACCTTCCCATGCAGTGTCATCCTCACCCTCTACATCCATCCCGGCCATGTCAGAGTCGTTCATACTTACACCACCGTCCTCATCAATCACCACACCCTGAGCCGGGTCAGTATCATCTGAGGACGAGGAATCCGCCCCACTATCATCCGAATCCTGTAGCGGAGTCGTAGCTATCGGCCGAGCCGCAGCAGGAGCTGAGGGGGCAGACGCCACTTCATACAACCATGACACGATGTAGCCGCCAACCATGGCGGCCACAACATAAGCCAGAAGTCTGACAAGATTAGTAGACATAAGGAGAAGGGGAAAAAGTATTGTTAATTACCGGGATGACGATTACGGATGGCGCGCAAAGTACGCTCAGCCTTGTGACTGATGAGTGAATCCGAGTGGCGCAAGAGACTCTCCACAAAGGGAATAGCCTTTTCCGTTCCATAATCGGCAAGATATTTAAGAGCGGAATCAAGACGCTGCAACTCTGAATTGACTGATACATCGGCCAACAGTTTATCCTCAGCATGTGAGCCGAGCTTGTCAATAACCTGCCCCCAAGCCACAGGATTTGCAGACCACATCTGCACCACGGGGTCTACCATCGCGGCAGGATCCTCACTGATGAGACGATCTACCACCTTCTGGGAAAGGGGGCGTCCATTCGCACGGCAGCTATCAAAATATGTCCGCATGAGCTGCACGGACTCATTGTGACCGCGGGGAGCATACGTCACCAGAGCTTCCACAATGGCCTTATATGTTTCCTCCTCTGCTTCCCACGGGTCTCTGAGCACCTGCAAAATTGCTCTGTGAATATCCGTACGCAAAATCTGGACATCCGCATTAGTCAGCATTTGGGCAGCAGCACGCACGCGCATGGTATCCAGACACATCAGCTCGCTGATATTTGCCGGAACAAAGTTAGGATTCCGGGGAGAGCTCTGCACCTCCTGAGAGTAACGGCTCACGATGTTTGCCTTATCCCCACTAAAGTTAACCTCATAAACGCCAGCCTCAGGATTACTGCTCACCACCCTCCCAAAGCGAGATAATATTTCAGCCATGTTCGCACGGTGACTGCGAACATTCACCACCACAAACAAAGCACCATCATGGCAGGTAAAAGCGCGAGTATACTCAGCCTGAAGAAGGCGGGTAAGAGACTCACGAATCAACGAACGGGTAGACGTCGTCTGGTTATCCATGTACACAGCATAGTGAAGTTGACCAGGATGCTCCTGATGGATTCGGCGGAAAGCGGCCAAATCATTATTGGTCAGAACGGCCACAGGCTCGTCACTTTCCATACCGGCATCAGACGACAGCTCAGAAGATGTCTGCTGGGCAACACCCGCGAGTTCAGTCTCCTGATTTCCAACACCTCCGGGGACTTCACTCTCCCAGATAAAGGGCATAGCCACACCCATACCCATCATCACGATAACGCTGACAGAAATGATAAACTTATGATCACGGAAAGAGGGCAGCAGACAACAAGATGCAAACAAACAGAGGCCCACAGAAAGCATCACCTGATACTGCTTTTCAAGCTGATGAATGGGGTTTTTCAGCATATCAGTATCACCCATCATGAAAAGGAAGACGCACACCATGAAAAGAATAACAGCTAAGGCGCAACGTACTTTCCCCATAAGACTGTACGGGGAGTCCTTGTCCAGAAGGCGGCGCATACGAGCCGCTCGCGCAATCTGACGCCGCTGTATGCGCCTGTGCTCACCAACAGCCTCTGTAACCTCAGCAGATCTGGAAATCCCAGCCTGAGCAAATTCCTCACCTACACACTTTGAGCATACGTCTTGGTCTGCAGTAGACGCGACAAACTTATTCTTACACCTGATACATTCCTTTTCCACGCAGATATGTATAGCAAAAATCTGCACAGTATGCAAGCCTGTAATCGGAACTTGCAAAAAAAAGGGGGGACATCCCCCCGGAAAATACACTAGGGCGGCTCAATTATTCACCGCCCTGCTCTTTTTCTTCAGGCTTTTCCTCATCGGCAGGCTCTTCCTCATCAGCCTCACTAGCCACCGCTACCACCGCACAAGCGCCAAAATCACCTTTTTCGTCCGTACAACAGGGTTCAGGCATAGGTCCACATTCAACCATCCTCGCCATTCTCCCCATGTCATGGGAGGGAATACTCATCACAGAAACGACGGAAGCATCATCCTCTTCCGGCACAGTCACAAAACCACCCACCAAAAAACCAACAACAACCACAGCGCAAGCCCCCATAGCCCAAGCGCGAACGTAAGGTGAAGTAATAGCAGCTTTCACTCGTGCAAAGAAAGGAAGCTTAACCTTAGTAGCAGCCTCTGTTTCAGCCAGTCGCTCATGAAAATCAGCCAAGAACCTCGCTTCAAAATCAGCCTCAGGGGTTAGCTCCACCCTCATAGAAGCAAGCTCCTTCACCAGCTTCTCCTCATCCGCATGCGCCAGTTCCTGTAAATCCTTTTTCATAATTGTGATTTTGTGGTTGTTTGAAGTTTGTGACAGCTACTGTTAGCTATATGTTCAAAAAATATCAAAAAAAGTTTATTTAATCCGCTAGTCTAATTGTTGCCACCTGCCTGCAGAGCAAATCCGGAGCATTATCAAGCATCCACTCACGTATGAGAACTGCCCCATGCTCTATCTCAGAGGAACGTCTACGGCGAGTGTCTGCCACCATGGCTTCCATATCATCTATATCATACACGTGCACCCCCGGCACTTCGGAACAAGCGGGGTCAACATTGCGCGGCACGGATAAATCAATCAGGAACAAGGGTCTTTCCTCACGCGAGCCCTGAATGGCACGCAGCACGGAGGGTGACACCACGTATACCGGAGACGCCGTAGAAACGATGACGATATCAATTTTCTCCAAGTATGGAATCCACTCCGAAAAACGGATAACTCTCCCCCCCACCTGTTCGGCAAGAGCCACGGCGCGGTCATACGAGCGGTTGGCCACGAAGATGCTCTCAGCGCCCCGTGAAATGAGACTTTGCGCGGTGCTACGGGCTATCTCCCCGGCGCCGACAACCAACACATTGATACCTTCCAGCCCTCCGAGTGCTCGGTGAGCCAGCTGTACAGCAACGGCGCCGAGAGATGTAGGACCGGCCGTAATCCGGGTCTGAGTGCGCACCTTCTTGGCAATGGAGAAGATTCTCTGGAAAGTACGATTCGCGGCAGTGGCGGTGGTTCCGGCCTCCACAGCGGCTCGATAAGCATCCTTAATCTGGCCGAAGATTTCCGTTTCCCCCACGACCATAGAATCCAATCCTGAAGCGACAGCTGCCAAATGTTCAAGAGCATCCTCCGCACAGAAGTTATAGAAACAGGCAGAAAGCTCACCGGCTTGCGCTACATCTCCGAGAAAATGATTTAAAATACTCTCATGCGCCACTTCCGGTTGGGTGCTCCAGTAATAAAGCTCCGTGCGGTTACAGGTAGAAAGCAGAACGCACTCATCCACTCCGGAAAGCCCATGCAGAAGAGTATTCCCCTGCACAAGCCGAGAACGAGGCACAGAAAAGCGCTCTCGCACAGCCACCGGGGCGGTACGATAATTCACCCCCAAACACTGCATCCGGGGTGAGCTTTCCATATCAGCGTTCAATAGTCTCACTCTTAAGAATGCTTACCACCAGATTATCTATATTATGCTTCTCACACTCAATAGCGGGCTCTATCCCGTATTCTTTCAGTGTAGCACTGGTGATGGGGCCAATACTTGCCACTTTACAGCCTTCCGGCAGGGGAATATTCATGGCCATAAAGTTATGCACAGTACTGGAGCTAGTAAAGGTGATAACATCTGCCCCTTCAGCAGTCAGGCGGCCACGAGCACCGGTGGGATCATCCGTCTCCGGCACAGTATTGTAGGCTATGCACTCGTCCACAATGGCCTGGCGCTTCATCAGTTCTTTATATACGATATCTCGTCCCTTTTCACTGTGAACCCAGAGCATAGTCACATTTGCTACGCCTCCGAACTCATCAGCCTTGCGGTCAAACTCAGCTATCAACTCTTCAGCCACAGCCTTTTTGGGCATCACATCCACCATTAAGCCAAACTTCTTCAGCTCGGCAGCTGTGCCCGGCCCAACCGCGGCAATGCGCGCTCCACCCAGTTCACGAATATCCTCGTATACAGCAAAAAAGGCCTCAAAGAACTTCTTCACGCCGTTCGGGCTGGAGAATATCAACCAGTCATAATGAGGGCTATCCACCACAGCCTCGGCAAAATCCTGACGGTCAGAAGGAGGAACTATGCGAATAGTAGGTAACTCCATCACATCAGCACCGTACTCCCGAAGCCGTGCGGAAAGAGCACTTGCCTGTTCTCTGCTACGGGTTACCACGATGCGCTTACCGGCCAACGGACGAACAGGAACAGAGGGGGCCAAAGCGTCCGCCAGCGTCACCACATCACCCAGTATGACAACCGCAGGAGAACCAAGAACTCCTTCCACTGCGTCAGCCAGCGTACCGGCGGTAGCCTTCACCCACTTCTGGCGAGGAGTCGTAGCCCACTGCACAGCTGCTGCCGGCTCACTCGGAGACATACCAGCCGCAATCAAACTCTGCAAAGTCGTTCGAAGATGGCTCATCCCCATCAGAATAACTTTGGTTCCGCGAGTAGCAGCAATGGCCGGTATATCCAAACCGCTTTCAGCCTTACCCGGCATCTCATGCCCGGTAAATACGGTAAACTGTGAGCTCATCCCCCTGTGAGTAACAGGAATTCCTACTGAGGCGGGCCCGGCTATAGAGGATGTAATACCGGGCACCACTTCGCAAGGCACTCCGGCCTGCAGCAGGGCAAGCCCCTCTTCACTGCCACGCCCGAATACGAAGGGGTCCCCCCCCTTCAGGCGCACAGTGCAGGTATGACGAGAAGCACATGAAACAAGAAGCTCATTAATCTGCTCTTGGGGCATGGCATGATTGCCTGCACGTTTTCCAACGTAAAGCACCTCACAACCGGGTGAGGTATGGCTAAGCAACGCAGCGTCCGCCAGAGCATCATATACCACGCAATCAGCCTGTTGTAAAAGGCGAAGCCCCTTGACTGTAATAAGTTCAGGGTCACCGGGGCCGGCACCCACCAGATAAACCTTTCCCTTTGCACTTGTGCTCATGGCTTATATAACGATTAGAGAAGCAACAGATTTTCCGCAGACGCAGCGGCCGGGTTAGGCGCAGCCTCAGGCGCGGCAGGATTGCCTATCACAGCCTCCCCCGGAGAAGGGCTCACAGCTGATTCTGCACCGGGCAATCCGGCCTCAACACCGGGAAGTTCAGGTGATACTCCGGCAGCACCGGACACTGATGCAGGAGCCGTCGATACCCCGGCAGCACGATTTCCCATCGCGATTAGTTGAGAAACAGTCACCAGCTTAAAACCACGGGCTTTAAGCCCCACAATAATATCTTCCACGGCGTCAAGAGTTGAAGCGTGGATATCATGCAGCAGAATAATGGAGCCCGGCTGAGCCTTCCCCACGGCTCGCTCCACCACAGTAGCTACTCCAGGGCGCTGCCAGTCACGCGTATCAACATCCCACAGCACGGTATGCATGCCGTAATTCTGGTACATTCGCTCCACCAAATTGGAGTTCACTGCACCGTAAGGAGGACGCATAGTGGTAGGATAAAATCCGGTGGCATCGCGAATGATTTCACTGGTTCGCTCAACTTCACGAGCAATCGTTGAGTTACCGCTGGCAGTCATCTTAATGTGGCTGTAAGTGTGATTACCAATTTCATGCCCTTCAGCCACGGCACGGGCAAGCAAGCTCCTGTTATGAGATGCATTGCGGCCAGTTACATAGAACGTAGCGCGTGCACCATGGCGGCGGAGAATATCCAGCACCTGAGGAGTATATGCCGAGCTGGGGCCATCATCAAACGTGACAGCCACATAATTCCCCGGCACGCTCACCTGAGCGACTCTATGCCCGGGAGCATGGGGCACAAAGGGACGCCCGGAGGATGCAGGGACAGCCTCCCATGAACGAGCGGGAAGCTCGCGGGGAGCGGAAGGCCTAGCCGAAGATACATCTCTGTTCGAACGGCGCACCAAACGAGAAGACGAGGAAGTAGCGCGGGACTGCGGGCGCTGAACACGAGAGGGAGAAGAAACATTTTCGGATGTTGTAACAGACTGAGGCACAACATCTGATGAGAGCACTACAGCAGACGCCTGCTGCTGTTGCTGTGATTGCGAGCAAGCCGCCAGCACAGCCACCGACAGAGCAAAAATGAAACGGCAAATCATCTTCATAGCATCCAATGGAGAAGATTTTAACAGCTCCGGAGGCGTTTGGCAATCCCTTTTGCAGTCATGCGCCCTCCGCATCCTCGAAAATAGCCACCTGACCGCAAGCCGACAAACAACCTGTCTTTTCCTGTTATCTCATAACGGCAGCGCAGTTTATCGGATTAGAGCTCAACCCCGCCCACACTCAGAACGCCCCACTGAATCCGAAACGAACTCCAATGGCAGCTTGCTCTTCCGTAGCATGCTCAAACTCGGCATCGGGAAAGGGAGAAATACCACCTTGGAATATCAACGCAGCCCCGACATCCACCGATGGTGCAATTTCATACTTTAACCCAATTTCCAACGAGTACACCAGATTGGCCATATCATCCTCTGAGCTGATACTATGGGAAAATGCGTGAATACCGGGATATGAAAGGATGGAAACGCCAAGTCCCAGCCCCGCGCCAGCATAAAAACGCATGCATTCCCCAAGCGGAGCTTCATAACGATACCCCGGCATTAAGGTAATCTGATAAAGCTCATAACCACGAGACTCACCTTGGGCATAACCCAAACGCAGTGCCAAGTAATGGTTCCCTTTCACTTGGTAAAGACCGGTTAAGTCAATCCCCCAAGTATGGATAGCCGGAGATGAATGATTCTCGTCAATATCCGTACACGAGTGGCTATAACGTCCGGCTACTTCCCAGTAGTACCTCGGTTGTTCAGAAACGCACACCGGTTCAGAAAAAGAACCGCCAAAGACGGGAGTGCACACAGAAAGGGCAAAAAAGCAGAGTTTGATTTTATTCATGGTGAATAGAGGATAATCGGTACGGAATTAAAGGTACCAGATGCCGGAGTAGTTAGCAATCCCTGTTCGTACAAAGAGGTAAAACATATAGTATTCCGGGAAGAAATGCAGATTCGCGCTTGCACATGAAGGTATAATGTGATAGCATGCGCGCATGTCGCTTCCGTGGTGTGATAATCCATTTCCCTTGTATCTGGCCCCTATGGCAGGGGTGACGGACCCCATTTTCCGCACACTGTGCAAGGAAGAAGGCGCGGACGTGATGGAAACTGAGTTTGTCTCAGCGGAAGGCGTACTGCAAGCATGGAACAGAAACCGCAAGTACGTGGAGTTTGAACAGGAACACAGGCCGCTAGGGATTCAGATTTTCGGCTCTGTACCAGAGCACGCTGCTGCTGCCGCACGTATCATCGTGGATGCCATGCAGCCGGATTTTCTGGACATCAATGCCGGCTGCCCCGTGCCCAAAGTGGTGGGCAAAAACGGAGGCTCTTCCCTCCTTAAAGACCTCCCACTGCTGCAGAATATTGCTTCCGCTGTGGTAAAGGAACTGGGGAATGACTGCCCGGTAACCACCAAGATACGCATAGGATGGGATGCCCAGAGCATCTGCGCGCCGGAAGCAGTTGTACGTTTGCAGGACGCCGGAGTACAGGCCATTGCCATCCACGGGCGTACGCGTTCGCAACAGTATGGTGGCAAAGCCGATTGGGATATGATAGACCGTTGCGCCCGATTGGTGCAGATTCCGGTCATTGGAAATGGGGATATCACGACCCCTGAAGATGTAAAACAAGCCAGAGAGAACACAGCGGTAGCAGGCGTCATGATTGGCCGAGCTGCCATGAATGCACCTTGGCTCTTCCGCCGTGCAAAAACCTACCTAAACTCCGGCACCATACCTCCGGAGCCCACTCCGGAGGAAAAGCTGGACTTCATGCTGCGTCACACACGCATGGCCATTGAAAGTGAACACTATGGTGATGAACTCATCACTATGCGGGCCATGCGAGCACGCCTGCTTGCATATGCCAAGGGTATCCCCGGCAGCAAAGCAGTTCGCCCTGCTCTGGCCCGGGTAAGCTCACTAGCAGAGCTCGGAGATATTCTGGCCCCGCTCCGCTGAGCGTCTTAGGCTAGCTCAAGATCCGGAGTCAATGCACGGGTGGCAGCATCATGCAGCGCCACCACAGGGTCATCCAGCACCGGCCCAAATGTCTCCACCAATCGGCATACCCCCAGCCCCGCCGTTGCCTGTTCATAAGTAGCCACCCACTCAGAGGCCTTCTGCTGAGAATCCAGCATGGAGGGAAATCTCTTCAATCCCCGGTGAAAAGGCTTAGGAGAAAGGCGGGCTCTCCAGCAGCGCTGAGTGGCACATAACTTCACATACAAGGGGTCAGCGTGCAAGGCTTTAAACAAGTAAGCCTCCCGCTCAGAAAGCAAAGTCAGTGAAGATTCCCTCAGCATCACTCTCCAGCCATGTGCCGTGCGATACAAGCGGGCGGAGAGTGAAGAAGACGCCCTACAGAGGTCCCTGATGCCCTTTATGAGCTTTTGTTCATCCTTCTCTCGACTGGGGAAAAGAGTTGCCCATAAGCCCCGGCTGAATCTATCCACATCTGCAAAGCATACCCGCTCTGAGTTAAGCACTTGGCAGCCATATCGATTTCGGGTGATGACATTCTCTTCATCAATCTGCTGCTCTATAGGCTCCAGAATAGCGGCACTATATGGGTGAGCACATTCATCCAGCCTTCGTAACGCACTACGAAGTTCACTTATTCTCTGTGAACCGGCATCCACAGGTGCCACCAGCACAGACTGCCATAAAAAAGCCTTCTCTTCTAAGCGCCGCCGCGCCTCCTCCTGCGATTCAAAGGAAAGACCATGCAGGCGAAAGATTCGGCCACATATTTCCCGGCGTTCTTTAACCCAGAAAGGTGGTATTCTCATGTCAATTCATCCTGACGGACAGGTTTAAGCGTATTAAGCGCACTCCCAGCAAAAGTGGTCACTCCTGCCACACGCCCTCCCTTCATATCAAAAACCGTAGCCAGAACAATCTGCTGATTCTGGCAGGTCACAGCACATGGACGGCGCACCCCGTTACGCTCCACGGAGGACAGCAAGAATGTCAGATTCTTCACCTCATCCCGTTGGCGCCATTCATCAAAACAAGCCCTCATGTAACGAGCAAAATCCAGCTTACTGCACAATTTCATGCCGGCCGTTTCAGATACATAGAGCAAATCCTCACTCGTCACCTGAAGAAAATCAGAAAAGCGCTGTGTATACATCATCTCACCGAAAAGGCGGGCCGCAGACATCTCCGTCTCTCCGGCGGCATCAGCATATGTCACCTCACTACAGAATGTAAGGCCCTTCTGAACAGCACCATTCTGCTCTACCCGCACACGGAACCCCGGAGTATCTTTACCGTCGTTATCAAGATAAACCGTCAGGAACAACAGTTCCGCAGGTTCATTATCCGGAGGAACTGCCCCCATGAAATCAGGATATGAAGTTGAAGCGTACTTTCTATAGCCCCGGGTGTCAGAATGGCCGTTCACCACACTATCCACGAGCACTACCACTCGTTTACCCACCGGAGAAAGCACACGAAACTCGGGCACCCCCATGCGGAATATCGGTTTGAATGGAGCGGCATACTCATACCCAGCAGCCTGCAGCCCCCCATTTACCACCGCGAGAGCGAGGCTAAGGGGCAGCATGGAAGCATCCACGACAGGCGCCGTTACTGCGGCGGATTCCGTCACTGCGGCAGGGGCGATGGCCTCCTTTTCGTACCCCAGCAGCTTATCCGGAACAGCATACAAAATACCGCGCACACAGAACTTCTCCCCAGCGGACGGCATAGGAGAGCTATCACTATGCAAAGGAACGTAAACATTCACAGCCTGCTTACCAGCATCCGCCAAGATGTGGCAAAGGGGCAATCCGCAGAAGCTGCTGCGGCTCACCTTTCTAATCTTGCCACACAGCTCCCCGGCCGCAACAAAGGGAACTTCTTCATCAGGCTGCAAACGCCGGTAATGATTACACAGCATACTCAGAGCCCAGCGAAAACGAATACCTCTCTCCATACGACCAGGGAACATGAGAAGCTCCGCGCATCTAGCCCGGTATTCCGTACCATCTTCCGAGGCCAGCAACAGTGCGGTAGCGTCCTCATCCTCATCAGCCGGCAGCTCTTTCACTTCAAGTTCATTCACGGCATTTTCTGCCGAATAAAAATCAGCATATGCCAGCTGCAAATGCCCATCCACCTTACCCTCAGTCAGTACAAGCATCAGCGGTTCCTCCTCACCTGAGGCTCTCAGCTCCATTCCCTCAGGCATATGCCCCGAGTGAGCAAAGCCTTTCACTAAGGGGAAAAGCTGCATACCATAATTAGCCACCTCGCGCGTGAGATTATACTTTTTCAGCAGCCATGCGCTACAAGGCATCTCTGCGGCTGTCCCCTCACGATACGCAGGTGATAAATACTGCATTACCTCCGGAGCTATCAACCATCTACCCTGTTTGCGAACACAGACGGGAGGCATCGCCACGCAGCGTGCTTTTCCCCCACGCAAGTGCTGCACCAAGCAAGGCAATACACATATGCGGAGTTTCGCCTCCACAAGGCGCTCGCAGCGCCGCATCTGTTCCGGAGTAAGCGCAGCCTGAGAAGCCATGTCCGCCACACTCAGCACGTATAGCTCCACGGGGCCTTCAGCGTCAGCCGCGGTAAAATGCGGAGCAGCCATACGAGCCTCAGCCGGGCCAACGAGAGCTACACGCCGTACGTGGCGCAGCCCACAACTCCGAAGATGCTCACTGAGAAGGGTTTCACTCTCAGCAACAAGCAAATCCGGCGCACGATTTCCCAAATGAAGCACGGCAGATTTTTCCTCTGCCACGGAGAGAACGGTCTGAACGTTTTTCATCAGTCAGCGTTATTCACCGCGCCTTGGCGATCATAAAGTTCATGATACAACGGACAATTGGCGTACAGCTCCTCATGAGTACCGTCTCCCACCACTCGACCATGGTCAAACACAAGAATACGATGGGCATTTCGAATCGTACTAAAACGGTGAGCTACGATAAGCGTAGTACGGCCCCGGGCCAGTTTATCCAGCTCCTCCTGAATCTGGCGCTCACTTTCCGCATCCAGCGATGCCGTGGCCTCATCCAGTATCAAAATAGGCGCGTCCTTCACAAAGGCACGAGCGATAGCCACTCGCTGGCGCTGTCCACCGGATAACCCGGAGCCACCCTGCCCGAGCTTGGTATCAATCCCGGCGGACTGGGCATCTAAGAACACGCTCACCCGCGCAGCATCAGCCGCGGCCTGAATCTGTTCCTTGGATGCCCCCATACGGCCCAGCGCAATGTTATCACGAATGGTACCGGAGAAGAGCAATGCCTGCTGCCCCACGATGGAAAGCTGTTCTCGCAGGTCATGGCGGGTCACATCCCTCACATCCACACCATCCACAAGCACCGCACCCTCGGTAGCTTCATAAAAACGCGGAAGCAGACTAGCAAAGGTCGTTTTACCTGCACCACTCGGACCGACTAGGCCTACAATCTGCCCTGCCGGTATATGCACATTCACATCCTTCAGAACGGGCTTACCAGCATCGTAAGCAAAGGTCACGTTGCGAAAGGTAATATCACCCTTCACCCGGCCCAGAAGTTTTACCGGATTAGCGGGATCATCTATAGGATTCGGCTCCTCCAGCACGTCAGACAAACGCTGCATGGCGCCCTGCGCTTCATTCAGGCGGTTATAGGCCAAACCGGCGCGTTTCATGGAGTCAAAAGCGAAGAAAAGAGCAGAAGCCAACGCCATAAAGTCAGACAATGCCATGCCGCACATACTGCCGCACACTAGCAGGAATGACAGGGCAAGCGCCGTCACCGTCTCAACAATCGGAATGATGGCCTTCTGGTATTTAACCAGTTTTACCGTGTTCTTACAATACCCTTCAGAAGCGGCCTCAAAGTCTGCAATCTGGCGCTCCTCTAGGGCGTAAGCTCGCACCTCACGCTGAGTTTCCAGATTCTGCTGCACCACAGTATTCAGCTCACCGAGTCCTTCCTGAGCCCGAAGAGCCTTGTCAGAGATGCGTTTACCAAAGGTAATAATAGGCCACGCGGCAGCTGCGATGAAAAGCATTACCAAAAAAATCTCCCAGCGGCCCGTGGTGAAAAGCATCCAAAAAAATGCAGAAAGTGCACACAGGCAAGTAATGGGCTGTTTCACCAAATCATTGGAGATGTGAGAAAGTACATTCTGGACATTCTGCGTATCAGCCACAATCCTGCTCACCAAGTCACCTTTACGCTGGCCTTCCAAGTAAGAAATCGGCAACTGCTGTACGTGGTGGAATACCTTCGTACGCAGACCTTCCAAAATGCGAAGGCCAAGAATGTTCACCACCACCGTGTTCATCCACATGGCCACCCCTCTCAGCACAAAGATAAGAGGAAGTGAGGCACAGGCACAGATCAATAGTGTAGAGTGGGACCATTCCTTCAACTGGGGAAGATACACCAGCAATTCAGGATCAGTCTGGCCAGACTGGTGGAAAACCACCGGGAAGACGAACTTCACAATAAACGGCACCCCCATACCACTAGCAGCGGCGGCCACAATGCCGGTCAGAATCGTAGCCAGCAGCCAGTGAAGGTGCGGGAAGAGAAAGCTTTTGACGAACTTGTATATACGATTAATCATGCCAGAGTCTCCTTCTTTTCCTTATCAGCCTGTCTTACCTGCTCATCATAGAGTGATTTGTAAAGCATGCAGCTTTCATACAACTGCTCATGAGAACCATCACCCACAATGCGCCCCTCTTCAAACACCAAAATGCGGCGAGCCATGCGAATAGTACTAAAACGATGTGCGATAATGAATGTGGTGCGGCTGCTGGCCATATCATCCAGAGCCTTCTGAATAACGGCTTCACTGCGCATATCCAACGCAGATGTAGCCTCATCAAGAATGAGAATGGGGGCGTCTTTCAGAATAGCGCGGGCTATAGATACGCGCTGACGCTGGCCTCCGGAAAGACCTCCACCGCCCTCAGCCAGCATGAGTTTGTACCCTTCCGGCTTCATATCTGCAAACTCACTCACACACGCCATATCACCAACTCGGCGCACTTCCTCATCCGTAGCCTCCGGGCGGCCCACGCGGATATTCTCCTCAATCGTATCACGGAATAATGCGGCAAACTGAGATACGAGACCAATATTCTTGGTACGCTCAGCACGGCTGAGATTCCTTACATCCACTCCGTCAATCTTAACCGAACCAACCTTCGGGTCATAGAAGCGACAGATGAGGTTTATGAACGTGGTCTTACCTGAGCCACTCGGCCCCACCAGCGCCACCACATCCCCGGAAGGCACATGCACATTGATATTACGCAGCACCATCTTTTCACCGTCATACGAGAAAGACACGTTCTCAAAATCCACCACACCGGTCGCAGGGTCAGGCAAGGATTGGGGATTCACTGGCTCAGGCGTCTCATCCTTTGCCAGAAGTACCCTATTTATGCCAGCAATAACCACCTTCATCATCTCGCACTGATTAGCCACTACGCCCAAGCGTTTAATGGGATCATAACAGAAGTAAAATGCTGTGGCGATAGCGGTAAACGCCTCTAGGGTTAGTCCGTCACCACTACCTCGGTACAGAGCATAAGAGAGAGCAAGAGCACTCACCATTTCAATGGCCGGAGAAAGCCCCGCACGCCAAGCCTCAATCCTGATGAGAATTTTGTTAAAGCGCGTAATATTTCCAGCAAGCTCCTTTTCCCGGTGCTCCTCCAGATTAAAGGCGCGCACCTCACGCTGCGCAGCCAAGGATTCCTCCACGTTCGCAGTGATAACACTCATACCCGTGAGCATCTGACGCATTTTTTTGAGCACGTTCTTGCCCACATATCGCACAAGCGGTATGCACAAAGATGATATCAGAAGGTTCCCCAACAGCACGGCGCTGTCATGATTACTTAAAGCGGCATATACCAGATACGCCAGCGCAGCCACCAGAGTAAGCGGCTGAACAACTAAATCATTCAGCACCTGAATAAGCTGAAGCTGCAAACTCTGGGTATACTGGATAACAGTCGTCATCAAATTACCACGCGAGTTACGGTCATGAAATGAAAAGGACAACCACTGCAGCCTTGCAAACAAATCCGTTCGCAAGCCTGCCATAAGCCCCACACCCGCACGGGCAAGCAAGTACACATTAAAGTATGTAGCAAGCCCGCGCACCATCATCACAAATGGTATGATACATGCAGCACCCACTAAAGTGGCCATTTGCATATTCTCCGGCGCCACAAAGCGTGAAAGCACATCCACCAGCCAAGCAGGAGGCGGAACTTCACCGAAAACCACAGGACACACCTTCTGCACAATCACAGGAAGACCGAAACCGGAGGCCGCCGCGGCCAACACACCGGCAATCACACCCGCTATGACCAGCCCCTTGTACGGAGGCAGGTATTTATGCAGAATCGGGCGAGCCAAAGAATAAAATGAGACATCTTCTTTCTTACTCATATACGACACAATCATTCTAGCAGACAATGAAGCCCGTATCAACCAAAAAAGCCCCAACAGAGCCATCTTTCTTCTTGCAATCGCTTGCGGGCATCTGCTAGACTATGCACACTCACCTTTTCCTGCCATGATTCGCACCATCACCTGCACCCTCTGCCTGACTCACGACTGCACGCTACGCTGCCGTTACTGCTACGCAGGGCGTAAGTACAGGCACGCCATGAGCAAAGACACCGCGCAGAAAGCCATAGATATCGTATTCCGTGAAGCTGAGCAAACAGGATGCGCAGCGGACATCTGCTTCTTCGGCGGAGAACCACTGCTGGAGTGGGAGCTACTGCAGTGGTGCTACGACTATGCTACAAATTGTGGCAAAAAGCTCTGCCTGCCGCCACGATTCAGCGTCACAACAAATGGTACACTGCTCACCAAAGAACGCCTCTCTTGGCTAGCAGAAAGAAACTTCCTCATAGGGCTTTCACTGGACGGCTCCCCTGCCATGCATAATAGCCTCAGATGCTATCCGGATGGCAGCGGCAGTCATGCAGACGTGGCAAAAGCCCTAACTTTATTCCATGAGTTTCCTGAGCTTAAAACTCAGGTCATCTGCGTGGTATCCCCGGAGAACGTTCGCTATATGGCTGAAGGCGCAGCCTGGCTAGCAGAGCATTACAACGGCACCATATCACTGAACCTTGATTACTGGAGCCGCTGGAGTGATGAAGACTTTGAAACATTCAGTGAGCAATACGCTACCATCGCGCAGCTGGTGTTGCAATCATACCGAGATGGAACGCCTATCAACCTGCGCAGCGTGGATGACAAAATCTCCACCCATCTACATGAAAACTGCCAGCTGCAATGCCGTATCGGCGAGCGAGAAATTGCTGTAAGCGTGGATGGAAACTTTTTCCCCTGCTCTCGCTTAGTCGGGGATGGGGATTCCACAGAATTAAACCTTGGAAACGTACATGAAGGACTCAACCGCGCGCGCCAATATGCCATCATAGCACAGAGGGGCTGCGCCACTCCGGAGTGCCGGGTCTGCAACCTCAAAAACCGCTGTCTGAACTCCTGCGGCTGCACCAACCATGCAGCATCAGGCAAGCTGAACGAAGTTTCCCCCTTCCTGTGCTGCTCGGAAAAACTCCTCATACACACGGCAGATGAGCTGGCAGAATGCCTGTACGAAGAAAGAAACCCCGCCTTCATGAAGAAATTTTATCCACAGCAGTAAAAAACTCTGAAAAATGAGTTCATTATGCTTGCAAATGCGCTATTTTGCGCTATCATTCCCGCATGAGCAGACTCTCCATACCTCAGTACGCCATGGCTCTGGCCCATGTGGCAGCCCTGAGATCCGAAGATCCATACCGCAAGGTCGGGGCCGCCGCGCTGGATAAGGACAACCGCGTCATCGGCACGGCATACAATGGCCTATACCCCGGATTCTCTGCTCCTGAAGGCTTTTGGAACTCTCGTGAGGAACGACAGAAGTTCATGCTGCATGCAGAAATTAACCTCTGCAGCCTCTTCAAGCGAGGTGAAGCACGCATAGTAGCCTGCACCACAATGCCCTGCACTTCCTGCATGCAGGCGCTTTGTGCTCATGGTGTAAAAACCATCTATTACGGAGAAAAATACGCAGAGTCACGAGCCCCTGAGATTGCGGCCATGTACGGAGTTGAGCTTATACAAATACCGGATTATCCTCTTTCCCTGCGGTTTCCTCTCGTAAAAGATTAATCTTCTTTTCCTGCCCCGCCCCGGTACCACCGGGGCTTTTTTATTTCATACAGCAAGCAACACAATAAAGAATCAGGCAAGTACCTCACTCGAGATACTTGCCTGATAGAAAATAAATGCTTAATGCGTGCAGCAAGTGAGCAGAACTGCTTACTTGGCGCGGTAGTACTGGTAATGTACGCGCTCGTCAATAGCGAGGGCCTCGCGGACGGTGCGGATTACGGTGGGCTCAGCCTCAAAGGCGAAGAGCATGTACTGACCATGGCTCAGGTGCTGAGACTCGTAGGCAAACTCACGGCGGCCCACATTGGTAACCTCAGAAACCTTGGCGCCGGCGGCCTCAAGCTGGGCCTTAACGTCAGCGGTCAGCTCATCAAGGGTGGCGGAACCCTTCATGTTAAAAACGATCAGTGCGTCGTACTTTCTCATAACTCGTATTTTAGTAAGATATCTTGCTTTCGCAAAAAGCGTCGGCAAAGAATGCACCTTTTTTGAACAAAATGCAAGCCTAAAGTGCGTTTTACCTGATTTTTTTTGCAATCTGAGCCTTAAATCAGCTTAAGACGCACCAAATCCTGCGTATCAATCAGGCCCACGGGCTTATGATCAGCATCCAGCACCACGAGGTCGTCGATTCGGCGGTCGCGCAGAGTCTTCACTGCTGTAATAGCCAGTTTATCAGCCTCCACAAATACGGGATTCTTCGTCATCAGGCAAGCTACAGGCTGCGTACCACAGGCAGCATCTGCCTGATAAGCTCGGGCGAAGTCACCATGCGTAAACACACCGGCAAGCGTTCCGTCCTCATGAGTCAGCACGCAAGCACCGGCACGGGCACTCGTCATAGCAATAATACAATCTGCCACTGTGGCATTCTCCGGCTGAGTAGCAAACTCCTTGCGCATGATATCCGAGATGCGCATCAGAAGAGCGCGGCCCAGAGAACCGCCGGGATGACTGCGAGCGAAATCCTCCTTCGTGAAGTTGCGAGCCTCCAGCAGGGCCATAGCCAGAGCATCACCCATCACCAGCATGGCGGTGGAAGATGATGTGGGAGCCAAATTAAGAGGGTCAGCCTCACGCTCAACACCAGTATCCAGCACCACGTCAGAAAGCTCGGCCAGTGTAGAACTGCACTTACCCGTCATGCTGATGATAGTCATATCAAAGCGCTTCAGGAAGGGCATAAGAGTAAGCAGCTCGGAGGTCTCTCCAGAGAAGGACATGGCAATACAAGCATCCCCATCCTGCACGATGCCGAGGTCACCATGCATAGCGTTCATGGAATCCAATACCACGGAAGGCGCCCCTGTAGAGGTGAGAGTGGCGGCTATCTTGTTACCGATAAGACCACTCTTACCCACACCAACCACGATGATTTTATGGCCGGTTTCTATTGCCTTGCGCATAGCATTAACCGCCTGCACAAAGGAGTCATCCAAGCGGGCGCAAATGGCCTGCAGCGCTGCGATTTCATCTTCGAATACCTTTTTACCGCGAATGGTGTGATCTGTAGTCATGACTGTAAGTAAGGAAAAAGTTTTGACGTTTATTATTCTAGCAGATACCCCCGACTCCTGCAACAAAAAAAGCCCAGATGTGAGCCAAAAATGCTCTGTCCGGCCTCATTTTCTCCCACAAAATACCGAGAAAAGCAGTTTTATCTTGAAACCAAGCCAGAAAAAGGGTAAAACATGCGTAGGGACATTATTTACACCCTCAGTATCTCGTTATGGAAACAACATTCAAAATTCACGGCCTCTGTGCAGCTACGCACACACCCATGAACGCTGACGGCTCCTGCAATCCCAACGCAGTGGATGCTCAGGCTAAGTTCCTCGCTTCTCAGGGCATCAAGTCCGTTTTCATTACCGGCTCTACCGGTGAATCCGCCCACATGCAGCTCACCGAGCGTAAGGAAAACATGGCCGCTTGGGGCGAAGCCGGCAAGAAGTACGGAATCGACGTAATCGTACACACCGGCGGCAACTGCGTATATGACGGCCGCGAGCTGGCCGCTTATGCTGTAAAGTGCGGCGCTACTGCCACCGCCAGCAATGCCCCCTGCTACTTCAAGCCCGGCAGCATTGATTTGCTTGTGGACAGCCTTGCTGTGGCTGCCTCCGGCGCTCCTGAGCTCCCCTTCTACTTCTACGACATCCCCGTGCTCACCCACGTAGGCTTCAACCCCTGCAAGGTCATGGAAGCATGCGCCAAGAAAATCCCCACCTTTGTGGGCGTGAAGTTCACCAACCCTGATTTGGCCCTCTACATGGATGCCCTCAACTACGAAGGCGGCAAGTATGACATTCCGTGGGGTGTAGACGAATGGTTCCTCGGTGCATACGCCACCGGTGCTAAGGGCGGTGTAGGTTCCTCCTTCAACTATGCTCCCAAGCTGTATGATGACATCATGAAGGCAGTAGACGCCGGTGATCTCGCAGAGGCTCGCCGCCTGCAGCAGCTCTCCGTCACCATGATTAACATCATCGCCGGTAAGGGCTACATGGGCTGCTGTAAGTACCTCATGAGCGAATGGACCGGCGTGGACTTCGGCCCGGCTCGTCTTCCCATGGGCAAGCAGGACAAGGCTACTCTGGACGCACTCAAGAGCGAGCTGAAGGCCATCGGCTTCTACGATTGGGCCATCTACAAATAACCACTTAAATCTGCCTCATCATGGATACAAAAGCACTTGGCGAATTTTACAAAGACAAGCTGCTCAATGAGGTAGTACCGTTCTGGTTCCCCCGTTCTCTGGATACGGAGAACGGGGGGCTCTACCATTGTTACGCTGCAGACGGCACGCTGGTAGACACTGACAAGAACGTATGGGCACAGGGCCGCATGGCCTGGATGCTCCTTACCTGCTACAACAGCATCGAGAAGCGCCCGGAATGGAAGGAATACGCTGAAAGCGCCCTGAAGTTCCTTGAAGAGAAGTGTGTGGACCCCTCCGATGGCCGCATGTACTTCCACATGACAGCTGACGGCACCCCCATTCGTAAGCGGCGTTACGCTTACAGCGAATGTTTCGCCTCCATCGCATGGGCCGCCCACTACGGCGCCACAGGTGACCCCAAGAGCGCCGAACGCGCCCGTCACTGGTTTGACGTGTATGCAGACGTCTTCTTCACCCCAGGCAAGATGGCACCCAAGAGCACCGGCAACCGCCCCGGCGAAAACCTCGGCTGCCGCATGATTATGATTGTGACCGCGCAGGAAGTGCGCCGCTATCTGGGTGATGCGGACGGCAGCCTCACCGCGTGGATTGACCGCTGCATTAACGATCTCCGCACCCTCTTCATGCACGAGGAAGTGGAAGCAGTACTGGAAAACGTGGCTCCGGACGGCTCCATCATTGACCACTTTGACGAGCGCACCCTGAACCCCGGCCATGACATTGAAGGCGGCTGGTTTGTTCTGGAAGAAGCCCGTTACCGCGGTGGGGACAAGGCTCTCATTGAGACCGGTTGCAAGATGATTGACTGGGCACTGGCTCGCGGCTGGGACAAGAAGTACGGCGGCCTGCTGTACTACACGGACGTCTATAACAAGCCTGTGCAGGAATACTGGCACAACATGAAGTTCTGGTGGCCGCATGATGAAGCCCTCATCGGCACAGCCCTCGCATACGTCATGACAGGTGATGAAAAATATGCAGAGTGGCACCAGCGCATCCATGACTGGGCCTTTGAACACCTTCAGGACAAGGAGCACGGAGAGTGGTTCGGCTACTGCAATCAGGATGGCTCAACCACAAACGGACTGAAAGGCTCCATGTGGAAGTCCTTCTTCCACCACCCGCGCGCCCTCTGGTGCTGCGCCCACTATCTGGGCTGCATCCCCGCACCGACATCGGCTCAATAAATAACCATTCGCACGAACTCAACCATATATGATTATCGGCATTCTCAATTCAGGCGGTGACTGCCCCGGCATCAACGCAGTTATTGAGGGTTACGTCTCAGCGGCATACAGCCGCGGCTGGCGCGTAATCGGCTTCCACGATGGCTTTGAAGGCCTGCTCCCCGTGGAAGGCGGTCGGCGCTATGAGATGCTCACCCCCATGAAGACGCACAAAATCCGTTCACGCGGCGGCACCATTCTAGGCACCACCAACACAGGTAACTTTCAGGTTGTCATCAACAAGCTCGGCATCCCCCGCGTGGAGCCCGAAATTATGGCTAAAGCCACCAAAACTATTTCGGCTCTTGGCCTGCAAGCTCTGGCAGTTATCGGCGGCAACGGCTCCGCCCGCACGGCAAACCTGCTCTCAGAAGAAGGGCTTCCTGTGATTTCCATCCCCAAAACCATTAATAACGACCTCTGCCCGGATTCGGACTACACCTTCGGTTTCCAGAGTGCCGTTTCCGTAGTGAGCGAATCCATTGACCGCATTCGCACTACGGCCAACGCCCACCAGCGTATGATGGTGGTGGAGGTGATGGGTGACCAGTCCGGCTGGATTGCGCTGCACAGCGCTATCTCATCTGCGGCTGATGTGGTACTCATTCCCGAGATACCCTTCGACATGCAGAACGTGGTTGACTGCGTCAAGGCCCGTAAAGCCAAGGGTCAGAGAGAGATAATCGTAGTGGTGGCAGAGGGTGCCAGGCTGAACGGCAAACTCATCACCGTGCGCAATAAGGATAACGGTGATGAGCGCCTCGGCGGCATCGGTAATCGCCTGTCCAAGATGCTCGAAGAGATGACCGGCATTGAAACACGCTACTGCGTGCTCGGCCACACCCAGCGCGGTGGCAGCCCCTGCCCGTTTGACCGCATTTTGGGCATCCGCTTCGGCGTAGAAGCAGTGAAGCTCATTGAACAGAGCAACTTCGGCCGTACCGTCGTGCTCAATGGCCTCAATGTTGACAGCGTGCCCATCTCTCAGGCTATCGCCAAGCCCCGCATGGTCTCGGCTGACAGTCAGATAGTACGTACTGCCCGTGACCTCGGCATCATCTTCGGTGACCGTCGTCCGGAAGAAGTTTTCAGCAGCAAGTCTGTAGTCCCGGCTGAGGAGCCAGCAGCTCCGGCAGCGAAGCCCCGAAAGAACACCAAAACAAAGGAATGAAAAAACTGACCTCCATTATAGCCGGTTTCGCCTGTGCAGGGGCCTCCCTGCTCAGCTTCAATTCATGCGCCCCCAAAACTGCCGCAGAAATGCGCCCCAGCTACGTGGCCATGGAAACTCACTCCGGGCGTATTCTTTACGCCGCGAACCCGAATGAACGCCGTCCTATCGGCATGCTGGCTAATGTGGCTACAGCCCTCGTCATACTTGACTGGGTAAACAGCCAGGGTATCAGTATGGATACTCTGATTACCGTCCCCCAGCTCGCTTGCCAGTGGCCAAGCACGAACCTTCTGCACCTGCGCCCGGGAGACCGCATTTCGCTGCGTGACGCCCTGCACTCCACCATCATGTGGGATGACAGCGCCGCTGCCACCACCCTGGCATATGCCTGTGGCTCCACTCTCAGTAAGATGGATCCCGAAGGTGCTTTCGTGGCTCAGATGAACCAGATGGCCGCGGCCATCGGCATGAATGCTACTCGTTTTAAGGGCAGTAATGGAGCCGTTGTCTCCATGGCGTCCACTCGAGATATCGCACTCATGGGCATGTACGCCATCCAGAAACCGGCTTATAAAGGAATCAGCTCCAAGAGATCACACGTCGCGACGATAACGACCGCTTATGGTCAGATTCGACAGGTTGCCATTACAAACTCCAATCGACTGCTGGCATACGACAATGTAGACGGGGTGAAAGCAGCCCGCTCTCGCAGCGCCGGTTGCTGCCTCATCGCCAGCAGCACTCGCTCATCGGTGAAATTGACCAATCCTCAGACCGGCCAGCCGTCCACATACGGGCAACGCCTGCTAGTAGTGGTGGCCGGCATGCCCACCTCTGAGCAGCGTTATCAGGTGGCCTCCGGCCTCCTGCGTGACAGCTGGAGCGAATGGGAAGCCTGGCAGAGATCTAACGACTTCTCTGATCATTCAAAATTCATTATTCTGCCACACTAAACATTTATTGCCATGAATATAGGTATTCTTAACGCCGGTGGCGACTGCCCCGGACTCAACGCCGTGATTGAAGGCGCAGTGGGTGCTGCAACAGCCCGCGGCTGGAAAGTCTACGGCTTCTACGATGGCTTCGAGGGCCTTCTTTCCACTCCTGAAAACGAGCGCTGGAAGATTCTCACCCCTGAGAACTGCCACAACGTCCGCTCCTGCGGTGGTACTATCCTTGGTACCGTGAATAAAGGTAACTTCACCGTGAAGAGTGGTGTGGGTGGCCGCATGCAGATAGCCGAAGATGTGCTGTCCCGCAGTAAAGCCACTGTGGACCGCTTGGGCCTGAAAGCCCTCATCGTAGTGGGTGGTGATGGCTCGCAGACAATCGGTAACGAACTTCGCGCCATTGGGCTTCCCATCGTAGGCGTACCCAAGACGATTGATAATGATCTGGGCGCCACGGACTACACCTTCGGTTTCTGGACAGCCGTTTCCGTGGTAAGTGAAAATCTGGATCGCCTGCGCACCACCGCTGACTCGCACAAGCGCATGATGGTGGTGGAGGTGATGGGACGCCACGCCGGCTGGATTGCCCTGTACGGCGGTATCGCCGGCGGTGCAGACGTCATCCTGATGCCTGAGATTGAGTTCAAGCTGGAAGAAATCGTGAGAAAAGTAGAGCTGTTGAAGGCTCTTGGCCAGCGCGAAATCATCATCGTGGTCAGCGAAGGTGCCAAGATTGGCGGCAAACTGCTCACGCTGGACGAAGAGACGAAGGGAGAAGTACGCTTGGGCGGCATCGCCTCCTTCCTCTCCACGAAGCTGGAAACCATCACGGGAATCGAAACCCGCTACTGCGTGCTGGGCCACATCCAGCGCGGTGGCAGCCCCATTCCCTTCGACCGCGTGCTGGGTGTACGCTGCGGCGCAAAGGCTATTGACCTCATTCAGGAGGGCAAGTTCGGCGAAACCGTCGCTCTTCACGGTGTGGACATGGTTTCCATGCCCATCGAGGAAGCCGTGCGCACCCTGCACCTCGTAGATAGTAAGAGCCAGTTGGTGGAAGCCGCTAAGGAAATCGGCATTTCCTTCGGTGACGACACCAAGTTGTTCTGATTCTCAGCATTATCCCCATATAAAAAAGCCGCAGCGAAACGCTGCGGCTTTTTTATGTAAATCCTTAAGCCAGCTCCATTACAACACGCAGGTAAAACTCCTCCAGAGGTGAGCATTCCGCGACGATTTCCTGAGAGTAATCATTCTCTGAGAGCTCCTGATACAAATGCTCTGCATAAACTCGAGCCTTAGAAAGAAGCTCAGCTGGCGGTAGTTTATCCTGCGTACGATAAGCTACCAGCTGAGCTAAGGTCTCACGCTGGGCAGCAGTACCGACATGCTCCATCAAATCCTTAATACAAATCGGAGACATTCGCTTGTGCTCCAGCACATAAGCAGCGGCCAGCATCATACGCAGAGCGCCAATACACAGCTTACACTCACGCATAGTACCAGCTTCACCTTCAGGCAAATACTGCAGGCGGCGAAGGTATACTTGGGCTCCGCTCAAAAGCCCATGAGCTAGAGGCTCCAGTCTCAGCACAGCCTCACACAGGGCACGCATTTCATCCACACAAGGATGGGCATACCACACCGGTGCATACAGCAATTCATGCACATTCCAACCACTCTTACGAATAATGCGTAAGAACTTCCCCAGCTCAAAACCAAGAACGTCCCCATCCGGCAGACGTAACTCATCCGGCGGAGGGGTCAGCTCAAAATAGCGAGCTGGCGGATATACATACACAAAGCGCACATCGTAATCACTAGTAGTCACGTTGCACCCATACGCCCGAGAACCGGTTAGACACAGCAGCAGCAGCGTAGCCCCCTGCTCTTCACAGAGTGCCTGAACAGCCCCCGTAATCACCTCTTTCATTGCAAAGGCAGAGTGGCGTGCAATGCATCCCAACGGGTTTTCGCCGCCAGAATGGCCTCACGAGTTACAGAAGATGAAAGCTCCCACGTGAGCGGCATGGCCTGAGTAAAATACTTCGGCAGCAGGGTATCAAAATCCACATCACCACCTTGGAACGGGGCACGGTGGTCCCGCTGCGGCCACT
The DNA here is from genome assembly GCA_045540095.1 of Akkermansia sp. GTDB lineage: Bacteria > Verrucomicrobiota > Verrucomicrobiia > Verrucomicrobiales > Akkermansiaceae > Akkermansia. Next base: position 61,119 of record JAZQGN010000034.1, read on the forward strand.
GCACGTCATTCACATGCGCGCCGAAGATATACGGCTTCAGGCCGTTCAGATAGCGGTCATGATTCAACAGCAGCAGATTATGCTTGCGCTGAATATGCCCGAAATCGTGCCAATAGCGCACATGAGGATTATCCGCGAACTCTGCCAGCAGTTGCGGCATCTCCAGCTCTCCGGGCACCTGCTCAAAATGACTGCGTCCCTCCACACCAAGCACCAAGTTCAGCTCTTTGGCCTTCTCTGCCAGCTTGTACAAGGCTTCACGGGCACGGGCAAGATAAAGCGGCGCTATCTTCATTCGGCGGCGTACATACTCCCCTTTCAAGCGGGCATATTCCTGCGTACCGACATAGCCATGGCGCACCATCCGCTGCAGCTTGCGCGTGCATTCATGCCCTTGGAAAAGCTCCACCTCTCCCATATGAAGCACCACATAGCGAGCCTCCAAACGAGCCGCCACCAGCAGCGTCTCCATGCTCAGCCTCATAGCACGTTCCCTATCCTCCACGCGGTGGGAGGTAAAGCGGTATGCATCCGGCGCGTCCCCCTGAATATCAATGGGAGCCGGGCAGAAATTATGCACACCCATCACACGTATGCGCTTTTCATCAACGGCCTGCATCAAACCAGGCATCAGCGACAAAGAAAGCCCATGAGACGCTTCAATGGACTCAAACCCCATCTCTCGAATCTCATCACACATAGCACCGCCATCCTTGTGGCGGGAACTGTTCCAGCAGGTGGAAAAAACATTCACGGCGCCAGCATACAGACATCAGTGCCATTTGGCAAGAGTTTTTTCTGATTTTCGCTCGACAAGTAATACACCAGAGCGTATACTGGCACAAGATAATGAGCAATAACATCTGAACGAAGCATGAAAAAAATCCTTTTCACACTTCTGATCCTTACCGGGCTGGCTACAGCAAATACGCAGCGTGAGTTCACCCCTGCACTGGCAGAGCCGCTGCGAATGGCAGGCTACGAGCCCGGCTGCACCTATAAAATTCGCTTCAATATAACAGATGTTCCGGAAAATGAGGCAGGCCTGCGCCTAACGGATAATTACTATCTCGTTAACATGATGCAAAGCCTCTGGGGCTTCAACACCGAAAATAGCAGTGAATTGAAGGATAACGGCGCCTACACAACGGAGCCCAACCATGGCACTTTATACTATTCAGCCGAGTCCGGACGCTTGCCAGTGATGTGGACCGGCCACTCTACGGACATTGAGGAAGCGCACTGCCACATCAGCGCCGGAGTCGAGGTATGCATTGACTGTGATGGAAGAAATACCACCATTACCCTTAACCATGAATGCTGTTTCAACTCAGACGTCATCATCCTGAACGGCACGGCTCTGGACGCAGAAAAAATTAGCATTACCAATCAGGCCAAGCTGCAGAACCTCTATATCGAAATAGCCCCGCCCTCTATGAGCCCCGTTACCATCGCTGCCCTTGCCGGTGGTGTGCTGGCGCTCTCCGGCCTCATCGCCATGAGCATCTCGCCGCGTAAGCCCAAAGTCCCAAAAAACATGGCAGAGGAAAGCTCTTTTCAGCGCTGAAAAAGTGTGCTAGAATAAGCTCATGCTTGAGATACTGAACGAGCTGACGCTGAGCATCAGTGAAGAAACACCGTGGTTACTGCCGCTGTGTTTTGCGATGTTCGGGGCCTGTGTTGGTTCCTTTCTGAATGTGGTCATCTACCGCCTCCCCCTCGGCCTAAGTGTAAACGAGCCACGCCGCTCCTTCTGCCCTGAGTGTAAAAAGGTGATACCATGGTACCTGAACATTCCCGTCATCAGCTGGCTAATGCTCAGGGGAAAAAGCGCGTGCTGCAAAAAGCCAATCTCGCCGCGTTATTGTCTGGTAGAATTGGGAACGGCAGTACTGTTCGGCGCTCTGGCATGGAGATTTTATGCGGAACCGCTTCCGGCCCAGATACTGCTGTGCGTATGGACCGCTATCATGATAGCGGTATTCTTCATTGACAAAGAACAAATGGTGGTACTTCCGGTGCTAACAAACAGCGCCGCAGCAGCCGGTGTTCTGACGGCACTTTTTGCCCCATGGTTGGCGGATGCTGTTTCCGTCACAGCGAGTGAGGGTCTGATGTGGAGTCTTTGTGGGGGTATCAGTGCCTATCTACTGCTCAAGCTGGTAGCGCTGCTGGGCCGCCTGCTCTTCGGCGGTAAAACGCAAGAGTTTGAATCCGCCCGGCAGTGGAGCCTAGCCCAAGCAGGAGATGACATTGAGCTCCGTATCGGCGAGGAAACCTACCTATGGAGTGAGCTTTTTATGGAGGCAGCTAACAGCGTGTGCCTGAAAAATGCCACTATCTCAGCCGCAGAGAAAAAGCAAGGAGACATCACCTTTAGCTCCTCCACAGTAACTCTCGCGGACGGCTCCGTGCTGGAACTGGAGGATTACGAACAACTCAGCGGCACCTGCGATGGCTTGGCTACTCGTCGTGAGGCAATGGGCAGCGGAGATGCACACATTGCGCTGGCCATCGGCACGCTGTGTGGCTGGCAAGGCGTACTTTTCGCCCTCGTAGCAGGCAGTTTTGTGGGCATAGCACAGGCCATCATCACCAGAATAAAGCGGGGTGAACCCATGCCCTTCGGGCCTGCGTTCATCACTGGAGCTTTCATCTACCTGTTCCTCGGCCAACAACTCATCACTTATTACCTCTGCAATCTTGGGTACTAAACACCATAGAATCAGCCTGCTTCTAGCCATGCTGGTGGCTTCGGCAGCTCCGGGCCTCTCACAGGAAAATGCCCCACTATCTGCACGCCCGCATGATTTGGAAGGCATGTACACACGTGCTGCCTACATACTGGATGACCCGAATATCAGTAATGTGCATGGAGTAACAGCAATGCTGGAGCGCTGTACGCAGTGGGGGCACCCCCTCGCGGCAGCCCTGCTCATGGACGTATATGAAGGCCGCAGAAAGGGACTGTCTCCTCAGCCTCAAAAAGCAGCAGAACTCGCCCGAACCCTAGCCACGGGGGAACTTAAGCTCAACCCCGAACACCCGGAGTCCACCCGCGTGCAGAATGAAAGCATGTTCCGCTACGCCTTATACTGCGAAAATGGCTACGGACGCGAAAAATCTGAGCGAGAGGCAGTACAATGGATGCTGAAGGCTGCGAATGCCGGTGTGGGGCGAGCACGTGCGGAACTGGCGCGCTACCTGATGGATACCCGCCGCCCATACAGCAATCCCCGCAAAGCGCTACAGATACTCATTGCGCAGGCAAAGCTAGATCCCTACACGCCCAACGTCTTCTTCTACCTCGGTCACATCTACATGAGAGGCCTCGGGTTACCACGCCCCATGCCCCACATCGCCTTCGAATGTTACGAGCTGGGAGAACGCGTGAAAGATCCCCGTGCCATCAATAATCTCGCAGCTATGTACGAGCGTGGAATTGCCACCACCAGAAACCTCGGCATGGCTCTGCAACTTTATAAAAAGGCTGCTGATTTAGGTAACCGTGAAGCCTCAGCTAACATGCAGCGCCTCGCCTACATCCGCGCAGAGCTTGAAACCGGCACTCCTCATGACAGCCGTGTAAACCATGCAGCCTCTCGCGTCATTGAAACACTCCCGGTCTCGCCCCGCGTTAAACGCTGGCTTACGACCCCTTTCCGCGCCCGCGAAAGGAGGGCTCAGCAGCGCTCATGATGAATGCAGCCCGCCGGGCCGTGGAATATGCGGCGCAAGCTCTGGGCTTCTCTGCAGTAGGCGTAGCACCCGCTGATGCTCCACAGGGAAATCACCTGCAAAACTGGCTAGCAGAGGGACAGCACGCCGGCATGGAATGGATGCCGCGCCACTTACCGGCCCGAATGAATCCTGAGCTGGTGCTACCGGGTGTCAAAAGCGTTATCATCCTCACTTATGAATACAGCAGGGAGGATTCACGATGTGCCCCGGGCCATATAGCCCGTTACGCCCAAGGCGACGATTACCACAAACTTCTTGCCGGCAAGCTAGCAGATTTGGATGAAACGCTGAGTTTTTACGGAGGCACACAGCGTTGTTTTACGGATTCCGGTCCTGTGAGTGAGAGATTCTTTGCAGCACGAGCCGGGCTAGGCTGGATAGGACGTAATGGCTTACTCATCCGCCAAAAAGGCGGTTCATACTGCTTTCTGGCTAGTATACTCACCACACTGGAACTGCCATATGATACCCCCATACCGAACCGCTGCGGAAATTGCCACCGCTGCGAACAAGCCTGCCCCACAGCGGCCCTCCGTAACGGCTCCTGTGACGCCCGGCGCTGCCTCTCCTACTGGACCATAGAGGCAAAAGAAGAAATGCCGGAAAACATCCGCACCACACAAGGGGAACGCATATACGGCTGTGATGCCTGCCAGCAAGCCTGCCCGTGGAACCATCAGCGCGCGGGAGCCCCCCGCCCCACCATTGACCCACACCTACTTATGTCGGCACCGCTGAGCAAACTCAGCCCGCAAGCTCTCTCAGAACTAACGCCTGAGGAGTTTGAACAGCTCTTCGCAGGCTCTCCCATTCGCAGAATAGGTATCCTCCACCTCCGGGCAAACGTGTTACCTCTAGCAAATAACAACGAATAAATGTTAATTTCATCCTCGGATTCATATTTCTACCCTACACACGTAAACAAGAGTGGCTTTTCATGCGTCTAAGATGTATACTAACCTCTGAAGATTACAATGACTGAGTTTTTCATCACCACACTAGCACAGTACGCCACATATTACACGGAAAACACCGGCTACGTTCCCGGCAATACCCACATGGGGATGTATGGTGGCGCTACGATTATAGGCTTCGGGCTCATTCTGCTCGCGGGCCTCATAGGAGGCATCGTACAAAGCCGCATGCGAGCAAGCATGCGAGAGTTCTCCACCACAAGAGCCCCGCTCACAGGAGCACAAGTGGCCCGCCGCATGCTGGCACAGTACGGCCTGCATGATGTACAGGTTACCCACACCCCGGGCGCCCTTACAGATCATTATAACCCTGCCAACCGTACGGTAAATCTGAGTGATACCGTTTACGCAGAAGCTACAGTGGCAGCTATGGCTGTAGCTGCACATGAATGCGGCCACGCTGTTCAGCACGCTCAGGGCTACGCTTGGCTCAAGATGCGCAGTGAACTCGTACCGCTGGTAAACATTGGCTCACGTCTGGGCCAATTTGTCCTGATGATAGGCATCATACTGGTGGCAGCCGGTAGCGGTACCACTATAGCTTGGATTGGGCTGGCGCTCTTCGCCACCACCACTCTGTTTGCACTAGTTACTCTGCCCGTAGAGTTTGATGCCTCCCGCCGAGCTCTCGCATGGATGGAGCAATCCGGGCTTGCCAGCAGAGCCATGCACGGCCAGGCAGGCACAGCCCTGCGCTGGGCCGCCATGACGTACGTGGCAGCAGCGCTTTCCTCCATCGCCATGCTCGTTTATTACGCTCTGATGCTGCTGAATGCCCGCAGCCGTGAATAATTCCCGACCTCACTCAATCCTCCCATGAAATTGCGTCACCTTACCATATCCGCCCTGTTCAGCCTCGGTCTTCTGCAACCGCTTGCGGCTAATGAATTACCCCCCAGCGATGTCACCCCGTACGAATTGCTTAGTCCCCGGGAGCATGCTGAGCTTTACCTCAATCTACTGACCATCATCTACTCCGAGCTCATTCCCCTGCAGGACAGCGTGCGGGACACCGAGAGCGCGGCGGCGGCAGCTCAAACGATAGAAGCACTGCACGGCCGCTTAAACCTCGCCATCAACCATATCGTTAATAACCCGGACACAATTAATGAGATGCAGAGAATCCTGAAGAATGACCCGGAGCGCAGCCGCCGCTTTCATGAGCTCCAGGAGCAATATGCGGCCAGTTATATCAGCTGCCGCAGCACCGGCCTCATTACCTCCCGCGAGTTCTGCCGCATTAAATACTTCCCTGTCTTCCTCAGCCCCGACTCTTCAGCAGAATGAACCGTCGAGAACTATTGGAACTCATCAGAGAATCACTAGGCGGCACAGCAACCCACAGCGCAGCAGATTTGGCGTTGTCAGCCGTCATCCGTTCCATTCAGGACGGGCTCCGGGAAGATGGTGAAGTAAAATTAGCGCGCTTCGGCACCTTCCGCATGAAGAAAGTAGCCCCGCGGCGTCTACTGCTGCCGGGGAGCGGGCGCTCCATGGTGCTCCCGGCACGCAAAGTTCTGCGTTTTGTGCCCCCTTCCGCCCCGCGTCCTACAAAAAAACAAGGGTAAGACACACTACAGACTTCACAGAAAAGACAATAAGATAGAAAATAGGCTCATGTTATCAGCGCTGCGCATCATCCTGCTCACCAGCACCCCGGCACTAATCCTGCTGACCGGGTGTGATGATTCTGATTCCGTGCAGGCAGATCGCGCAGCCCGCTTTACTACCGCAACAAAGCCTGCGCCGAATCCTCGCAGAGAACCATTGGAAAATCTAATCCGAAGAGATTTAGATGTAAGTGCCGGTCTTCCCGGTGCCCCTAGGTTCGAGCTTTTTAGTGAATACAAGGGAGAAGATATCCGACAAGTGACCGGCGTGGCCGGGCGCAGCCTTCTGCTGGTGTTCTCTGCGCCGTGGTGTTCGCACTGTGAGATCATGCGTAAATCATTGCAAACTCTGGCTGAACAAGAGAAAGGCGGCGTTCAGGTAGTGGAAGTGAATGCAGATACTTTCCCCGTACTGGCACAAGAGTTCAACATTACAAAAGTTCCCACCACCATATTGTACACAGAAGGTGTGAAGCTGCGCACCATCGAGGGCGCTTGTACCCCCGAAGAACTCACCCATTTCATTCACAACGTGCTCTCCGAACACGGCGAGTAAATCTCTTTAACAAACATATCTATACCCATATCCAACATGCGATTCCTGACAGGTTTACAGCCCAGCGGACAACTCCACATCGGTAATTACTTCGGAGCTATTAAATCAGCCGTAGAGCTTCAGAACAAAGGTGAGGCCTTTTACTTCATCGCAAATTACCACGCGATGACCACCATGACTAGCGCTGCTCAGCTGCGCGAGAACACCATTAATCTGGCCATTGATTTCCTCGCCTGTGGACTGGACCCGCAGAAGGCCATCATCTTCTCCCAATCTGCTGTACCGGAAGTAAATGAACTCGCTTGGATTCTCTCCACGGTATGTCCCATGGGCCTACTGGAGCGTTGCCATTCATACAAGGATAAGATTGCCAAGGGCTTTTCGCCAAACCACGCACTCTTCGCATATCCTGCCCTCATGGCCGCGGACATTCTCTTGTACAACAGTGACGCCGTGCCCGTGGGCAAAGACCAAAAGCAGCATGTGGAAGTAACCCGTGACCTTGCCGGTAAAATTAATGATGCCTTCGGCGGCGATATCTTCAAACTCCCGGAGCCTATCATTAACGAGGTGACAGCTATCGTGCCCGGACTGGACGGACAGAAGATGAGCAAGAGCTATGGCAATACCCTTCCCATCTTCGGCGAAGAAAAGCCCCTGCGTAAGATTATCAACAAAAAGGTTGTGACGGATGCCACGCCTCTGGAAGCCCCAAAACCCACGGAAGGCTCCATTATTCTTGCTCTCTACAAGCTTTTCGCAACAGCGGAGCAGTACGATGAGATGGTAGAAGCTCATAAGCGCGGCGGTGTAGGCTACGGCCAGTTCAAGAAGGACCTCTTTGAAGCATACTGGGAATACTTCCGCGCCGCACGCGAGAAGAGAGCGTGGCTCATAGCAAATCCGGACTACGTTACGGGCGTGCTTACGGATGGGGCAGCCCGCGCAAGAGAAGAGGCAAACATCACACTCACACGCGTACGCGAGGCCGTAGGTCTCGTATGGCACTAACCCGCATCCCCTCACAGCATTTCAAATCAGAACGCCCGCAAACATGCGGGCGTTTTTCATGGTGCGGGAGTGATGGGCGAAATCACCTGTATCACCTCCTCACCCTGAGTCTCTGGTTTGCATTCAAGAGCTTCATTCATCCCCTTCAAAGCCTGCACAGCAGGAGTAAAGCCGGCATCCGCTGCAAGCTGCCACCAGCGCCGGGCTGCCTCCTTATCCTGAGGCAAGCCCTGATAACCATTGTATAGCATGAGACCATAGCGGAACTGTGAGCGCACATTGCCCGCCTCAGCCTCACGGTATATGCGCTCATGAAAGTTCAACAGCTCACGTTCCTGCACTTCCGGCGGCAAGTCAGATTCACCCGGCACCTGCTGCCGGACTGCGGCGTGGCGCTGCAAAGTATTGGGAGCAGGACGCCCGGCATAACTGATGAACCAAGGAATCATGACGGCCAGGCAAACTGAATAGAACATGACGAATTGCAGCAGGCTAGTGTCCGCCTTGGGCCTCAGTGCAAAGAGACGCGGAACTCCGTGGCTTCCCCCGCTCCGCCGCCTGTGCCGACGGCTCTCCCGGCGTTCATAGGCGTGCCGTACAGATACACGCGCCCTGCCACGGGCCGCCATACCGGCCAGTTCCGGAGCACAGCGCAAGCGCTCCTGCCGCTCCAGCCATGCGTCATAATCAGCCCGGCGCTCCGGTGAGCCTAGCACACGGTATGCCTCAGCCACCAGTTTAAACTTCTCCTCAGCTGCCGGATTACCTACATTGAGATCAGGATGGTACAGCTTGGCGCGGCGGCGGTATGCAGCTTTGATTTCTGCGGCATCCGCCCCCCTTCGCACCTCCAGAAGCTCGTAATAATCCGTACGCATCAGCTCTCCGGCGCCATTTTATCATAGGCGCCCATGCAAGGAAAGACGAAAATACCGAATTAACTTTACAACAATGTTACAAATGCTATACTAAGGAACAGAAGATTAATTATTATGCACATCCCCCGCACAGAAAGAAGCATCGAGTTCATCGCCCGCGGGGCCAGCGTCGGGCTGCTGGCACTATATACACCTGTGGTACTGCTCACGATAGTGGTAGGGGTGTGCTGCTCAGCTCCGTACACATGCGCCGACGTGGCGGCATGTATTATTCGGCTGGCGGAACTGTTGGGCATTAAGCCGGATACCGTATTGATGCTCAGCACCGTAGTACCGCTAACTCATGCAGTACTACTACACATCAACCGCCGGGATGGAGTAGGCGGCGGGCGATGGCTCCTGTATATGAGTGTTTTCTGTGCTCCGGTTGTGCTTACCTGCATCTACTATGCCGGCATGATGATACTCGTCAGGACTCCGTATAGCCCGGGGGACATCAATCATCCGGCGCCAGCACAGCAGCACGCACAAAATCAATAAAACGCCATGACGGTTCCCAGCCCAAGGCCCGCAGCTGCACGGAATCAATAATTGACGAAGTACCGCCACGCTTACTGGCCGGGGCATCTTCAGCAGCAGAGGGAGTTCCGGAAAGACGTTCCATCATCGCATACGCCTCAGCCTTAGTAAAAGATTCGCCACTCACGGGAAACACGCCTTTGCCCCCACGCACGGCCAGCACCAGTAAGGCTTCAGCGGCATCCTGCACATGGAGATAATTCAAAACGCGGTCCGGCGGCCCGGCAAGCCGGGGCTCGCGTGCCAAATGGCGGCGCAGCAACTCACAGCGCGCCGGCCCATAGATGGGCGCTAGACGCGCCACAGTACCGCCGGCGCCTAGGATTTCCTGCTCGGCCTCCTGTAGCACAGCGTTGCGTTCTGAGGCCCCGGCATATAACGAAGTGGAGGAGCAGCACACACAGCGCCCGGCCATTCCAAGAGCCACCAGCGCGCGCATAGCCCCAAGGTAACAACGCCGGTAATCCTCCACAGTGCCGCCACGAGTGGCTAGACAGCTGAATACATAATCCGGCTCACCCTCCTGTTTCAAAACACGAGCCAGCACCTCAGCATCAGCAGCGTCGGCACATATATCAGCCGTGGCGGCCGGGGAAGAATCAATAGTAAGCACCTGAGCACCAAGCTCTCGGCAGCGCTCAGCAAGGACACGCCCCAAATATCCGGCACCGAGCACCCACACTCGCGGCCTGCTCAGAATCATCCCTTTGAGGTACACCGGTGAGTCCATATCAGCTCAGCCAACTCCAAATCCCCCGGAAGGGTAATTTTCAGATTCGGCCCGGTCTGCACCAAACGAGTTGGAATGCCGAGAGTCTCCATGGCGCTCACTTCATCCGTGACTACGAGCCCCTGCTCCGTCACACAGACATACGCGCGGCGCAGCAGGTCAATGTCAAAAATCTGCGGTGTTTCCATGCCCCAGAGGCAGTCGCGGCTCACCTTCTCAGGCAAGCTGCATGCATCCGCGTCCGCGCGTTTCAGCGTATCCACCACCGGGTGAGCGCAAGCCGCAGCGCCCGTCTGCGCGGCGGCTTCCAGACAAAGCTGAATACCGTGAGGAGTGATAAGTGGGCGGGCACCATCATGCACGGCCACCCAGCGGGTTTCAGCAGGCAACGCAGCAAGCCCTGCCGCCACAGAGTCCTGCCGCTCGGCACCACCATCCACTCTCAGCACCGGCACCGGGTATGAAGCAGAAGCCAGCCCGACAGTTTCCCAGCGCTCTTCAGGGCATACCACCACCACCGCCGCACACCCGGCATCCACAAATGCCTGCACACTGCGGCACAGCACCGGCTCTCCGGCCAGTGGTGCGGCCAGTTTATCAAATCCGGCACGGCGGGAACTCCCCGCTGCCACAATGACGGCACAGAACATAAAATCAGGAGAGACGGGCTCCAACCAACTTAGAAAGCAGCTTACCAGGAGCTGCACCAGCCGTACGGGCCTGCATCTCCTTCATCACGCGGCCCATATCCTTCTTGGATGTAGCGCCAAGCTCTGCAATAACCGCCTCCAGAATAGGAAGCACTTCCTCCTCCGTCATCTCTGCAGGCAGGAAAGCGGAAAGGGCCTTAATTTCAGCCTGCTCCTTCTCTGCAAGCTCAGGACGGCCAGCCTGCTCATACATGGCGATAGCGTCCTCACGCTGCTTAATCTGCTTACGCACCACATTCTGGGCCTCATTATCGGGAAGCTGCTCCTGAGCATTGCCTTTAGCCACCTGAGCATTCTGCAGAGCAGCCTTCAGACTACGCAACGCACCCAGTGTCAGCGTATCCTTCCCAAGCATAGCCGCCTTCATTCCGGCGGTAATGGAATCATAAATTGTACTCATAACGCAGTCATTCTACATTCTTCCCGCCTACTGTGCAAGGAAAATGAGCGTGCAGCTTAGCCGGAAATCACTTCTGCCCCGTATAAATAGTAGCAATCCCACCCATGAGCGGCAAGGCCGTGGGCATGGAATACCCACAGCTGGCAAGAAGCCCCTTGAATGCTTCACCGCGAGGGAAGGTCTCTATACTATCCCCCAGATAATCATACGCGCCCATGTTACCCGTGAGCCAGCCGGCAATTCGAGGCAGAACATTATGCAGATAGAAGCGGTATGGCCCCGCCAGCACACCTTCAGGCATACTGAAATCCAGCACCAGCAAGTGCCCACCGGGGCGCAAGACGCGGCGGAACTCACACAAGGCCTTGGCGTAGTCTGCCATGTTCCGCAGGCCGAAAGCTACCGTGGCAGCATCAAAGCTTTCATCCGCCAGCGGCAGATTCATCGCATCCGCCTCAAGCACATTCGTCAGCCCGCGCTGCACCGCAACATCCAGCATGGGACGGCAGAAGTCCGTCCCCAGCACCTCCACCTCAGGCAATGCCCGCTTCACGGTCAGCGCCAAATCGCCGGTACCGGTCGCTATATCCAGCAGATTACGCGGCTTCCATTCCGCGATAATCTTCAGCGCCCTTTCCCTCCACAGAATATCTGAACCGAGGGAAAGAACGTGATTAGCCGTAACATAGCGCCTCGCTATCGACGAAAAGACCTCATGTACAAAGCCGGGATCCTGCATGAAATCAGATTTACTCAGTCGGATTCCGCTTACATATTCGCCACCAGCACATCACCAAAGGCGCTGGTGCTCAGAGCAGTAGAACCAGGAATCATCTCAGCGAGGTCAGCGGTAACAGTCTTAGCGGTAATGGCAGCCTCAATAGCAGCCACGATGGCATCAGCGGCTTCAGTCCAGCCCATGTAGCGCAGCATCATCTCAGCAGAGAGGAGGAAGGAACAGGGATTAGCCTTATCCAGATTTGCCAGCGCGGGAGCGGTGCCGTGTGTAGCCTCGAAAACGGCATGACCGGTCTTGTAATTAATGTTACCACCGGGAGCGATACCGATACCACCCACCTGAGCGGCGAGAGCATCAGAGCAGTAGTCACCATTCAGATTCAGCGTGGCCACCACGGAATGCTCCTTGGGATGAATGAGAATCTCTTGCAGGAACGCGTCACAGATGCAGTCCTTGATGATAATGCCATTGGGCAGACGGCACCATGGGCCTTTACCAATAACCTCTGCGCCGAACTCACGCTTGGCAAGTTCATATCCCCAATCACGGAAGGCACCCTCTGTAAACTTCATGATGTTGCCCTTGTGCACCAGCGTGACATACGGGCGGTTATTCTCGATGGCGTACTGAATGGCTGAGCGAACCAAACGCTCTGTACCCTCGCGGGAAACGGGCTTAATGCCGAAACCGGAGGAGTTCGGGAAACGCACCTTGCCGGCACGGTCCGGATAATTCTCAGAAAGCCATGCAAAGAAGATCTCCGCCTCAGGGCTGCCCTCCTTAAACTCCACACCGGCATAAATATCTTCCGTATTCTCGCGGAAGATGACCATATCCACCAGCGAGGGGTCCTTAACAGGAGTCTCGATACCATTGAAATAACGCACAGGGCGCACACAGCAGTAGAGATCCAGCCCCTGACGCAGTGCCACGTTCAAGGAACGAATACCACCACCCACGGGTGTAGTCAACGGCCCCTTAATACCCACGAGATAATCACGAAAAGCCTCCACGGTTTCATTCGGCAACCAAGTACCGACCTCATCAAAAGCCTTCTGACCGGCCAGCACTTCCTTCCACATGATGGCACGGGTGTCACCATAGGCGGATTTCACCGCGGCGTCTATCACCTTTTTAGCGGCGCGCCAGATATCCGGGCCGGAGCCATCACCGATAATGTGAGGAATGATGGGAAAGTTCGGCACCTGCAATCCCTGCGGGGCCATGGTAATGGGAGCTGCGTTACTCATGATGTATCAATGTATTTATGTTTGAAAATGGAATTAGTTGGCGGACGAGGTCTGGGCCGGAGCGTTTTCTGCAGCCTTGGAGGCTGCGGGAGATTCTGCCGTGTAGCAGAAAATAATCACAATTAGCACAAGAAGGGGTGGCAGGATATAATACATAGGCCCTTCAGGCTCCACCTGCTTTACATCAGCTGTGGCGACCTTAAGCTTGGACAGCCTAGAACCTTTCTTAGAAACACCGTCAGACGCCGAAGCCGCGACCGGGGGCATCTTAATAGCACCGGCAGCCATTGGGTTGGAGCCTGCTTTGTTTGTCTTAGGAAGAGCCATAATGAATCAGTTGTTCGCGGGCTATTGTACCATATGTATACAGAATTGCAATGACAAAACACGCCAAATCGAGTCAGAATCCACCTTCTGCACACACATAAAAGAAAAAAGCGCTGGCGAGGACGGAATTCGGGGTTGACTTTAGTAAAGCAAACGGGCATAATACCCCCTGTTATGAAGAAACCCGTAACCGTAACCGTGACCGGCGCCGCCGGCAATATCGCATACTCTCTGCTGTTCCGCATTGCAGCCGGCGAAATGCTGGGTGCTGACCAGCCCGTTATTCTGAAGCTGCTTGAAATCACCCCCTGCTTGGACAAGCTTAAGGGCGTAGTGATGGAGCTTGAGGACTGCGCTTTCCCGCTGGTGCAGGAAATCGTTCCCACTGATGATCCCGCTGTGGCCTTCAAAAACGCTGACTGGTGCATGCTCGTGGGTTCCGTACCCCGCAAGGCCGGTATGGAGCGTAAGGATCTTCTTTCCATCAACGGCAAGGTGTTCGTGGGTCAGGGCAAGGCCATTGCCGAAAACGCAGCCCCCGGTTGCAAGGTATTCGTGGTGGGCAACCCCTGCAACACCAACTGCCTCATCGCTATGACCAACGCTACTGGCATGCCCAAGGAGAACTTCTTCGCCATGACCATGCTGGACGAGTACCGCGCTAAGGCTCAGCTCGCAGCCAAGGCCGGCGTAGCCGTCTCCGAGGTAACCAACATGACCATCTGGGGCAACCACTCCGCTACTCAGTACCCGGACTTCACCAACGCCAAGATTGGTGGCAAGCCCGCTACGGAGGTTATCACCGACTCCGAGTGGCTCAAGACTGATTTCATCAAGACCGTGCAGCAGCGTGGCGCCGCCATCATCGCCGCCCGTGGACTTTCCTCCGCCGCTTCCGCAGCCAACGCCGCTCTCATGACCGTGAAGAACCTCACCACCCCCACTCCTGAGGGTGACTGGTACTCCGTGGCCCGTTACAGCGACGGCACCAAGTACGGCCTGCCTGAGGGCATCATCTGCTCCATGCCCAGCCGCACTGAAGCTGACGGCACTCTCACCATCGTGGAGGGCCTGCCCATCGACGAGTTCTCCCGTGGCAAGATTGACGCTTCCTGCGCCGAGCTGCTCGAGGAGCGCGCCGAGGTTCTTGGCTAAAGCTGTTTTTTCAGCGAGGTATTTTATTCGATAGCCTGCCGTGTGCAGGCTATCGTTTTTTTTGCACCAAGGGCACAGGAGGAATGAATCAGGCGCCATACTGTGTCATTCTAAGACATGCCACCTTGACGCCGCGCGCGCGTGCTGCTAGACTGATTCTATATACCATGGGTAAGACATTATACAGGAAAGTTTGGGACGCGCATACGGTAGGAATTCTGCCGGATGGCCGCACGCAGCTCTTTATTGCCACACACTTCGTGCACGAAGTCACCTCCCCGCAGGCCTTCGCCATGCTCAGAGAGCTGAACCTACCTGTTCTCCATCCTGAGCGCACCTTCGCCACGGTGGACCACATCATACCTACCGATAATCAGGCTGAGCCCTTTGCTGATCCGCGCGCACAGACCATGCTAAACGCGCTGCGTAGCAACTGTGCAGCCGCCGGAGTCCGCCTCTTTGACCTACCCACGGGCCAGCAGGGTATCGTTCACTCCATCGGGCCGGAGCTGGGCATCACCCAGCCGGGCATGACAATCGTGTGCGGTGATTCCCACACAGCCACTCACGGTGCAGTTGGTTCCATTGCCATGGGCATCGGCACCACTCAGGTGCGTGACGTGCTTGCCACACAGACGCTTGCTATGCTGCCCCTGAAGGTGCGTAATGTACGCGTAGAAGGCACCCTGCGCCCCGGCGTGACGGCTAAGGACGTTGCGCTCTACATCATCGGCAAGCTCGGGGCTGACGGCGGCTTAGGCTACGCCTATGAGTTCGGTGGTTCCGCCATTGAAAACATGGAAATGGACGGCCGTCTGACACTCTGCAACCTTGCCATCGAAGGCGCCGCACGCTGCGGCTACGTGAACCCGGATGAAAAAACCTTCGCTTACCTGAAGGGCCGCCCCTACGCCCCGAAGGGAGCTGAGTGGGAAGCCGCAGTACAGCGTTGGAAGAGCTTCGCAAGTGATGCGGATGCCGAGTACGATGACGTTGTGATTTTTGACGCAGATGATATTGAGCCTACAGTCACCTGGGGTATCTCACCTGATATGAGCATCGGCATCAACGGCACCATCCCCTCCCCTGATGATACGGATAATCCAGAAACCCGCAAGGCACGCCTGACCGCCCTTGAGTACATGAAGATGCAGCCCGGCCAGAAATTGAAAGGTATGCCCATCAATGTCGTCTTCATCGGCTCCTGCACCAATGGGCGCATTTCTGATTTCCGAGCTGTAGCCCCGCTACTGAAAGGCAGAAAAGTGGCCAAGGGTGTCAAGGCGCTGGCAGTCCCCGGCTCTCAGGAGACAGCCAATCAATGCGAAGCCGAGGGCATTGCCGACATCTTCCGAGCCGCCGGTTTCGAGTGGCGCCTAGCAGGTTGCTCCATGTGCCTGGCCATGAACCCTGATAAGCTGCAAGGCGACCAGATTTGCGCCAGCACCAGCAACCGTAACTTCAAGGGCCGCCAAGGCAGCCCCACAGGCCGCACGCTGCTCATGAGTCCGCTGATGGCCGCTGCTGCTGCCGTAACCGGCACCGTAGCAGACCCCCGCGAGGTATTCGACATCCGCTAACCATCAAATTTTATACTCACATGCCTCTTAACAAAATCATCTCCATCACCGGCAAGGCCGTTCCCGTACCCGGTGCCGATATGGATACCGACC
The DNA here is from genome assembly GCA_045540095.1 of Akkermansia sp. Taxonomy (GTDB): domain Bacteria; phylum Verrucomicrobiota; class Verrucomicrobiia; order Verrucomicrobiales; family Akkermansiaceae; genus Akkermansia. The sequence continues at coordinate 77,452 of JAZQGN010000034.1, forward strand.
GCATCATCCCCGCGCGCTTCCTCAAATGTGTTACCTTCGACGAGCTGGCCGGCACGATGTTCTACGATGAACGCTTCAATGCCGATGGCAGCAGCAAAGGCCACCCCATCGATGCACCTCAGCACGTTGGAGCCGCTATTATTCTGGGCGGAGAAAACTTCGGCTGCGGATCCTCCCGCGAGCATGCACCTCAGGCCATCAAGCGCAGCGGTATAAAAGCCGTTGTTGCCGAAAGCTTTGCTGAAATCTTCTTCGGCAATAGCTCCGGCATCGGCATGCCCTGCGTCTGTGCCACCCACGAGCACCTCGAAAAAGCCATCACCATCACCACTGAGCAGCCCGACACAGAATGGACGCTGGACTTGGCAGCAATGACCCTCAGCTGCCCCGCAGTCACCCTGCCCATCACCATGCCTGCTGAACCGAGAGAAGCGCTCATGCAGGGCCGCTGGGACGCCGTGGTGGAGCTCATGAATGCGCCGGAGGCAGTAGCCGTGCTGGCGGCCAAACTCCCGGCTCCGGCTCTCTCCTGAAGCCCCTCTCCATGCTGGCCACCATCACACCTCTGATTGCACGCGGCGTCATTGATAACACGCTGCAGGACCTCGTTGATTTGCGCCTTTGGTGCACAGATGAGGCAGAACCGCTACACCTCCGTATGCGCGGCAACTGCCTGCGTGATTTAGCCGGCTGCAGACTGGCGTTTACCAACATGGCAGCCGGCAGCCCGCCCGCGGTCATGCCAGCGCTCATTGACGAGCTGCGCCGCTCAGCCGGCACAGCACAGTTCACGGCAGGAGATATCACCTTCTCCCGCCGTGTGATGGAGAGAGATAATCGACAGGCCATTGCCAACCATCTCTATATCGAGTTCTTTGTAAATGAAAGCGTTCGAGTGCTCATGGAGTTCAGCGCCGTGAGCTACACGCTTTCCCTGCCCCAGTGGGAACAGAACTGGGAAGGCGATAATCTGCAATCCCTCCTGAATATGGAGGCCCTGCGAGCTCACGTGCGCAGCAATGTGAAGAGCTACAAAGGCCCGGCCATGGCAGGCCTCGGTGAAGACATGCCGCCCTGTGAGTGGGATTACCGCTTGAACCGGGCGGAGGCCAACATGGCCATTTACCCCACCATTCACGAAAAATTCGGCCCTATCCCCGGAGGCTACCTTTCCGCTGCTTATGTGATGGACCGTCCCGAGTTCCTCGGTCAGGTCGCGACAGAGGAGGAAGCTGATATGCCACCGGACCAGGAAATCATCAATCATGATTGGGAGGTGATTGACTTCATGACGCCATACGAAAAGGAGGTGCGTATTGCCATGCGGCACCCACTTTTCGAAGAAACCTCGCGCATGACTGCGGTGGTACAGGAGCAACTGCTGGAAAAACACCGTGCCAGTTTAGGCCAGAGCAAAGAAGGAGCCGCCTTCCTCTCGCTATATGCAGGCATTGTTACCCACACATTATCCACCATTCTGCTCACCGGTCAGGAGCTGTACTCGGCTGCTCTGGCATCCGAGCGCATGGAAGCACTCTGCCGCCGCCTCTCTTGCTTGGCTCAGATGCTTGAAAAACTCCCGTCGGATTCCCGTGCTCCCCTCCAAGAAGCAGCTGAAAACCTTATGAAGAACATGCGTCTCTTCATCGCCACCATCCCGAGTTAAGCTCTTTCGCCTCTTTCCATGTATCTGGCTCAGGAACGCCGCCAATATATCCTCCGCCTTCTGGAGCAACGCGGAAGCATACGAACGACTGCCCTCGCCCGAGAGCTGGGGGTAACCGATGAAACTATCCGCACGGACCTTGTAGCCATGCAGGCACGTGGACTCCTGCAGCGCATCCACGGCGGTGCGCGCTACCAATTGCCTTCATCTCCGGGACCGGACGACAGCCCCCGCCTAGATGTCCAGCTCGCACAGCTCGTTGCCGCTCGCGTATCAGCCGGGCAGCGCATTTATATAGACGCCGGTCCTTTTGCGCGTGTACTGGCCACCCAGCTTCAATCTAGCCCCTGCACCTTTATCACTCCTTCTCCCCGTTTTTTGAACGCGATGGCACCTCTGGCCATCCCTCATCAAGTCATCTGTACCGGTGGAGAGCTGGAAAAAAGCAGCGGTCTGCTTACTCATCCGGCCCCAGCCGAGATTCTCCGTGTGCTACAGCCGGATATCGCTATTCTCTGCCCACCGGCCCTCAGCCCCACTCAGGCTTATTATAAACACTCAGCACAGGCAGCATGGGCAGCGGCGGCCACACAAGTCGCGCCTCGCACCCTGCTAGTAATACCCTCCGCGGCACTTACTGCAAATGCCACTCACAGCGTAGCCTTGCCCCCATACGAATTAATAACTGAAAATAATATACCGGACGACTTCTCACACATTCCCGCTACAACTGTCCCCTTTATCTCAGAGGATACACTCAACGATTTCGGTTACTAAACAAACATTATCCAGCTTTCTCCTTGAAAAGATTTGACCCGGCAAGCCTGAGCCTGTCGGGTCGAAATCGTTTGCGAACTCCTCGCAATTACTTGCCGGGAACCGGAGCGGGAATCGGATCAGCGGGAGGAGGAGGAGGAGTCTGCTGCTGCTGCTGCTGCTGGCAGGACACCAGAGCGGCGGCTGCGATGGCAAGGATGGCGATGGTCTTCATATGTGTGAGGTATTTTTTTTGTTGACTGTAAGCAAGCTCACCATGAGTCTGTTTACAATTCATAGAATACTTAATTTTTCTTAGAAATCAAGAAAAAAATTACATTTTTCTTAAAAAAAGTGTTTTTAATCAATTTTTCGACTGTAAATGACCGAAAAAGTACCATCTGCGCGCAGATTACTCCACACATAACGGCGGAAAACCACCTTAATGGAGGCCGTCAGAGGAACAGCGAGCAGTGCGCCAATGACACCACCAAAGACCATACTCCAGAAAAGCACGGAGAACATAACGGTGAGGTCATGCATCTTCATACTATTACCAACAACCTTCGGTTGAAGAATCCAGCCATCAAACTGACTGACCGCCAGGAACGTGGCTCCAACCGCTACAACCATACTAACATCTTGCCATGTAAACCAAGCGATAAGAAGAGCGGGAATACTGGTAGAAATCATACCGATGTAAGGAATAATCCCCAGCAATGCAGCCGCAGCGGCAATAGTAATAGCGTAGGGAAGCCCCAAGCACATCAGGGCAATACCAAGAATTACGCCATCAATTAAGCTAACAAGCATCTGCCCTCGGACAAAGGCCACGATGTTCATGTTAATTTCCTGCAGCGTACCAACCACTTCGTCCTTAAATCTGGAAGCACGCAGCGGAAGAACTCTAGCCCAGTTCTTCTTAATAGCTTCACTCTCCAGCAGGAAGTAGAAAAGGAAAACCGGTATCATCACGAGGCCGATAAGAAATGCGGAGGCGCCATAGATAGCCCTAGTACCGGCAGTCAACCAAGCCAATGCTTTGTCCGTCAGGTAGTCAGAATTATACTCAATAATAGCTAACACCTTACGCTCATATTCCATAAGCGGCCTTCCGGACGGAGAAAATCCTACAATAAATAACGCCTGCTCATCATTCGCAGCGCTCTTCTCTTTGGAAGCATTAGCCTCTCCTGCAACTGCCGGCGGATTTAACGGCCCAAGCAAATCGTCATTCTTATTGACTTGACCAGGCACAGAGGCTTCAAGACCTTCAGCTTCTCTAGCCGCTCTTTCTCTAGCAGCATCATCAAGAGTACGGCTGTACAGAGCATCCACCACATTCTGCAGAATTTTATTATTCTGCAACATCTCACGCCCGGTCTCAACCGCTCGTTCAAGAATCAACTGCCGTTCATCCACCAACTCAGTGGTCTGACGCACCAGCGGAGGTACTATCATCAACCCGAGACCGCTCAGCCCCAGCGCGGTCAGCATGAGTACCAGCAGTACGGCAGGCACCCGTTTTTTCACATACTTCTGCACCCATTGCACACAGGGGCTAAGCAGATAAGCCAGAATACCTGCCACAACAACAGGCAGCAAAACCGGCTCTAGCGTAATGAATAACCAGCCTATCCCACAAATCACGCTGAAGAGCAGCGTTACAATAAACACAAGGCACAGACTGCTGAGCGCCAGCCAGCACACACCGCGCTGAAATGGCGTAGGGTGATTCTTTTCTCTCTCGGACATGCGCACATTATAATCGTTAGTCGCAGAAATGCAAGCTATTTCAACGAAAAGCCACCTCTTTTACCACCAAATACATATAAGAATCTGGGTACCATCCTTCCGGCAAAACTCCAACCCCTCATTCTCTGCTGAAACCGGAACAAGTTCCTGCCATATTTAGCCGCTCAGGCCCACCGGAGAGAGACAGAAGATACGGACTAAATCTCATTGACCACGGAACCGCAATCTGATATCATAGCCGGAGCCTACGGCGTATGCAAGTACAGATATCAGACCACTTCACGTACCGCAAACTGTTCGCCTTTGTCCTACCACCGATTGCCATGATGCTGCTCACCTCGGTGTACACGATGGTGGACGGGCTGTTCGTATCACACTTTGTGGGCAAGACAGCCTTTGCAGCATTGAACTTTGTCTTTCCGGTCGTGATGCTGCTGGGCGGCCTAGGCTTCATGTTCGGCACAGGAGGAACCGCTCTCGTGGCCAAGACTCTCGGACAAGGTGCCACTCGGAGGGCGCAGCGCTACTTCACGCAAATTATCTTACTGGCCACAGCTCTGGGTGCTCTTCTGGGAGGAATGGGTATCATCTGGCTACCGGAAGTCTGCGTACTGCTGGGCTCTACCCCGGAAATGCAGGCGGACGCCGTGCTGTACGGGCGCATCATGCTGGGCTTTCTGCCGTGCTGCGTACTGCAATGGACATTTCAGGCCCTGCTGATAGCAGCGGAGAAGCCCAGACTAGCTTTCTGGCTGAGTGTGGCCGGTGGATTGACAAATATCGTGTGTGATGCGCTATTCATGGCCGTATTCGGCTGGGGTATCACCGGTGCGGCTGTAGCAACGGGTCTCAGCCAAGTAGTAGCCGGACTGATTCCCGTGATGTACTTCATGCTTCCGAACAGCAGTCTGCTGCGCTTCACCTGCACCACCATGCAGCTGCGCCCCATGCTCAGAGCCTGCACCAATGGCGCTTCCGAGCTCGTCAGCGGCGTTTCCGGCTCACTGCTCGGCATGCTTTACAATTATCAGCTGTTACGTTTTTATGGAGAGGACGGCGTAGCAGCCTATGGCGTGGTGATGTATGTAAGCTTCTTCTTTGTGGCAATCTTTTTCGGCTTTGACATGGGCACCTCACCTCTGCTTGCGTATAATCATGGTGCTGAAAATCACGCAGAGTTGAAAAATCTCTTCCGCAAGAGCCTACTTCTGGTGAGCGTCACCGGAATATTTCTGGCGGCGCTCGCAGTGGGGCTCGCAAAGCCCTTGGCCTCCATGTTCGTAGGCTACAGCAAAGAGCTCACCGTCCTGACGGCGCACGCATTCTGTTTATTCGCTATCTCCTTCGCACTCATGGGGTATAACATCTGCGCTTCCGGCCTGTTCACAGCCATGAATAATGGCCTCATCTCCGCGGCCATTTCCTTCATTCGCACGTTTGCATTTCAGTCAGCGGCGGTGCTGACGTTACCCATTCTCTTCGGAAATGACGGCATATGGTGGAGTGCCTCAGTGGCGGAAATGGGGGCTCTTCTGTTCTCTGTCGGCTTCATTCTCCGATATCGCAAGAAATATGGTTATCTCTGATTTTCTGAACGCTGTATGAAAATTCATGTTCTGATGGAAAACACATCCTGCAGACCCGAGTTCATGGCTGAGCACGGGCTGAGTCTGCTCATTGAGACGGGTAACAGGCGCATTCTGTTTGATACCGGCGCTTCCCCGGCTTTTGCGGATAATGCCGAGCGCCTCGGAATAAACTTGGACACAGTAGACGCCGCCGTGCTCTCACACGGACATTATGACCACGGAGGCGGCATAAACCGCTTCTTACAGCTGAATCACCATGCCAGAGTGTGGACAAGTCCCTACGCCTTTCTTCCTCATTTCAATGCCTCAGGTAAAGACATCGGCCTGCCGCCGGAACTCGCAAGCAACGAACGGCTCAGCACCACACACGCGGAGGTGACTGAGCTGTATGAAGGGATAACGATTCACAGCTTCGCCACTCTGCCCGACACCTATCCGGCAGAGGGAGCGGGCATGGAAACCATCATCAACGGCGAGAGACAGCCGGATGACTTTCGACACGAGCAATACTTGCTGATCCAAGAAGGTCACAAGCGTATTCTCATCAGCGGATGCTCCCACCGCGGCATCCTGAATATCGCCACCCACTTCCGGCCGGATATACTGGTAGGAGGCTTCCACTTCATGAAAGCCTCCCCCGTGGCAGATGCTCCCCGTCTGCGAGCCGTGGCAGAAACACTACTGCAACTGCCCACCAGCTACCACACCGGTCACTGCACAGGTGAAGCCGCCTTTTGCCTGCTCAAGCAGCACATGGGAGAGCGCCTGCAAGCCTTCCAATCCGGCATGACGCTAGAACTCTGAACACCACCACCTTTTTTATAAAAACATTGACTTACACACGCCCCCTGAGGTAAAATACAAAGCAGAAAACTTCTTTTCCCCACCATGAACGGCACATTCACCTACTCCAACCCGACAAAGCTGCACTTCGGCCCAAACTCGCTGGATAATCTGGCCGCAGAACTGCAGAACTATGGTCCTTCAGTACTGCTGACCTACGGTAAGCAATCCATTAAAAAGAGTGGCCTTTACGACAAAATTATTTCCATTCTACAGGCTGCAGGTAAAACCATCACTGAGGATCCCGGAGTGATGCCTAATCCTACAGTCGAAAAACTAGCGGAAGGTGTCGCCCGCGCCCGGGCTTGCAAGGCAGACCTCATTCTGGCCGTGGGCGGCGGCTCGGTGTGTGACTACGCCAAGGGGGTATCCGTGGCAGCTCACTGCCCGGAAGATGCTTGGGAAAAGTATTACGTGCGCATGGAGCCGCTAAGCAATGCTGTCATCCCTGTGGGCTGCGTCCTCACCATGGCCGGCACCGGTAGTGAGATGAATGGCGGTTCCGTCATCACGAATCACGCCACAAAGCGCAAAATCGGCCGTGTGTTTGATGACCGCGTGTTCCCCCGCTTCTCCATTCTGAACCCGGAGCTCACCCTCACGCTACCCCGTTATCAGATGGTGGCAGGCTGTTTCGATGTCATGTCTCACATTCTGGAACAGTACCTCTCAGGCACCGATGACAATACGAGCGACTACATCGCAGAAGGGCTGATGCGCTCCCTCATCACCTCTTCCCGCATAGCCGCCGCCGACCCGCTGAATTACGAGGCCCGCAGCAATATCATGTGGACGGCCACCTGGGCTCTGAACACCCTTATCTCCAAAGGCAAAACTACGGACTGGATGGTGCACATGATGGGCCAGTCCGTCGGCGCCTACACGGATGCCACTCATGGCATGACCTTGGCCGCCGTCACGCTGCCTTACTTCCGCCATATCCTCCCCTGCGGGCTTCCCAAATTCAAGCGCTTTGCCGTGAATGTATGGGGGATTTCCTCGGAAGGAAAGACGGATGAAGAGACGGCTCTGGCCGGTCTGGACGCCATGAAGGAGTGGATGCAGGAGATTGGCCTCGTGCTGTCCCTGCGCGAGCTAGGCACCACTGAAGAGATGCTGGACGGCATCTCCGAAGGCACCTTCCTGCTGCGCGGCGGCTACAAGCCGGAGCTCACCACCGCTGAAGTTCGCGACATCCTCGCAGAAAGCATGTAACCAATCCATTTTATGAAAAACATACTCATTATCTCCGGGCACACGGATATGAACGACTCCGTGGCTAACAAGACAATCATGAGCATTCTGGAAGAAAAGCTCCCGGAATGCCGCACGGTATATCTGGACCGCCTGTACACGCACAAGCCCATCGATGTAGCAGCCGAGCAGCAGAAGCTGATGTGGGCAGACGTCATCGTACTGCAGTTTCCCGTATTCTGGTTCTCCATGCCCTCCCTCATGCACCGCTGGATGGAGGAGGTATTCCTGCATGGCTTCTCGCACGGTTCCACCGGTGACAAGCTGAAAGGCAAAACGATGGTACTTTCCTACACCACTGGCGCCCCGGCCGACTGCATGAACTGGGATGACTTCTTCCACTTCCTGCGCGCCGCCTGCCAATTCACCGGCATGAACTATGGCGGCACTGTACACACAGGCTCTGTATCATACAATCTGAGGCAGGATCCTCAGCAGCTCGAGGCTATCACGCAAAGCGCCACAGCACACGCGGAAAAACTCATCGCTATGCTGCAGGCTTAAAACATTCATTTTATCTCAACACAAAACAGGCGACCTGCCATACAGCGGGTCGCCTGTTTTGCATATTTGAAGAACCAAGGGAGAATCAATGTTCCCCGCGTGTTTCCTCCGGAGTAATAGGCTGGCGACTAAGCGCGCGCCAAGCCCATGCGATGTACGCGATGACAAAAGGAATAATGAAAGAGACGTACGTCATTGTCCTGAGTGTAAACAGACTAGAGCTACTATTCTCGATAGTAAGCGAGCTCTGCGGGGAGACGACAGAAGGATAATACGGCGTATTGTTCCAACCTGCGCACAGGAGCAAAGCCAGCACCACCAGCACGCTGCCCGGGCCGGACAACCAGAAGGCTCGGCACCAGCCACGCAGCCCCGCCACCATACCGCCCAGCACCAGCACCACGCCCACCAGCAGTAGGGATGTCACCCCGGGCATTGCCAGCAGGTTATTCAGGTACTTGTATTCCTCCAGATAAACCAATCCACTCTCCGGCAGATACGCGAACCCGGTAGAACAAACCAAACGAACCAGCCATGTGAGGAAAAACAGCAGGAAGAACCCGCTCTCCATAAGCAGACGACGGCGACAGTTCGTAAGCAGCTCCTCATCTTTGATGCTGTTCATGAAGAAGAGGCAGGCAAGCACCCGCGTGAGCATTAGCACACTGATACCCAGCATGAGATTCTGCGGCACCATCGCGGCCTCAAGTCCATGCAAAGCATTTGTCCAGCTGGAAATCACCGGCATGGCAGGGTTTACCACCGCAGCCTTATCCACCACAAACTCCGCCCCGGTGAAGAAGGTGCCCACGGCCGTTCCGATAAGCAGCGGCCCCAGAATGCCGTTCAGCAGCAAGAATACGCGGTAGGTATTCGTGCCCAGCACATTGCCTTTTTTCAGCTGAAACTCATAGGAAACAGCCTGCACCACAAAGCAAAGCAGAATCAGCACCCACACCCAGTACGCACCACCGAAGCTCGTGCTGTAGAACAGAGGAAAGGAGGCAAAGAACGCGCCTCCGAAAGTAACAAGTGTGGTGAAGGTCAGTTCCCACTTGCGCCCCGTGGCCAGTAAAAGCATGCGCCGCTGCTCCTCTGTACGCCCAAGCTTCCAGATGAGTGACTGCCCGCCTTGCACGAACATGAGAAAGACCAACAAAGCCCCCAACAGCGAAACGAGGAACCACCAGTAGTGTTGAAGTAATGAGATATCATTCATAACATTATGCAGCGTCAGATTCAGTTTCAGGCCCGGCGGCAATCGCCTTACCCATGATGCTCAGCTCTGCCACCAGAAGCAGAGTAAAGAGCACGAGGAAGATGAAGAATGTCGTCTGCACAGAGCTAACCCCAAGGCGGGAGATGGCCGCCACATTCGGCAGCAGGCCCTGAATGGCCCAAGGCTGGCGCCCCACTTCCGCCACTACCCAGCCAGCCTGACTGGCCAGCCATGCCAGCGGAATGGTGAGCACCACCCCCCACTGCACAAGCTTCCACTTCTCCACTCGTCTGCCCAGCAGCAAAAGCCCGGCAAACAGAAGAATGAAGTAGCCGCCCAGCACTACCATGATTCGGAAGCTATAGAAGGTCAGTGGGACATTCGGTACCAAATCAGCAGGTTTCTCCAAATAACCATAACCAAAATACGCAAAGTTTTCACGCAATGTGCTCAGCGCCGCAGCACGAGTAGCCTCATCCTTCGCCGTGCGGTACTCCGCCAGCGCCGCAATAGCTACACGACCTCTTGCCATCTTCTCCTCAGCAGAAAGCGCCTCGCCACCTTCCGGCAGCGGATATCCACCCTCCAGCAGATTACGAATGCCAGGCACATAGCCATCCACCTCATGAGTAGCCAGAAGAGAGAGGGCATAGGGCATCTCCACATGAAAGAGGAACTTGCTTTCCTCAGACGGCTGAGCCCAGTCAGCCCCCGGGCGCAACAAACCGCCCAGCACAAGCCCCTGCTCCGTACCGCCTTCGTACAGCCCCTCCGCTGCGGCAAGCTTCATCGGCTGGTGCACAGCGATATCACGCCCGCTCTGATGCCCTGTATGCGCCGTGATGAGTGCCGCGACAAGGCCGAACCATGCCGCCACCTTAATACTGGCGTGAGCAAACTCCTGATGGCGCTTCCGCAGCAAATACCAGCAGCTCAGCCCCACCACAAACACAGCACCCAGCACCCACGAGCTTGCCACCGTGTGGCAGAACTTCACCACCGCCACGGGCGAGAAGGCCACAGCCGCGAAGTCCACCATCTCGTTTCGCACCGTATCAGGATTAAACTCCATGCCAACGGGGTGCTGCATCCAAGCATTCGCCACAAGAATCCACCATGCCGAAAGCGTGGCACCGATGATAGTGAGCCATGTAGAGGCCAAATGTGCGCGCTTGCTCACCTTGTTCCAGCCGAAGTACATCACGGCGATGAACGTACTCTCCATGAAGAAAGCCACGATACCCTCAATGGCCAATGGCGCCCCGAATATATCTCCCACGAACCAGCTATAATTGCTCCAGTTCGTACCGAACTCAAACTCCAGAATAATACCCGTGGCCACGCCCATGGCAAAATTAATGCCGAAGAGCTTCATCCAGAAACGCGCTGTCTGTTTCCAGAACTCGCGTCCCGTTCGCACATATATGGTCTCCATGATAGCCATTACCACACCCAATCCGAGTGTGAGCGGCACAAAGAGCCAGTGATACATGGCAGTAAGCGCAAACTGCGCCCGTGACCAATCTACCAGTGACGTATCTATCGCTTCCATGATTTTCCTTCCTTTATTCCTTAATGACTCTGCCTGTCAGCTCAGCTGATACCGCCTCGATCTTCTCCTCTTCTCCTCCTTTCAAATACGACGGGAAGAAAAAGGCCTTCAGCACAGCAAACATGATGAAGAGCTTCACTAGTATGATACACCAAAGCGTGCGCCCCAATGTCATACCGCGAAACCCTTCTATGTAAAAACGTGCAATGCGACGTAATATCATGGTGCCATTATAGGAGATAACACCCACATTGCAAGCCAAAACTTGGAATTTCTGATTTATCCCCGCATGCTGGCCCACGAATAGGCTGCAAGGGTGATTTCGGCTTGCCAAACAGCGAGTGTTGTGGTACCCTCCGCGCGTACATTGAATAACGGCATCGTCTTATGATTGAAAACGAGTACATCAGCATTGACATCCGCACCGCAGGCCGCCGCTTTGCCGGCGTGACAGTGCGTGATAAAGTAAACGGCCGCAGCTATGATCTGGGCAAGGAAGTCTTCACCATCGCCCTTCAGGAGGCCAAAACGGATGAAGCCTGTTCCAAGAAAGAATACACGGATGTATGCCTGCCGCTAAGTGCGCTGGATTTAATGTGCGGTGAGGTAAGCGTGAGCAGCATCACCGCTCAGCCTGAGGGCCGCCGCTTGGCCGACCGCCGAGCAGGCCAACGCGCCTCCCTACCCTTTGCCGTAACGACAGATGGTTACAAGCTGGAGTGGTGGGCAGAGCTGCGTGACGGCCAGCCCTACATGCGCCTTGGCTTGAACATCACCCCCATGCAGTTCGCTATGCCGGCACGTAAGATTACTCTGATGAATATCGCCGCCCCTGAGGCCCGCGTGGAAGGCAGCGTGAAAGGCGCCCCTGTAGTGGCTGCCGGCAACCGCCTCTTTGCAGGCGTGGAAAGCCCGCTGAGCAAGGGCGAGGTGACGGCAGAGGGCTTTGCCTGCTCGCTGGAGCGCAGCACCCATCTGCCAGCCCGCACCACCAGCAGCATCTCCGCCGTGCTGGGCTTCTGCACCCCCGGCCAGCTGCGCCGCACTTTCCAGCTCTCCTACCTGAATGAGGAGCGCGCCCGCCCCTACTTCCCCCTCTTCAATTATAACACTTGGTACGATATCGGCTACTTCTCCCGCTACTCCGAAAAGGACGTGTTGGATACCGTGCGACTCTTCGGTGAGGAACTTGTACGCAAGCGCGGGGTGGTGATGGATTCCTTCCTGCTGGATGACGGCTGGGACAACACAGAAACCCTCTGGCAGTTCCACGAGGGCCTGCCGAACGAGTTCCGCGACATCCGCGCAATGATGGAAAGCTACGGCGCCGCACCCGGCGTATGGTTCTCCCCCTGGGGTGGCTATGGACAGCCCAAGCTTAACCGCCTCGCCGCCGCTGGCGATACCTACGAGACGAACGAGCGAGGCTTCGCCCTCTCCGGTCCCAAATACTACGAGCTCTTCCGTGATATGTGCCTGCACATGATTCGCGAGAACGGCGCAAACCACTTCAAGCTGGACGGCTGCTCCGGCATGGCGGATCCGGCCCCAGGCTCCCGCTTCGGTTCTGACTTCGAGGCTGCCATCTCCCTCATTGATGAGCTGCGCGCTGAAAAGCCGGACATCTACATTAACCTCACCACCGGCACTTGGGCCAGCCCCTTCTGGTTTAGCATTGCGGATTCCGTGTGGCGCGGCAACTGGGACCACGATTTCTGCGGGGTTGGCACAGCCCGCCAGCAGTGGATTACCTTCCGTGATGCCATGATTTACGCACACAACGTGAAAATTTCCCCGCTCTGCCCCATTAACTCCCTCATGACTCACGGCGTCATTTACAATAAGGGCGCCCGCGGCCTCATGACCACGGAGAACGATGATTTGGCAGATGAAATCTGGAGCGGTCTCGGCCTCGGCACCCAGATGCAGGAGGTTTACATCACCCCCTCCATGCTGAAAGACCACGAGTGGGATACCCTTGCTGCTGCGGCTAAGTGGACCCGCGCCAACGCTGCAACCCTTGTGGACAGTCACTGGGTGGGCGGAGACCCCGCCGCGCTGGAGGCCTACGGCTTCGCCTCATGGAGCCCGGAAAAAGGCATCCTTGTGCTGCGTAACCCCAGCGATATGGAGCAGGAGTTCAGCTTTGACCCCGCCGCCGTATTCGAGTTACCGCTCGGCGCTCCGCTGCGCTACGCCCTCAGCTCCCCCAAGGGCGACACCCTGCCCGCCTCCGCAGAGGCAGGTAAGCAGACCTCGCTCACGCTCAACCCCTTCGGCGTCGTCATCATCGAGGCCGTACCTCAGGCTTAAGCCGAAAATAAATCACACCATCAGGCGCGCGGAAATGGATTTTCCGCGCGTCTTATTTGATACCGCAGGAGCTCAGCAGAGCTCTCACGTCCTCCAGCCTCCGGGCCGGGTACACGCGCAGGCGCTGCCTATCACACAACAGCACGGCACTCGCCCCACGATTCTTCAGTTTAGCCGAGGCCTTACCGCAGATATACCACAGCGTATCATGCAGAAGGGGACGACCTTGTCCACATAGCACGCCGTACCAGAACCATTCATGCGCCTTAGCAGCGCTTACGCCGGGAGATTCCGCCGTATAGATAACAGCACTATCCGCTTCAGCCGCCGGGGCATTTTTGTCCACATCACCACACCGGCGCACCTCAACTGCAGCAGTATCCTCACCCGTCCAAGCAAAAAGTTCCAGCCGGGCGCGGCTACCCTCCGGGCTCAGCTTCATGCAGCCATCAGCCAAAGGAGCGCCCGCCAATTGCTTCAGCTCACGAAGCCCGAGCGCTAACGGCACCTCAGCATAGGGAATTGCCACACCCGCCAAATAATCATCCCAAGTAAGAGGACGCCCGAACAGATTCTCAGCATCTGCGGCCTTCCGCCACCCCACACATGCCGCAAAGCACAGCAAAGGCCCGCTCAACATCAGGAACACGCCGAACAACACCCCCTTCACTCCCCCCAGCAAACAAAATAAGGCCACACCTCCCGCCAATACACCTAAGCCCAAGAGAAAACAAAGCAGATTTCCACAAAACTTATTCATACCGAAAAACGTAACAAAAAAAACATCAATGTCAAGCATTTCTCATGCAGAGCCACACCCCTACCCGGTGCAGAAATAACACACGAGTCCGCAGGATAATGACCTAGGTATGATTTTATTGATTGACATGGGAGCCAAGACTGATAGAATAGAAACATGAGCGCAACAGATAAACGCGATTTAACTCCGGTTGTGCCGCGCCGTTTCCGTCCTGTATTCTTCATGCTCGTGAGCTGCTTTGCTCTCTGGGGGCTGCTGAATAACATGACTGATAACTTGGTGCCGGCGTTTAAGAATATCTTCACGATTCCTCAGGAGCAGGCAGCTCTCGTGCAGGTGGCTTTCTACGGTGCCTACGCCGTGCTGGCTATTTTTGCATCCATTCTCATTGAGGAGTTCTCGTACAAGAAGGGCGTGCTTATCGGCCTTGGCGTCTACATTATCGGCGCTCTTGCCTACATTCCGGCCTGTATTAACCAGAGCTTTGAGATTTATTTCATCGCTATTTTCGTGGTGGCCTGCGGTTGCTCCGTGCTGGAAACCACCTGTAACCCCTACGTTATCTCGCTCGGCCCGGATAAAACTGCCGTACGCCGTCTGAACTTCGCTCAGGCCTTCAATCCGGTCGGCTCTATTATGGGCATCGTTCTGGCTCAGCAGCTTATTCTCAGCAACCTCAACCCTGCCACCGCCGATGAGCGAGCTGCCATGCCTGCTGAGCAGCTAAAGGAAATCGTTCACTCCGAGCTTTTCTGGGTATGTGCTCCCTACGTGGGGCTCTGCGGCATCGCCTTCCTCATCTGGCTTTTCTTCCTGCGTGTGAAGGACACTCAGGAAACTACCACTACTGAAGAACAGCCTGAACAGCAGGGCAATGGTAGTGGCCTGCGCGTGCTGATTGCTGCACTGTTCGCCATTGTGCCGCTCACCGGTCTTTATTTCCTCTTCCCGACTATGGACAAGGTAACATGGGTACTTTGCGGCACTCTGGGCCCGATTACCTACCTGTTCCTCGTGGGTGATTACCGTGCCATGCTCTTCTCTCTGCTGAGCCAGCCCCGCTACTGGTGCGGCGTGATTGCTCAGTTCTTCTATGTAGGTGTGCAGATTGCTGCCTGGACCTACCTGAACGTATACTGCTGTAAGGAACTGGGCGTCACCCCCGCCACAGCCGCTACGTACTACCTCATTTCTCTTGTTCTCTTCATCATCTGCCGCTGGGTAGCTACCTATTACATGAAGAAATTCAACCCCGCCAGCATGATGAGCCTCTTCGCCATCGCAGCCATTGCCTGCTGTGCTGGCACCATCTACCTTCCCAGCACCGTTCTCTTCAGCATCGCCGGGCTGGATTTCTCTGCTAACATCCTGTGCCTCATCGCCATGTCCGGCTGCATGAGCCTCATGTTCCCCACCATCTACGGCATCGCACTGGGTGGTCTGAACCAGCGCGACGTGAAACTGGGTGCTGCCGGTCTCATCATGGCCATTCTTGGTGGTGCTCTCATCACCCCGTGGATGGCCGGCATCATTGGTGATGCAGAGTCCTGCTGGCTGGGGCTCACCGCAGCCTTTGATAACACTTGGGACACGAATCTGGGCACCAGCTCCGCTGCTGTGCGCGCTTCCTTCATCGTTCCCGCTATCTGCTTCGCGGTAGTGCTGGCATACAGCCTCATCTTCCGCAAGCCCTCCACTCCTTCCGATAAATAATTTAACCCAAACACAAACGTATATGAAGTACGATACATTACCCACCATTGGTATCCGCCCCACGATTGACGGCCGCCGTCTCGGCGTTCGTGAGTCTCTGGAGGATCAGACCATGAACATGGCTAAAGCCGCTGCCGCCCTCATCGAGGCCAACGTGACCCACGCCAACGGCCAGCCCGTGAAGTGCATCATCGCTGACACCACCATCGGTGGCCCCGCTGAAGCCGCTGCCTGCAACCAGAAGTTCGCAGAGAACAACGTAGGCTGCTCCCTCATCGTAACTCCCTGCTGGTGCTACATCACCGAGACCTTTGAGACAGATGCCACCACGCCCAAGGCTATCTGGGGCTTCAATGGCACCGAGCGTCCCGGCGCCGTATATCTGGCTGCCGCTCTCGCCGGCTACGCTCAGAAGGGCGTGCCCGCGTTCTCCATCTACGGCCATGACGTACAGGACGCTGACGACACCTCCATCCCCGAGGACGTAGCGGAGAAGATTCTGCGCTTCGCTCGCGCCGGTCTCACAGTAGCCACCCTCCGTGGCAAGGGCTACCTCTCCATCGGTGGCTGCTCTATGGGTATCGCCGGTTCCATCGTGGACCAGTCCTTCTGGGAGAGCTACATGGGCATGCGCGTGCAGGCTGTGGACATGACTGAGGTTCGCCGCCGCATGGAGCTGGGCATCTACGACAAGGCTGAGTTCGACCTCGCCATGGAGTGGGCCAAGAAGTACGTGAAGATTGGTCCGGATCGTAACCGTCCCGATCTCGTGCTCTCCCCCGAGGAGAAGGAGCGTACCCTGCGCGAGTCCATCCTCATGACCATCATCTTCCGCGATATGATGCACGGCAACCCCTACCTCAAGACCATCGATCGCGAGGAAGAAGGTCTGGGCTTCAACGCTATCTGCGGTGGCTTCCAGGGCCAGCGCCACTGGACGGACTTCTACCCGAACGGCGATATGGCTGAGTCCCTCCTCAACAGCACCTTCGACTGGAACGGCCCGCGCGAGGCTATTCCCTTCGCCACGGAAAACGACGCCATGAACGGCGTGTGCATGCTCCTGCTGCACCAGCTCACCGGCCGTGCTGCCTGCTTCTCCGATATCCGCACCTACTGGAGTCCCGCTGCTGTGAAGCGCGTAACCGGCTACACCATGGAAGGTCTGGCAAAGGACGGCATCATGCACCTCATCAACTCCGGCTCCACCGCTCTGGATGGTAACATGCACTCCACCGCTCCTGATGGCACTCCCATCATGAAGAAGACGGGCGAGACCACACAGGCCGACATCGAAGCCATGATGGGTGCTTCCGAGTGGTGCCCGGCTAACCGCGAGTACTTCCGCGGCGGCGGCTACTCCCTGCACTTCGTCTCCAAGGGCAATGTGCCTGTAACCATGATTCGCATGAACCTTGTGAAGGGTCAGGGCCCTGTGCTCACCATCGTGGAAGGCTGGACCTGCGACCTGCCTCAGGACGTGAACGACAAGCTCGACCAGCGTACGGACCCGGGTTGGCCCACCACTTGGTTTGCCCCGCGTCTCACCGGCAAGGGCGGCTTCAAGGATGTTTACACCGTCATGGCTAACATGGGCGCTAACCACGGCGCTTGGACATACGGCCACATCGGTGCTGATATCATCACTCTGGCCTCCATGCTGCGCATCCCCGTATACGCCCACAACGTACCGGAGGACCAGGTATACCGTCCCGCCGCTTGGGACCTCTTCGGCACAGCTGATCCTGAGGGTGCTGACTTCCGCGCCTGCGCGAACTTCGGCCCCATCTACGGCAAATATTAATAACCGCTTACCGCAAGCTGTCGGGAGACTTCCCGGCAGCTTGCCTTTTTTTTATCACATATGGCATACGTACTCTGCTTAGACTGTGGCGCCACGAATGTGCGCGCCATCCTCGTAGACGACAAAGGGCAGCTGGTGGCTAAGGCCAGCCAGCCGAACTCCACGGATACCGGCGCAGAAAACCCTGATTACCACGTGTGGAATGCTGACCGCATTCTCAACCAGCTTGCAGAATGTGCCCGTAAGATTCTGCCTGAGGTAGATGCCACGCAGGTGAAGGGCGTCACCATCACCACCTTCGGTGTGGACGGTGCCCTCGTGGACGCTCGGGGCGAGCTGCTCTACCCCGTCATCTCTTGGAAGTGCCCCCGCACAGCTGAGGTGATGAAGAAGGTGGACAAGTACCTCCCCCAGAGCCGTCTGAATGAAGTATCCGGCGTGGGCGAGTTCGCTTTCAACACCATCTATAAGCTTATCTGGCTGAAGGAAAACCGCCCTGAGCTGCTGGAGAAGGCACATGCTTGGCTCTTCATCTCCAACATCCTCGCTCACCGCCTCACCGGCGTGATGGCGACGGATCGCACCATGGCCGGCACCTCTCAGATGACGGATTTGACCACCGGTGACTGGAGCGAAGAAATTCTCTCCACCCTCGGTATCAGCAAGAGCCTTTTCCCGCCCATGGTGGATGCCGGTGGCGTCATCGGCTCCCTCACCCCCGCGGCCTGCGAGCTGCTGGGGCTCCCCTGCTCCGTGCCGGTCATCTCCACCGGGCATGATACGCAGTTCGCCCTCTTCGGCAGCGGCGTGCAGGAGAATCAGCCCTTCCTTTCCAGTGGCACTTGGGAAATCCTCATGCTGCGCACGCCTCAGGCCAAGCTGGAACCCGCGGACTATGCCGCCGGCGCCACCGTTGAGTTTGACAGCAAGGCCGGCCTGCTGAATCCCGGTCTGCAGTGGATTGCCAGCGGCATCATTGAATGGGTGAAAGCCACCTGCTACAATGGCGAAAGCTTCGATACCATGGACGCCGAGGCTGAGAAGATTGCCCCCGGCTGCGATGGCGTCAAACTCATCCCGGACTTCCTGCCCAGCGATGCCGTGCCCGGCAGCATTCAGGGCCTCGTGCTGGGCCGCACCCGCGCCCACATCTACCGCGCGGCCATGGAAGCTCTCACACTGCGCCTCAAGCAGCGCCTTGAGAAGCTCGAGAAGGTGGGCGGCTTCAAGTCCACGGATCTCCTGCTGGTAGGCGGTGGTGCCCGCAATAAGGTGTGGACACAGATGCGTGCCGACATCCTCGGCATCCCCATCCGCATTTCAAACGTATCAGAAAGCACCGTTCTGGGCGCCTCCATGTACGCCTTCGCGGGTGCCGGCATTTTTGCCTCCCCTGAGGCCTGCCGTGATGCATTCGGTATCACCTATACCACCATTAATCCCGGTGAGCAGCGCGAAGCTTACGCCGCGCTTTATGCCTGAAGGCAATAGCTCATTGGAGTTCTCTCAAAAAACAGAAAGCAGTTCCGGGAACGGAACTGCTTTCTGTTTTCCCCCAAGAATAAAAATTAGCGGTTATCATGCACCGTGCCATAACGGCGGCGGTGCTCACGGGGATTCACCGCGGTGGCGTCCCCCCAAAGGCCAATACGGCCGGATTCAGCAGATTGAGCGGCGGATATCAAATCCGCGTCCTCCCGCGGGTCACAAAAGCGCTCATACAGCCAAGCCATACCGCCTTTCAACTGCTCCAAGTTCACGTAAGTATCCCCCACATACACCTTAGCCACGCGGCGCCCGTACTGATCCACATCCACCACCTGCAGACGCACCTCCTGCTCACCAATGAGTGAGCGCAGATTATCTCGAGATTTATCCGCCCAAGCCTGACCTCGCTCCGGAGCATCTACACCGAACAAGCGTACCTTCACCTCTGAATTTTCACCGCGCGGAATAAACAGCAGAGAATCTCCATCCTGCACATACTTGCATGTGCCATATACCACCTCAGCATCAGCGCGGGAGGCCGTTCTTCTCTGCACCAGCTCACTCCGGGGCGCAGCATTGCGCCTAGCAGGCTTCTCATCATCTCCGGAAAAATAGGATACGCAGGCGTATACCCCTACGGCAAGGAAGAATACCGCATAGCTATAAATCGGTTTAACTGTATTTTTTGTTTTATTGTGATGTTTGGCCATATGAGGTGAGTATCGCTGTGCTGGTATTCTAGCATATGAGCCACCTAACAGCAAGTCGTTTATGATGGCTCCATTGGTACTTTTCACTCACAAAACACACAATAACAAAGGATATTTTCTTGTAAAAACGGATGAATAACCTATAATGGCGAAGGCGCATCAGAGTTTGCGGAACAAGAAATCACCCATCAAAATCATGAGCAAACCAACAAGCAAAACACTGGAACAAAACGAAAACCGCCTAACCGTCGGTAAGGGCTGCTGCTCCTTTCTGCTGGGTCCGGCCATGCTGCTGGGAGCCATTTACATGATTTTCTGGAACGAGGGCAACTACATCAAAACCGCACACGCCCTAGATGAATTACGCCCGCTGGTTCAACATGTAGAAGACACCGCCACTCCCAGCCCTGAACTCGAGGGAAAACCCGTTCATATTCAAGGCACGGCGACCACACCTGACATCCTGCGAGATGAAAGCTATGGAATTGAGGCGAATGCTATTTCCCTCTCGCGCAGCGTCGAGTTCCTTCAATGGGAAGAGGATAAAAAACAACGCCCCGCCAATGACACTAAGCCGCGCACCACGAGCGTCTCCGATTATCACTACAGCAGAGATGAAAACTGGGTGTACAGCTACCACCGTCGCTGGGTAAAACGCCCTATCATTTCGTCCTCATTCTACGATGTACGTTACCGAAACCTGAACTGCGTATACTATCAGGAAAACAATCACAATTTCCTAGCACAGAATGTGTTCATAGGCGGCTATTCACTCCATGAGGGGCAAATTAAGCGCATCAGCACCACACGGGCAGTCGTAAATCCGGCACAGGTACCCCTGGCACTCCAAAGCCGTGCGGCGTTGAACGGCAAATACCTGCACATCGGCCGCGGCCGCGAAGGCAACACCTACTATCTCGTCAATCCGCAGGAGCCTGCCGTGGGTGATGCCCGCATCTCATGGTCTATCATCGGCCCGTCACAGCCCGTCAGCCTGATAGCCGTTCAGCGGGGAAACAGCTTTGTACCCTACACGGCCAGCAATGGAATCTCCATTGATTTGCTTTATACGGATACCCTCAGTGCTGAGCAGTGTCTAGACGAAGCCGACAGTGCCAATCTTCTAACCCTTTGGATGTTACGCATGGGCGGATGGCTCATCATGTGGGGAGGCTTTGGCTGCATTCTTATTCCACTGGTAAATCTGACACCCGTCTGCCGCAAACTGGCGCAAGGTGGAGACATCGTCATTTCCCTGCTTCTCGGCACCATGCTAAGCCTGCTGGTAATGGCAATCGCATGGTTCTTTTACCGCCCGATTCTTGCGGCTAGTCTGCTGGCTGCGTTATGCGGCCTGACATGGCTACTGATAAAAAAGAACTTCAAAAAAGCTTAACTATCAGCTCACTATACCCAAACTCGCGACAAGAGCTCTCTATCATATATGAAGGCAGGCATATTGCTGCCCCAAAAACTTCTTGTCTATCTTCCCGGAACTCGTATATATGAACTCGTACACCCTCTTTCATGAAAACTGTTCATATAACCGATGTCACCGCGCCCGATGGTTCTGTCCTCTCTGAACTCCTCCGCAACAAAAAATCTGCTTATCAAGGGGCCTCGCCGGCCTTCCCCGCCCCCCTGCCGCCCATGCCCTACTCCGCCGGCGAGCATGCTGAGCGCCCTTGGGGCAGCTGGCTGGTGCTGGATGTCATGCCTCACTCCGTAGTGAAAAAGCTCACCATCCATCCCGGCAAGCGCATCTCGCTGCAGCGCCATCGCTTCCGCTCCGAGCTATGGACAGTGGTGGACGGCGTGGCCGATGTACTCTGCCACCAGCATGCATCCAAGCTTCACCCAGGAGAACAGATTCTTATTCCCCAAAAAAGCTTGCACCGCCTCAGTAACAATGGAAACACACCGGTAACACTCATCGAAATCCAATTCGGCTACATTCTCAGCGAGGAAGATATCGAGCGATTCCATGACGACTACGGCCGCCAATCAGCAGAAGGATAGCTTACAGCATATCGTGATGTCCACTGCCCCTTTTCCCGCCTGCGCGAATCAGTGTAGCTATGTACTGTTTCTGAATCTTGTGCTGGTACGGGTGAGCTAAAGCCCAATCCAGCGGTGTGCGTCCTTGCTCATCTTCGGCATTCACATGGGCCCCGGCAACAAGGAGCACTTCGGCCAACTCAGAACAGGTGCACTCATGCAGAGGCGTGGCGCCCTCCTTATTCACCGCGCACGGGTCAGCCCCGGCACCAAGCAGGGCTTTTGCCACACCGGGATTGTGTGGCCGGAACAGCGGAGTATCACCGGATTTGAGCCGGGCATTCACATCCAATCCAAGCTGTACAAGTATGGCCACACTTTCAGCATCCACCACACTGTGCAGCGCGGTATAACCACCGGCCCAAACAGCATGCGGATTCGCACCAGCCGCCAGTAACATGCGTATTTCCTCAGCAGGATGATAATTCATCAGTGCAGATTGTCCATATTTGCCGATAATCGAGGCATCTGCCCCGGCGGCCAGCAGCGTCTCCAGTACCTCACCTCGGGCAAAAAATACAGGCGATTCACCATAACGGGTCAGCCCATTCACATCAGCCCCGGCTTCCAGAAGCAAGCGAGCCATCCTCGCCGAACGCGCCCGGTGCAATGGGCGATTCCCATAGGAATCCATCACAACATCCGGGCTCATTCCGGTATTCAGATATTGCTGCACCTGCTCAGTATCGTCCGCTTCCAGTGCTTGCGATAGGCGACACTTTGCGACTTCAGATTCAGGCATACCAGCACTTTTCTGCAGCAAGTCCACTATTTCAGCGCTTACTCCGATAGCAATGGCACTATGAATCATATCGTCATCAGCTTTCACAAAGCGCAGCAGCTTGCGAACCAGCTTAAAAGGCCCAAGATGTATGGCCTTCCACAACTGACTCCGGTATTTTTTTTGCTTGCGACGCTGGCGGCTGTTCATAAAGACACTATAACACAACATGCACGAGATGGCAAGTTATGAGGAACTTTCGCCAGTACCAATTTCTTACAAAAAGCCACCTTGCCAGTCACGGCGTAGCAAGAGGCCGCAAGGACTACGCGAAGACGGACAGGGTAGAAAAGAGCCTCTCCATATCACAACTTACTCGTATTTTCTTGCAAAATACGCGCGATGAATCTATACTGACGTGCGTAGAACATCATGAAAGGATTGGTCCGCAAAATCATTAAGTGGGTATTGTTCATTTCTCTGGTAGGGGGTGGCGTCTATATGTGGAAGTTCTCACCGGTTAAGGCTCAGAGCATGCCAGTCACCCGAGCCACTCTGCATCAAACAGTATTTGGAACAGGAACTCTGGAAGCGAAAACCCGCGTAGCCATCAGTCCATATGCCACCGGGCTGGTACAGGCACTGCATGCTGATCAGGGGGATACAGTTAAACGCGGCGACCTTCTGGCGGAAATGAATGCTGAAGATATTATTCAGCAGTTAGCCGTAGCTGAAGCAGATTTGACCATAGCACAAGCATCCCTGCAGCGCAACGAGGCTGAAATCTCAGCGGCTAAAGCCACGCTGGATTATGCAAAAGTAACCTACGAGCGTATGGACAGCCTGAGGCAGTCCAACTCCATATCTCAAACGGATGTAGACAAAAGCAGGCAGGCCTTCCAAGTAGCCTCAGCTCATTTGGAACAGGCAGAAAAACGCCGCCTGGAAATCGAAGCCGAAATAGTGCGACACGAAGCTCAGATTAACTTCTTTCGCAGCAAACTGGCTGAAACTCAATTAAAAGCCCCATTCGATGCCTTGGTCATCCGCCGTAACAGGGAGCAAGGAAGTATCGTTAATCCCGGCGTATCCATCATGGATGTGGTTGATACCGGGCAGATTTGGGCTAGCGTGTGGGTGGATGAAACCGCCATGGCCTCTATACAGCCGGGCTTACCCGTTGATATCACCTTCCGGGCAATGCCGGATACCAAGTTCACGGGCAGAGTAACTCGCACATCTCGTGAAACCGACCGGGAAACCAGAGAATACCGAGTTGATATCACCCTCGATTCATTACCTGATAATTGGGTTCTGGGGCAGCGCTTGGAAGTGTTTATCCATATCGGAAAAACGGATGATTGCATAGCTGTACCCAATAATCTGATTTGCCGAGATAACCAGCGCATCTTTGTTCTCGTGGAGGAAGGCGGTCGCATCGTGGAGCGAGATGTTAAAATCGGGCTTCAAACCCGCCAACAAACTCAGATTCTCTCCGGCCTGAGCGAGACAGACCGCGTCATCCGCCAGCCCCTCCAACACAGGGAACATATCAACCGCCGCATAGCGCAATGATCAATCTGGCCTTCAAAGATATACGCCATAATCTGGGGCGATTTTTGCTCACCACCGCGGGTATCAGCCTCCTGCTGATTGTCGTGATGGGCATGGGTGGCATATATCGGGGCTTAATCCAAGAGGCCACTCTTATTATTGACCGGGCAGGCGCTGATATCTGGGTCGTGCAGAGAGATACCAAAGGCCCCTTTGCGGAAGTCTCCAAGCTGCCCCGAAACCTAGAAAATCGCATCGAGGCCATCTCCGGAGTGGCCTCAGCGGAGCCCTTTGTCTCTCACACAGTGCAGCGCAATAAGAATGAGCGTATTCTGCGACTCACCATCCAAGGGGTGCCGGATGATGGCTCTTGGCTGCCCATTATTCAGGGGAGAGCCTTGCAAGCGGGGCATTATGAAATGCTGGCCGATAAATCAGCCAAACTCCCCCTAGGCAGCACTCTCAAGCTGGGTAAGGATACCTATACCGTAGTGGGTATTACGGGGCGCATGAATTCCCCCTCCGGTGATGCCATGGTGTTCCTTTCTCTGAATGATGCCATGGCCATACAGGCGGATATACCGGCTGAAGCCATTCGTCTGGAGCGCCAATCGCGCCTGCAGCGTTTTGATGCCCTGCCCCACGGCAGCACCTCGGTGGATCACGCGGATACTCTGGTGAGTGAATCCATCCGCCCTGCTGCCCTTCCCGGCCGCCAAATCAGCGCGGTTCTAGTCAAAGTATTGCCCGGCCACAGTGCTGAAGATGTGCTGGACAAACTGCGCTCTATGCCGGATGTGACAGCTTATACCGCAGATGAGCAGCGAGAAATCATGCTCAGTGGTTTTGTGGCCCGTTCCCGCAAACAGCTTTTGCTTTTCCGCACGATTCTCGTCATTGTATCCACCGTTGTCATGACGCTGCTTCTTTACACCCTGACGCTGGATAAATTGCACGATATTGCCATGCTTAAACTCATCGGCGCGCGCAACGGCGTTATCATCCGCATGATTATGCAGCAGTCCCTCCTCATTGGCATTCTGGCATTTGGCATTGCCAGATTTTGCGGTGAGTGGGTATATCCCTTCTTCCCACGACGGGTTGTTCTCATCAATTTTGATTTGTGGGTACTGTTCGGCATCGTCATCGGCATCTCTGTTTTGGCCAGTTGTGCCGGCATCATTAAAGCCATGCGCACCAATGCGGGAGAAATATTATCATGAGTACGGTTGCTTTATCTGCTGAGCATCTTTTTAAAACCTACGGCGAGGGAGACACAGTTGTTCATGCGCTCAA
Organism: Akkermansia sp.; assembly: GCA_045540095.1. GTDB lineage: Bacteria > Verrucomicrobiota > Verrucomicrobiia > Verrucomicrobiales > Akkermansiaceae > Akkermansia. Next base: position 103,007 of record JAZQGN010000034.1, read on the forward strand.
TGATGTCTCATTCTCCATGAATGTGGGGGAAATCGTAGCGTTGCTGGGGCCTTCCGGGGCAGGCAAATCAACGCTGCTGACCACCTTGGGGCTCATTCAGCCGCCAAGTTCCGGTAAAATAACCATCGCCGGCACACGCGTTTTCGATAACGGCTATCAGGTTAATGTGCGAAACTTTCGCCGCAACAATATCGGTTTCGTCTTCCAGAAAGCCAACCTGCTCCCATTCCTCACCGCCGAGGAAAACATCCGTATCGCCATGGAGGTAAATGACGCCCCTACAAGAGAATCCAAACAATACGCAGCAGAACTTTTAGAACACTTCGAGCTCTCCGCCCGCAAGTCATTTCTCCCCAAGCAGCTCTCCGGCGGGCAGCAGCAGCGCGTAGCCATTGCTCGCGCTCTCGCCAATAAGCCAAGCCTGCTTCTGGCGGATGAACCAACAGCCGCCCTTGATAGCCACATGGGGCGGAAGGTAATGGAGCTGCTCAAAAACGTGGCTCATACACACAATACCGCTGTGCTCGTCGTTACTCATGACCACCGCGCCATGGATGTCTTTGACCACATCTGGATGATGGAAGACGGCAGGCTCTGCGAAAAAGAGATGCTCTGATGATTAAGCAGGGAAATCCGCCTTTCCTGCTATCATTCTAGAAACAAGGCGCGGTGTTCATTAAAGAAATCAAAGAGGAGGCGCACATTTTCCAGCTCATACCACGGGCGGAGACCTATGGGACGATGGTCGAGATCATATATGCGGGCTCCGGGAATGCTGAGCAGCAGCGGCGAATGGGTGGCAATAACCAGCTGAGCCCCACACACCGCGCTGGAGGAGAGGAACTCCACGAGGTCCAGCTGGAGGTTCGGCGAAAGGCTGTTTTCCGGTTCATCCAGCAGGTAAAGCCCACGCTCTGCAATGGCCTGAGTAAAATAGATGAAAGCGCTCTCGCCGTTCGAATATTCACGCTCAGCCGCCTGAGCATGCTCCCGCACAAAACGGCTGCGCGTGCTGTGGCGGGCCTTCATGTGAGTGAGGAATGCATCATAACCGCCTTGTTCGTAGGAGTCTAGCTTCATGCGGCGGTAGCCTTCCACTCCCCATTGGCGCCCGGCACGTTCAGAGGCGAGGTGGCGGGCATCATTCTGTTCTCGCAAGCGCAGAATATGCTCGAATACATCATCACTGCCGATAAAACGGCTTTCATACGGGATTTTCTCGGGGTAGCCCGTGTCTTCGCCCGCCATACGCAAGCGGCACATTTCCACGTAATCACTGAAGAAGGGCGTGCGGTTGTAAGGCGTGCTGCGCGGCAGCCCCAGCTTTTCCGCCATGAGGTTGAGCAGAGTAGTCTTCCCCGAGCCGTTGCCACCGTACAGAATGGTGATATTGCCCAGTTCCAGCTTGGGCACACGGCTCTCGAACACGCGGAAGGGATAATACTGCTTCGTGCAGTGGGCGTCGCAATTATTGTTCAGCCAGTTTTCCGCCTGTTCAGGCGTGAGGATGGTAAACTCTTCGATGTAAATCATAGAGGGTATTCTGTATCGCCGCTCATTCTATCACACTCTATTAGCCCGGTAGAAGGAAAATCTATGCCATTCCTAGCAAAACACCACACAACATGAGCGGTCTAAGCTTGCACAAGGCGGAGGAAATCGCTATAATGCCCCCGGTTCACGGAAAGGCCCCGACAACATGAGCACGACACAGGCCGACAACACGAACATCGTTCTTCGCAAAACATGGCTCGTTCTCAGCAGTATATGGCTGGGGCTCAACGCTCTGTTTCATCTGTTCGCATTCCCCTTTTTGCTCTATACGGGGCTCTGCACCTTGCTGATGCCTGTTTCCCTGTGGATACTCTCCTCCTTAACCACCAATCCGAGGATATACGCGCTGCTGAATATACCGCTCGGCCTTTACACTCTGGCATGGTGGTTCACCACCCCTTTTCTGGGATTCTGGTTCACCCTGCTGTGGCTCCCCTTCGCGCTGATGGGCTGCATGCTCCGCAGCACGCCTATACCCGGCAACAGCAAACGCCTGAACTGTGTGCTTTATCTGGTAGCACTGCTGCCCTATATTGCCATGCTGCCAATCCTCATATTCGCCCTACGAGCCCTCAACTCATAATTCCCCAGCATACCGCCATTCCCCCGGAATTTTTACTGCCGCAGCCAACTAATAGGAAAGGAGCCGAAGCCGCCGCCAACAGCCCCCTGCCCTCAGGCGCTGCTTAACCTCCTCTACATTTGCCTCAAAATTTGAAAAATAAGCCATACGTGTCCCAAAGATTTGGGACACGTTGATTTACGAATTACAATTTACGATTTACGAATTAAAAGTAAGCGGCTTACGCCGATGTTGGGATAAAAGAAAAATTGTGCCAATGAACGGGCTGTATGATACCCGGCCA
>JAZQGN010000035.1:0-132156 GCA_045540095.1 Akkermansia sp.
AAGAAGTTCCATTAGCTCGGTGTCATCATTTTCTATGGCTTCAATGAGTGCCTTGCCGTACTTGCTACGGCCAATCCGCCTCTTCGTTAGCTCTCGTCTGGCTTCTTCGTTGTTCATATCGATTTATGTATGTTATTTTTACAACGGATGCTTCTACCGATTGGCATTACCCAACTTTTGTCAGCTAGTATGGAAACCACCTCGCGTGCCCTGCCGAAAGAGCAGGCGGGCCACATTTCATCTTATCTGAGTAAAGGTGGCCCGAATGGTGGCCGTTGCATAAAAATAAGGCACGCTAAGCTACCGCCCTCCTTTTGACACAAACAAGCCATTTCTTCTTGTTTTTTGCCCGGATGAGTGCAAATGTTTATAGCATAATACAGTGTGGACGGTCAATCCATTTTTTGCGCGATTTTGTAGCGTAGATGCAGCGTCCCGAGCGTAGCGAGGGCGCGGAGCGGAAAAATCGCGCAAAAATTCGCCGATTAGGGGTAGCCCTTCTGACGGCAGTATTCTGATGGGCTAAGGTTATCTAATCGTGCATGAGGGCGCTCTCGGTTGTAGTAGGTTAACCAACGTGCTGTTAATCGCCTGGCCTCCTCCAATGTGTTTACTTCGTTGAGCAGGAAACAGTCGTGTTTGTAAGTGCGCCAGAAACGCTCTACAGCAATGTTATCTGCCCATCTCCCCTTACCATCCATGCTGATGTTTATCCCTCGTTCTTCCAATTCTCTAAGCCATTCACGTGAGGTGTATTGACTTCCCTGATCCGTATTGAATATTTCCGGCTCGCGTCCGATAGCAACCGCCATCCCCAATGCCTCTAGGCACAGTTGTGTACTCATGTTATCTGACAGGCTCCAGCCGAGCACCTCACGGCTTGGCCAGTCTAACACGACACAGAGATAGTAATTTTTCAGTCCTATCTGCAAATAGGTTATATCACTACTCCAGACTTTATCTACATCTATCGTTTGCAGTGTTTTATTCCATAGTGGCGTTTTACCATATCAGGGAGTTTTCTCAGCCCCAGACATGGATCTTTGAGGTAGAGTTCATTGAGCGTCTTTTCTATAGGGGCCTCATCTGTTTTAGCTCGCGGCTTGTAGTATGTGCTACTACGATGTATCGCCAACCGTTCACATTGTCTTTTTCGCGACATCTCGCTGTGTTCTTCGTCTAGGAGCTGGCGTCTCTGAGCTAAAGCCCCAGCTCCTTGGATTTTTTTGTAAGCCACTCCAGTTCCAGCTCTCGTTTGCATAACAGACTCTTGAGTAGCTCATTTTGTTCCTCCAGGGCTTTTTCTCGGCTTTTAGCACGCTTAAAGATTTGGGATACCCCCTCCAGTGCTTGCTTCTTCCACTGTCGTACCAGCTCGGGACTGATGTTGTTCTCGGACGCTATCTGCTGGAGCGTCTTTTCCCCTTTAAGGGCTTCGAGCGATACTTTTTCTTTCAGGGCTGCACTGTAGCGCCCTCTTTTGTGGATTTTGGTCATGTTGATGAGTGTGTTGTGTTTTTTGAGGTTATTCTACACTCATCCAGACTTTTGCGCAAGCTAAGCTGAATTAGCTCTGTGTCCTAAATTCGGGTGGCAGCATAGTGCCTTTTTTAGCAACTGGGTATTTATTGCGCAAACATGAAGAACGGTTATTGAAGGTAGTAAACTTTGTATATGCATTGCCTTTAACTGTTGCGATTCTTGTAGTTGAGTATTATGTAAGGGGGCAAATTCCTAAGAATTATTTTTTGTTGGGCTCGTATCCGTTAGTGGTTTTGTTAATGTTGTTGTGTGTTAAATACAAAGATTTTACGATTCCTGTATTAGGGGGTATAGGGAAAAATCATTCTCCCAATGTATACTATTTTCATGGCCTGTATATAATGTTTCTACTGGCAGTAGATGTGCACCTTCAAAATGCTTATCTTCTCTCATTGGCGGTATATATTGCCTGTCTACCCTGTTCTTTCGTATACAACTGGCTTAGCCAAAAGTGGAAGTTCTATATTTGGGCTCCTTTATGTAACCGGCTTTCTTGTCTGGTTAAACCGAGCCGGCTTAAAATCTGAGGCCTGATTCCGTCTCCCGGGGCAGTGGGCATAAAGCTAACGCGCAGCTCTTAATCCTGCCGGGGCGTGCTCGACTTCTGTTCCTCCTTTTGCGCGGCTGAAGGCTTTGCTTCACTGCGATGGGCTATGATAACAGCATGGATGATTAGTGCGATGACGAGTTCTACCAAGCAGAAGAAGGCGAAGATGGGTGCTGCAAACATGCACAGCGGGAAGTTGAAAGGGCCGCCGAAGGTGGCGGTGACGTCATCCGTGGCGGTTATCGCCATCGGCAGCCATGTGATACCCCATGCTATGAGGATGTTTCGGAACAGGCGCCACTGGGTGTTCCATATCATCCAAGCGAGGGCGAAAGCTGTTACCACGGCCACATATTGAGCCGCAGCAAAGGGCACACGGAGGTGCCACATGGCATCCGTCCAGTCCCATAGTGTGGCGGATTCTCCTTGGGCTATCCAGGCCTCGCGGTGTAAATACAAGTGCGCCGCGGTTGCCACAATGGCCACCAGCGCTAGCAGAAGAGCGGAGATGCTCCCACGCCGAATTATTTGCGTTTTATTCGACATTATACAAGGACGTGAGCTAACGCTTTCAGCCCGGTTATCTATCAGGCCTTATCCGCTTGTGCTTTGGCGCTATACTTTTTAAGAACCAGTAGGGTGATGAAGAGGGCTCCGAGCGCAAGCGGGAACACGATAAACCAGTTATGCATAAAGCCGGCCAGTAGGAAGGCGGCAAAGGACACAGCGGATATGGTTAGCACATACGGCAGCTGGGTGGATACATGGCTCAGGTGATCACACTGGGCACCGGCGCTGGACATGATGGTGGTATCAGAAATCGGGGAGCAGTGGTCACCGGCCACAGCACCGGCGAGGCAGGCAGACATGCCGATGAACATGAGGGGGCTGGACGGATCAAAGGTACTCACGATAATGGGGATGAGGATGCCGAAGGTGGCCCAGGATGTGCCCGTGGAGAACGCGAGAATGGCCGCCACCACAAAAATTACAGCGGGTAAGAAGTTCACCAGCCCGGCAGAGGCGTGCTCCATGTGGAAGGCGATGAACTCGCGGGCCTCCAGAGCAGAAGTCACATTCTTGAGAGCGGTGGCTAAGGTCAGGATGAGAATGGCGGGCACCATGGCGATGAAGCCCTGAGGAATGCAGCGCATGGCCGCGCGAAAGCTCAGGATGCCGCGCAGCCTGTAGAAGGCCACCGTCAGCACCAGCGCAATGATGGCACCCCATGGAAGTCCTACCGTGGCATCCGTGGCGCTCAGAGCATCCGCAAAGGACTTGCCCTCCAGTATGCCGCCCACGTACACCAGAGCGAAGGTTTCTATCCCTATGAGCAGTAACACCGGCACAATGAGGTCACACAGCTTGCCGTGGCGTTCGAATTTCAGCTCCTGTTCCTGCACGGACTGCTCAGGCAGCACGGTGTGGACATCGCCGTTTTGGATAGCATTGCGCTCATAGCGCCGCATGGGGCCGTAGTCAAAGCGCATGAGCACCAGCATGACCACAAAACAGAGTGTCAGCAGCGAGTAGAAGTTATACGGAATGGCCTGAATGAAAAGCTCCAGCCCATTGTAGCCCGTGCCGGTAGAGTATTGGGAAACTGCAGCAGCCCAGCTTGAAATGGGGGCAATCATGCAAATGGGCGCTGCCGTGGCATCAATGATAAATGCCAACTTCGCGCGGGAAACGCGCTTGGCATCCGTCACCGGGCGCATCACACTGCCCACAGCCAAGCAGTTGAAATAATCATCAATGAAAATGAGGATGCCGAGGATGAATGTGGCAAGCTGGCTGCCGATGCGGGATTTGATATTCCTTTGCGCCCACTGGCCAAAGGCCTGAGCGGCTCCTGTCTTGTTAATCATGCAGACAAAGGCACCGAGAATCACTAGGAAGATGAACACGCCCGTGGTGGCTTGCATGCCCTCGATGAGCCCTTTATTCACAACAAAGTCCACCGTATCCGTCAGGGCGAATTGGGTTATGAAGCAGGCTCCCAGCACTACACCTGCAAATAAAGCGGAATATACCTCTTTGAAAATAAGGGCCAGCACAATGGCCAGCAGAGCCGGCGCCAGAGACCATATGGTGCCGCAGAGGGGAGATTTTACCGGAGCCGTAGCTTCCTCAGCCACCGGAACTTCGGTGGCACCAAAACTTTGCATGGCAAACACAGCCACCACAAGCAGGAGAAGAAGAAGGAGTTTCTTCATGACGTTTCTTTTCTCGGTTTCAGTACGTTGCGCGTGGAACTTACCACAAAAGCCGCGCTGTGTCAATAGATAGATGCTTCTGGAAATCATATGATGTTGGTTACTGTGGCCGCGTGGGCTGCCTTATCCGGAGCACGGGCAGGGGGGTGGGTGCTCCCTGAATATGGTTGTTAGAAGCATATGTCTAATACTCAGCAGCCTCACTCCGCTGTATGTTACCACGGAGTGAGGCCTTTTCCTTCTGGCGTTTATGGCTGATAGTGGGGCATTTACCCCTTATCATTTGGCCCAATTCATCTCCTTGAGCCTTTGCCACACTTCTGCCATGAAGCACACCTGAGCTTCCGTGCCTCTGCCTTCACCGTCGAAGTAGCGGCCATAGGAGTTTCCGTCTTCCGTTTTCATGGATTGAATGTTGCTCCGTTTAACGCGCCCGATTGTTAAATCATCCACGAAAACAAAATCAGAATCCGTGCAGCCTAAATCAATGGCCCTTTGGATGACTTCATGAACGATGGAATCCGTAGCTTCAAAAACGCCGGGCAAGCGAGACAGGGCCTTGGCGCAGGACTCATCGTTTTCTCCTACTAGCCCTTTTTCTTTCACGGCGCGGGTACGAGACGTTGAGGCCACCCTCGGCAGTTCCAGCCACTCGGTCGGATAATTTTCAGGCTTGGTCGGCGCGTCCTTGCCGTCAGGCATCCAGCCGTATAATTCGTACGCCCTATACTTCAGGCAGGCCTCCACGTGGGAATCAAAATCCGTTAGCGAATGAATGGCAGCCGGAATGCATACCAAATTGGCAAAACAGGTATGATAACGCTCATCATAACAGGTGTCAGGCCATACGTGGCAAACGGTAAAGTCTTTCAGGCTAACACCGTAGTATTTTTTTGCCACGGATTTCATCTGCGAGTTGGGACGGGTGTTATCATCATAGATGATACCATCCACCTCACCGCGGGGCTCGAAATGGCGCCTTCTTCTGCAGTTCGGTACACGAGCAAAGGTGCCTTGCTCATTCTGAGCTGCTAGATGTTCTTCCACTGGGGCCCATATTGAACTGAGCGCAATTAAAGATGCGAAGTCGATATTGAGTTTCTCTGCAGCGGCAGTCTGAATTTCCTCTCCGGTAAGTGTCTTCATAGTTGTTTTGATGGGTTGGAATGAGTGAATGGGTTAAAGATTAGGGGTTCTTTTTACATGTATGCTGACCTCTTGCCTGACGCGCCTGAACCAGTGCGCTGGGCAAGGGCTGCTTTAGGATTTTATGCCACTGCGACCTTGCTTTGCTCCGTCTGGGGCTCTGAGGCTTCCTCGAAACCGAGGCGCGGGGCAGCGCCACGGTTGAGCAAAATCCGGACAATGTCCGCATGCCCGGCGGCTACGGCAGCACTCATACCCTCATTCGGGTTGGCTCCGTTCCACAGCAGGAGAGTCACAATGGCCTTCTGACCATGATAGGCCGCGGCGGCGATGCCCCTGTTGGCGGTAGCGCCGAGTCCCAGCAGCATATCCACGGCTTCGTAACGGCCCGCGGAGGCTGCTGCTGCTAGCCCTTCGCTGGGCTCTGCGCCAAACTCCAGCAGAGTATATATGTCCGTCAAGCGGTCCTCAGCGGCAGCGGCTGCCAGCCCCACATTTGGGTCAGCGCCGTTGTTCAGCAACAATCTCACATTGGCCTTGTGAGAGAAGGCCACAGCACTGCTGAGTCCCTTGCTCGGGTCTGCTCCGTGCTCGAGCAGCAGCGTAACCGTGGCCTTGCGGGCGGTATGAGCAAGCCCTTTGTTGGGATTCGCCCTGACACCAAGCAGCAGCTTGATGATGGAAACACGGCCCTGTGCTGCCGCGCGGCCAATCCCGGTATTCGGGTCAGCTCCGTGCTGCAGCAACAATTTAACGCATTTGGCGTGGCCGTATTCGACAGCCCACACTAGGCTGTTTTTGCCGTTGAAATCAACCGTGTTCGGGTCGGCCCCAGCGCTCAGCAATAGCTTGAGGCAGTCGGCTTGGCCTTTTGCTGCTGCAAACATGAGGCTGTTTACGCCGTTAATATCGGCGGCATTTGCATCTCCTCCGGCTGCCAGTAACAGGCTCACGCATGTGGCGTGGCCATTTCTGGCTGCGCGCATCAGGCCGCATTCTTTGTCGTAGTCAGACTTATGCTCGTTGGCCCCGGCAGCCAAGAGCAGCTTCACGCATGCTGTCCGGCCTTTATCGGCCGCATACATGAGACTGCTCCATTTGTCTCCGTCCACGATTTCCACATCTGCCCCGGCTGTGAGCAGGCGTGATGCGCATTCAGCGTACCCCTTAAGAGCAGCCCACATTAAGCAGGTTACTCCATCCTTATCAGCTGTATTCGGATCAGCGCCATTTTCCAGTGCTGAAACAACTTCTGCTGCGCTGTTGCGCTGAACCGCGTTCAATAAAACGCGATTGAATGAGTTGGTGGATGTTTGTGAATGGGAATGTGTGGCAGGGGTAATCATATATAAATAGAAAGAAAAATGTGTGTCTCTATATATAGTATAATTCTAATACCATTTTATTTAAGTCGTTTTGTTGATAAATGAATGACTTACGAAAATCTTGCTCCTTTTTTTTATCGTTTGGAGAAAAGTTATTTTGTGTCATACTTTAAAAAAAGTGAGAAAAAACGTATTTTTGTGTACAGCAAAGCAGCCATCAGTGCCTCACTCTACAAAATGAAGAGGGATGCTGATTCCTCCGAGATGGCGCTTCGGCCGAGACATTTTGCCCTTTTTGGGGTAGAACGTACTCGGGTACTGCGGCACATCCTTTACCGCCGGAAGCAGGGCGGTGTAGCAAGGGAGATTAGCTGCAAGCACTGCTTGTAGCCAAGTGCGGGGAATGTGCCTTAGCCCTTTCCACATGCCTAATAGGGCTCCGGCTATGGCGGCGTTCGTATCGGTATCACCACCGGATGAAACGATATCCACCAGCGCGGAACGGAAGCTACTTGCGTTTTTCAGCTGATAGAAAGCACTATGCAGGGCTACCAGAACCCAGCCGATGTGTTCGCCATCGTAATCTGGGCGCATGTTGTCAGCGGCTACGGCCTCCACCACAGCGGAGGATAAGCTGTTTTCCACTGCAAACGCTAAAGCTGAAAACTGAATCTCCTCTGCTGTTATATTTGGGCGCATAGCAGTCAGTAAGGCGTGTACAAAGACCACGTTAGCATCACCGCACACGGGGTGAGGGTGCGTGATGAAGGCATCCTCTCTCGCTGCCGTTTGCCAATCAAAGCCCGGGTGGGTGGCGGCCCACAAGGCAATGGGTAACACTCGCATGAGAGCACCGTTACCCTGAGATTCAGCGTTCGGGTGGCCGGAAAGAGCTGCAGAGGTAGCCTCGCCAATATCGGGCGGATTTGTAGCAAACCAGGTCAGATAGTGCTTATACGCTATCTCGGGCCTCCATCCATTAGCTTCCTGCAAGGCTTGGTGCAGGCAATAGGCCATCTGTGTGTCATCCGTCACCTCTCCGGCTCGGCGGTCCGTACATATGCCAAACCCGGGCACCATGTCACATAGCCCCTCAGGATACAGCTCGTGGATATCCTCTCGGGTACAAAACTCAGCAGGGGCTCCCAGCGCGTCTCCTAGCATTAACCCTGCCCAGGCGGCAGAGATGCGTTTTTGAATGTGTTTTTCGGGGGGCGCAGGAATCGTTTCGGGGGATATAATCATAATATGAAAAATCTATCTCTCTATATATAGTATAATTCTAATACAAAATTATTCGGGTTATTTTGTTGATAAATGAATGACTTATGAAAAAATGAGCCATATTGGGTGTGATTTGTAAGTTTGCTTTTTCGTGTCATACCGTAAAAAAAAGGTAATTTATGGCTCTGGTGATTGAGTCACTAGAAGTGTTTTTTCTTATTTTTTGTATTTATCGAGCTTCCGGCTTGCAAGTTGAAAATGGCATGGTACAATCACCTCAGACGTCCTCGAGGAGGTTTATTCGTTCTACCTTTCGATACCCCAAAAGCCTTTTGCGAGGCTGTTAGAAATAACGATGTAGGAACTGCGTGCCGCATGATTGCCGCCGGGTTGGGTGAGAATTGGATTGATTCCGTATTGGGCCATGCCGATGATGCTCTTCTCCATGGCGATGTGTAGACATTATCACTGACAAAGCAAAAATAACAAACTGCTCAAAAAAGAGCGGACCTCAGAATCGCTAAAAAATCTGACCCTGTTTCGTTTTTGACGGTTAAAGCCTTTGGGCTTGTAGGTGCAGGGGGCTTGCTGAGGATGTGGACTTACAGCAGGAAAACCAGAGCCAGCCCACTCATTATGCCGAGTGCGGCTAGGCTCCACCCTAGCACCTTGTATTTATTCTCCCCCGTAAGCCAATGTTCATGGGTGCTCAATGTCAACATTGAGCCCACGAAGATGGCTATGAGGATGGGCGTTATCATGGCAGTAGTATATCAGAACGCCCGGCGCATGGCAATCTTTCTTAGGAGCGGGAGCCATCCTCGGCGGAGGAGGGTGCTTTTTCTATCACAGCAAAGGGTATGTTCCTTAAATCCTCCACCGTCAGCCCGCTCCCGTGCAAGGCGCCGCATAACTTGGCGCTTTCCCAAGCGGTATGCCCGTGAGCGTCTCTGATCGTTTCGTCAGGGTGAGCGGCGAGAATGTCCGGTAAGCAGTCACAAGGCGTGGCGTATTGCAGGGCTCGGAATAACACCGTTTCTCCGGCTGCGTTCCTGAAATTGACGTCCGTACCTTGTTTCAGCAATTCCCGCACGCGGGGAACATCATCATCATTTACCGCATCAAACAAGGAGATTTCTAGGTGTTTTCCGAGGTATTTCGGGTCGCCGCCGGCTGCAAGAGCAAGCCGCACGCACTCCTCATTATCGATTTGTACGGCCAGCATCATCTCATCAAAGCCGAAAAAGTCAGCTCCCGAGACTTTTGCCCCATGCTCAACCAAAAGCTTAACGCACTTAACGGATTGTTGCATGATTGCTTCCTTCAATGCCGTTGTCCCGTAACTGGAGCCATCGTTAGCTTCTGCTCCTTTAGCCAGCAGCAGCTGGACACACTCAGCGCATGCGCAGCGCGCTGCTTGTATGAGCGGAGTTCCATTAGCGGAATAGCAATTCACATCTGCCCCCTTTTCAATCAGATAGCTCACACATTCAGTATGCCCCCCTGCGGCTGCCAGACTGATAGGTGAATCCATCTCAATGTCTCTTTCGTCAATATCAGCCCCATATTCCAGCAGCACCTTTATACAGTCCGGGTGCCCATGTTGAGCAGCCAAGCTTAATGGCCCTCTGCTGTAATCATCCGCTATGTCACAGCGCCCGCCTGCTTCCAATGCCTGCCGTAAAGTGACGGCATCTCCTTTTTTGGCTGAGGTTAATACTTTTAGCGACGCTGCATCAAGTTTGCTAGCCATTGTGGTGATAGGGTATGGTTTAATTTCTGCGAGTAGTATACATCAACTCTCACTGCGGAGTCAAGCAAGGGTATTCGACTTTGCAGGAAAAGAAAGAGGACGCATCCACCCAAGCGGCTGCGTCCTCTTTTTCTTGTGTTGTAAGCGTTCTTACTTGGAAAGCTTGGCAACAATGTCCTTCAGGTTCTTACCAACCTTGAACTTAACCACCGTGCGGGCGGGGATGGCCACGTCCTTGCCGGGGTCCTTGGGATTGCGGCCCACCTTAGCTTTCACTTCCTTGGGGCAGAAGGTGCCGAAGTTACGGAACACAACGGTGTCACCATTGCCGACAGCCTCTGTGATGGAGTCAACCATCTTCTGAATAATCTCCAGTACGTCAGCCTGTGTGCAGCCATTGTCAAGCTGAGCACACACCATGTTAACGAGTTCTCTCTTTGTGATTGTTGCCATAAGTGTAAAACTTTGTGCGGATTATTATAGTTTGAACGCACCAAGGAGTCAAGTTTTTCGAACAATGATGTCTTTCTTTGCTAGTCGAAAACGCCCTAATAGGCAGAAAATGGGGACTTTTTCTCCGTTTATTCGGTGTTTTTGGCTCTTGGAAGGGTAATGGCCAGCTCATTTCGTGATGCTGAGGGTAATGAAACTACCCGCAAATACAGTGAACTGTCCGCTGCTGTTCCCGAGCCGACCACGGCGATCCTGAGCCTCCTTGCTCTCGTAGGCCTGGCAGCTCGCCGGCGTCGCAAGTAATTTTGTGCACAGCTTATTATATAAAAGCCGCCGCCCTTTGTTGGGTGGCGGTTTTTTGCAGGGAAAAGCTCTTATAAGCTTGCATGAATAACTGTTATGCTGTACAATGCCCCGGCGCTTCCGCGTAAGCGATTACTAATTATAACACAATCCTGAAAATGATGAAACCTACACTTTCTGCTATTCTGCTTTCAGTTGCCATGGCCGGTGCCGGCACTGCGGAGGATATCATCAAATCTGATGTAACTGTGGCTCAGGGAGTATCCGCCGGTTATGGTTATCTGGGCATTGGTAGTGAAAACTCTACGGGCAGCCTGACCAATAATGGTGAGGTAAACGCCAACCAGATATACATTTACGATGGCTGGCTTGTTAACAATGGCGTCATGAATGATGTGGCGGATGAAGATGATCAGAAAAAGCCTGAATGACAATGGCGAACGTTTTGGCGTCATGAATGATGTGGCGGATGAAGATGATCAGGACTGCTATGATTTTATAACCCTTGCTGATACAGCTACAGGTGGTTATATTGAGAACTACGGTATAATTAATGGCCGTCTCTTCATTTATGAGGGCGTCTCCCTTACACTGGGAGATGGCAGTTATACCGAGGCTGTTGAAATCTGGGGCGGTAGCTTAGTGATTGATGGCTGCGTGCAGACTGAGTATATGTACTTGGAAGATGATTCCGAAGTTATCATGACTCTGGGAAGCTCGGTTGATTTAATGGGCGGTGACTTTGAGTTTTATAACGTGAATATCGTTCTGCTCATGGATTCTCTCATTACGGATGGTGATATGACAACTGACTTCCGCTACTTGCAGAAAAATGATCTGTTTGTCAATTTCGTAGATGCTACATGGGAACGTGATGGTTTCACGAATGATACCGTTATCACCCTTCGTGATGCTGAGGGTAATGAAACTACCCGCAAATACAGTGAACTGTCCGCTGCTGTTCCCGAGCCGACCGCGGCGACCCTGAGCTTTGTAGCACTGGCTGCTATGGTCATGCGCCGTCGCAGAAAATAAAATGGTGTTTGGTCGGCGTCCTGCCTCGGCGTAGAAAGCAGCCCGGCAGGGATGAGTCGAAGCCGGGAGCCGACCATCCGGCTTCGGCAAGCCTACGCCGTGACAAGCGGCGACCCTGAGCCTCCTTGCTCTGGTCGGCTTGGCAGCCCGCCGCCGCAGGAAGTAATTTTGCGTACAGCGTATTTTATAAAAAGGCCGCCGCCCTTTGTTGGGTGGCGGCTTTTTTGCGGGCGGAAATCTGAAGCAATTATGCTTTCCATGAGGCTGCAGGCAAAAGAAAAACGGGACAGGTGTGAGCCTGTCCCGTGTGGTTGAAAGGTGAGCAGCTGTGCTTACACCAGCTGGGCGATGAGCGCTTCGCGATCTCCCGGGCAGAAATCCATGGGCGGAATTTCGGGGAGGGTATAGCAGCCTGCGGTCAGTTTCATGCTGGCGCGGGCGGCACATACCATGACCTGAGCGGTCAGGGCTGGGTTATTGATGCGCATCTCAAACTTGAAAATCTGGTTCTGGGTGCAGCCGGAAACGCCCTTGCGCTCCATGTACACGCCGTGTCCCATATCCTTGAGGGAATCAATGTCCGGCACCTGTTGCACGTGGGTATCATCATGGCAGAAGTAATCATCAGCCTTGATGGCGGCCTCCACGGCGGCAAAGTCAGCGCCGTCCTCCAGCAGCACATACACCATGCGGCGGTGCACACCGGAACCGGTCGGGATGGTGAGGGAGAGGGCGTCCTTCACGCCGGCCTTGGAGCGGGCCACCACGCTGTGGCCCATGCTCATGCCGGGGCCGAAGTTGGTGTAGGTGATGCCCTTGGGAGCCATGGCGAGCATCATGGTGCGCATCACGGAGTCTGAACCGGGATCCCAGCCTGCGGAGATGACGGCCACGGCATTGTTAGCCTGAGCCTGCTTGCCGAGGGAGCGGCGCAGCTCCACGATTCCGCCGTGGATATCATAGCTGTCTACCGTGTTGATGCCCTTGGCCAGCAGGGGCAGGGCGGTTTCTTCCACGCTGCGGGTGGGCGTGCAGAGGAGCGCCACATCCACTTGCCCGAGTTCATCAATGTTCGTCACGGTTTTAATGCCGTGCACGGGGGCACTGCCTTCACGGCGCACGATGCCTACTAATTCCATATCCGGTGCTGCACGCAGGGCGTCTACTGAGTACTTACCGATATTCCCATATCCGACAATGGCTACCTTAATCATCTTACAGGTTCTGTGTGGCTGGTGTTGATAGATATGTGCAGAGGAAATTGGCTCCTCGCTACGCGGATACTGTACATGATTCACCTTTGCTTGCGCAAGAATAAATTTTGATGTTGTCACACTTTTTTAGAATCATCCTGATATACGGGGCATGTTATAGGCTACGGTCGGAGTTTTGCTCTAGCCTGTGAGCCTGAATTTTTTCTTGACTCTGAGGGGAAGCTGTGTCAGATTTATTTTGCTATGAATAATTATTACGTGCTGGCTCCCGGCTCCACTCAGCCCATTGGCCCGCTGACTCTGGAGCAGATTAACGCGCAGCTTTGTGCAGGTGCTATAAATCTTTCTTACATGTGCAGTTATCCGGGGTCATCTTCATGGATGCCGCTTAGTCAGCTTCCCGGTGTTGTGTTTGTGGGGGCTCCCATGGGGGGCTGTGGTGTGAACGCAATGGCAGGCAAGCCTGATAACTATTTGGTATGGAGTATACTTGGCCTTCTTTGCTGCTGGCCGCTTGCGATTTTCTGCATTATCAAATCCAATTCTGTGAATACATTGTGGATGCAGGGGCGCTATGCCGAGGCCCGATCTGCGGCAGAATCGGCTAAGATTTGTAATATCATTAACGCCGTTTTGAGTGTTATCATTACCATATTATATGTCTCTCTAGTCTTTGCTTCTGCATAATATCAGGCGGATTTCACGTATATTGTACTTCATTCTGCAGCCATGCTGTTATTTACATGTATAAGCAGTATGGCTGTTTTATGTCATTCTATATCCGATGAAAGATTCTTCCGGTACAGGCGTGGAGAAAGCCCGGGGTGAGTGGAAACGGTGGGGGCTCATTATTCTCTCGCTGATGATGCTTGCCGCGGTTTTGCTCAGCATCTTTTTGCCAGAATATGTGGCCGGCTGGGCCGGAGAAATATCCCCCGGGTGTGCCTTTAGAAGGTGTACAGGGATATCGTGCCCCGGCTGTGGCGGCACTCGTTCTTTCAGTGCTCTGCTCCAAGGGGATATCTTACAGGCTTTCCGCTATAATTTTTTTCTGCCGTTCATTCTACTTGCTCTTTTTGTAGAGTATTTGAGGCTCTGCTCTATCCATATATTCAGGTGGAAAAATTGGGAAAATCAGCGCCATTACAGGCTCTTTTTCTCCGTATTTGCGTACAGCGCGCTGGTTTGGTTTATTCTGAGGAATGTTTTGGGTATATGAAGTGAGGGTGATAATGAGGAGGGGGCGCCATATAGGCAAAAGAAAGCAGGGATAAAACCGGCTCGGCATTATCCCTGCTTCAGTAGTGGTATGGTGAGCTTATTTCCTGAGGCGGCGTATGGCGAGGGCCGTCAGGGCCAGTAGGCTCAGCGTGGCAGTAGACGGCTAGAGTTCGAGTGTGTAATGTGTTTTGTGTGCTTGTTGAGGGGAAGCATTTTAAGTTGGTGGATGATTTTGTTAGCGAAGGTCTGAAAAAAAAGAGTGATGTAGGGTGTTGCCTTTACGGGTTGAGCCGCGTAAAGGCCTGCTCCAAATCAGCCAGAATATCGTCTATATGCTCAGTACCGATGGATAGACGGATGGTGCCGGGCGTGATGCCGCACTGCCTTTGCTCATTCGGCGTCATTTGTGAGTGTGTTGTGGTGGCCGGGTGTATAACGAGACTCTTCAAATCCGCCACATTGGCCACGAGTGAGAATAGGTGCAGGGAATTAATGAAGCGGAAGGCTTCTTCCTGCCCTCCCTTCAGTTCAAAGGTGAAGATGGAGCCACCTCCATTCGGGAAATAGCGCTTGTACGCCTCATGGTTCGGGTGGCTGGGCAGGGCTGGGTGATTCACCTGCCGCACCTGCGGATGCGCTGAGAGATAGCGGATGACCGCTGCCGCATTCTCCGCGTGGCGTTCCATGCGCAGGGAAAGCGTTTCAATGCCTTGCAGAAGCTGGAAGGCAGCAAAGGGGGAGAGGCAGGCCCCCATGTCCCTGAGCAGAATAGCCCGCAGGTAAATGATGAAGGCTGCGGGGCCCACGGTTTTAGTGAAGCTAACGCCGTGATATGAAGGATTCGGTGCGGATATGCCCGCGTATTTCCCGCTGGCTGCCCAGTCAAACTTGCCGCCATCAATAACAAGCCCACCCAGCGTCGTGCCATGGCCTCCGAGGAACTTAGTGGCAGAGTGCACCACGATGTCTGCCCCTAGCTCCAGAGGGCGCAGCAAGTAAGGGGTGGCGAAGGTGTTATCTACCACCAGCGGCAGCCCGTGGCTGTGCGCTAGCTGTGCCAGCTCAGCGATATCCGGGATATCACTGTTCGGGTTCCCCATGCTTTCGGCGTATATGGCGCGGGTTTGAGGGGTGATGGCTGCCTCTATTTCCGCAAGATTATGGATATCCACAAAGCTGCAGCTGATGCCAAAGGCAGGCAGGGTGTGGGCCAGCAGATTATAGCTGCCGCCGTAGATGGTTTTCTGGGCGATGATGTGCCCGCCGTTCTGCGCCAGCGCCTGCAGGGTGTATGTGATGGCGGCAGCGCCTGAGGCCAGCGCTAGCGCGCCTATGCCTCCTTCCAGCGCTGCTATGCGAGTTTCCAGTACTTCCTGTGTGCTGTTCGTGAGCCGACTGTAGATGTTTCCCGGCTCCTCCAGATTGAAGCGTGCAGTGGCTTGCTCGCAGCTGTTGAATACGTAGGCTGATGTGGCGTATATTGGCACCGCGCGGGCGCCGCTCGCGGCGTCCGGATGCTCCTGCCCGGCATGTAATTGTTTCGTTTCAAATCTCTGCATATGCTGTGCTGTTCGTGGCTGTTGATGGGCTTGTAGCACAAAACGCATATTAAGTCAATAGGAATTATGAGGGTATTTCTAAAAATTGGGAGAATGATAGTGCTAACGATTGGAATTGATAAGCCAATCACTCAGGAGGCGACAAAAGGCGAAGGGAACAAAAAACACCTGATTTCTAAGCGAAACCAGGTGTTATTCAGAGCTAGCCCCGGCGGGAATCGAACCCACATCGAAGGTACCGGAAACCTTTGTCCTATCCATTGAACGACGGAGCCAT
Organism: Akkermansia sp.; assembly: GCA_045540095.1. Lineage (GTDB taxonomy): Bacteria > Verrucomicrobiota > Verrucomicrobiia > Verrucomicrobiales > Akkermansiaceae > Akkermansia. Next base: position 15,816 of record JAZQGN010000035.1, read on the forward strand.
GCTGCGTGAGCGTGCAGATATACTGCCACAGCGGGGGAGAGCTGTCAAGAGAAGAACGCGCTCGCTGTCACAGAAAGACGCGCGTGGGCAGTGGAAGTGGGCCGGGAAGCGGGCTGTGACGCGATTTTTCGGGGATGGAAATGAAATTTGTGTTGACTCAAAGGGCCTATGAGGTTAAAATAGGCTCATGCCTTGCTGGGCCGGGTGGCTTAGCGGGAAACAATCAACTTATAGAATATACCTCACTATTATGGCAAAATACGCTATTAACGGTTTCGGTCGCATTGGTCGCAACGTGCTTCGCGCCATGTCCCAGACCGAGCTTGAGAAGGTTGTCGCCATCCACGACCTTACCCCCATCGCTACTACCGCTCACCTGCTCAAGTATGACTCCACGCAGGGCAAGTTCAAGGGCACCATCGAGGTTGATGGTGATAACCTGATTGTGAACGGCCACCCCATCAAGATTGTTGGCGGTATGCTGGGTCCGGATCAGCTTCCCTGGGCTGAGCTGGGTGTAGACGTAGTTCTTGAGTCCACCGGTCTCTTCACCGCTCGTGAGAAGGCTGAGGGTCACATCAAGGCTGGCGCTAAGAAGGTTCTTATCTCCGCTCCCGCCAAGAACCCCGACCTGACTTTCTGCATCGGCATCAACGATGACGAGTACGATGCTGCCAAGCACAACATCGTGTCCAACGCTTCCTGCACCACCAACTGCCTTTCCCCCATGGTTAAGGTTCTCAATGACAAGTGGGGCATCGAGAAGGGCATGATGAGCACCATCCACTCCTACACCAACGACCAGCGCATCCTTGACCTGCCGCACAGCGACCCCCGTCGTATGCGCGCAGCCGCTATCAACATCATCCCCACCACCACTGGCGCTGCCAAGGCTATCGGTGAGGTGATTCCCCAGCTCAAGGGTCTCCTTAACGGCGCTTCCTTCCGCGTACCCACCCCCACCCGCTCTCTGACCGACTTCGTGGCCGTGCTGAAGGCTGACGTGACCGTGGAGGAAGTGAACGCCGCCATGAAGGAGGCTGCTGAGGGTCCGCTTAAGGGCATCCTCGAGTACTCCGAGGAGTCTCTCGTGCTTCAGGACATCGTTTCCAACCCCCACTCCTGCATCTTCGACGCTGGCTTCACCTATGTGGTGGGCGGCAACATGGTGAAGGTTTGCGGCTGGTACGACAACGAATGGGGTTACTCCAACCGCGCTGCCGAGGCTATGAAGAAGCTGGGCGACTCCATCGCCTAAGATTCTCTTGCCAACGTTGCAAAGTTAATCTTTACGGAGGGAAATGCCTGAGGGTGTTTCCCTCCGTTCTTTATATATTGAAAACCAATGAGGTGCTCCGGGAATGGAGCACCTCATTGGTATAAGGTGGATGGCCGTGGGTGGAGGTTACCTCAGAATGCTCTCAGCAATCTGGAGGATATCACCTTTAGGCCGGGTGAGCATGGGGATATCAGCCGTGGGGAATGCGAGTTCAATGGCCTCTATCTGGAGATTGCGGATTGTGGCAGTTTCAACGCGTTCGCCATTATTTGTGGTGACTTCACGTATAATTTGCTGCTGCTCAGGGGTTCCCCCGTTCAGCTCTTGCATGCGCGCCTCAAAGTAGGCTTGCCAACGGGGCAGGTAGTAGTGCTCCATCATTTCTGCGAACTGGCGGTGAGAATAGTTGTTCAGCACGCTGATATCCGGTCTCCATGTGGTGATAAGGCGGCGCAGGGCTACTTCCATGGCATCCGCGTCCTGCTGGTTGGTGGCGCGGTTGCGGGCCCCTGCGATGAAACGGCCAAGCAGGAAGTATTCGGAAGTGGCTAGTACCTTAGCGCTGTCACGTATTAGCTGTATGAAGGCGCTGCTCTCACGCCGGAAGGCTGCTGCGTCCTTACTGTCGTAAGCCTGCTTGCAGCGCGCTAAAGTGGCTCTGGCACGGTCTGCTAGTACTTGGCGGCAGAGGTCAGCAAGGTCATAGCGGTACGTGGGCAGCGTGGCGAGCGAGCTGCCTGCTGCTTTACCGGCATCCAGGTAAAGGCGGGCTGCGTTCTCGATGTCTTTCGGATCATAGTACTCGATGGGAGAAGCCCAAGTGGAGGCCTTTCTGGCGGAGAGGTCCGGACGGGCACAGAGGATGTTTTCGAGGCTGCCTTCGCGGCGTGTATTCGGCTTGTAGATGCTGTTAGCCAGAAGGTGCAGGGCGGCGGTGATTTGATGGTTCATAGCGCCATAGCGAGCGAGAGTATAACGCCGCAAGAATTGCTCGCGGTTAATGACTCCCGGGGTGTTCATGCGCTCCCAGATGAGGGCATAGAACAGGGGACTGGTTTCCAGACCTTCGGAAATCATGCCGATTCCGATGGCGCGGCTTCTTTCTGTGGTGAGGTTTTCCACCACGTCAAACCCGCCAAACATATCGTGCTTGCCGCCGAAATTGGAAAGCTCACACCACACGAAGGGGCGGCCTTGATAGTTAAAGTTCACTTGGGCCCGGGGAGTGAGGTCCTTTTGAAGCGCAAGAATGACAGTGTGATTAGGGTCCGTGCCTTCCAGCAGACGGCGCTCCGGGTTATGTCCCCAGGCTTGTAGTACCCAAGTGGAGCCGGGAGAGGCTTGCTGCATGGCATTTTGTACGGCGCGAGCTGCTGCATCCAGCTGGGTATTACCCTTTCTTCCACCCTCGTGGAAGAGGTCGCCTCCATATACACGGGCTGTGGTGCCGTAGACTGCGTGCAGGTGTTTGTACCAGAGTGCGGCAATGCTGGCAAAGGCGGGGGCTGTGGGCTGTAGGACGCTTGGGCGGTGGTATCCGCACCACTTACCTTGGGGGATGATGGTGCCGTTGATTCCGGCGCGCGGGAAATCATGCGGTAGGAAGCCTACGTACCCCTGCAGAACCGGTTCTAAGCCCATTTCTCGCATGCGGGTCACGAGAAAACGGCCTAATTCTGCTTCATTATCAATGAGACTTTGGCTAACTGGGCCGCCTTCGCCCTCCAGATTTCCCATGTTCCACCACGCTGCGTAGCAGGGGTTCGGTATGAACGCCCTTATTTTATCTTCCGGGTATTCCAGCTCTCTGAGGAAGTTCTGCCACACTTTTTCCAGCCCTGAAGTCACGAGTATGTACTGGACTCCATTCATCGCCAGAATATCAAGTTCTCGCTCCCAACGGGCTTTATCCCAGGCCACGGTGGTATAACTGAGTGTGCAATAATTGAAGGCGTAATTGAAGCGGAGTGCGGCTGGGACCGTCACTTGGCGCGACGGGATGACAAAGGAGGCACCACGCGTGCAGTCTCCATTCCAGGAGAAGTGCACATTGGCAATGCTTCTCAGGTAGTAGCCGTACGCGCGTATGCATTCGCGAACATTGTGCGCTGAGATGATCAGCCTGTTTCCTCTGCCTTCAATGACGGGGCTTGTCAGAGAATTGTTAATGATGAAGCGGACTTTGCCTGAAAACTGCGGTGTGACTCGCTGCACGAGGCTGAGGGCCGGCTGCACATCCGGCTGAGCCGCGGCCTGACAAATGATGAGAGGAAGGGCGAGCGCTGCTGATAGGGGGTTTATACGTGATAGGGACATATGCATATTCTTTTATTGAAAAAGCGCCCGTATCAGTTATGTTGATAGGGCGCTGAGAAAGTTTATAGATGAAGCAGTTAAGCTTACCAGAGATTGATATTTGAGATATTATCCTCGTTTTCGCCGTCCTTGGTAAGACCATCTCCGCGTCCATCAGGACCAAGTGAGAAGATATCAAAGTCCGGATTCACGCCGGTGCCGGTGCGGCCACTCTCATCCATGACCTCACAGCCGAGGCGGTAACGGTATGGCTGGTTCCAAGGGTCAATGATGGCGTAGCGCTTGCCGCGTACGCGGTTGCCGGCGGCATCTGTGCCGTTTAGTCTGACGCGGATGCATGGGATGCCCTCCTCTCGCTCGGGATCTTTGGTGTTCGTGATAATAACGAGCTGATCGCAATAGGGCACAAGCGTACTGCCGTTAGAATCCTTATCAGGATTGCCATCACTGTCTTCATCTCGAAAGAGAGCTGAATAGAGCGTGGCCGCACTAAACGCGTCACCCTTACCGAAGGGTAGGATGTCACCGTTATCTGCACGGTAAGCATTCATACCCTGAGCAAGAAGGCTGATTTGAGTTTTAGCCAGGCTGTCACGCTGCTTAGAATCAACGAGGCCCTTGGCAACCCATGCCGTAGCGGCAAGGGTTGCGATAATGGCGATGGTAACCAGAATCTCGATGAGTGTGAAGCCGGTGTGGCTATTATTGACACGCAGTTTCATGGTTTTACACGTTCTTGATGATTTCCATCATGGGCATGAACATGGCGAGTACGATACCACCTACTACCACGGCAAGGAATACAATCATGAGCGGCTCAAGCATGGCGGTAAGGGCTGTCACGCTGTTATCCACCTCTTCATCATATACTTCAGCCACTTTCATGAGCATATCAGGCAGCTGGCCGGTCTCTTCACCCACGTCCACCATGGAAATCATCATGGGGGGGAAGATGTTGTTGGCTGCGCTCATGGGGGTAACGATGGATTCACCTTCACGCACAGAGTCATGAATCTTGTTCACGGCATCTGCTACCACCACATTACCGGCGGTATCACGTGTAATCATGAGGGCCTGCAGAATCGGTACGCCGGATGAAACAAGGGTGCCGAATGTACGGGAGAAGCGAGCCACCGCGTTCACGCGAGTGAGGTGCCCCAGCTTGGGTACCTTCAGCATCAAGTTATCCATGGCACGGCCACCCTTGGGAGTACGCTTCCAGAAGGAGAGTCCGGTGATAGCCGCCATGATAAGGGCGATGATGAGCACTGCATTCGGTACCATCGGGATGATGCCATCCGTCATACAGTAATCCGAGAAGTTGAATACGAACTGGGAAAGTGCCGGCAGCTCCATGTTTTGGCCCTCGAACATTTCCTTGAACTTGGGCACGATGACGAGCATGAGGAAGATAAGAATACCCACGGCAATGACCATGATGATGAGCGGGTATACCATAGCGGAGGTTACCTTGCCGCGCAGCTTGTTGGCTTTTTCCTGATACTCCGCCAAACGGTTAAGTACAACTTCCAGCACACCGCCGATTTCACCGGCCTTCACCATGTTCACGAAGAGGCGGTCGAACATCTTGGGATATGCGGAAAGCGCTTCAGAGAAGGTAGAACCGCCCTGTACGGACTCACCGATGGCGCCGATGGTGGCGCGGAGGTTAGGATTGGGTTCCTGCTTGTTCAGCACGTTGAGGCTCTGGAGCAGGGGGAGGCCTGCATCAATCAGGGTGGCAAGCTGACGTGTGAAAATCATCAACTCGCGCTGCTTTACAGCGCCACCGGCCTTACCGGCTTTAGCTTCTTTACCCTTCTTGCCCTTAGCTCCTTTTTTCTTGGCTTCCTTGGTCGGGCCGGGCTTGGCTCCTTTAGCCGCTTCTTCACACTCGCGGAGCAGTAGGCCCTGAGCGCGAATCATTTCAGCTGCTTTGATTTTGTTGTCAGCCGAGATGATGCCGGTCTTTTCCACGCCGTTCTGATCCAGTGCGGTATATTTGAAATTAGGCATAATATGTGGTGTAAGTTACGAAAATGTTTGTTTACTATGTGAGAATAGCAGATAGCTGTTCCTGCGTCAAGCTAATTAGGTGTATTTGAGCACTTCTTCGATGGTTGTATTACCCTCGAAGATGTTCTGGATGCCGTCATCACGCAGGGTTGTCATGCCGAGCTCGATGGCCTTTTGCTTCAGAACGATGGAGGGCACGTTCTGAGTAATGAGGTCACGGATGGGATCACTGGCGTTCAGCAATTCGTGGATGCCCTTACGGCCCTTGTACCCGGTATTAGCGCATTTATCGCAGCGGGAACCGGTGAAGAACTGCTGCTGTCCGAGTAGTGCGGGATTGATGCCCAGCTGGTTCAGCAAGCTGTTAGAGGGTTTATAGGCGGTCTTGCAGTACGGGCAGATGGTACGCACAAGACGCTGTGCCAGCACGCCGAGAATGGTGGCGGAGAGCAGGAAGGGCTGCACTCCCATATCAATGAAACGGGTGACGGCGCCAGCGGCATCATTCGTGTGCAGTGTGGAGAGCACCAAGTGACCCGTCAGAGCTGCCTGAATGGCAATCTGGGCGGTGTCCTTGTCTCGAATTTCGCCCACCAGAATGCGGTCCGGGTCCTGACGCAGGAAGGCGCGCAGCACGCGGGGGAAGGTCACGCCGATGGCCTCGTTGATGGGCACCTGTACGATGCCGTCAATATCATATTCCACAGGGTCTTCTGCGGTGAGAATCTTGGTGTCCTCCGTGTTGATTTCACGGAGCGCTGCGTAAAGTGTGGTCGTTTTACCCGAACCGGTGGGGCCTGTCACCACGAAGATGCCGTTGGGCTTGTTGACGGTATCAATGATGTACTCGTGGAGCTTGGGTGAGAGGTTAAGGTTGTCAAGGTTAAGGCTCACGCTGTTGCGGTCCAGCACACGCATTACCACGGATTCACCGTATTGGGTGGGCAGGGAGTTTACACGCATATCCACGCCGCCCTTGCCGAGTTTCATCACGATTCGACCATCTTGAGGCACGCGGCGCTCAGCGATGTTCATGCCGGCCATCACCTTTACTCGGGAGATGATGGGGGTGGCCAGATAGGCGGGGGGAGGAGCCATCTCATACAGGGCGCCGTCCACTCGGTAGCGAATCTTGAACTCCTTCTCGAAGGGTTCCAAGTGAATGTCAGATGCCTTTTCCTTAATGGCTTGCTCGATAACAAGGTTTACAAACTTGATGATGGGGGCGGCATTGGCCTCTTCCGTGCCGTCACTACTGCCTACGCTCATGCCGTCCAGCTCGCCGAGTAGGTCACCCATGGCAGCGTCTGCACCACCATAGCACTCGGCAACGCGGGCGCGAACTTCGTAATCAGCCGCTACGTAAAGGTAAATGTCCTGATTGGTCGCGATGCGCAAGTCATCAATCGTTTGGGGATTCAGCGGGTCCTCAATACAGACGTAGAGGCCTTCGCCGTCACGGTATTCGATGGGGAGCGCTCCAAGCATGCGGGCCTGAGGGGCAGGAATCATCGCCAGCAGGTCATCCCCGGGAACAAAGCCTTCAAGCGTGATGTATTCTGCGCCTACTTCCGTGGCGATGACTCGCCAGAAATCCTCCGGAGCACCGATAACGCCGAAGTCAATGAGGGTTTCCCAAAGCTCCTTGCCACTATTGGCCATTTCTTCTTTGACGTCCTTGGCGAGGGACTTATCCACCATGCCATTGTTGATGAAGACCTCAAGTGCAACATTCGTATCCATACTAAATCAGAAAAGTTAAAAGTGAATGGGGTGGTGGTGGGTAATTAGCTGGCATCACCAGTGGTTACGCGGATGACTTCATCTGCCGTGGTGCGGCCGGCCAGAACTTTTCGGATGCCGTCTTCTCTCAGTGTACGCATGCCAAGCTCTCGTGCGCGCTTGCGCAGCTGGGCAGAGGTGAGATTTGAGTTAATGAGGCCGCGCACATCGTCCGTCACCTGGAAGATTTCGAAGATGCCCATACGGCCGCGCATGCCTTTACCCTTACACTTGTTACAGCCACCCGGGCGGGCGACCATGACGGGACGATTTATATCAATGCCGAGGGTAGAGGCCTGTTTTTCCGTGAGGTGGCCGTCCATCTTGCACTCGGAGCAGAGGCTTCGGCAGAGGCGTTGAGCCATGACGGCTCGCACGGAGGAGGCTATGAGGAAGCGGTCCACACCCATATCCGCAAGACGAGCTACGGAGGAGGGAGCATCATTCGTATGCAGGGTGGAAAGGACGAGGTGACCTGTCATGGCTGCCTGAATGGCGATGGCGGCAGTCTCCCCGTCACGAATTTCACCAATCATGATGATGTTCGGGGCCTGACGAAGCATGGCTCGGAGAGCTGCGGCGAAGGTCATGCCGATTTCGGTGCGAATCATCACCTGATTGATACCGGCCATTTCGTATTCCACGGGATCTTCTGCAGTGATAATCTTCTTATCCGGGCGGTTCAGGTGATTCAAGCAGGCGTATAGTGTGGTGGTCTTACCGGAACCGGTGGGGCCTGTCACGAGAATCACGCCGTCCGGCAGCGTGACGAGGCGGTCAAAGGTGGCCTCGTCATCGGAAAGGAATCCAAGCTGCGGCAGGCCGAGAGCCAGAGCTGATTTATCCAGAATACGCATTACAACGGACTCGCCGTGGTTGGTGGGCACGGTGCTTACACGGAGGTCAATGTGATTTCCATCACGGAGATCCAGCTCAATACGGCCGTCCTGAGGTACGCGTTTTTCTGCGATGCTCATGGTGGTGCTCATTACCTTGAGGCGCGCGACGATGGGCCCGAGCAGTTTCTTGGGGTGATTGGCCACTTCTACCAAGCGGCCGTCCACACGGAAGCGGATACGCACGCGGTCCTCCATCGGCTCGATGTGAATATCTGACGTACGCATTTCATGCGCTTCATTGAACATGTTGTCCACCAGCTCAATGATGGGGGCCTCATTATCACCCTTAGCATATACTTTCTTTTCCGGATAATACTTAGCGATGGCTTTCTGAAGCTCCGGTTCTGACGCCACGAAGAATGTGATTTCGCGGCCGAGGAACTGGGGCAGACTATCAAGCGTTTCCATCGCGAAGGGGTCGGAGATGGCAACCTGCAGTGAGTAACCGTCATCGCCGAGGGGGAGGAAGCCTACGCGGCGGGCGAGCTCATCCTTTACGCTGGCGATGATTTCCGGGGCTACTTCAACCTCACTGAGGTTCACGTATTCCATGCCGGAGTTATACGCAGCTACCTCAGCTATGTATTCAGCTGTCAGGTAGTTATTTTTGACGATGTGGTCAATAACGCTATCCAGCGGAGAAAGCTCACTGCGGATTGCTTCGATAGTGTCGGTGTCAATGGCACCGGCCTCTACCAGAAGATTCAGGAGATAATTTTCGTTCGAGTACACGGGATGAGTAAAGGTGAAATATTATGCTGAGATGAGGAGAGAGTACCGCACCTGTTCTACACTTTACACCATAAACGCTGCTGCGTCAACTCTACTTTTTGAAAAAGACTGTTTTTTTAGCGTTCGAGTTCTGCAAGGTCAATGATAATGACGCCGGTGGTGGGTGAGTCAAGGGAGATTTGCTGAATTTTTCCTCTCGTATTGCAGTATGCTACTAGCTCGGCTTGTTCGCGCAGGCGGAATTGGTATGTTACCTGGTCATCATTTCTCAGCGTGAGGTGTGGGCGACCGATTTTTTCTGTAAGCTGGGAAATGGTCATGTTGCGTGTGAGCATGGCACGTACTTCATCCGCTGAGGGCAGCGCTTTATCTTGCTCCTCGTGCTGGCTGATGTAGCGGGCCGGGGAAAAACTGCGGAGAGTTTGTGCCGCAATTTTCTGTAAATCTCGGGCTCGGGGGGCGGAGATACGCACTGGGCTGTTTCTGAGGCGTACAGGTATTGAAGTGGCCGGCTTTCCGGTGAGTGTAGAGTAAATAACACAGGCTGCCAGATAGGAACCTTCCGGTGTGGGGTGTGACAGATCGTTCTGGTGAAGCGGGCGGGTGGGGTATTTCCTGTACCAGCGTCTCCATGCTTCTCCAACAGGTGCTACACGGGAATTTGTTTCAGCCGCGGCACGGCAGTATGTAAGGCTGGTATCATTCTGCATGGCGGTCTGGAGGGCCATGCGCCCGTTCTCTACAGCCGCATGTGCCCATGTGAGGAAGAGCATGGTTTTTGTGCGCTGGGCTCGGGCCAGCTCGCTCCAACGGCGTACGGATTCTATCGTTTCCTCGGGGCGGGCGGAGGGCGTCTGGCTTTGATCCTGCAGGAGCACCCAGTCGTAGTGGCCTATGGCGAGCTTCTGCGCGGCAGCCGCGTGCTGAGGACTGTTCAGAAAGCCTCTCAGGCTCATAGCTCCGGCTGTGTATGAATCCACTCGCAAGGGGTAACCGTCAGCATCTGCAATGGCTTGAATGAGCTCAGACAAATCATTGTAGAAGGTATAGCTGTTCCCGATGATGAGCAGGCGGGTTTCTTCTTCAGCCCTGATAAAACTACTGAAGAAAATGAGAAAACACAGAATTAAACGGTACATGGTGAAGTATGTCAGGGGGTAAAGATGTGGGGAATGTGTAAATCATGCGCCTCTGTGGGGATGCTTGGCACAATCTGCTGATGAAAGGCTACTGCGGCTATTGTGGCGTGGCGGCAATGAGGGAGGTAAGTGTCGTAATATCCGCCACCGTAACCCAGTCTTTCTCCCTCCGCGGTGAATGCTACTCCCGGAACGAGAATGAGCTCCAGCTGCTCAGGGAGGAGAACTTGGCAGCTCTCGTCAGGGGTGAGTATGCCGTACGCGCCCGGTAGCAATTCTTTTTCCGGGTCGGTAACGAGGTGGAAGCTCATGCGGCGGTTGCTCTTGCAGCGGGGGAAGGCGAAGCGGTGCTGAGGGTATTTGCTGACAAGCGGGAGTAAATCCACTTCATGGGGCATGGCCGCATAAATAGCCACGTTTTTCGGATTGCCTTCCAGAAGTGGGGCAAGGCGCTGCCTTAGGCACGCAGAAGCTGCGTCGCGCTCGGCTCCGGGTATCGCCCGAAGGCTTCGGAGAATGGCACGCCGCAGCTCTTTTTTCTGAAGGTCGGTTGACATTTAATCCGGCATGCGGCCGAAGAGCGCCAGCATACGCCCTGTCTTGCCTTTCTCTACACGGTATGAGTAAAAGGTGTTCAGGTCAGCGGCAGTATCCAGCTCACTGTCAATGATGTTTTCAGGGGCGAGGCCAGCATTTGTCAGCTGCTCAATGATGGCAGAGGGAATGTCTACCTCATAGTGCGGCGGGCGGATGCAGGGGGAGATAACAGCAATGCAATCTGCGGGCTGTACGCCAAGCGTTTTTTTCATGGAGCGCAGGAGCTCTCCTACAATATTCTGCTGGGTGCCTTGTTTGCCGGAGTGTACGAGACCACGGCAACCGGTCACTGTATCATATACCCATACGGCTGCGCAGTCTGCCACGTAGATGCCCAAACAGCAGTCAGCCTTGCCGCCGCAGAAAAGGCCATCAACTCCTTCCACTGGGAAAGCGCAGCCAATGTCACCCACGAGCGCAACGCGGTTGCCGTGTACCTGCTGGGCTCGCCTAAGCATTTTGGGTGAGACGCCAACCTCTGCAAGTACCTGTTCATGGGTGGGAGTGAGGGCTGAGATGACGGCTGCACGATCCGTGGTAAGCTCCACACCGGGAACACGGGTGATAAAGCGTGCAAAGTTTTCGGGGATGGCGTTGAGGCGCTCCAGATACGCGGGGGAATAGCTGCTCATGTACGACTGTGGTATATTTGACTTAGTGGGGAAGGGAATTCTTGCCGCGGCGTGTAATAAGGGTGCGTGCACGGCCGGTGCGCTCGGCATTATCTTCTTCAGCCATGAGGCTGGCCAAATCGCGAGCGATGTTACTGCGCATTTTTTCTACAAGGTCCAAGCCCTGTTCTGTGATTCGCACCATGATTTTGCGGCGGTCTGCAGCGGCGGTGAAGCGCTTGAGGTGGCCGAGCTCCTGAAGCTTGTCCACCATGCCGGTGGCAGCAGCTGTGGAATGACCCATCATGCGGGCGACGCTGCTCATGGAGAGGCTTTCCTCCTCTGCCAAGTAAGTGAGCAGGAAGAACTGGGGGTAGGAGATTTTGTCCTGCGTCAGTTCGGGAGAGAGCTTGAGAATGCAGTTCCTCTGGGAGAAGAGCACAAAGTCAGCAAGATGCTGTGCTTCGTCTGTTGTGAGGCTCGTACGTGTTGTGGAGAGAGTGTGTTTCATACCGTGGTAAGTGTGCTTCGGTTACCTCGATATTACGGGTTTACTGACATTTTGCAAGCATAAAATTTCAGCCGGAGCTGAGTACTTCACGGTGAAAATGGAGCCACGCCGAGAATGTGGCGTGAAAAATACGCCGGGGGTACTATATATTGTGTTTTGGTTGTAAGGATTTTTTTTAAACTTAATTTGTAGTAGGTGCGACGCGGAGTACATTTCTGAGCTCTTCTGACATAAGACCGCTGTTTTCGATGCGTTCTATGTGCGCGCGAATGGCTTCCCAGAGGAGCTGGAAATCACTGACAAGGGGAGCCACGGTCAGGTCTTCATTCAGGGATGAATCCGGCAGTGAGCGCTGCTTGTCAGCGATGGCTCGTGCCTGTTCCCCGAGCTGCCTGAGCTTAGGGAGCGCTGCGGAAACGCTCTGTTCATCAGTACAGCTGCTGAGAGTTAGTTCCGTTTCAGAGAGCAGAGAGATGACGTCCTGTGCAAGACTGAAGTGTGTAATCTGTGCTTCTTCCGTTGCATAACTAATTGCGCATGAGATGAGAAGCGCATGAGATATAACTGCCGGTTTCATATGCGTTGAAGCGGTGCTTATGAGGGATTAGCGGTGCCTGCGGCGGCGCATAAGGTGCTGCGGTGTGCCGCAGCCGGGGCAGCGGTACCACAGGAATAGGATGATGTGCAGGGCGGTGGAGACGTTGCGGTTCAGCAGCGGGAACTTGTGTGCATACTGGCTTTCAGAGAAGCGCCTTAACATGAAAATGTTAATATTGCATACCGCACAGTTCGCCCTACGGGCAACAAGAACGAACGGAAGAATGCCGACTACGAGTGCCGCGATGATTATCATGGCCGGTACTTCGGGTAATAACTCCAGCAGGAAAAGTATCGGAAGTACTATCCATGCTAGTAAGTCAAGATAAAAGAGGAGCGTGAACCATGCGCTAAAGTATACTTTCAGCGGGCGAGCACAGTGGATACAGTGCGATTTGTTGTGAAGTTCTGCACCGTTGCGGGATTTTGATGAGTTTCTGCTTCTCTTGGATGACCCGCGTCTGGCAAGAATGAGTTCTGGAATCTGGCGCTGAGCTATTTCGTTAACCATAGTTGAGGAGGCCGGCCCAGTTTCTTCCTGGTCGGTGCTCTCTTCCTGATTACATGTCTGATAAATCTCTTTAATTCGCTGTTCTGATAATGCTGCCATTTCTTCCGGGAAGTTTTCGGCAGCAAGCTTTGCATCAGCAAGAACGTTGCTCAGAGAGAGCCTTCTGAGCTGGCTATCCTTGCTGATGCCACAGATGGCAAGCGCTGAGCGCTCCTTTTCCGGAAGAGTATCTAGGTAGTTGTGTTCGTTCATGTCGTCGCTGATAATATCTGTCAGGATAGGGCTGCCAGCATAGCCTCCAGCTGTGTTTTCTTAGTTTCCCAGTCAGTGAGGCGAGCGCGCTCCTGGTCTACCACCGCAGCGGGGGCTCGGTCCACGAAGGAGGCGTTGCTGAGCTTAGCTGTGCTCTTAGAAATTTCTTTAGTGATTTTTTCGAGTTCTTTGGTGATACGGGAGCGCTCCGCATCTACGTCCACCAATCCGTCAAGGGGCAGGAAGAGCTCACCGAAGGGGGTAAGCGCTGTAGGCGTGCCTTTAGGTGCCTCGTAGGCTGCATCGGCCGTGGCTGTCTGTGCACCGGCTAGCAGTGCGAGGCGGGCAGTGAGGTCATCCGTGAGGGGAAGAGTGGGCTTCACCACGAAACGAACCTTCTTGTTTGTGGCAAGATTGTACTCGGCTTTCAGGTTACGAGCTCGATTAGCTGTATCGTACAGGGCGGTGGAGAGTGCACGAGCCTTGGAGATTTCTGTATCACTCAGGCCGCTCAGCAGGCTGTCCGCAGAAGGCAGCGGTGTGCTCATGAGGGGCAGGCCATTGTTCTTGTTTGCATAGCCAAGGCTCTGCCAGAGTTCTTCCGCGATGTGCGGCATGATGGGTGCCAATAATGCCAGGTAATGGCGCAGTACGGTGTCAATGGTGTACAGCGTGGCATTTTTCACAGCGGCGTCACCCTCGCGGAGGTCGTTCTTCACGGCTTCCAGGAAGAGGGAGCAGTATTCATTCCAGAAGAAGGAATAAAGGGCCTGCGTGTAGGTGTTGAACTCATACTTGCTCAGGGCATCAGCCACAGTAGCGTGCAGCTCCTTAAGCTTGGCAAGGATATCAATGTGTACGGGGGCGAAGCGGGGGGCAGGGTCAGTACCAGCCTCACCCTGCATCATGCGGAAGCGGGCCGCGTTGTACAGTTTGTTAGCAAAGTTCTTGCCTTCCTCAATCTGCTTCTCGTCAAACTTGACGTCCGTGCCAGTGGGGGCGATGCGCATGAGGCCGAAGCGGAGGCCGTCTGCTCCGTAGTGGGCGATGAGGTCGAGGGGGTCCGGGCTGTTGCCAAGGCTCTTGCTCATCTTGCGGCCCTGCAGGTCACGCACGATGGAAGTGAAGAATACATTGCTGAACGGCTTACCGTCTGCAAAGCGGTAACCGGCCATAATCATGCGGGCTACCCAGAAGAAGATGATATCCGGGCCAGTGACGAGGTCACAGGTGGGGTAGAACTTGGCGCGGCAGTCATCATCCATGGTGGCGAAGGGCCACAGCCAGCTGCTGAACCAAGTGTCCAGAGCGTCTTCGTCCTGTACCCAGTTTTCCGGGTCAGTCGGAGGCGCTACGCCCACATAGATGTCACCGGCGGCAGCATCTGCTTCATCCAGCTTGGCTGCTTCCTGAAGCTCAGCTGCTTTATCCTTGCGGTACCACACGGGAATGCGGTGGCCCCACCAGAGCTGGCGGGAGATACACCAGTCCTGAATGCCTTCCAGCCAGTGGGCGTAGGTCTTGGCCCAGTGGGCAGGGCGGAATACGATATCACCATTAGCTACAGCATCAGCTGCTTCCTGTACACAGGGGTACTTGAGGAACCACTGCATGCTCAGGCGGGGCTCGATGGGTACGTCAGAACGCTGGGAGATGCCCACGTTGTTCTCGTAGTCTTCCACCTTCTCTAAAAGGCCTTTAGCTTCGATGAGCACGATGGATTTCTCACGTGCTTCAAAGCGGTCCAGACCGTGCAGTTCAGGGCAGTCCGGGCAGTTGATGTGGCCATCAGCGGTCAGTACATCAATAATCTCCAGATTATTCTTCATGCCGACCTCGAAGTCCGTGCGGTCATGTGCGGGCGTAATCTTCAGCGCGCCTGTACCGAAGTCGATTTCCACGTGATCATCAGCGATGATGGGAATTTCAGTTTCTACGAGGGGACGGATAACTGTTTTACCAATCAGATGACTGAAGCGGGGATCCTTGGGGTTTACAGCCACGGCGACGTCAGCCATGATGGTCTCCGGGCGGGTTGTGGAGACGAGAAGCTGTCCACTGCCGTCTGCCAGTTTGTAACGGATGGTGTAAAGCTTGCTCTTGGAGGGTGTCATAATCACTTCTTCGTCCGAGAGCGCGGTGCGGAGCACGGGATCCCAGTTCACCATGCGGCGTCCGCGGTAAATAAGACCTTCTTTGAAGAGCTCTGTGAATGCACGGGCCACTTCAGGAGCGAATACATCATCCATGGTGAAGCGCTCACGCTCCCAGTCGCAGGAGCAACCCAGCTTCTTGAGCTGCTTAATGATGATGCCGCCGTGCTTTTCCTTCCAGTCCCACACCATGTTTACGAAGTCTTCGCGGCCTACATCATAACGTGTACGGGGCGGGGTTTCTTTAGCAAGTTCTTTTTCCACGCGGGCCTGAGTTGCGATGCCGGCGTGGTCCGTACCGGGGAGCCAGAGAACTTCCTTACCCTCCTGACGGGCACGGCGTACGAGAATATCCTGAATTGTGTTGTTGAGAACATGGCCCATGTGGAGCACGCCGGTTACGTTCGGTGGGGGGATGACGATGCTGTACGCAGGCTTGTCAGAATGCGGGTTTGCGTGGAAGCAACCCTCTGACATCCAGCGGTTCTGCCATTTTTCTTCTACAACGGTCGGTTCGTAAGCCTTGGGCAATTCAGTCATGACGCGCAAGTATAGCTTATGAGTACCAGTTATGCAAGGCTTTTTCTCTATTATGACAACAAGCGGGGAGTGGAACTTTCATTCCACTCCCCGCTGAAGTTTGATATGTTATGCTGAAATTATTAGCCCTCGTAGAGCTCCTTAATACGCTCGATGAGAGCGAATGCGTGGCTTACCATGGCGCGGGTTTCATTCAGTAGTGTGAGGTAAAGTATGCCGTTTCGCATATCGGTTTCATTTGCTGCGCTGTGCATGAGGTGGCGAGTGATGCAATCAGCAAAGTCATCACTGAGCTGCTCAGTGGTGCCGAGCATAGCCTTAATGCCGGAGTAATTCCCGGCCTTCAGCATATCAATGAGGTTCGGATAGAAGCGGCCAATCTTCTCAGTGAGCGCCAGCAAATCATTTGCCTGCTCATGGGTGAGGCCGGCATGGAAGTTGTCAATGTGATTATAGCTGGCCTTCACCAGAGTGATAAGGCGTTCACAGGTGGTGAGTGAAATTTCCGTGATGCGGAAGATTAACTGGCCGCGGTCAGCCAGCTCAGCCGGAATAGTGGGCAGGGTGGGAAGTACCTCATTTTCTTTGAGTACTTCCAAATCACGCTTAATGGTGCGAGCCTTCTTTCGCAGGCGCTTAAGGTCATCACGATCTTCTTCCAGAAGGGCTTTGACCATGGCTTTGTAAATGCCCACCATGCGACCGAGTCTACCGGCTGCGGAGGCTGCGAACTCGTGCACGGAGGCGTCCTTGTTCACATCAATGAGGCGGATTTCCTGCTTGTCCTCGCGAGTGAAGAATGTGGACTTAATGAGCAGGGCTCCGGCGATAATCAGCATGGTAATCATGCCCCACGTGTCGCCATATGCCATAATCAGCACCACCACAAGGGCGGCAAA
The DNA here is from genome assembly GCA_045540095.1 of Akkermansia sp. Lineage (GTDB taxonomy): Bacteria > Verrucomicrobiota > Verrucomicrobiia > Verrucomicrobiales > Akkermansiaceae > Akkermansia. The sequence goes on from JAZQGN010000035.1 coordinate 32,650, forward strand.
GCAAGCTGCCACGCCGGTGAGTAACCAGCCGGCGATGACTGTCAGAACACCTGTGATTCGATATACGGCGCTGTCACGGCCCCATGCGCGGTCTGCCAAGGAGGAACCCATGGATACCATAAAGATAACGTAGGTAGTGGAAAGGGGCAGCTCCATTTCTGTGCCCAGAGATATGAGTAGGGCTGCGAAGGTAAGATTCACCGAACCACGAATCATATCATAGTTCGCGCCGGTTTCTTCTTCCGGGGTAAGCGGGGTGAAGCGGCGGCTGACAAAGCGAGCGATGGGGGCAGGGGTGATGCTGGTGATGAAGCGGGCCGTGTTAATAGCGGTACGCACGATGATGCGAGCGGGCTGGCTGGAGCCGAAGCGCTCTTTGCCGGAGCTGGCGGATGAGAGTTTCAGCTCCGTTTCAGTTACCTTTCTGGCCTTCTTGGAGAAGAACAGAGCCGCTACCATGATGAGACCCGCTCCGATGAGGTAAATCATGCTGGCGGCAGCGCCGTCACCCGCCAAGATTTCGCCCATCTTCATTGTTGTGACGTTATCAGGGGTGATAGCCGGGTCAAACAAAGCGTCCTTCGCGGCCATGAAGACACCGATGAAGTTAACCATGTCATTGCCGGCGAAGGCCAGAGCCAGAGAGCCGGTGCCGGCCAGCACTGCGATGCGCAGTGTGTTTACCTTGCACACGTACTGCAGCAAGGCAGAAACAAGCACCCAGAATATGCTGGCACCGATGACGATATAAGGCGTATAGCCGGCCTTCACAAGCATCTCAATATCATCCTTGAAGACACTGCCCTTAAGGCCTTTGAAGATGATGAAGTAGCTGATGGCTGTAAGAGCAAGAGCGCACCAAATCGGACCTATGGCCTTGTACGTTTTGTGGTAACGGAAACTGAAGATAAGGCGAGCCAGCCACATGACGATGGAGCCCACCGTAAATGCTATGGCCACTGAGGCGAAGATGGCCACAATCATTTTGAAGCACTTTTCTTCGTTAATATAGTCAACGAGCGGGCATGTGAATACTTGTCCACTCGTGAATATAGCCATACCAATGGCCGCACCGAGAAGGGAGAATACCAGAGAAACTGTAGTGGAGGTAGGCAGGCCCAGTGTGTTGAACGTATCCAGCAGGATAATATTGCCTACCATTACGGCAAGATACAGGAGCATGACCTCGTGGAAAGTGAACATCTCTGGCTGGATAACGCCATTGCGCGCTACACTCATCATGCCACTGGAGAAGCAGGCACCCAGCAGCACGCCCACTGCGGCCACACAAACAGCTTGGTTGTATGTGCCGGCTCGGCAGCCGATGGAGGAGTTCAGGAAGTTACATGCGTCGTTACTGACACCTACTATCAGTCCGAAGACGGAGAGTAGCGCCAACATGCCGAAGATAACGTAGTAGATTTCCATGGTATACGTAGTTTTTTTATCATGTCAAAGGCGTATTGACAAGAAAAATGTGTTTTTTTGTTTTGAAAAGTGAGACTCCGGAGAAAACGCTCAGATGCTTCAGCCTGTAAATACAAGTCACCCCAGCAGCAGAGCTGTTGGGGTGGGAATAGGCAGGGGAATTGTTATAAGCTATTCAGCCAGGTTTCTAACTCGCTGCGCAGGTTATTAATCTGCTCTATGATGAACTCTGAGCCTTTTACGAAGTATACAACTCCGAGCGCTATTAGTAGCAGGAGTACAAGCAACAGGAAAAGGTTTAAACAGCCTTTCTTCTTTTGGGGCGTGGGGCCGTCTACTGGTATTACCGGCTGATTTGGGACAGGTCTACTGTTTCCTATGGGGAGATCATCCACTTTAATGGACGAATCTGCCGAAAGATCTGCCGGGTGCGGATTAAAGTCTGCCGATGAACTGGTGACGGACATGCCAATATCTTCAATCTGCACCTTTGCTCCCGCTCTGGGTGTTACTTCCTGCTGTTCAGGGGAGAGGCGCTGGGCGGTAGTGGTTGGGCTAATGCCAAACTCTTCCACCTTGATATTGGGGTATCCTTGTTTCTGATTCTGCGGCTGAGGCATGGGGGGACAAGCCTGTCCGGGAGGCGGTGTTAAGGTGATATCGTTTTCATCAGCATCAACCGGGGGAGGCATTGGAATGGGCTGTATGCTTTCGTCAATGCTCACGTGCGTGAAGGTGAACTCCTTTACATCTACGTGTTGATTTTCTGGTAGCTCGGGAAGCGGAGGCTGCTCTTCCTGGCTGATGCTAGTTTCAGGCAAGTCTGTGTAGTCTCTTTCAACAGGTACTTCGATAACTTTGTCGCTGATGCTAGTTTCAGGCATGTCCGTGTTGTCCTTATCCTTGGGGATATCAGGCAGCTGGTCGCTGTGGTTAGTTTCGGCTTGGTACGAAGGGAAAGGCGAATCGTCGCGGCTAATGGGGTCGGGCGTTCTAGTAATGGGTACTTCTATAATACCGTTATGGCTAGCAGGCGTAATTGCTTTGATATCCTCAATAGTATGAGGCTCAGGAGTGTTTGCTTTTAGTGTTACGGTGATGATGGGTATTACGCCCTCTTCCACGGTTACGCTTGGACGCTTAGCTGAACCAGTAATACCTGTGGAAGTTGCGTTTTCTAATGCCTCTAGCCATTCCTCAGCAGATTTCCAACGGCTTTCTGAATGCGGGGCGAGGGCTTTATCGATGCCCTTGAGGAAAGCCGGCGAGAATCTGCCGCTTAGGGTGGAGTCAGAGCTGAGCGGTTTGTATGCATACAGGCCTCCTGTTACCCCGGAAGATTCGCCTCGGATGAGCCGGTAGCAAAGTTCACCCAACGCCGGTAAGGCATTTTCCTCCTTATTGGCAGTCTGCAGGAAGGCAAAGTTAGGCAGAAGGGGCGCGCCGGTCTCAGTAATAAGGATTCTTTTGATGTTGATGTCCGAATGGCCTATGCCTATCTTATTCAGATATTGGATAGACTTGAGCAAACTGCTGAGTACAGGGTGTAACCAGTTTTCAGAGATATCTGAGGGGGCCGGAGCCGCCTGCGTGAGGGGGAAATCCGTATAGTGCGGAGTCACACAGTATGTCGTACCCAGGGCAGAGAAAAACGCCAGTACCTCAGCTACATTGGAGTGCTGTTCTTGGATTAGGGCGCTGATTGTGTTATTGAAGTTTGTCAGGGAGGATTGATAGTTAAGCTCATTCCCCGCGGAAGGAATTACTTCGAATGTATGATTGTTTCGCTTCGCGAACATCTTTGGCAGATGTTCACAAAGTTCTACCTCATAATTGAGAAAGATATTCCGTGCTAAGTATGTAATGCTGGAGTTGTCTTCCCGCAGCATGCTGATGATGGTGTATTGCCCCAGCGTAGTACCATCAGGGAGGACCCATGTTTGCCTGTTCTTGCCACTGGAGGGGCGGTCATCGTATATTCGTTGAGTTAACATCTTGAGTTTTAAATTGTAAAATTGTTATTTTTGAAAGAAGTTGTTATCTTGTCAGTTCGTTAAGTTTCTGGCGGGCGCCTTCGTGGCCCTTGTTTGCGGCTTCCCTGTACATTTTGATGGCCATGTCCACATCAACTGTTATATTGTTTATACCCAGTTGTAGGAAGCGAGCTGCGTGATAGAGGCCGTCCGGGTGTTCCATGGCTGCAGCTTTAGAATAGCATTCAAAGGCTCTTTCTAAATTGCGCTCAGCGCCGATTCCATTTTCGAAACAACGCCCGAGGGCAACGATGGCATCCGGGTTATCCTGAAGTGCTGCCTTCTTGTACCATTCAATGGCAGTTGCTGCATCCGGCCTGAGTTCTGTCCCATTTTCACCGGAAATACCATTCTCATAGATGAGACCAAGATAATACTGGGCTTCATTTTGGTTCTGTGCTGCGGCTTTGTTAAACCATTCGAGAGCTGTATTTTCGTCTTTTTCTGTTTCTCTGCCGTGATAGTAATAAGTTCCCAGTTTGAACTGCGCTTCTGTTTGGCCTTCTGCTGCGGCTCGTCCGAACCAGATGAAGGCTTGGTGTTCATCTACAGCTGTGCCGGTACCCTCTTCATAACAGAGCGCGAGATTGTACATGGCCGCGCTGTGGCCCAGTTCCGCGGCTTTTGTATACTGCACAAGGGCCGCTGCATGATCCTGAGGCGTTCCTATTCCCCAGTCATGGCATACGCCCAGTGAGAATATACCATTAGCATATCCTCTTTCCGCCGCTCGGGTGTACCATTTGAAAGCTTCCTGGGGCGAGGGCTCTCCGATTACCCCCTTTTCATGGAAAAGCCCTAAACGGTGCATGGCCGGCGCGTGCCCCATTTCTGCTGATTTCTGGTACCATTCAAAAGCTTGGTTCAGGTTTTTCTCTGTTCCCGTGCCGAACTCGTAGCAGAGGGCCAGCTCATATTGTGCCGGAGCGAGGCTTTGCTTGGCTGCCTGTTCGTAGCATCGGAAGACTCTGGCCTGAGTCTGTTCATCATGCTGGGCTTGGGCTTTGTAGAGCCCAGCCAGTCTGAATTGTGCTTCTGCCAGTCCCATTTCCGCTGCTTCTGTCATCAGGTGGATGGCTTGCCGATCATCGCTTACGGTTCCGATTTCCTGAGCATGGCACATGGCTAGTCTGCAGATAGCCTCAGCATCCCGACGCTCAGCTGCAAGTGTATACAAGTGGAACACCTGTTCGTGATTCACCTCGGTTCCCCAGCCATGCGTGTAACACTCCGCTAGATGAATGATAGCTGAGACCTCACCAGCTTCAGCGGCGTTTTTCCAGTGCTCAAAGGCCATCCGGTGCAGCCGCTGCGCTTCCTCTTCATTACGGCTTACGCCCGAGCCATCCCGGTACATGCAACCAAGGCGAATCATGGCTTCCGGGCTGCCTTCTTGTATTGCTTTCCTGAGCCATTGTATAGCAGCTGTCTGGTCTTGCTGGCAGTGTGTACCTCTGCGGTAGTATTCTCCCAAGGTATACATGGCTTCCGGGTAACCGCTCACCGCCGCTTTGCGAATGAGATCTATACCCGTTCTGATATCAGTGTTGGAGGTGGAACCTCTCAGGTAACAGAGGCCGAGGTGATAATTCGCCGCAGGTAAAGACTTCGCTTTCTCATACATGAAAGCAGCCTGTTGTGCATTTGGGGAAATATCTAGGCCCTTTTCATTTCTGTATCCCAGTGCCAGCTGAGCGGGGGCATAGTTAGCCTCAGCAGCTTTTCTGAGCCAGCGAAGGCCTTCTTCTTTGTTTGTCTCAGGTATGAGGTCAAAGAGCAGGAGGCAGGACCACGCGTACCAGCTTGCGGGGTCGTTGGTGTTTTCTGCTTGTTGGCGTGCGTATTCAATGAGTCCCGGATTTTCCTGTACTCTGTTTGCCAGCTCCTTTCTACTTGCTCCGGGGAGCATGGGGCTCAATCTATTTCTTGGGGCATCGAACAGGTTGATAAACTCTTGGTATTGTTTCTGGGTTATAGGGTGATGATGAGCTGTTGGTATTGTTGGTTCCGGTTTTTCGGGCCGTGTGGGTAATGGCCGCTCGCCTTTGTCTTGGTTGAGCAGGGGGGAATATTTTTTGTATGCAGCAGCCAGTACAAGACAGATTGCCGCAAATGTGAGCACGGCTGATATGCGCCAGAGTTTGCTACTTTTACTCCTAACCGGTTGCTGAATGATGCTCCGGGGCTTTTTGCGCAGAGTAGCTTTTTGCTGGGGAGGGGCATCCTGAGTGTGAGGAAGCTCAATTTTCTCCTCAGATGTACGGGAGGTGAGGCAGTTTTGCCATTCTTCGGCGGATTGCCAGCGCTGTTTCGGATCAATGTTTAGCGCTTTGTCAATGGCTTGAAGAAAGTTGTGCGAGAATCTGGCTTGGAGCTGAGATGATTGAGCAAGTGTGACACAGTCCTCGCTGCCGGATAAGCGTTCCAATGCAGTCGGTGGCTTTTCGCCGGTGATGAGGCGGTAGCAGGTAGCACCAAGTGCGTAAATGTCAGACCATGGGCCCTTATTGCCTTCTGTTTGCAGCTGCTCAATAGGAGTATAGCCGGGGGACTCCATTATAGTGCCGGTATGTTCACCGACTAGTGAACGGGCTGTGCCGAAATCAATCAGAATAGGAGTCCCTTCCTCGGTAATGAGAATGTTCGAGGGCTTCAAATCTCGGTGTACTACTCCGGAGCGGTGCAGGTAACTCAGCGCACTCAAAAGCCGCTGTAATATGGGCGCCAGCCATGTTTCTTTAATTTCCCCTGCTGCTGGAGCTGCTTTGTGAAGCTCACGACCTCCCACCCAAGGCATTACATAATATGCAGTCCCCAGAGTCTTGAAAGCCTGAAGAATTTTGACGATGTTGGGATGACTCAGCTTGGAGAGGGTGTTGGCTTCATCTATGAAGCGAGATAGTGACCACTCAAAGCGTTCTTTGAACGCGCCTTCGTTACTTACAGGGCATACTTCATATGTTTGTTCGCGTCGGAATGCATAGGTTCGGGGCAGATTTTCCTTAATGACTACCTTTTCTCCGCTTTCCGTATCCTTGGCCAGATATGTCATGCCAAAACCACCTTGTGCCAGTACCTTCTGAATGAGATACTTACCCAACTGGAAGCCGTCGGGCAGGGAAAGGGACATCAGCCCTGTTCTCGGGGCCGTCAGAGGGGTGGTTTCCGGGCGGGGTAGCATATCAGTGAGTCAGCGTTACCACAGAGGCATTTATTCGTTCAGAAGAATAGGTCTGAAGAGCAAATTGAAGATAGCTTCCTCTGCTGTATTATCTGATTGAAGCGAGTAATTAGCGCCTTCTCTCTGTATTCTTGCTCTCCTCCTTATGTTGTCGCGATAAGAGCAGCCATTGTCATACCGGAAGGAGACGCTGGTGATATAATAGTTGCTGGATACATAGCTGATACTGGAGATGGTCGTCGTGCAACCATAATTATCAATATTATCTACTTTTACCGGGCTGGCGTCCCGTTTGCTTTTGTTTTCAGGCTCTTCCGGAGTAGTAGCTGACGGAAGGCTATTTGTACAATCTTCCGGGGATTGGGTGCCGTCGAACATGGTATCATTTTCGGAGTAGTCTCCGGTGGCATCGGTGGTATGAGTACTGTCGAACATGGTATCATTTCCGGAGTAGTCTCCGGTGGTATCGGAGGTATGAGTGTCGCCGCCATCGTTTGCGTTTGTGCGAATCGGAGTGGGAGTCTTGCGCGTTTCTACTTCACCTGGCGTGCTGGCATTTGTTGGGGACAGCATAGAGCTATTGGGCTCATCTTTCGGGGCAGCTGTGGCAGGTGTTGCACCATTCTGAGATGCGGCGCTCTTTACCTGCGCATCGGCCGGAAGCGTGTTTTTGTCGATAGGTGGTAAAGCCTGCTTATCCGGTGTGCTGCACAGAATCAGTAATACTGAGATTATCAGCAGGCCAATGGCTATCAGTGCGAGTTTTGCAACAGGAGTGCGCAATTTATTCACGGACAACTCTTGGCGCAGTGGCGCTAACGGGGGATGGAAAGCCGCTTTATCCGGAGTTGTGGCGCAAATCCACACTGCAGATACATTGTCAGATGAGCCGTTTGCAGCAATGACTGCTTTATTGGCCATAATCGAGAGCACATTCTTGTATTGAGTTGTGCTGGTTGCTTCCCAGTTAGCCAGGGGCCATTGTTCTTCCGGCAGCTGGTTCCAGAGGCCGTCGCAGCAGAGCAAGAAAGAGTCTTGCTCACTGTAGGTACCATGACTGACGTGGGGCTTAATTTTGCTTTCCGTTCCAAGGGCTTGCGTGAGAATGTTTTGATCCGGATGGTTCTTTGCCTCGATTGGGGTGACTTCGCCCTTGTCTACAAGTATACGCAGCAGAGAATCATCTATCGAGAGCTGCTTCCATTGGCCTTGGCTAGTTACATAGGCTCGGCAGTCGCCCACGTTGACGCATGTGTAATACCCATCATGGAGGTAGACCGCCACAAAGGCGCTCTTGCCACTAAGTGCAGCGTTTCCACCGGCATTCTGAATGATATCAGTATGGGCCTGTTGTACGGCTTGGGTCAGAATCTCCGCGGCTTCATCTGGTGATACGCCGGCGGCGAGTTTGTCCTGCCAGTAGCGTTCCATGGTGGCGACTGCGGTCTGAGATGCCTGCGCGCCACCTACATGGCCACCGGCCCCATCTGCCACTACTGCCAAAATCGCTTCATCTGAGCACCAGTGCCCGACGCTGTCCTGCTGAGAGCTGCGGTCGCCTATCAGTTGCACTTCAATGGCTTTTTCCACGCCATTGCTCACTGCCATTTTTGCCTCGATTTCGCTCGGAGTAGGGGGAATGGCTGTATTTTCCTGTTTTTCCACAACGTCAAAAATAATGATGGATGCGTTATCCTGTTGTTCCGTATTCATTTTTTTCAACTTCATGAGAAGCACTTCGCATGCCTCCGCCGGGGAAGCCTGCCGAATCCCCGTGGAATTCAGGAGCTCCTCCCAAGCTGTATCCGTGAGCGGTGTGAAGCCATCGGACGCCATGATGTAGCGATCTCCCGGTCGGCATTCGTCCGTTTCTTCATCGTGATTTTTAATGAAATCACCACACACGGCTTCATAGAGGGCATTTGACGGCTTAGTTTCGGCCTGAGCCTGTGCTTCTTCTTCTGTTATTTGTCCGCTCGCAACCTCACTGGCGAGTTTTTGTCCCCAGGTGTGAGCTGTATTGAGTTTTTTTACTATACCATTGCGCTGCAGGTACAGCAGTGAGTCTCCCACGCTTTGCCATTCTATTCCATTTTCTGTTACTCTTGCGGCGATGAGAGTTGCCCCGGCGCCATCCCTAATAGTGCCGGCTTCTTTTGCGTCCCTGAGGGCCATGTTTGCAGTGTTCAGGAAGCATTCGAGGCTCTCTCCACCCTTTGTGATATGACAGTTAACGTAGGTGGAGACGATAAGTTTACTGGCGTCCTGTCCATCATCCATACCTCCCATGCCATCAGAGAGAACGGCCATGAAACTGCCGGCAGTTGCAGCTCGGTCGGTATCACTGAGCCAGACCGTGTCTTCTTGGTATTCGCGGCAGCCCTCCCAAGTGGCTGCTGCTGCTGAGATGCTGTAATTAGTAAAATTGATGATGGAATCCATAATGATGGGGAGAGGATTGTTTTGTATATGAGGATGTGAGACTCAGTATTATTTTTTGTTTCGGTTACCAGTTAAATGTCTCACCACAGAAAGGGACGAAGCGCAGCTTTGTATTTGGAGACACTTGGAGTATCTCTCCGTGTTCAAGGGGACTGCATGATTTTACGGTATCGCCATCACTCAGCCTTGTCATCTGCCGCGCATACGGGCATGCGTCAATATAAAACGCGGCGTATTCCGCATCGTAATAGATGCAGTTCTGCCTAGCGGATACATCAGGGTCATCTATCAGGCATATGGAGTTGTCTCTTGCCTTGCCGATATAGTTTTCACCGGAGGTAATGACAAAAAACATGCCTTTCATGGGGCCTGAAATCGCAACAAGCCAAGCCAGTGGCCATTCTTCTTTCGGGATTGGCGTAATGCGAGCTGTGTTTTCCAAAGGTGTGTGTTGTTCCGTTGGAACAGCCCCCTTATTGCCAGAGCGGATGATGGGAATAGTTTTATCCCAAGGAATCGTTTTAGTCTGGCTGATATCGCGGGAAAGGGGCTGAGTTTTGAAGGCGTCTACACCGGGGCGCTGGAGTGGCTGGGTTCTGAAGATGCTGTCTACACCGGGGCGCTGGAGTGGCTGAGTTTTGAAGGCGTCTGCACCGGGACGCTGTATAAAACAGGTGTGTTCGCCGGAATAGACTTCCTCTCGGTGTACATACTGGGTCTTCGCGGGGACGTTACCGTGTAGGTTTTGCTCTCCGGGCTTGGGAGTATTCTGCGTTCTAGGAGCAAAAGTCGGGTAGCTGAAAACGGAATCCGTTGATGCTGAAGGAGAAGTTTTGTTGGATGCGTCTTCCTCTTTTCCGGGTAGAGTGAGTCTTTCTACCTCAATGGTAGAGCTCTTTCGGAAACCGGATTGTGCTGAATTACGTTTTCTCATGAATAAGCTGTGGTATTAAGACTTTCTCCGTTGGTCTTTTGTTCAACAAATTTTGAATTTTAACCTGATTTTACCAAGTTCAAATTCCATGTTGTGTCTCAGTTCGAGCGTGGTAAGGATTTGTCCGTTGGCGTATATGTGGTTAGTGGAGTTCAGGTCGATAAGGGTCCAGACGCCGTCCTGATCCAGTTTCAGTGCGCAGTGCACGGTAGAGACTGAGTTGTCATTCAGGCAGATGTCATTTTTACTTCCTCGGCCAATATCGGTACGCGGTTCTGTGATGTTCCAGCTGCGGCCTGTGGAGGGCTCTTCCAAAATGGCCAGAACTCGCTTTCCTGCATCAGTTGCGCGGCTTGAAGGCGGGGCCACGCATAATGTCGGAAGTGCCTCGTGATGACTTTCGTATTCCTTAAACGGTTTTGAGTTAAAGAATTGAGAATCTTCCCGATTATTCCTGCCGATTGAATTTTTCTCGTTATGGCGCTCTGAGTTCTTCCGGCTCAGAGTGGCTATAAGTATTAGTGCCAGAAGGACACCACCGACACTCCAGACGACCCATTCATCAATATTCTGGAGGTTTTTGAGCAGATTCTCTTGGCTGAACTCCATGGGTGACCGCTTGGGAGTCTGCTGGTCGGATGTTGCAGGTCCGCCAGTTACGTTGGGAGCGGTGGCTGTTCCTGAAGTTCTCTCTACGTTCTCCGGCTGAGGCTGAGAGAATTGCTCTTGTTTCTTGGGCTGACTCGAGAAATCAAGTGTCGCATTCTGTGCCTCGGCGGTAAAAAACGAAGCGAGGCAGAGAAGGCAAACGCCGTAAGTCTTCAGGCTTGTCATAATGGTTAAGGGGTTTTTCACGGCTGTTCTGGTATTGTTACACGTTTTAACTACGTTCCGTTAATTCATGGATTTTTCTGCTGGAGCCACTTCTGCGGGAGCTACGGGCCTCTGGGGTTTAATGGGGGCCGTGACATCGTCATAATCGGGCTCGATTACATCTGTTGCTCCGGGGAGGGAATCAAAGGGGTTATCAGAGGCGGGATATCTGAGGTCTGTGTCTAGACTGGTATCAAGTTCCTGTACGATGTAAAGATCGTTGTTGTTATTGTCCTTGCCTTTTTCTCTGTCGTAGTAGAGAATATATATGCGATTATTTGTTGTGTCTACGATTTTAATGTGCATCTTACCATCCAGCAGAGATACTGTGGCATAACCGCTTCTGTCCTTTAGGTTGCCTGTAATTGCCACGGTCCATTCCGGGTCTTCACTCTGGGTTATTGTGGCCACTTCCATGAGGTAAACTATCTTAGGAAGCACTTTCACCTTGACGATGTCTCCTACGTTGGGAATGTTTGCTTTCTGGCTCCAGTTTAAAGCATTCTCATGAAGAGTGACTCGGTAGGCACCGATGACTGAGCCTTCCGGCTCATCCGGAAATTGCTCACTCTCTACTACTTCGTTAATCCCTGTTTCAATGCCTTGGATTTCTTCATCTTCATCAACATCGTAATGGCCTCCCCCAATGACCTCATTTTCGGGTTCGGAATCCCGAGAGGTTCCCGTGCCGTCAGGGATAGCGCCCCTATCGGATTTATCATCCTGAGCGGGTTCTGGTTCTTCTACTGGTTTAGTGGAGTCACCAGAGTCTGGGCGTTCTCCCATGAGGGTTTCAGCATCATGCACATTTTGTCGCGTGACAAGCATAATCGTTGCTCCTACGCAAATTGCAAGTGATATGCCCATGAGCGCGGAAAGAAGAGTTTTTTTATTCATTGCTATTCTGAATCAAAAGTTTAAAGTATAGAGATGGTGAAGCTACAGCTTCCGATATTTACGCGAGTATCCTTCTCAACCTTGAGACTCTGGTTTTGGGTAAGTCTGATATCATTGATAACGGTACCGTTTGTGGAGCCTGCATCACCGATGAGAAGCACATATCCGGCTTCCGCTGAGCGTACTTTGAATACCGCGTGGCAGCGTGAAATCGTTGAGTCCGGAATGACTAAATCACAGGTCTCAGCGCGGCCGATATAGAAATTGCCTTTATCCGCAATATCCTGAACTTTAATAGTGTATTCTACTTTTTCGTTCGTTGAGAGCTTGCCGATGAGCTTCAATTTGTCATTTGTAGCGCTTATGACAGGTACGGAGGTATAGGCAGCATCATTGTCATCGTTCTCTTCATTTTCATCCGTCTTCGGCTCTTTATCCGTTCCGGGTTTGTTGTTCGTGGTGGACGAGAAACCGGTGGAGAGCAGATTGCAGCAGGTGAGGATAGTGGCCAGCATGAAACCTACTGCAATGGCAAGTAGCATGCTGTCTGTTGTATCCCATTTTTTCTTTTTCTGGGTGGGGGATTCCGGAGTGACAGCCTCGGAGGCAGCTTCATTCTTCTCACTCCCCACAGTTTCAGCAGGCGCCGCGGCAACCGCATTTTCCTGAACCTCGTTTGTGGAGGACTCCTCAGGTGCCGTGGCGGCTTGTTCCGCGGTTCCCGCTTCGCCCCCTACGATGGAGGCGTGTATGCCGGGCTGATTCGCCTCTCCGAGTTTTGGCGTAACCGCCGGAACAGTAGCTGCGAGGGATTGGTCCTCCTTCAGACTTACGAGCAGATTAAAGCCTCTGCCGGTATTCGTGCTGCTGTCAACTGCGATATACAATTTTTCTCCTTGACGCACGTCTACTTGGATGCGATGCTTGTAGTAATGATTGTCCCGTTCATCGGTATATACTGTATGAGGCAGGGCTTCCAGCGTTTGTACGTTCTCACCCCGGAATACTCCCAGCACGGGTTTGAATGAATGAGATGAGTAGAGTGTGCGTATGCTAATCGTCATCTTACCGGTAACCGGAGGGGTGACGCTGTACCATACCGTCTGGCCAAGACCTCCCTCCATCTCTGGTTCGCCATTTTCTCTTGTCGCCGTTAAATTTGTACCGAGTACACAGGACGTGAGAGATTCCGCTATGCTCTCCTGACAGAATTCGGGAGAAATAAGATTAGAACCTCCTGAATTAACAGCAGTACGTATAAAAATGTTGCTTTCCTGGTCCCTTCTTGTGCTCCAGTTTTCGCGGAGAGTATTCTCTTCAATGCGGTCTGAGTATTGGCTTTCTAGTGCCATTCTTATCTTATCCGAGAGCGGTTTGAGCGGCGGTAGAGGAATGGCACGGCTGAAGTTGTCATTAAGTACCGCTTCATTACCGCAGATGGAGTACATGGATACGGTGGAGGCTGCGCGCTGTAACGCGGCTGCATTATTGTGGCTGTCCTCATCGCCGACGTTGTAGCTCACTCTTCTGCCGAGGCGTGTAACAGTGCGGGGGCGCGGATTTGAGAGTATGAGCTCACTTCTTGCTCTCAGCTGGGTCGGTGTTGATGCGCGGAGATCCAGACCTACGCTGTCATAACTCATGAGCGTAGCAATGGGCGTTCCTGCCTCATCTGCATATGTGCCTGCGGCGTCAATCTCTGCCTGCGGGCCTTTCTGATAACTCTGATAATCTGAGTGTCCTGCGCCGAACAGGTGGCAGATTTCATGGCTCATGGTGAAATCGCTATTGTTCTCTGTGTTCATTCGGAACACAGAATATCTGCCCTTTCGACGGTTGATATTAAGGTATAATGAGTTGTAACGGCCTGCGGAGGCTTGCCCCATACAGCAAGGCCCACCCCCAATGTCGTAATCAACCAGCATGACGACTAAATCAGCGTGGCTGAACTCTTCTGCCTCTCTAAGAGTCATGTTCCTAGTACCCCCGTTTTTGCGGGATAACAGGTTTCCAGTCATCGGGGTGCCTGTAGCGTCCGTTTGGCCGGTTGTCAGAGTTCTTATATCTAAATGGAGGTTTTCTCCGTTTGTGCCGGCTTGTGACCTGTAGTCTGCATGGAAGACGCCGCAGCATCTGAATCTCACATCATCTCTGAGGCCGGAATTACTCATGAGGTGGTTGAGCTGCTGAATAGATTCTTCAGCGATTCCGGCGGAGCTTCTGTTAACGAAATTACGCCTTTGTCCTACAGACCCCAGTTTTTCGCAGGCTCCTGCATCAAAAACATAGAGAATGTCTATAGTTGTCGGTGTGTTTTCTTCTACAGCCTGCAATGCACCGCCCATAAGCAACGCACACACGCCGAGAATAAAATTCTTAACGGTTGATTTATTTCTGAACATATAGACGACTTATAAAGTTTTTGATGCAGTATCGGTAACAATCGTTGAGATAAATTTCCTCACGGCCTTGAATAATGTGCATAAAGAACATAATCACACTGGACATCAGCAAGGCCAGCAACGTCGTCCAGAAAGCCATACTCATATCTGCGACTACCGCCGGAATGTTAATCTGCTCACCCCCTTGGGCTGCTGTTTGAAGCGCAAGGAGGATACCCCATACTGTACCGACGAAGCCGAGCGTGGGAAGTAACCAGATAGCGTAGCGCAGGAAATTATAGCCCTGATCAATGTTGTTATCTGTTATTTCACGCTCTGCCTCCAGAAGTGACTGAGTGGTACCGAGATTGCCCACTGCCTGATAGTGCAGCGCGAGGCTTTTAAGCATTTCTGCCAGAATCCCGTGGAATGAAGCCACCTTTGTGTAGATGCTGGGCATGTCACGCTTCGTGAGCAGGCTGGGGCTTTCAACCTCGCTGTTGGCGGTGTTTGCATCCTCGTTGTTTTCCCGTGAATGGGAGTAAGCGTGCCGGACTTTTTTATCTTCCTTTTCTTGGAAGCGGATGAAAGCGTACCTGACGCTCAGCTCAGCCAGCCCCAAGTAGAACACAACCCACATTAGGTTCTGTACTGCTATGTAGTCTATCTTGCCGTTAATCTTGTTGATGAGGAACGGTGCCGCACTACCTTCGTCCGGCAGACAGACATTGAGCAGCACAATGGTCAGGATAGCCAGTATAAAGGATATGCAGGCTGCCATGGTGCGTAAGCTTTTTAATTTTGAGCTCATGGGGCGTCTTCAGCGTGTAAGAAGTTCTTCCGGCGCGAAAGGAAGTTTTTATTGATAATCGAAGCTGTTATCAATAATCTCTCCGGTTTCCCGGTCAAGATAGGGGCGGTTATCTTTGTTGTAGCCGTAAATGAGCTCACTGATGGTGGCAGTTATTTTTCCAAGTCGTACCTGAGTGTCACGTTTCACCAGAGTGCTATACACTTGCTCCCAGCCATTGTTTGTTTTGTAGTGAGTGCCGTTGGCTGAGCCTAAATCCGTGAGGCGGTATTCGCCCCGCTTTTCAGTAAGGCTGAGTTTGGCATGGCGGCGGCTGACTGTATCACTATTTTTGCCCGTAATGGGCACGTCAGGAGCCTGTGCTGCGGGGATGGAGGGATCCTTTCTTCCGATGATGAGTTCTTGTTTAGGCATTTCTGTATTAATTTGGAGGTTGTTAAAATCTGTTTGATTGGAGAAAATCTTGTTGTGAAAAATCCACCGCGCTGACTCCTTCATCAGGAGTTATCGTGATGTTGGCAGGGGTAACCGTTATGTTCACGATGGGGGCTGATGTGCCGAGCTTAAACTCTGAGGGGCTCATTTCTCTAGCCCATGCTCCTAAGACGCTTCCGTTCTTAATAACAATGAGTTTTACTCTATACCCTCGTATGGTGTATTCCTGCGTCCGCCCTCTCTCTGGGGTGTTATCCGAGTTTTTTTGTGCGATGTAACAATTTATATACTCCTCAGTAAAGGTATCGTCAGTAGCTGAATGCGCGTTGTCGGGCAATTTTTTTCTTTGGCTTACTGAGAACTCGGCCAGATAGTTGCCCGGTGTCATTTGTGGGTGCAGCCAGATATCCGGTTGTCCTTTGCGCCCATCCGTCATATACAGGGCTGGGGAACTCTCATGCTGCCTAGTTGCTTTATCTGCGGTGTATATGATAGCCGTGCTTGCTCCCGGAATCTCTGCCGTGATTTTCATATCCACGTCATGTTGCGTGGCCGCATTCCACGTGCGGTTCGGCTCTGAGGCTGCTGCCTCTGTTGTCTCTAAGTAAAGGTGAAGGGAAAGAGCCGGAGTGTTTTCATCCTGAGAATCTTCTGACTGGCTCATGTTGATGAAGAAAAGAATCATGAAAACGCCCATCGCTGAACAGAATAAATCCAGCGCGGAAACTGAGAAAACAGATACTTCCCGATTCTTTTTTTTCATCCTACCGTGAAACAGTTAATCTCGGCTGTGTTGCCTAATACACACTCCGCTATGAGTATACTGGAATCTTAGCCGCATGTACAGCTAAAATTGAGTACGTCCGGACTTTTTTGCGAGGACTTGCTTTTCGTTTTCGGAAGGCGAAATGCTGAGGCTGAAAACAGCGTTATATTTGCCAGTTTGGTGATGGGTGAGCAGCAGATAATTTGCTTATGGTTGCCTGCTGGCTTCTCCTTTACTAACGCAGTCTTAAGTTGCGTTCTCCCTCCATTGCAGGACAACTTCGTTTTAGACAGTTAGCTTGAAATGGGCGTGTTTGTAAAGCATGCGTGAAGTTTCGACTTGCTTTCCGGTGGTTTTAATGCTAACATCGCACAGCGCGAATGTGCGTGAAAGCTTTCTGTAGACATGAATCTTGCTATAATAGGAACCGGTTATGTAGGCCTGACCACAGGTACTTGCTTTGCGGAGGTGGGGCATAACGTCATCTGTGTGGATAATAATGAGGAGAAGGTGAAAAGTCTTTGGCAGGGTAAGATGCCGATTTACGAGCCGGATTTGGAGGAAATGATTGTTTCCAATGTTTCCGCCGGTCGTCTTCGTTTTACCACGGATTTGGTATCTGCTGTGAAGGAATGTGAAATTATCTTCATTGCTGTGCCCACGCCTCCTCATGAAGATGGCTCGGTGGACCTCTCTTACATTGAGGGGGTTTCTCGTGAAATCGCAAATGCTCTTTCGTTGGACTTGGAGTACCGCATCATCGTGGATAAGTCCACTGTGCCTGTCAGCACCGGCAGTAAGGTGCAGCAGGTCATTGAGCGCTATGCTTGTAAGGGCGTTAAGGTGGATGTAGTCTCCAACCCTGAGTTCTTGCGTGAGGGTAGCGCTGTTCATGACCTGATGAATCCTGACCGAATTGTCATCGGTGCGGATTCGCAGCAGGCCATGGATATGATGAAGCGTGTCTACCAGCCTTTTAACGCTCCCATCGTGGAGGTGGACCTCGCTTCTGCTGAGCTTATTAAGCATGCAGCAAACTCTTTCCTAGCGCTTAAAATTTCCTACATCAACGCCGTTTCCGCCGTATGTGAGAAGGCCGGGGCCGATGTTGAGCTGGTTGCCATGGGTATCGGTTTGGATAAGCGCATCTCCCGCCACTTCCTGAACGCCGGCCTTGGCTATGGCGGTTCTTGCTTCCCCAAGGATGTGAAGGGCTTTATCAATGTGGCTGAGCAGCTCGGTTCACCCATGGAAATTCTCAAGGAGGTGGAGCGTGTGAACGCCGCCCAGCTGGAGCGCTTCCTCGGCCGCATTCGCAAGAAGATGTGGGTGCTGCGCAACAAGCGTATTGCCGTGTGGGGTATCGCCTTCAAGCAGAACACGGATGACGTGCGTGAGTCCGTCGCTGTAAAGCTTATTAAGCGCCTCTGTGATGAGGGTGCTATCGTCACGGCGTATGACCCCAAGGCCTCTGAGACCGGCGCCCGCGCTCTGGAAGGTTACAACGTTACCATCTGTGATGATATGTACGAGTGTGCCCGTGGCGCTGAAGTGCTCGTGGTAGCAACCGAGTGGAAACAGTTCGCAATGGCAAACCTCGTCAAGCTTCGTGAGGTTGTGCGCCTCCCCATCATCTTTGATGGCCGCAACATCATTCACGGTGAGAATGCCATCCACGCCGGCTTCGAGTACCACTCCGTGGGCCGCAAGAATCTCTATCCTTCGGATAAGAAGATGTAACGCTTCACCGGCCCCCTGCGTTTTTTATCGTACCGCCCGGCTCCTCACCTGTGAGCCGGGCGCTTTTTTGTATTGTAAAATAGCGAAATAACAAAGCTTGCAATTTTCACTTGCGAACGGCTGGAACCCGCTTGCGATGCGGGATTGAGGGCTTTTTATGTGTTCCCCTTTTTGTCCCCTTTTTTGTGTCGTTTTTCTGCGGTTATCAGCCCTATTTTGTGCAAATTTGGGCATTTTTAGGGGAAAGAAAAAACGCTTCACATTTGCATGTAAAGCGTTGATTTTCAGCTACCGCAGACGGGACTCGAACCCGTACAGACGTTACCGTCCGGGAGATTTTAAGTCTCCTGCGTCTACCATTCCGCCACTGCGGCACACGGAATGCAAGGACGAACTTGCGTGGGCATATTCAAGCATATCAGGAGCGTGTTGACAAGCAAAAACGTGGCGGGAAGGGGGCTTATGCCACAGAAAATTGCCTTAGTCGGTCCAGCGCCATGTGATTCTTTTCTCGATTTCTGGGTGCAGAGCACGGCCCACGGGGCAGGAACAGGCTGCGGCCTCTAGCATTTTGCGGTCTTTTTCCTGAATGAAGTGGGGGACGGATATATCCAGCTCAATGCCCTGAATGCTGCCCGCTTTCTCGCTGCAGGCGGCGCGCACGGAGATGCCTTCCGCGGGGATGTCATGTCGGGCTGCGGTGTATGCTATCATGCTCAGAGTGCATGAGGCAAGGCAGGCGCCGAGCATGGCGGCTGGGGTGGGGTACTCTCCGCGGCCTCCGATGGCGGAGGGGATGTCCGTCGCGAAGGTTTCGCTGGAGGAGCTGAAGTTCGTATAGCAGCGCATGGCTCCACTGTGCAGGGTGGATGATGTGTATTTTTTGCAATCCATAGTTCAGTAGGGGTGGGTGAGGTGTACATTATCGTCAGCGCTGGGACTGCTATCAATCTAATTTTCCGCTTGTTTTTGTGGCTATATGTGCAAATGGGTAATAAATGTCTTTTTATGTCTCATCTTCTGCTGGACAAAGCGTAGAAAGTGTGATTAATTAGAACCACGTTTTTTACGCGAATCATGAAGTCCTACACCATTTTCCAGAAGTCGGATGACGAGACAGTCAATAATTTCCTCTCTTGGATGCGCAATCAGGAGCGCGGCGTGTACCGTGCCGCTCTGCGCGAGCTTGGCGCCCTGAAGAAGCTGCGTCCGCAGTTCATGCAGCAGAAGCCCGTTGAGGAGCAGTTTGCATGGATTAAGAAGATGCTGGCCTGGAAACCCGCTGAGACCATCGCTGATCACCTCCTGCAGGTGTGGCTTATCCGTAAGCACGAGGGTATGCTTATCAACTTTATCGAGATGCTTGGCATTGAGCACAACGGCCACGGCGTGGTGGACGTACTCCCCGAGACTCTGGATGCTGAGAAGCTTCAGGCCGCTGTGGACGCTCTCTTTGAGAAGTATCCTGCCGGTGCAGTGTCCGTATACCTGCACATGTTCCAGAACCAGACGGAGCAGGGGTGGCCCGAGCTGCAGGCTATTCTGGATAATGACGAGCGCGTGACCATTCGCTAATACGCTCACTTCATTCGGACTGCGTTTTGACGGAGGACGAACATTTTATGATGCTGGCTATGCGCGAGGCTGAGAAAGCCCGCGCGGCCGGCGAAGTTCCCTGCGGCTGCGTGATTGTGAAGGACAATCGCGTTATAGCTCGCGGCTGGAATCAGGTGGAAGCCCTCAAGGATGCTACTGCCCATGCGGAAATGCTGGCGCTTACTGCTGCCGAAGCTGCCGTGGGAGATTGGCGCCTGGAGGGCTGCACTGTATACGTCACAAAGGAACCATGCCCCATGTGCGCCGGTGCCATGGTGCACTGCCGACCGGACCGTGTGGTGTTTGGTATACGTGATTCTAAGGGCGGCGCTTGTGGTGGCTGGATTCACCTGCTGGATTCTAACCCGCCGCTGAATCACAAGTGTGAGTGCGTGGGGGGAGTGCTCGGGGCAGAGTGTCTAGAGCAGTTTCAGAGCTTCTTCCGTGCTGCTCGGGCTGCTGCCAAACAGCGAAAACAACTTCTCAGAGATCAGGCAGAAGATGACTCCTCAAATTGAGCTTTATCTGAACGCTGAGTGCGAGTGGCTCAGCGATGAGCTGCTTGCTTTCTGGCAGGAAGCCCTCTCAGCCATGCTGCCGGAGCTGCTGGCTCAGCCCAAGGGGCCTGACCATGTGCTCAGTGAACTTCCCTGTGTGGAAATCTCCGTGGTGGATGATGAAACCATTGCGCGGGTGCATGAGGAGTTTCTGGACGACCCCTCGGAGACGGACGCCATCACTTTTCCGTACGGTGAAATTCTTGTGAGCTGTGATACTGCCGCTCGCTATGCTGCGGAGCATGGCCTGAACCGCCACGAGGAGCTTTTCCGCTATATGGTGCATGGCTTAACTCATCTGCATGGTTATCTGGATTATGAACCTCAGGACCGCGAGGCACTTTTTGCTGTGCAGGAACCGCTTGTTGACCGATTCTTTCCGAAAAAAGCTTGCCAAAGCTCATCATAAGTGGTAGTATAGCCGCGCGCAAGTTGCTCCGGTAGCTCAGTTGGATAGAGCACGAGCCTTCTAAGCTTGGGGTCCCGCGTTCGAGCCGCGGCCGGAGCGCTTCACTATACATAACAGGCACCATTCCTTTTCGGAGTGGTGCCTGTTGCTTTTGCTATGGGCGGCCTTGCAAGCCTGCTGGGAGCGACGGAGGGCAAGCGGGGTGACAAGCCCGGCCCGGATGACGCCCCTGACAAGCCGAAGAAGAAAGCACCGGCTCCCAAGGAGGAGGACGCGGAGCCCGTGACCGCAGCCAAGACCGACGCCCCCACCGATCCCGCGCAGGAGTGGCTCGCGCCCATCAAGGAGAAGTTCTTGGAGGCTCGCAAGAATGGTGCCAGCATGGCTGAGCTGCAGCGGATGATACTCACGCTGCACCCGAGGACAAAGGCCCTTGCGGAAGCGTTCGCAAAGAACATTCTCGCCGGGCTCAGGGGTGAGGAGGGAGAAGCTGTGGATGCCGCGAATGCCGGGGAGAGTGAGGGCTCCCGCAGGCGAGCAAAACCTATAGAACTACCAGACGGAACGAAGTGCTATACTGAAAATTGCGAAAGGCACAAAGATAACTCTAGACAAACAAACAACAATATTGTAGAATATGCCCGAGATGATAACTCCCGAACAGGTGGCAGAAGCGAAAAAGAACGGTCAGGCGGTGCTGTACAGAGCGCCGGGCAAGCCAGTTCGCATTCTGAGCAAGGAGGAGACAAAGAGGATGGACAACAACTGGGACGACGAGTTTTGTTGCCCGAAAGTGTTAAGCGAAGTGTACAGAAGAGCTTACGCGCGCTCGACATCGAAGATGAAGAAGCCGAAAAAAGATTAGCTCTCACAACTACAGCGCAGGTACAATCTGTATTAGATGGAAGAAAACCTGCATTTTTGGAGCCTTTCCAAGAATTAGTAGAAGATGTATATTCAACTTTGCCACATGATGAGAATATTCGTTATGTGGCTGGCAAGGTAGAATACTGCATATATAACGCAGATTCTGTGCGAAACGTGCTTTCTTCTTCAGCAAGTGGCGCTGAATTGGACTCTATTGTTAAAGGATTGATTGATGATAGTAAAAGTGGCGTAATATTAGGTTATGGATATAATTTTTTAGATAATCCTAGAGGTTGGAATGTGTCAATTACTGCAAATGGCGAAGAAATAAGCGGCTTTGACGCGCCTCCTGACATAACAGAATCAGAATACTACGCAAGCGAACGCACCGAAGATTTTAGGAGAGCTTTCCCTGATATGGATTGGTCGTTCCGTATAAAAGAGTAAAATCTCCCTTCGCCCCGCCTTTCCGGCGGGGCTTTTTGTTGCCCTAAAAAGTATGACTTCGCTCGCAAGTCATAGTTTTTGCGTGCTTACTTACCCCCAACACGACGCGTGGAAAAAGTCAGAGCTGCGGTGTAAAATAGCACTATGGCAATTATTCCCGGAAAGACGTATTACCTGAAGTTGACAGCGAACCAGAATGAGAACGAGCTGCTGCATGGTGCGAGCCTCACGGCTGAAAATGGAGTAGACGTGTACTGTACGGCAAAGCTGCTGGAAAATCTGCAGGAGTGGCCCCCGGTAATGGAGGGGCCGCAGAAAATTAACCGTTGCGGCGAGTGTGCGCACCTTCGAGCCATGGAGGGCTGCAGCTACAATACTGAAGCATACAAGCGCAGGCCGTGGGGTGACTGCGCGGTGTATGCCAAGAGTGAGGAGTACAAGAGCATGGTGGAGAACCACGTCTCGGGCTGGGGGTTAGCCATAAAAATCCCCGCCGGCGGGGGAGCTCGGCGGGGAATGAGGGGAGTGAGTGTGGGCGCGAGTTACTGCACGTTGTACATCTTGGTGTAGTACTCGTCGGCCATGCGATCAGAGTTAAAGGCGGGGCTGATATCCTCCATGGCGTTGAATACGATGTCGTTCCAGGCGTCGCGGTTGTCGTAATAGAGAGGAAGCACGCGAGATTCCAAGATGTTGTAGAAGTGGTCGCGGTCAGAGCGGTCGCGGGCTTCGGCGGAGAGGCCTTCCTTGGCTTCAGGAATCATGAAGCAGTTCTGGCCATCGCGGGCGAACTCGCGCACCCAGCCATCATTAGTGGAGATGGTGATGGAGCCGTTCATGGCGGCGGACATACCGGATGTGCCGGAGGCCTCACGAGTCACGACGGGGTTGTTCAGCCAGATATCGGAGCCGTTCTTGAGGAGGCGGCTGAGGGCGAGCTCGTAGCCGGTGAGCACAGCGCACCGGGGGTGCTTCTCGCTGAGCTTGTTCAGCTTGTTGAAGATATCCACTGCGGTGAAGTCCGTGGGGTAAGGCTTGCCGGCCCAAATCATCTGCACGGGGCGGTTGGTGCGCTGCAACATGCGCTCGAACATCACCGGGTTTTCGGTGATGAGGGCCGGGCGCTTGTAGGCGGCAAATCGGCGTGCCCAAACGATGGTGAGGGTATCCTGGTCAAAGAGGTGACCGGTCTGCTCACCCACCATGCGGAAGAGGTCTTTCTTCAGGGAACGCTTGCGCTCCATGAAGGCGCGCTTATCGCGGGCTGCGAAGGCTTCTGCCAGCTCGGTATCTTGCCAGTAGGTGACATTCTGCGCGTTGGTGACGTGAGTGATGGGGCAGATGTCGCTGTAGCCCTGCCACATCTGGCGCGAGACTTCACCGTGTAGCTTGCTCACGCCGTTGGACATGTGCGAGAGCCGCAGGGCTGCGAGCGTGTAGTTGAAAGTTTGCTCGTTCGGGTCGAGCTTGAGCATGCTGCGCACCTGGTCGAGCGACAGGCCGTCGAAGAAGGAGAAGTTGGCCATCAGGTTGATGTCCATCTTTTCGTTGCCGGCCTCCTCAGGGGTGTGGGTGGTGAAGACGAAACGCTTGCGTACCTCCTCCACATTGCCGCCGTTGCGGGCAAGCATGTTGAAGGCGGCACCGATGGCGTGAGCCTCGTTCATGTGGTAGATTTCGGGCTCGATGCCGAGTTCTTCGAAGAGCCGGGCACCGCCCTGACCGAGCACGATATACTGCGAGATGCGGGTCATGGGGTTGCTGTCGTAGAGTCGCTGGGTGATGGAGCGGCTCACGGCGTCATTCTCGGGCAAGTCGGTGGTCAGGAAGAACATGGGCGCGGTGTCGAAAACCTCCGGCCGCAGGTAATAGGCCTTCACCCACACGGGGGCGTTGCAGATGTGGATGAGGAACTTGATGTTATGATCTTCGAGGAAAGAGTAATCTTTCTTGCGGTACTGCACGGCCATCGAGCCGTCTTCTGCGCGAATCTGGTTGTAATAGCCGTAGGACCAGAGAATGCCTACGCCCACCAAGTTCTGCCTGAGGGCTCCGGCAGAGCGCATGTGGGAGCCGGCCAGATAGCCGAGGCCGCCGGAGTAGATTTTGAAGACGTTGTCAATGGCGTACTCCATGCAGAAGTAGGCCACGGACTTGCTGTACTTGGGGTCAATCTCGTACGGGTGAGCGTACTGAGCCGGTAAAAAAGAAGAAGTGCTCATCTTTTGGTGTAAAAAGTTATCTCGTTTCGGATGGAAGGGGCTTGCATGTGCTCAAGCGCGTTCCACAGTGTGTATTTATACACGATGTTGGCGTATGAGAAAAGAAAAAAATACGCCATGAGGAAAATTACGATTTCTCTTGTGTCATGGGCTGACGGGTTCGCGACTTCCCTGCATATCACGCTCTGGCTTTAGGCGTGGGCTGCGAAGGATTTTCCGCTGCCGGTGGAATCCACCATATCCACGAGGGCGAATAAATCCATGCCGGCCACTTCCTCTTGTTCCACGAGGGCTAGGAACTCTTCCAGCGCGGAGGCGATGAAGGCGGAGCGGCTGTCTGCCGAGAGTGTTTCCAAGGCTGATTCAAGGCGTGAGTGCTGCGGCTGAGAGCAGCGGAAGGTAATGGATTTCTGTTTCATAATGTGCATACCTTACCAGAGGCTTGGCCTGGGGAAAAGTTATTTTGTGCGTTTACGCCTAATTAAAATTGACCCCTTGAAAATGAGTGGTATGATGCCGATATCATGAAGCCCATACGTAACATTACCCGCTTTACCTATGAGTTTACATCCTTTCAGGGATGGAGAGTAACGCTCTGCCGAAACCAGATGCACTTTACACGCTATTTTTCGGATAAGCAGTATGGCGGAGAACAAGAATCTCTTGCTGCCGCCGTGGCCACCCGGAACCGCGTGCTGGAGTGTCTCCGCAAGAACCCGGGTGACCCGGAGAGTGCCTTCGCTCAGTGCCGCGAGGAAGAACCGGTTACCCGCTATCCTCGCGGCCTGAGGCCTAGGAAGAACGTGCGCTGTTAAGCGCCGTTCCGCCATCACGTGTGCTTGAAGGCCATGGCTTCTGCCTCTTGGGTATGGGTGGCAGGCGCGTGCTTCTCCAGAAAGCTCATCGCCCGTTTCACGTCCTCTATCAGGAGGCATGCCATATCCATGGTGAAGCCACGGCGCACCATCACACGCATCACTACTACGTCCTCCACCTTCGCCGGAAGGCTGAACGCCGGCACCTGCCAGCCACGGGTGCGCAGGCGTTCGGAGAGTTCGTAGAGATTGTACCCGGGCTCATAGCCCTTCTTCATGCTGAAGCACACAGCGGGGATATCCGTCTGCGGGTTTCCGGTGGCGATGAAGTGGAACTTTCCCAGCTTGTTGAACTCCTTGTGCAGGAAGCTGGCCACCTTATACGCGGCATCATGCACACGGCGGTAGCCCTCTCTGCCAAGGCGACAGAAGGTGTAATACTGCGAGATGACTTGGCCGGCGGGGCGGGAGAAGTTCAGCGCTATGGTGGGCACGCTGCCGCCTAGATAGTTCACCGCGAAGGTGAGATCTTTGGGGAGCTCGGCCTCATCTCGCCATACTACCCAGCCGCAACCTACCGGAGCCAGTCCGTACTTGTGGCCGCTGGAGCTGATGGATTTTACGCGCGGCAGGCGGAAATCGAAGGGGATATCCGGAGCGGTGAAGGGCGCGAGGAAACCGCCACTCGCGGCGTCCACATGCACGTCTACATCCGGGCCGCCATCTGCCGCGAGTTTATCAAGCGCCTTGCAGATGGTCTCCGGGAATTCGTATTGGCCGGTGTATGTCACGCCGAAGGTGGGCACCACGCAGATGGTGTTTTCGTCCACATGCTTGAGCATTTCTTCCGGTGTCATGCAGTAGGCCTGGGGCGTCATGGGAATCTCGCGCATCTCTACATCCCAGTAGCGGCAGAATTTGTGCCAGCATATTTGCACCGGGCCGCAGACGAGATTCGGCTTATCCGTGGGCTTGCCTTCTTTCTTGCGCTTCATGCGCCAGCGCCAGAGCGCGGCCATGCCGCCCAGCATGCAGGCCTCGCTAGAGCCTATGGTGGAGCAGCCTATCGGCTTATTGCTGGCCGGGCAGTTCCACAGCTCCGCAATCATGCGCACGCAGCGCTGCTCTATTTCTGCGCACTGTGGGTACTCGTCCTTATCTATCATGTTTTTGGATATGCTGATATCCATCAACCGGTGCACCCAGGCGTCGTCCCAGGTTTGGCAGAAGGTGGCGAGGTTCTGACGCGCATTGCCATCCAGCAGTAGCTCGTCTTTTATCAGCTGAAACGCATCTTCCGGTCTCATGGAAGGCTGCGGAAACTTCTCCGTGGGCAGGGGGCGAGCCACGTCCGCCGCGCCGAACACACTCACGGTGTCGTCATCTGTAGGGGTGATTTTTTTCATGGTCGCAGGGTGTGACTGAGCCTTTTGACCCCAGCGTGCAAAAACAGGCAATGAAAATCGGCAGCCTTCTGCTTTTGTTTCTCGCGTGAGGGTACCTGTTTTTACGCGAGGAGAGGCGAGGCGGTGTCAGAGAGCATGAGATGAGGAAGCGAAGAACAATTTCTGTGGCGGCGGCGCTGCTGCTTGGAGCATGTGGCGAGGATGGCAGGCAGCATGCGTCCGCCGCTCAGTTGCCGGAGTATGCCGTGGAGGTAGCACGGCCGGTAGTGGGTGATGTGACGGAGTACCGCGAGTGGGTGGGGCGGCTGGAGGGGCTGGTGAGTGCGGCGGTGCTGCCGCAGGTGAGTGGCTATGTGCAGGAGCGCCTCTTTACGAATGGTGCTACGGTGCAGGCCGGTGAAGTCTTGTACCGTATCAATCCGGAGCTGTATGAGCAGGCTTTGGCTGAGGCGGAGCAGCGAGAGGCTCAGGCCCGCGCTGCTGAGACGGAGGCAGAGCAGCACCTTTCGTACAATGAGCCACTGGTGCGGGAGGGGGCTATTTCCCGCCAAACGTACACGGACGCCCGCCAGCAGTTGCTGTCCGCTCAGGCTTCTCATGCAGCGGCCAGTGCAGCCACGGCTCAGGCGCGTACAAATCTTTCCTACTGTACGCTGCGCTCACCGGTGGCGGGAATTGTGGGCTTTGCCCGGGCGGATGTGGGCTCATATGTTTCCCCCGGTGGCTCTCCTCTCGTGACGGTTAATACCCTCAATCCCATACGTGTGCTCTTCAGTATCAGTGCTCAGGATTGGCTGAGCCAGGGCGGGGTGGATGGTGCACTGCGGCCCGGGGCAAAAGTGGAGCTGGTGCTGCCGAATGGTGTGGTGTATGGTGAGCCCGCTGTCATTCAGGGCGTGGACAATGCCGTGGCGACATCCACCGGTACGCTGCAGCTGGATGCGCGCCTGCCTAACCCGGAGTCCTTATTGAGGCCGGGCATGTTTGTGCGGGTGCGCGCGGCGGTCGACAAGCAGCAGCGGGCCATGATGGTGCCGGTGGAGGCTGTTATTAGTATACAGGGTAAGAACCTGCTGGCTGTGGCTGATGATAAGGGCGGCGCCACGCTTGTGCCGGTGAACACCGGCTTGCAGCAGAAGGGACTTGTCGCAGTGCAGGGGGCTCTCACCCCGGATTCCGCCGTGGTGGTAAAGGGCACGCAGCAGGCTATGCTTGCCGCCGCCGGGCGAGCTCGCCTCACTTGGCAGAAAAAATGAAGCCCCGGGCGACGTATCGCCCGAGGTTCAATGTCTGCATGGTGAATAAAATCGTTACTTACCGAAGTAGCGCTTCAGCAGGCCATCAAAGCCCTTGCCGTGGCGAGCCTCGTCCTTGCACATCTCGTGCACGGTATCGTGGATGGCGTCATAACCGAGCTGCTTGGCGCGCTTGGCGATGGCAAGCTTGCTGTTGCATGCGCCGAACTCCGCGTCGGCACGCATCTGAACGTTCTTCTCGGTGCTATCCGTCAGCACTTCGCCGAGAAGCTCAGCGAACTTGGCAGCGTGCTCGGCCTCCTCGAATGCATAGCGGCGGAATGCCTCAGCTACCTCGGGGTATCCCTCGCGCTCGGCCTGACGGCTCATGGCAAGGTACATGCCCACCTCGCAGCACTCACCGGTGAAATGATCTCTCAGGCCCTTTACTACCTCTTCATCCAGCCCCTGGGCTACGCCTACGCGGTGCTCATCAGCATATACTTTCTCGGCGCCCTCCTCCAGTTCGATGAAGGTATCCACCCCGCATACGGGGCAAACTTCAGGCATGGTGTCGCTTTCGATGACTTCGCCGCAGATGGTGCACTGGTACTTTTTCATAATCGTGTATGTAGGTTTTGTTTGTTCTGTGTGCTGTTTTGTCTGCCTGCTTGCAGGTGACGACGAAAATATAGCAAGCTTATGGGAATTAGTCAAGCTATTTTTAGAAGGATTCTAATAAAAAGTGAAAAAAAGTGTAAAAAATGGCACAAAAAGTCCCAAAATGGGTAAAAAAGGGGGTAAAAGTGGTGCAGAAAGTGGGGAGAGCGAGTAATTTCTTGCCAAAAATGGGAAAAAAGGGTAAAATGCAAGGCGATGAGAAGAGCACCCATACCCGGATTGGTACTGGCAGATGGCTGGCTGGCACCGTATGAAAGAGAAATAAAGGGCCGCATGCGCTTGTATGACGGGCGCTTGGAGAGCATATGCCGTCGCTATGGCTCCCTGCTGGAATGTGCCAATGGCTTTACCCGGCACGGTTTTAACCGTGATGCCGCCACGGGGGAATGGGTATACCGCGAGTGGGCCCCCGGTGCACGCGGGCTCTGGCTCATAGGTGATTTCAACGGCTGGGACCGTCAGGCCTCGCCCATGCAGCCCGGGCCGGATGGCGTGTGGGAGCTGCGCTTGCCGGCGGACGCACTGCAGCATGGGCAGCGCGTGAAGGTGCATGTGGTTGGTGCTGATAATGTGGGCAAGGACCGCATCCCGGCGTGGATTCGTTACACGCAGCAGGATCCTGCCACCTTTGATTACAGCGGCGTCATTTGGGCGC
Organism: Akkermansia sp.; assembly: GCA_045540095.1. Classification (GTDB taxonomy): domain Bacteria; phylum Verrucomicrobiota; class Verrucomicrobiia; order Verrucomicrobiales; family Akkermansiaceae; genus Akkermansia. The sequence goes on from JAZQGN010000035.1 coordinate 61,461, forward strand.
CGGAAGAGGAGTACCGCTGGAAGAACACCCGCTGGAATCCTTCGCAGGTGAAGGTGCCCTTTATTTATGAGGCTCACGTCGGTATGGCAGGTGAGGAGGAGTGCGTGCACAGCTACCGAGAGTTTGCGGACAAGGTGCTGCCACGCGTGGCAAAACTGGGGTACAACGTGGTGCAGCTCATGGCCATTCAGGAGCACCCGTACTACGGTTCCTTCGGCTATCACGTATCATCCTTCTTCGCGCCCTGCAACCGCTTTGGCACTCCGGAAGATTTGAAGTACCTCATTGATACCGCGCACGGACTCGGTATAGCGGTGCTGCTTGATGTGGTGCACTCACATGCCGTGAAGAATGTGGCTGAGGGGCTTAACAACTTTGACGGCTCCGGTGGCCAGTATTTCAATGCCGGTAAGCGTGACGCCTTCCATCCGGACTGGGATAGCTGTCTTTTCGACTACGGTCGCACGGAAGTCATCGAGTTCCTGCTTAGTAACTTGCGCTGGTGGCTGCAGGAGTTCCACTTTGACGGTTTCCGCTTTGACGGCGTGACGAGTATGTTGTACCTGCACCACGGGCACGAGCCGTTCACGGATTTGGGCTGCTACTTCAATACGCAGGTGAATATTGATGCCGTGGTATACCTGCAGCTGGCAGCCACCCTTGTGCAGCAGGCTCGGCCGGGTGCCTTCGCCATAGCGGAGGATATGTCCGGCATGCCGGGGCTTTGCCGCCCGGTGGATGAAGGCGGCTTCGGCTTTACACACCGCCTCGCTATGGGCCTTCCTGATTACTGGATTAAGATTCTCAAAGAGAAGAAAGATGAAGAGTGGAGCGTGGGGGATATATGGTACACCCTCATCAACCGCCGCTATGGTGAGGCGAATATAGCCTATGCTGAGAGCCATGACCAGGCGCTGGTGGGAGATAAGACCATCGCCTTCCGCCTCATGGACGCCGAGATGTACACTCACATGAGCTGCGAGTTGCCTAGCGTCATCATTGACCGTGGCATGGCACTGCATAAGATGATACGCTTGGCGACGCTCGCCGCCGGTGGTGAAGGCTGGCTGAATTTTATGGGGAATGAGTTCGGGCACCCGGAGTGGATAGATTTCCCCCGTGAAGGGAATGGGAACTCGTACAAGTACTGCCGTCGCCAGTGGAGTCTCGTGGATAATGAGCTGCTGCGCTACCGCTTCCTGAATGAGTTTGACCGCGCCATGATAGAGCTGGCCCGGAATACGAACCTGCTTGATGCGGCGCCTGCTCGCCCGCTGAATCTGGATGAGAAGAATCAGGTGATGGCGTTTGAGCGCGCCGGCCTCGTGTTCGTGTTCAACTGGAACGGCTCCCGCGCCATTCCTGATTACAAGCTTCCTGCTCCCGCGCACGGAGAGTGGAAAGTCGTGCTGGATTCTGATGCTGCCATCTTTGGTGGGCTGGATCGTCAGGACCATAGCGTGAACCACTTTACAGATAAACAGCAGAACCTCTCCCTTTACCTTTTGCCGCGCACAGTCACGGTTTTGGCCCGTGCATACCGCGGGGGAATGGGGCTGTGCCGTTAATCGCCGTCAGCAGGTGAAAACTGTTCCGGCTTGTCAGGGCTGGGGAAGTGTGCTATGATGCTGCACATGAAGAATGTCTGTGCGTACATCTTTGCTGCTGCTGTAGCTCTGTTTGCAGGGTGCTCCCCTTATACACCTGCGCCGGTGCCTCCTCCCGCTCCCATATATACCCTGCCGGAGGGATTCTGCTATCTGGATACCGTGGCGCCCACAGTGAGGGTGGATTTAAAGTACAGCGGGAATGATAACTTCGTGGGGCGTCCTATAGCCGGCTATGAAGGCACTCGAGCTATTCTGCGGAAGGATGCGGCTGAGGCCGTAAAGCGCGCTGCTGATATACTGGCTCGGCAGGGGCTCGGCCTGCTGGTGTGGGATGCTTACCGTCCGTCCCGCGCCATGAGAGACTTTCGCGCATGGTCTCGCACGCCCGATGAACAAATGAAAGCCCGCTTCTATCCGAATATCACCAAACAGGGGATTTATGATGGTCGGTACATAGGTGATGTATCCGAGCACAGCTGGGGCGTGGCCGTGGATTTGACCTTAGTGGACCTCCGAACCGGTGAGGAGCTGGATATGGGCGGCCATCATGACTTGTTGGATGTTTCTTCAGCCACTCGTAGCCCGCTTGTCACAGCGCGACAGCGAGCTAATCGTCTTATTCTCAGGAATGCCATGGCCGAGGCTGGTATGCGCAACTACAGCAAGGAGTGGTGGCACTACTTCCTGATAAACAAAGGGGCAGTGCATTCCTATAATTTTGTGGTGCGAGATGACCTCGTGCCAGCCCCATAAAAAAACGCAAGCAGACAGTTTATAGGCTTGAAATTATGCTCTGCCTGGCATATAATGCCCGCAATCTATGCATGCGATTTTTTTATTAGCTCAGGAAGGTCAGGTTAAGACAGGTGAGTCTGCTCAGGGCTTTAGCATTTTTGAAATTTTTGAAAAAGGTGGCCCTCTGATGTATGGCCTGCTGGGGCTTTCGTTCATAGCTCTGATGGCCGTGTTCGTATGCCTGTGGACGACTCGTTCAACTGCCGTGCTTACACGTGATATTGTGCTGACGGTGGAGTCCTACATCCGCCGCAAAGACTATGGCGGTTTGCTTGACCTTTGTAAGAATGATGGTTCCAGCTTTGCTCGTACCGTGCATGTGATTGTGATGTTCATGCAGCGCAATAAGCGCGCTAACATGGACGCCGTGCGTGAAGTTGCCTCTGCTGAGGCTACCCGTCAGGCTAATATCCTGACCCGCCAGATTAACTGGCTCTCTGATATCGGCTCCATCGCACCGATGGTGGGTCTTCTTGGTACCGTGCTTGGTATGATGACGACCTTCTGGGAAATGGCTCAGGGTAACTTCGAGGGCGTGAAGCAGATGCAGATGGCAAGCGGTATCTCTGAAGCCATGATTACTACGGCCGGTGGTCTTGTGCTGGCCATCCCCTGTATGCTTTCCTACGCTGTGTTCCGTAACCGCATTCAGAAGCACATCACGGATATGGAGGTGGCCATCACCCATATTCTCTCCGTGTTGACTGTGCAAGCAGACCGTGAGTACCGCTTGGGTAATTCCGTTACCCAGAAGGGGAATCGCACGGAGCTGATGGATGATGATGATATGTGATAACTCCTTTCCCGCCCTGTCATGAAAATTAACGCGAAGGTACCTGAGCCTATCGGCTTCCAGCTGGCTCCCATGCTTGACGTGGTGTTCCTGCTGCTTATATTCTTCGTGGTGACGCAGAAGTTCATTCTTAACGAGCAGGACCTGAAGGTGCGAGTGCCTACGGCCCCGCAGACAACGGCTGAGGAATCTCGCGCAATTGATGAGATTATCATTAATGCTCGTGAGGAAAATGAAAATCTTATCATCACGATTGACCGCGAAGTGTTCACGCTCGAAGAGCTGGAAAATCGCCTGCGCCGTCAGGTGCGCATCAACGAGCATCAGCCCGTCCGAATTCGCGCTGACGCCGAAATGCGCTGGCAGCGTGTGGCTGATGTTATCTCCACCTGTACTAAAGCCGGCGTTTATAACGTGAGCTTTTCCAAGCAGATGCCCAGTAGCGAGCAGCAATAAGCTCGCCGGGCATCTGCCCCACATATACCTTACTTAATACAAACGAAAGAACTCTGCCAACCGGTGGGGTTCAACTATTCGGAAAGAAGCCCCGATATGATAAAGACAAGAACTATTTTAAGCCTGATGGCGTTCAGTGTTATAACGCCGGCTCCCGTATGGGCTCAGGAACCCGCAGAAGAGGAAGAACTTGTGGTGGACCGGGAGGCTGATTCCTATGCTATTGCGGAGCATTTGTATTCACAGGCCCGGCAGGCTGGGCTTGATGCGGATTCCCGCCGCTTGGGTATGGCTCGTGCTGCCTTGCTTTTTGAAAATTTTGTAAAGGAGTTCCCTCAATCTTCTCGTGCCATTAGGGCTCAGTATCTGCAGGCAACCTGCCTTGAGGCTACTGGCGATAATCCGGCTGCCGCTGAGGTGCTGCAGCAGATTGCTGATAATCCGAACGGTGGTGAGTATACGGCCTCAGCTGCGTATCGCCTTGCTTCTCAGGCCGCCTCTCGAAATCTCTGGGACCGTGCAGAGAAATATTTCCGGGTTACCATTAGTACTACTGGACAGGCTGAGCTGCGTTTTGATGCTGAGTTCCGCCTTGGCCGAGTGCTTATGCAGAAAGGTCAGAAACCAGAGGCTGAGACTCTGTTCACGGGCCTGAGCTCAGGACAGGGGGTGCCAGCCGTACTTGTGAACGTATCTCTCTACACACTGGGGCAGATGAAGACTGAGGCCGGCGAGTTTGCAGATGCGTACAAGTTCTTCTCCCTCTTGCTGGACCGCGCAGATGTGGAGGAATCCATGCGCTCAGTGGCCACCTTGCAGGCTGCACGTCTTGCATCTAGGCTGGGCAGACCCGCTGAGGCAAATGCTCATTATGCCCGTCTTTCCACTATGGCCGGCATGGAGGCATACCACGGTGAGGCGCAGATGGATTCGCTGCTTTCACTTTATCGCCAGAAAAATTATCAGGCCGTGGTCGATTTGGTGCGTACCCAATACGTGCAGCTGGATGATTCGGAGCGTGAAGCCCGCCGTGCCATTATCGTGGGGCAATCCTATATGGAGCTCCGTGATTTCAATAGCGCTGCTCAGTGGTACCAAGTAGCAGAGAAAGCCTTGCCGAACAGTGCGCTGGCGGCAGATGCCGCATATCGCCGCCTTATCTGTGCTCAGCAGACCCGCAGCGGCAATTTTATCTCACTCGCTCAGGCCTTCCTTCGTACTTATGCAGCCGCCGGGCAGAGCACGGCCACGCTTCCCTGTGTAGATTTGGTGCGCCTCATGTATGCAGATCGCCTGATGCTGGCAGATGTTCAGGAGGCTTCCCGCCAGTTTGAAGCTATCAACTTTGCGAATTTGAGCAATCTTTCCGCTCAGGTGCGTGCCGATGCCATGTACAAGAAGGCGTGGTGTGCATACCATGGCGGAACGGCTGATGCCATTGGTACTCTTAACGAGTTCATCCGTACTTTCACGACGGATGTGCGCCTTCCTGAAGCTCTTGCGCTGCGTGGTTGCTGCTATGTGAACCAGAATAATTTAGACGCTGCGCTTGCAGATTTTGACCGCGTGATAAATGAGTATCCGCAGTCTCCGGCTGTGCCTATGTGCTTGCAGAGAGCAGCTCAGGCTTGTGCCTCTCGTGATAAGAACCGCATGGTGAACTACTATGAGCGCTTGATTCAGTGTGCAGGGCGCGCCAAGCCTTCAGCCATTGCCGAGGCTCATTATCTCATTGCCCGTGTGCAGATGGATGAAAACCCAAGTGCTGCTATTCCGCATTTCCGTGAGGCTCGCACGCTGAATCCTGAGCAGTATGGTTCCGCGGTAGATTTGTGCCTTGTGCACTGCTTCTTCAAGATGCAGGATGCAGATAACCTGCGTGAGGCACTCGTAACACTGGAGCGAAATAATCCTGCTTCCTATCAGGCTCTTCCTCCGGCCATTCCCCGCTGGTGCGGCTGGATGTGCTTCCAGAGTCACCGATACCTTGATGCGGATAAATACCTCTCTGAGGCTGTGGCCCGCGCTCCCAAGATTGCATATGATGCCCCTGACGGTACTAGACAGGAACGTGCTGATGTGGAGGCCCTCGTGTGGAAATCTCTGGCTCGTGCCCGTCTGGAACTGCGCCAGTTTGAGCGAGGTTTGGAAGCAGCCCAACATTATGTTTCCATGGAAACACAGCCTTACCGCAAGGCGGAGGGTATGCGTGATATGGCGCAGCTGCTTATCGGCCTGAACCGCACAGCTGAGGCCCGCGCTCTCTGTGAAGAGGCCATTGCTCTGGGTATTGACGGCCCCATTAAATCTTCTGTCTTCATCACACTGGGGGACAGCTACTTTGCCGAGCGTGCTTTTGCGGATGCTGCTCGTTACTACGGTCGTACGGCTAACGTGGTGGGTGATCGCGAACTTAAGCCTGTGGCCTTGTATAAGGTGGCCATTGCGTTGCGCCTCAGTGACCGCTCCGGTGAAGCCGAGCAGTATGAGCAGGCTCTGCATAACGAGTTCCCGAACTGGCTGCCGGAGGCTAACGTCTCCATTTTCATGAAGATGCACGATAACCAGTAAAAAAAGACAGTTCGAGACATGTTTTACTCACGGGGGATTAACCGCCGGAAGCGCTGGTACAGAATATTCAGCATAGGCCGCCGTAAACTGGTGGCGATTGGGCTTATTCTGGCGTTTTTCATCATTGCTATCATCACCGTCTTTGTTACATACAGCTGTAGAGCATTGCAGTATGATTTAGAACGAGTGGTGCGGGGAAGTGGTGAAAGCGTGCTTTATGATAGTGCGAATACTCCTCTGATGTCGCTCACGGGTGATGCTCCTCTTATCGTAACTTGGGGGGAGCTGCCCAAGAATCTGGTGAATGCCTTCGTGGCTCGTGAGGATGAAACTTTCTTCGAACACAACGGTGTGGTGTATACTTCCGTGCTGCGTTCTCTCCTGCGGAATATCTCTTCCATGAGTTATGAGCAAGGGGCCTCTACTATTACGATGCAGCTCACGCGTAATGTTTTTGAGCTGAGTGAGAAATCACTGGATCGTAAGTTGCTGGAGGCTCTGCTGGCCCAGCGCATTGAGCGTAGGTATGATAAGCAGATAATCCTGACGCAATATCTGAACCGCATCTATTTTGGGCAGAATTGTTACGGCGTCGCGGCTGCTGCTCATCGTTATTTCGGTAAGCGTGTAAATGAGCTGAACTTGGTGGAATGTGCCACTCTGGCTGGCCTTGTGCGTGGCCCCTCTCTCTTCAATCCCGTGACGAGTATGGAGAAGGCCTTGGTGGTTAAGAGTGAGACGCTGAACCGCATGCTGGAACTGGGCTTCATTACTCAGGAGCAGCATGATGAGGCAGAGGCTGCGCCCATTGTGCTGGCTCCTGCTGCAGATGATTCCCTCGTCATTAATTCCTATGCTGCCATGTGGGCTCATCACGAGCTGGATGATATGCGCGAGGAGCTTGGTGAGAATGTGGGCGGTATTTCAGTGGTGACAAACCTCATGCTCCCCCTTCAGCAGCGTGTGGAGCAGGCCGTAGAGCGGGCCCTCGTGGCCGTGGAAAAGCAGAATAGTTTCCCGGATGAATGGATGCCCCTGCTGCATGAAAATCCTGAGGAAGCCCAGCGCCTGCGTAGTTTTTTTGAAGGTATTGTTAGGCCCGCCTCTCTGAAGGTGAGAGGACAGGATAATGACCTTAGCCATGTGCTGCAATGCTGCGTAATGATTGTGGATGCCCGCCGTAATAACAAGGGACGCGTGCTGTCCATGGTTTCGGGTCGCAGTGCTGTGGACGGGCAGGACCGTTGGCGTGACAACTGTATGCCCGGCAGAGCGATGGCTCCTTTCCTCTACAGCTGTGCCTGCTTGCCCGGTGGTGATGATGCACACATTGTGACTCAGCGCGAGGATGTAACCGGTACCCGCCTCGGGTATGATGTGGTGAGCTCTGCCTATCAGCGTTTGGATATGGGGCTGGAGTTGCCCTCCCGCGAGAATGAACTGAAACTCTACCGGGGTGAGTTCTTGATGAGTCGCTTAGATTTGGCCCGTGTGCTCTTTGATATTCAGAACGATGGGCGTAACTATGATTTTAAGCTGATTAATCGCGTGTGGAGCCGGGGCGGTACGCCGCTGTACACTTTCCAGCCTGTGCTAGAGGGAGAATACATTCGCCGCGAAGGGGCGAGGGCTGTTGCTCAGATTGCGCCCTTTGAGATAGCTGACCGTCAGCCGATAGTTCTGAATGAAAAACTGCCCGCCGGGCATGGTAACATGTGCATGGTGTTTAACCAGAGGGGGGTGGCTGTTTTTGTATGGATGGGATTTGATGATCCTGCCGATATGCCTACCGATAACAAGATGACCGGGCTCATTCGGCGCGCTTCATACTGCTTGGCCCGTGAGCTGCATGACGCCGCTCGTGCTATGCTCAGGGAAAGAACTAGCTCTAAGTAAGTGTTTATGCCTGATTATTCTTCACAGCTGCAAGCTGCATGTGCCGCTGCGCGCGCGGCCGGCTCATTTCTCCGTGCTCGCTTTACGGATGCGGGACCAGTAAATGAAGAATTGCCGCATGATATTAAGCTGCAGCTGGATAAAGATAGTCAGGCTATTATTGTGGAAAGTCTTTTGAAGGCTTTTCCTGATTATGGAGTGCTGGGAGAGGAAGGGAATGCCGGCTCGGAAGTGGCTGAGTCTGTATGGATTGTGGACCCGATAGATGGAACTGTCAACTATTTCTACGGTATCCCCATCTTTTGCGTGAGTATCGCCCTTCGTGTGCGCGGCGAGCTTGTGCTGGGCTGTGTGTATGACCCCATGCAAGATGAATGTTTTACGGCCATAGCTGGTGATGCTGCATATCTGAATGGCCGAGAGATAAAGGTTTCTTCCCGGAAGGAACTGGCTAAGGCAGTTATTTTTGTTGGGCATGGCAGCCATGACGGCTCTGGCGAGGAAGGTATACGCCGTTTTGCGTATCTCTCTGCCCGCGTCCGCAAGATTCGCATACTGGGCTCAGCTGCACTCACACTTTGCTATATCGCAGCAGGGCGTTTTGATGCGTACATTGAGAACCGGATTCATCTCTGGGATTTTGCTGCTGCCGGAGTTATTCTGGCGAGTGCAGGGGGGCACCTGGAGTTTACGCCCAGAGTAGATTCCGCAGAGACCGGCTCTGTCATTGCTTGGAACGGGCACCTGCCGCTTCCACAAACTCTTTCCCAATACTCATCTGAACTCCAATGAAGCCCACCGCATCTCAAAAGAACGGGAAGCGAACATCTTCCGATAATAACCCACGCCGGATTGCCTGGAACTGCTTGCAGCGCTGGGAGCAGGGCGGCGTGTTCGCTGAGACTCTCATCACTCGTGAAGGTGGGGCTCTTAAGCCGATGGACCGGGCTTTGACTCAGGCTATTGTGCTGGGGGTGCTGCGTAATTTGCGCTGGATGGAGCACCTGTGTTCTTCTTTGCGTTCCGGAAAGCTTGAGTCCTCCGTACGCTGGCTGGTGATGGTTGGTCTTTGTCAGCTGTTTGTGCTGAATAAGCCGGAGCATGCAGCTGTGTCAGAAACGGTTAATCTGGCACCAGCCCGTGTGCGAGGCGTGGTGAACGGCATGCTGCGCAACGCCGTGCGCAGGAAGGCTGAGTTCATGGCCGAGCTGGATAAGTTACCCCTAGGAGTGCGGTATTCTACGCCGGATTGGCTCGTGGAGAGGTGGCAGAAGGAGTTCGGCGCTGAGGAAACGGCTCTGCTGCTGGCTTGGAACGTGTGCCCTCCGCCAGTATATGCGCGCATTAATCCCCTGCGACCTCCCGTGATTCCGGAAGATTGGCAGCCTCTTCCTTCCGCTCCCGGCTGGTACCGCATGTCTGCCGGTGTGCCTCTCCGAGAGTTACAGGAGGGGAGTGTGTATGTGGCTGATCCGTCCACTCGTTATTGTGTGCAGCTTCTTGCTCCTGCTCAGGGAGAGCGTGTGTTGGATGCCTGCGCCGCTCCCGGCGGAAAATCTGCAGCGATGATAGCGGCGAGTTCCGGAAAGATAAGCTTGCTTGCTACGGATGCTGAGGCCCATCGTCTGCCTAAGCTCCAAGAGAATCTTCTGCGAGCCGGTGGGGAAGATGTGCAGGTGCGTCAGCATGATTGGACAGAACCCTGTCCTCCGGAATGGAAGCAGGCTTTTGACGCCGTGCTGCTGGATGTTCCTTGTAGTAACAGTGGAGTGCTTCAGCGCAGGGTGGATGCTCGCTGGCGCTTGAAACTAGAAGAGTTTGAACGCCTCGCTGAACTGCAGGGGGGCATTCTCTCTTCCGCCTGTGAGGCTGTTCGGCCCGGCGGACGGCTGGTGTATTCTACCTGTTCCATAGATTTTCAGGAAGACCGCGCCGTGGTGAATGCTTTTCTGAGTGCCCACCCGGAGTTTTCTCTCGTAAAGGATTATCTGGCTTTGCCGCACCGCGAGCAGGCTGACGGTGCCTATGCAGCTCTCCTCCAGCGGAATAAAATCTGAAAAAACGGCCATCGTTACCTTTTTATCACACTCCTCTCGAACATAAATAAAGATATTATTGAAGCAAGTAAACAAAATCATGGTCGTAGGCGGTCTGACTGCCTCTATGTTGCTCAATAGCTGTTATTTTAACTCTGCCGGTCATATCTTTGACAAGGCTTCATACAACGCAGGCGCTTTTACCACTGACCTGAGACCTGATGGCCGTCAGATGGTTTATGTGGATGGTGATGACTATTATATTGAGTTACCTAGATATCGTATGGGGGCTCCTGTTAAGACGCAATATTCCGTTTTTGACGATGAAGAGGAGGTGGTGGAGCATAGCCCTCAACTTAAAAATGAGACGGATATGTATCAAATTCCGAGGGATTTTGCTATGTATCTGACTGGTAGAGCAAGTGGCCCTTCAACCCCATCATACATGACTCGTGTTGAAAATGGTGGTTGGATTAAGTATGGCAGCGATACCTCTATGCCCATTGTTAAACAGGCTGGAAACTACAGTGAAACCTTCCGCTATCGCTCTCCCAATGCTGCATGGCTTTATACCGCTGGCGTGTTTGATTGGTTGTGTGTGGACTTACCCGTTACCTGTGTGGAAAATGCTCTTGTAGCGGCCTTGTTTACCGTGGTTTTTGCTGGTGCCATGCAGTCTGAAGCTAATTCATATTCGTACGATTCCTACAGTTCCGGTAGTAGTGGCCTTTGTCCTAAATGCCAAGGCAATGGTGTTTCTGGTGGCTGGCCGTGTAATGAATGTGGTGGTAAGAAAGTGCCAGGAATAGCATATTAACAGATTTTGCTGTAGAACGGTAGATAATAACCAACTACCAAAATTGCAAAAGTTGGGGTTGGCGTGTTGCTTGTCGCCCCATGGCATCGCCGAGCAGGTTTAAAGAAACAAATAGCGGCTATATGAGAAACTCATGGATTCGGTAGCTATCTATCTGCGGGATAGCTGCCAGCCAACTTTTCAAAAACACAGTAGAAAGCCAAAGTAGAAACTTACTTAAATTTGTGAGCATTTGGAAATGTTCTTCCTTCCGGTGCGGGGCGAGGGAGTGCGCGTTTGGTGCTTTTTTTCGCGCATTTGATTTTACAACACACAAATAAATTCTGAAAAAAAAGCTGGCATTCAGGCGGCTTATGGCGTATACTGTCTCGTGAACGATAAGCCAAACATACAAAAACATGATAACGAAAAAACTCACCATTCTTAACAAGCTTGGTATACATGCCCGACCCGCTGCCCAGTTCGTACGTGTGGCCAGCCGTTTTCAGGCTGATGTGACAGTTGAGAAAGACGATGAGTCGGTTGATGGTAAGAGTATTATGGGCTTAATGATGCTTGCTGTAGGGTGTGGCGCTGAGATTACCGTGATAGCGGACGGCGCAGATGAAGAGCAGGCAATGGCTGCTCTGGAAGAGCTCGTTGCCGGTAAGTTCGGCGAGGCCTGATGAGTTCCTTTTTTCTCTTGTTTCATACCTTTCCGGCTTGTTATGAAGTATCAGGAAGGATTCGAGAGACGGCTCAAGGGGATGCCCGTATCACCGGGTATTGCCATGGGCGTTCTTCGGGTTGAGGCCAGAGGGTGTCCATCCCCTCCTGTCCGTACAATTCTTCCAACTGATATCGAGAGCGAATGGGAGCGCTTTGAAAGTGCTCTGGCCCGCACGGAGGAGGAGCTGTGCGGCTTGAAGTCTCGTGTAGAACACTTGAGTGGTGCCCATGAGGCTGCTATTTTTGATGCCCATCTCCTTTTCTTGCGAGATCGTACCATTCTGAACAAGCTCCGCAAGGAGCTGCCGGCTAGGCTTCAGAACATTGACGCTGTCTATTACGCAGTGGTGCAGAACTTCATGGAAGTGATGCGCCATGTGGATGATTCGTATCTGCGCTCCCGCGTGGCTGATATAGCGGATGTTCTTCAGAGAGTGCTGAAAAATATGCAACCCTCTGAGCATGCTCCGCTGCTGGGTGACAGCAGTGAGCCGTGCGTGTTGGCTGCCTACGATTTAGCCCCGAGTGATACGGCGGACTTGGATCCTCAGCGAGTGTTGGGCTTCGTGACAGAAGCTGGCTCTGCTGTATCACACACCGCGATTCTCGCTCGCTCTCTGGGGATGCCCGCCGTGGTGGCCGTGCCGCAGTTGGTGATTGACTCACGTGCCGGATGTCAGGCTATTCTGGATGGCTATAATGGCCTGCTGATTCTGAATCCTGCGGAGGAGACGCTTAAGCACTACCGCGAGCTGCAAGCGGAGAAAGAGCACGCGTATAAGGCTCTCATCGAGATGAAAGACCTGCCTGCCGTCACTACAGACGGGCGGCGCATACGCCTTGCGGCAAATGTGGAGTTCGCGCATGAGTATGGCGCTATTCAGCGTGCCGGTGCAGAAGGTGTGGGCCTGTACAGAACTGAGTTCTTCCTGCTGGGCTGCGGCAGTTTGCCGGATGAGGAGACCCAGTATCTTCATTATAGAAATCTCGTAGAGAGCTGCGATGGACAGGAAGTCATTTTCCGAACGCTTGATTCCGGTGGTGATAAATTGCCGTTTGAAGTGCTGGAGGAAAAGGAGGATAATCCTTTCTTGGGCTGGCGTGGTATCCGCGTGTCACTCAGCCGCGTGGAGATTTTCAAGGAGCAGCTGCGTGCCATCCTGCGTGCGTCCGCTCATGGTAAGGTGGGCGTGATGTTCCCCATGGTTTCTGGTATCACGGAGGTGAAGGAGGTAAAGGCTTTGCTGGAAGAATGCCGTGCTGAGCTCCGGGAGAAGGGGCAGAGCTATGATGAGAACATGCGCGTGGGTATCATGATTGAGGTGCCCAGTGCTGCCATGATGGCTGATGTGCTGGCTCGTCATGTGGATTTCTTCTCTATCGGTACGAATGATTTGACTCAGTACACCATTGCGGTGGACCGCGTGAACTTCCGTGTGGCTAGCATGTTCCGCCCCACGCATCCCGGCGTGATTCGTCTTATATCTCATACGATTGCAGCCGGTATACCAACAGCTGTGTGCGGCGAGATGGGCGGTGATATTAATCTTGTGCCCCTTCTAGTGGGCTTGGGGGTATCCGAGCTTTCTGTGGGCGCTCATTTGCTGCCTCTCGTTCGCTATGCTATCCGGCATCTCAGTTATGAGGAATGCCGCAGCATGGCTGCGAAGGCTCTTGAAGCGGAGGATAGCTACACCATCCGGAATTATTCCTCAGAGCTTGCTCACCGCTCATACCCGGATTTGTTCAAATAAGCAGGCGGTGAGTAGGTATGCTTTTCTGATTTGGCTGGGCTGGGCGCGTTATTCGGTTTTAGCTGTCAGCTGCCGAATGAGCTGCAGCGTCATAAGTCCACTTTCCCTGAGGGAGTTCGGGCAGATGCGGTCCATGGCATCCTTTTCCGTGTGCCACCACCCACCGCGCAGGAAGTCTGTGATGAGGTTCAGTGAGTGTACCCCGGCCTCCAAGAAGGGCGTGTGGTCATCCATGTATGAACCATGGTGAACTGTCCAGCGGCGCTCCGAAAGGCCAAGAGCAGAGATTGCTTTTTCGTATTCCTGTAGCATCACCGCATCCGTATCCATGAGGGGAATAGCGATGGTCTTGTTCCTAGCTCCTACCATATCCAGATTAATCTGGTAGCGGGGCAGGGCATGCCTTCTTCGGTGCACTTCGTAACGTGAGCCATACAGGCCATCCTTCTCAGTCATACGGGGCGCAAATGATTCTTCCCCGTCAAAAAAGATGAGTTCCACCTGAGAGGCTTGTTCCGGCGTGGTGCTGAGTATTCTTGCCAGTTCCAGCATGGCCGCAGCAGCACTGGCGCCGTCATCTGCACCGACGAAGTTTGGGCCTATGCCTATTTTAGTATCGATATGACAGGTGATGATTATAGGGCGGGATGCTCCCCGTTCACCAAAGGTGGCATGAAGATTTGTCATGCCTACTCCATTGGAGAGTGTGAAACTCCGAGGCGTCACTTGCCAACCGACCTGTGTTAGGTGTTTCGTGAGGTATTCCAGCTGGGCCTGATAGGCTGGAGAAGCGCTGGGGCGTGGGCCGAGTGCGCAGATATTATGGCAGTGAATGTACGCATTTTCTCCGTTGAATTCAGCTGTTTGCTGGAGAAGTCCTCCATTTGGCAGGCTGATAGTTCGCTCATTTGCTGTTACCGATGGTGAATCATCACAAGCGGCCAGTAGCAGAGCAAGCAGGAAAATGATGCGTTTCATTCCTGTTTTACAGCGGAGCGTTCACGCCGAAAAGCTGGAGAATTCGCACCAGCTCATCTCGACCGGCATAGGAAATCTCAATCGTACCATTGCTCTTGCCCTTCAGGGATATGTTGACGCGGGTGCCGAAGTCTTGGGAGAGCTGTTGGCATACGGATTCATATGCGGCCGGCAGCGTTTTTGGAACGATGGTAGGGCGAGTGGGATCAGGACTGAGAATATCTTTAACGAGCTGCTCAGTCTGGCGAACTGTGAGGCCTTGACGAGCAACACGTGTGGCGGCGTTTGCCTGAGTGGATTCGTCTTTGAGCTGAAGTAGCACTTTGGCATGTCCAACACTGATGGAGTTTTTCTCCAAAAGCTCGCGAGCTGTGGCTGAGAGCTCCAGAAGTCGCACCATATTTGCCACTACTGTGCGTGATTTACCCACATGCTGAGCGATGACCTCCTGCTTCATGCCGAAGCGAGTCTGGAGCAGGCGGTACTGCTCGGCTTCTTCCAGCGGGCTGAGATCTTCACGCTGAAGGTTCTCAATGAGCGCAAGCTCGGCGACCTCGCGGTCCGTGGCTTCCATCATGACGACCTTTACTTCAGTGTGGCCCAAGCTGCGCACCGCTCGAAGGCGGCGCTCACCGGCTATGAGCTCATATTTGCCGTTCACGCGGCGCACCACGAGCGGCTGAACAAGTCCTCGCTCGCGGATGGAGTCTGCAAGTTCAGCAATTTGTTCCCTGTTGAAGATACGCCGCGGCTGGAAGGGGGACGGTTCAATTTCGTCCACCTTGGCCATAATGATACGGCTCTCATCCACCGCGTTTTCTGCGGCGGCTGCTGCTCTTGCCTCTGTCTTTTTAATCAGTGCGCCTAACCCTTTGCCTAATGCTTGCCGTGACATAATCCGTGGCGACATTCTACATTATTCCCCGGGCAAATGCAACTTATTTCTGTGACTTTAATAGAAAGAAACAAGCAGGCCTTCCGAAGAAGGCCTGCTTGTTAAATAAGTATTGTCACTCAGCTGATTGTGCTTGCTGCTGATTCGGTGAGAAACTGACGTTGATAGCTTTGTCAGGGGTCTCTCTCCAAGCACCGCAAGTCATGATGCCTTTAAGGTTGCCCTTGTCATCCACCGAGAGCTGAAGTACGCCATCTTCGGAGTCATACACCTCGGCCGTAGGCTGGTCCGGGTCATAGAAGCCTTCATGGATGGTGATGTGCAGGCGGGAAGTGCCATCCTCATTCTTTGTGAACTCACAACGGCCGGTGATGTCCAGCTTAGCTTCAGGAAGGTTAGAATCGTAAATGATACCGTAGAACTGTACGGAGCTTTCGAACTTCTCAGCGAGGGAAATTTCGAGGCTGATTTTGCCGAACTTAGAATCACGGACCCATTCGCCGCGGAATATAGCACCGCTAGCAAGGGTCGTCACACAGTGGTTAATCCACTGTTCGCGTTCAGCGGCAGCGGCAGTAGCGGCTTCGGCTGTACGGCGAGCTTCTTCCTCCACCTTAGCGCGGTGCTCAGTCCATTTGGCACGAGCTTCTTCTTCACGGCTGTTGATGTACGGGGCAGCTGCGCTGTTAAAGGCCTCTATCTTAGTCTTCAATTCATTAATGCGGTTTGCTACGAACTCGTCAGAAAGCTTTTGAGCACCTTCAGGCAGAGCGCTCTCTGCGAGGGTATTGTCAGCCTCAGGAAGATTGGCTGTCTGAAGTGTTACGTCAGAAAGCTGCCAGCCGGTCTCTGTTTTGTCAGCCTTCATGGTAGCAAGCACCTCGTACTGGGTACCAACTTCGGCCACGGTGGTGTAAACAGTTTCCTCTGCCAGTTGACGCATTTCATTTACCATCTGCTGCAGATTTTCGGGCAGGGGGCGTGCGGCGCGGTTCTCCTCAGTGATGGCGTCTGTGGGGGCACCAATCTGCAGAAGGTAAACGGAGTCCGGCTGCATGGCTGCATTCGTGCTCTGGTTGATGGCCTTGCGCTCATTATTGAAAGCTTCAGGCGGGCTTTCCTGACGGTACACGTTTTCGCGGACGCTGAGCTTAATGTGAGCGTTAAGACGAGCTGTTCCGTCCTCACCGGTGGTGGGCTCGAGGGTGATTTCGTCCGGAGCGAGCCAAGGATATGCTGCCAGATGAGGAGTAATGGCATTGATAATGTCTTCGCGGGTGGGCTCATCAGCCACCGGGGCGGTGCTCTGGGTGTTTTCCTGGTTTGCGCTTTCGGTACTGGTTTGGGTACCGAAGGGCGAGCCACTCTCATCACAGGAGGGCATCACTATGGCCGCTGCAGCCATCAGAGCTGTATAAATCAGTCGTGTTTTCATAACTCAGCATTTAGGGTCTCGGCACGTATGCCTAATTGTCCGGGGGTATTCTGCACTATTCTTATGCGATTGTCAAGCTTTCTCCTTTTCAGAAGTGAAATGAAATTATTCTTTTGCATCACTTATTCTGCTTGTTTGTGGCGGAATCACCGGCAGAAGATGAGTTTTTGAAGAAGCCCCAATCAGCTAGGCTGGGGAATGAAGGCATTTCCACGGTTCCCAATCTGGCTCTCAGAAGGAACCACAATTTACGGAAGTTATTTACACTATATCGGCGGTCGAATACACGATATTCATCCGTCTGCATTTTCGTTAGGATGGTCTGATAAATTAGGCTCATTGCCTGCGCGGGAATAAGAGCGTTTCTGTCCTCCACGCTCAGCTGCAGATATTGCTCCTCAGCATCACCAAAGAATTTTTCTGCAAGAGCTGCCTCGTATGCAAGAAGCTGGCGCATGCGGTAATTATAGCGCTGTTCGTGGATATCCTCTCTGGTAACACCGAAGAGTTCCATGTCATCAGCCGGTAGGTAAAATCTGCTATATTTTCTGCAATCTTCTGCTACATCTCGTAGAATGTTTACTAGCTGTAGGGCATATCCCAGCGAGATGGCATACTGCTTTGCTGCGGCTGAAGCGCCCATTACAGTTGCACTGGTGATGCCCACGCAGGCTGCTACTTTGTACGCGTAGGCCAGCAGGTCTTCTCGGGTTTTTGGCTGCTGAGGTGATATGTCTCCGCGGCAACCGGCGATAAGCTCTTTCATGGGAGCCACATCCAGCTGAAGCTCGCTGACAAGTTTTTGTACTTCGTCTTCTATGCCTGGTGTAGCCGGGCAGCGTTGTTCGATGATGGCTTCCCAGCGGTCCAGTGCCTGATGGCGCTCTTGTTCGGTCATGCCGGGTTCGTCTACGATGTCATCTACGATGCGACAGAAAGCGTAGAACTGGGCCATGCGCATGCGTTTTTCCGCAGGAAGGTCCATGAGAGTGAAAGCCAAGTTTGACTTGGCGTTTCTTGTGATGGAGTCAGACTCAGCCATAAGTGAGAGCGAGTGGGTGAGATTATGTGAGAGTGAAAGGTGGAATTAATCGATGGCGCCCCAGTGTTCAGTAAAGGGCCAGAGGGCGAAGCATGCCGGCCCTAGTACATTGAACTGGTGCACAGGCCCCCAGTAGCGGGAGTCTTTAGAGTTGACTGTGTTATCACCCAGCGCGTAGAATTCGTTGAGGTTCGGGTTATCCTCGTCATTTTTCCTCAACTTAATGGATTGCCCTTCTCGGAGAATATTTCTGCTGCTGTGATAAAAGATGTTAGGGTCGCGGAGTCTGCTGATAGCGTTATAGCCGGTGCTGTTGAACGGGGCCTCGCGGTTGGCTACTCTACAGATGCCGGGCTCTGTAGCGGGGCTTCCATTCACAATGAGGCGTGGCTCTTCAATGGTGAGGGTATCCCCCGGAAGACCGCAAAGTCGTTTAATGTAATTGCTGGCTTTGCTCTGATCCGGCATAGCCTCAGGGATGGCGGTGTTAATGCCTCGTGTGTCAAATACGAAAGTTTCTCCTCGCTGAGGTGAGCGGAAGTGGTATGCCATGCGATTGACGATAATCATATCACCGGCGTCGATTCGGCCGCGAATAATTACTTCACCTGCTGCTAGGGTTCGGTTGAGTTTGTTGTGGCGATGCAGGTAGTCTACCACGGCACCTACGCCGCAAGGGATGGTTTCCTGACTGCCGTCACTAAAGAACAGGCGAGTGCGGGTGAAGAGGTGCAGGTAGCGTTCATCTTGGTAGCGGACAATTTTCTTCGGTACATCAGCGATTACTTCCGTGTAGCTGCTGCCAAGGGTGATAGCATCCCACACACGCTGGGCTGCGGAGGGCATAGGCTCGTTTTCAGGTATCGGGTGGATGATGATACCGTTGAGTGAGGGTTGCATGGAGCCGGTAGGAATTCGGAAGGGCTGCGCATAGTAGGTGCGTATGCCCAGAAATATCACCATGATGACGAAGAGGGATTCCACCATCTCAAAGGCTGCATTTTTCTTGAAGCCTCTCAGGCCCTCACCAAGGGTGGTGATTTCTGCAGTAGTTTGAATGCATTCTTCTTTCTTCCAGAAGATGAGCCCCTCATTGAGTTTTTTTTGGAGGCTGAGCAGCTTGCTGTTCAATTCCTCTGTGAGATGGGGCCTGTTGTAATTGTAATAGCGGGTGAGCGCAATTTGTGCCTCGCATGCCTTACGCCGCCAGCCCGGGCTGAACCAGGCGAGCAGGTGATCCATAATCCAGTTGATGATAATGAAAAGATAACGCATCATTCTTCTGCCTTATATATTACACTTGTTATGCTGAAAGAAAAGCCCAAAATCCGCCATCGAGCGAATTAGTGTGTGATCTCTACCTGCTGAGGTGCCGGCTCTGAGGCGGGTTTGTTATCATTATCACTGAACTCTAGGCCGGTGAAAATGAGGCAGAGCATCACGATAGCGGCGCCGATGCGGTACCAGCCGAAGATAGAGAGGCTGTGGCGGTTCAGGTATCCTACCATCCACTTCACTGCGATGACGGCGCTTATCCAAGCGGTGGCGGTGCCGGCAAGCAGGGGCATCCATCCCAGCTGGTTGAGCATTTCTCCTCCGTGTTTCATGGCGTCATGCACGGTAGCTGCCCCTAATGTGATGAGACCGAGGAGGAAGCTGAATTCTACTGCCGCTGCTACACTAAGGCCGGCGAAGAGACCTCCCATCATCGTCATTAGGCTGCGGCTCACGCCGGGGCACATGGCAATACACTGCATTAGCCCGACTTTTAGAGCTCCTTTCCAGCTCAGTTCATCAAGTGATTTGCCTTGGAACCCTTTGCCGCTCTTCTTGCGAGCACGCACGTAGAGGAGGATAACCAAACCTCCGAGCGCCCATGTGGTTGTGACTGTAGGGGCGTTGAAGAGCATGCTCTTAATAAAATCGTTAAAGAGCAATCCGAATATCATGGCAGGCAGGAAAGCTACAATCATGTTTACTAGCATGCGAGCGCCCGCTGGATAGCGGTCTTCTGCTGTGGCTTCCGGATTGCGCAGGTTACGCAGAAGGGTGAGTGAACCTGTTGCCATTTCTTTAACTCGTTGGAAATATAGGCCGAGTACGGCTATAATTGCTCCGCTCTGAATGCAGATGTGGAAGGCTTTCATGGCGTCCGTTTCAGGCAAGCCTAAAAGGTATTGCGTGATAATCAGGTGCCCTGTGGAGCTTACCGGTAGGTACTCTGTCAGTCCTTCCACAATGCCCAGAATGATGGCGTCTATTATAGTCATGTCCGCTCCTCTGTACCTTATTTGTCGGAAAAGGTCAATCAAAAAACGGAAAATGACCCGCTTTTTAGGGGAAAAGTAAAAAAATGATTGAAGCAGGAAAAAAAATCTGCTATTAGTAGTGGCGTATTTTGGTGTATTGCAAAATTTTCGATATATGAGAACGTTCAGCGATAAGCGCGCCGGGGGCTTTACTCTGGTTGAGTTGTTAGTGGTGATGGCTATCATTGGTTTGATGATGAGCTTGGCGTCCAGTGTGTTGCGTGATGCCGGAAAGGGGCGTGGGCTGGACTCCGGCGTGGACATGCTTGAGAGTATGATTCGTGAGGCCCGCGCTACAGCCCAAGGCAATGACTGCTATACCCGCCTCATTATCGCTAAGGATGAGCGTAATACTACGCCTGACTCTCGTCATTTGCGCTTTATGACGGTGCAGATGAAGCGCAAGAATGAAAATGCACGTGGTACCTATGATGGTACGGACGTGGTGGGTGAAGGTGTGTGGGTTACGACGTCTGCCGGTTTGATGCTGCCTCCCGGTGTGTACTTTAGCCCCACGTACAGTACGACTCTTGATAATGATAGCGGTCAGGGCGGCGGTGTAATGCTTGGAAATGAGGTGACGCGTCTTGCAGGCCGTGGGCAAACCGCTGTATACTACATTGAGTTTGATGAAAAGGGCCGTTATGTTACGCCGCAGTCAGACCCCCTGAATACGACGCCTCCCCAGCGTATGGTGCTTATCAGTGGGCGTCGCGGCACGGGTAATCGCGCTGTTGATGGCGTGATTCCCGCCGGCTTTGATTCTCAGCGCCGCCCGGCTGCAGCTCAGGGGGTGGTAATTTGGCCGACAGGTGATATCAGCCGTCTGCGTACCTCTAGGCACGTGTACGAAAATAACTATAATTAATCATTTCCGGGCTTTTTCTCTCACGCATTGAAATTACACTAATATTTCTACTATGAAGAATAGAATCACGCGCCGCTGTAGCGGTTTCACGTTGATGGAAACTTTGCTGGCCGTTGCACTGGTCAGCATACTTGTATCAATTTTCCTTACTGTTTTTGTGCCTGCTCGTGGCCTTGTGCAGAAAGCTCTTACTCGGCAGGACGCTGAGCGTGTGACGAGTATTCTGCGAGCTGAGATGGGAACCATTCGCCCTCATGAGAGAGCGGGGGCTCGTGATACATCGTCTAGCGATGGTAGTTATCTGACTCCGTTTGACAAGGGGTTTTATTGGTTGCTGCGTAGCCGCCGTCCCTCCACGTCTATCGTAATTTTCTCTTACCGTGCGGATACGTCAAAGCAGCCGCGTGCTGATGGCACATTCCCTCCGATTCCTGCGGGTAAAGCTGCTCCCGGTGGCGCATCTCAGCTGGTCTCCATTGCCTGCCCGATGAATGACCGCCTGCATAAGGATGATATTCGTGATGCTGTAGGCCCTGTGTTCATCGTAAAGATGACTCAGCTCATTGATGAGCATAACGGTGAATATAAGCTGGCAGCTTCTCCGGGTACCATTGCCGGTGGTTCCAAGCCTGAGGAGTACTTCTCCAATCCTGATGATAAAACTAATCCTTGGGGAGCCGCTGTTTTCTACAGAGCTGATTTCTATCTCATGTCTCCCCCTAATCCTGCGCGCTATGGTAACCGTTCTTGGGCTCGCATGGGGCGCCCCCTTTTCTCTGCCAATATGTCATTCCATCGTTAAATACAGCCAGATACCATGAATACACACTTACAATCAAAGCGAGGCTTCACGCTTATTGAGCTTATTGTTGCCATGGCCATCACTTCCGGGCTGGTATTGGTCATCATGCAGCTTACGAATCAGGGCATATCTCTTTGGACCAAGGTGCAGGAGGATGTGAGCACCAGCACAAGTGGTCGCGTCGCTCTCCAGATAATGGGGCATGATTTGGAGTCATTCCAGATGAAGGGAGGTAACACCAGTGAGTGGCTTTTTGCTAAAACAGAGCAGGAGCGGCGTGGTGGAGAAACGCCTCAGGGGCTCAAAATCCCGCGCTCTGTTCAGTTTGTTTTCTTCTCCTGTGCGCCGGATCGTAACCCTGCTGTGAGCAGTAGTACCTCCCTGCGCAGTAATTATCGCTCTGCCCGTTCCGATAACATGGATACGCAGGGTGATGTGAACGCTGTGGCCTACCGCTTGATGTATCGTGACCAGGTGTTGAATGTGGACGCTAACGATAGTGAGAAAGGCGTGTTCCCCATCTTCGCGTTATATCGACAGGTTATTCCGCCACGTACAAGCTTTAATGAACTGATGGGGCGTGACAGTCTGGAGGCTGCTTACGTTCCTTTTGAAGAGAAGGAGGTGGAAAACTTCCTCTGTGAGAACATTATCGAGTTCAGCCTTATTTTTAACATAGAGTACGCTGATAGTGATGCTGATGCCCGCAGTGGTCGCGTCAGTTATGCTACGGTGAGTGTTCCTGTTGTTTCCTCGAATGCTACCTCAACCAACAAGTTCATTAATGTATACGGTAATAGAATCGTAGCCGGTACAAGAGAGTTTAAGAACGCTCGTATTGTATCCGCGGCAATGTCCATTACTGTGCTGACGGAAGAGGGCGTGACTCTCGTGGAGCAGATTCGTCAGAAACGTCGCCGTGCACCGCGCCCGGAGGCTTTCTTCCGCTCTTATACTCGTTCTTTCACAAGCTCAGTGCTGCTGCCGCAGCCTATGTAAAACTGTAAAAATCTGTTTATTGTGAGTTTTGACATGCAAGCACCTGTGCCTGATGTTTTGCTGCCGCAGAGCATCAGGTTTTGGTGTGACCCCAT
Source organism: Akkermansia sp. (assembly GCA_045540095.1). Taxonomy (GTDB): domain Bacteria; phylum Verrucomicrobiota; class Verrucomicrobiia; order Verrucomicrobiales; family Akkermansiaceae; genus Akkermansia. Next base: position 84,320 of record JAZQGN010000035.1, read on the forward strand.
ACCGCGTAGTGGCTATGAGAATATGGCTGCGGATGAATTGCTCAGCCGCCGCTCGGAGGCATGGCTTCGTATATATGGGTGGTCTCGTCCCGCGGTGAGTTTTGGGTACTTTGATTCCACTCCTGTGGCGGCTGCTCTTTTTCCTGGAGAGGGGATAGAGTATATTCGCCGCTGGACAGGTGGTGGTATTGTGGACCACCGGAAAGGATACACTTATACAGTAACCCTTCCTGCGGTGGAGGGGCTTATATATCCGCCTGCTGATAAGCTTTACAAGTGGATTCATGGTGCGCTTGCTGAAGCCTTGAAGGCGAGCGGTGTGAACTGTTCTCTGCTGGTGTCAGACGCTCCGGATGGTGGCCGTGCCTGCTGGGCGAGCCCTGTGGCAAGTGATATTGTAGATGAATCCGGCCAGAAGCTTGCTGGTGCTGGGCAGCGCCGATACCGGGGTGCCGTGCTGCACCAAGGGCTTATTCAGGAGTGTGAGCCGGCCGAAGGTTGGCAGCTGCTGTTGGCGCATGCGCTTGCTCCGGAAGTGGAGGTAGTGCAGGGGGCTGAGCCTTATGAGGGCTTTGCTGCTGAGCTTGAGGAACTTTGCCGTACAAAATATTGCACGTCTGAGTGGAATGACGAGAGTCATGGCCGTCGTAAACCGACAAAATCATGAGCGATGATAGCACCAGATGGCGGCCTAATGTAGCCGCCATTATTGTAGATACGGCCGGTAATCTCTTGCTGGCACGCAAGAACGCTGAGAGCCGCCATATGCACTTCCCGCAAGGTGGGGTGCGAGCTGACGAAACGTACGAACAGGCCATTGTAAGAGAAGTTTATGAGGAGGTAGGGCTACCGCGTGAGGCATATGAGGTTCTAGGGCGTTTGAGCGGGCTCCGTTATGCCTACCGAGATAAAAATAAAAAAAAGGAGGAGTGGGAAGGGCAGCAACAAACGTGGTTTCTGCTGGGATGCAAAAAGGAAGCTCCTGTGCTTAACTTGAGCGGCAGTTCTGAGTTTGAGGTCGCCTCGTGGGTGCACTATAGCAAGGTGAGCCCGGATATGTTCGTGTCTTTCAAGCGCGAGGTAGTAGCAAAGGCTCTGAAGTATTTTATGCCTGAACCGGGGGAAACGTTTTTAGATCATTTGCAGATGCTGGATATGGCGCGCGTCTATCGATATAGGCCGGATCGCCCGTTTCCTCAGACTGATGATCGCCGCTTTTTTGCCGGAGGAAAGGAAGAAATGGTTGATACGATGCGTGAGGTAAGCATGCGCATAAACCGTGTGCAACGACGCATGGACCACCTCACTCGTGTGTATGGTACTCCACCTTTGCGAATGCTTGCTCTGATATGCGGATCTCCGGGGAGTAACCGCAGGGGGTGTTTGCGACGTGTGGCTGCTTGCTGTGACCCTTTGCTGACCCGGGCATTCCGGCCGGAATGGCAGCCGGAGGAGTATGATATGGTGGCATTGCAGCAGTACCCGGCTGAGAATGAAATCCGCCTGATGTGCCGCAGAATGCAGGACCGTCACTTTACGCAGGAACAAATAGATACGCATGAGATGAAGCTTTCTGCCAGCGGTGTTCGTCTGTTGCATTTTCACCTTCATCCAAAAGAAGGACAGTTTCAGGAGCCGGATACGATTCTTCCTTGTTATCTGGTGCCCTGCGAAAAAAAATGGTATAGGGATTATGTGATTACCAGCATTATGGCAGATACTCTTGAGAAAATGCTGGCGGAGGCGGAAAAAATACTCGCCATGCGGAGCCAATAGTGCTATAGTGTGGCCATGAAAAGAACTCTGGTTAAGCATGCGCTGGCTAGTGACAGCGCGCAGAATTCCATTCTGGTGCAGGGCTGGGTGCGTACCCGCCGTGATTCTAAGGCATTTTCTTTCTTGGAGGTGAATGATGGCAGCAGCCTTGCCTCCATTCAGGTAATTGCGGATGCTGGTATTCCCGGGTATGAAAACATCGGCAAGATGACCACCGGTTCTTCTGTTTCCGTTGAGGGACGCTTGGTGGAGAGTCCCGGTAAGCAGAAGTGGGAGATTCAGGCCACATCTATTACGCTAGTTGGTACGGCTCCTGATTCATACCCGCTTCAGAAGAAGGGGCATTCTCCTGAGTTCCTGCGTAGTATCGCGCATCTTCGTCCCCGTACGAACCTTTTTGGCGCGGTTTTTCGCACTCGTTCTCGTATTGCCCGTGCTGTGCACCGCTTCTTTATGGAGCGTGATTTCTTCTGGGTACATACGCCTATTATTACGGCCTCTGACTGTGAGGGTGCTGGTGAGATGTTCCATGTTACCACGCTGGACCCCCTTGCTGAGAATAAGTCCTATGACCGGGATTTCTTCGGAAAGGCCGCGAGTCTGACTGTTTCTGGGCAGCTTGAGGGTGAGACCTTTGCTTGCGCTCTGAGCAATATTTATACTTTCGGACCCACCTTCCGCGCGGAAAATAGTAATACCTCACGCCACGCCGCAGAGTTCTGGATGATTGAACCAGAGGTGGCTTTCTGTGATATCTATGGTGATATGGACCTCGCCGAATCTTTCATTAAGCATATAGCGGATACTATGCTGGCTGATGAAAGCGGAGACTTTGATTTCTTCTGTAAGTTTGTGGATAAGGGGCTTCGCGACCGCCTGGAGGAGGTCAGCAATAAACCTTTCGTGCGCTGCTCCTATACTGAAGCCATTGAAATCATGCAGGCCAGCGGTGAGAAATTTGAATATCCTCCTTATTGGGGCATGGATTTGCAGAGTGAGCACGAACGCTTCCTTACTGAGCGACATTTCAAGAGCCCGGTTATCGTGTATAATTACCCGAAAGATATCAAGCCTTTCTACATGCGCTTGAACGATGATGGCAAGACGGTGACCGCCATGGATGTGCTGGTGCCTGGTATTGGTGAAATTATCGGTGGCAGTCAGCGTGAAGAGCGCCTTGAGGTGCTGGAGGGGAATTTGGAGCGTCTTGGAATGGATGCTGAGGCCTACTACTGGTACAATGATTTACGCCGCTATGGTACTGTGCCGCATGCCGGTTTTGGCGTGGGCTTTGAGCGCCTGATTATGTTTGTGACTGGTGTGCAGAATATCCGAGACGTCTTGCCCTATCCGCGTACTCCTAGGAATTGTGAATTCTGATTTCTGGGGCATTCGTCTTTTTTGCTTGCCATGCTGTATATTAAATGATAGACTAGCCCAGTAACGTTATGAATATCCAACCGAAATTCACACCCGTGCTCGATCCGGACTTCGTTGCTCCGGTGCTCTGGAACAAGGCTTTTGAGGCCAAGGTCGCTGCTGACCCTGCTGCAGAGGCTATTGACATCGCCCTTACTCGTATGGATGGTACCTGCTTCCGCTGGAGCGGTAAGGTGCTTTCCTCCAGTGAGGAGAATGATGCTCTGAACAACCAGTATATCGAGCGTATCGTAAAGTTCCTGCTCTGGATGAAAGGTGGTTGCACCATTATGGTGGCCGGTCCGGAGAAGATTGCTGATATGCTGGCTGCAACATATTGCGCCGGTGGTGCTCGCGAGTTCGACTGGGATTTCATTGGTAAGAAGATTTATGACCAGTCCATTCAGGTGGTAAAGGTGGCTTGCGCTTGCGAGCTTCCCGCTGAGAACTCCACATCTGTTTCCCTTGGCCGTAATCTGGATGGCTACCGCATCGGCTTTGACCTTGGCGGTTCTGACCGTAAGTGCGCTGCTGTGGTGAACGGCGAAGTGGTATACTCTGAGGAAGTTGTGTGGGATCCCTACCATCAGACTGATCCCATGTATCAGGTGGAAGGTGTGGATGATTCTCTTCTTCGCGCAGCCAAGCACCTGCCTCAGGTGGACGCTATCGGTGGTTCCGCCGCTGGTGTGTACGTGAACAGCGAGCCCCGTGTTGGCTCCCTTTTCCGTGGTATTTCTCCCGATGACTTCGTGAATGTTATCCGCCCCATGTTCAGCACCCTTAAGGACCGCTGGAGTGAGCGTATGGGCAAGGAAGTTCCCTTTGAAGTAGTGAATGACGGTGAAGTGACTGCTCTTGCCGGTGCTATGGGGATGAATGATGATGCCGTTCTCGGTATCGCCATGGGTACCTCTCTGGCTGCTGGTTATGTGGATCCCGAGGGTCATATCATGCCTTGGCTTAATGAGCTTGCCTTCGTTCCTGTGGACTATCAGGAGGACGGCGGCGTGGATGAGTGGTCCAAGGACAAGGGCGTGGGCGCCATGTACTTCTCCCAGCAGGCCGTGGCTCGCCTTGCTCCCCGTGCCGGTTTTGATTTCGGCAGCATGCCCTATCCCGAGCAGCTCAAGAAGGTGCAGGCCGCAATGGCTGAGGGGGACGAGCGTGCTCGTAAGATTTACGAGACCATCGGTGTGGAGTTTGGTTACACCATCGCCTACTTCGCTGGTTACTACGCTCTGCGTAACCTCCTCTTCCTTGGCCGCGTAGCTACCGGCGACGGTGGTCAGCTTATCATCGATAAGGCTAACGAGGTGCTCAGCGCTGAGTTCCCTGAGCTTGCCATCACGCTCTGCGTGCCGGATGAGAAGACCAAGCGTCACGGCCAGGCTGTGGCTGCTGCCTCTCTTCCCAAGCTGGGCTGAGAAAACTTGTTAGATAAGCCGGGTAGCGTGCGAGAGTGCCTGCCCGGCTTTCTCTTTTTTAGACCGAGCATTTATACATTAAGTTTGTATGCGAGCACGTGCAGAAATTTGGCGTTGTCCTGTTTGTGGCTATGAGGTAAATATATCCACGCTTGGCTTTTATACGGAGCTGGCCTGTCCTCAGTGTGAACATACAGAAATGGTTCATACCATTGTATCCAGTTATCGCGTGGAGGGCGTGCTGGGCGTGGGGGGTATGAGCGTGGTGTTACGTGCTCGAGATCTTGTTTTGAACCGTTGCGTTGCCATTAAGCTGCTTAATGAAACGTACCGGAACCAGCCGGAGCGCGTAGAGCGTTTCGAGAATGAGTGCTCGATGATGGCGAAGGTTCGCCATGAAAATGTGGTGTCTGTATATTCCGCCGGTCGTGCACGCCGCCAGTTCTACATCGCTATGGAATTGGTGAATGGGCAGGATTTGGAGTCCTGCGTTGCTGAAAGAGGCCCGTTACCGGCGGAGCTGGCTGTAGAATACACTATTCAGGCTGCACTTGGCTTGGCTGCTGCGCATAAGGCTGGGTTGCTTCACCGTGATATGAAGCCCGGTAATGTCATTATTACGGATGATGGCCGCGCCAAAGTGTTGGACTTTGGACTTGCATTGGGGCAGTCTGATATCGATAGTGAAGAAATTATATGGGCTACTCCGTATTATGCTGCGCCGGAAACACTCGAGCGTCAGACGGAGGATATCCGCACAGATATTTATGCCTTGGGCATGACACTGCGCTTCTTGCTCAGCGGAATAGGGCAGTTTGAACAGCAGGTGAATACAGTTAGCCAGTTGCTGGAATATAAGCAAACTCTGCAGCCCCTCACTGAGATTGTCCCCGGAGTATACCGTAGCCTGAGTGATCTGGTGCAGCGCATGACTGCGTATGAACGTCACTACCGCCCGGCTAGTTATCGTGATTTGCTGGCAGAACTGAGAGCCGTTCAGGTGGCGCTAGTTACAGAGCAAAATCCTGAGACGAAACGTGCATTCTACCGTCGGCTTCGTAATGGTGCAATCGGCACGCTCATCGTCGGTTTGTGTGCTGCTGTTGTTGCATCGTTCATTGTGTCTCCTCCTCCTGCAAGAGAATATCTTAGCCTGCCGACGGAAGATAGATTTACCGCAGCTCTATCTCTTCTGGAAGATGCTGAAAAAGCATTGGTCGCGAAAGATTTCCGCTCTGCATATACCTGTTTTTCTGCACTGAGTTCGGGTGATGCGGAGCCTACGCTTGCGGCTTGGGCTGCTTTGCACGCTGCCATTCTGGCTGATATATTAAATGATATGGATGGGGCATCAGTTGCTCGCGAACAGTATAGAAAACATATCGCTCGGGGGGATGTTTCTCCGGCCGGAAGTAGGATGATGGCTCAGCTTATGCTTGTCTCGGACGCAGAAGACCGTGAGGTGACGTCTGATTTTATTCCGGATCCCTGCGTGCGAGCTCTTTATCTAGTGAGCGCAGGGCGTTCTATGTGTGCTGATGGCAGAACTGTAGAGGCTTCCGCTAAGTTCCGCAGAGCAGCCGCGGCATTCCGTGAGGCTTCTGAGCCATACAAGGCCCTTGCAGATGATGTGGAGTCACTGGCTCGCAATACGGCGACTACGGCGGTATCTGCTTCTGAGGAAAACGCGCGTAAAGCGCTTCGTCGGCATGATATCGCAGCCGCTCGTGAGGGATTTAGTAAGTTGTCGGAACTTCCTGAGCTTTCAGCGGAGAAGAAGGAAGAACTCAAGGTGCTACTTGAAGTGTGTGAGCTTGCTGACGCAGCTATTGCCATGTTAGAGCGCCGCTGTAGTGGTAATTATCAGGCGGGTATCAGTGCAGAAGAGGTTCGCAAGATTGTGGCAGCTCTCGGGAATGAGCAGCTTTCTCTGGAGATGGCTTCTCTCATGCTCTTGCTGAATAGTGATTATAATTCAGCTTTTGCGGTAAATCCTCATCGTTCCTCTCCGAACTCGGCAGAACCATTTGCTGTCATTATGAGAGATTGGCAGCAGCGCCTGAAGCGCTAAGGCTGAATACATGAAGACAATCGGCTTTAGCGAGTCTGCTGAAGCCGTCCGTGTTTTGTTCTGATGGCGGCTATGTCGGTATATCAGTCATGAAGATTTGGGGAATTGAGATGATTTTTTTGACACGGAAAAAGATTGAGTTCTCGCGGTGTTTGTGTTATGCTCTGAACTCATAAAAATCCTCTTGAATCATGACACCTGAAACAGAAGAGCAGTCCCCTTTGGACGTTGTGGAAGATATTGTCCAACCATCTGATCTTACAGCACCTAAGGGTGCTTCAGCATTTGCTCGTGCCTTGTACCGTAAATTAGCAAGTGTGTTGGGTAGTGGTCAGGACGAAGAGTGTTTCAATATGGTGCAGCAGTTGCTGAGGGAAGCTCCTCAGGACGCGATTCTGCTGAAGCTTGCTCGCCAGCTAGGCCGGAACCTTTATAAGGCTGAGGCTGCTCAGTTGCCTGATGTGCTGGCAACGGGGAATGTGGGGCTTATTACCCAGTCTGTTCGTAAGTTGCGCCAGATGGCTTCGGAAGAAGAACTTGCCGGCCTTGTGGGGTATCGTGATGCTGCGGCGCTGGTGGATGCCTCAGAGAAGAAGCGCTGGCAGTCCATGTTGTTGTCTGCTCTTGGCAAGCTGCGTGATGCGACGGACTTGCGTGTAAAGGAGGACATGGCTATCAATGTTGAAATTTATGCCCGAGAAAAGCGCTTGAGTTTTACGCCTGAGCAGACCGCTCTCATCACCCGTGTGCATGAAGACTGGAGCCGCTACTGCCGCGCCGAAAAACTGCGAGCAGAGTATGCCCGCCTGCTGGACAAGTTCCGTGCTACGGAACAGAAGGTCCTTCTGCGTCAGGATCTTCAGAAAGCTGAGATTGAACTTCACGAGTGTCACAAGGCTGTATCGGAAATTACTGAGTTGCACGAGGCTGAAGACCTTCTGGAGCTTATTGAAAAACAACAGAAAAAAGTGCGGGGTATTCTTGTGGGCCGCCATCGTAGGAAGATTATCATTCGTTCTACCTTCTGTGTGGTGATGACGGTGATTCTTCTTGCAATTGCCGCTATTGTCTTTACCTATCTGAGGGCTGATTCTCTCAAGAACAGCATTGTTTCAGGCATGCAGGAAAAACAAGTGCTGACCGTCAGTGACCTTGTGGGGGGCATTGACCCCATGCGCAGTTTTTATAAGGCCGTTCATTCCGGTTATGTGGAAGCATTGGAGCAGGCTGATGCTTGGCTGAAAGTTTACAATGGATATCAGGGCGAAATCGCGGCAATTACTCCGGCTCTCTCTGAAGCAACTGATTTGTTGGGTAGACAGGACGTTTCTGCCGCGCAGCTTACCGGTGGGCTTGTGTTGGTTGATAAAGTGCGGCGTGTGGAGGCTCGTTTGCAGGAAGAATTTAACTCTTCTGCACCGGAAGAGCCCACAGTGCTGATGAAGAAGTTCAACGACCGCTTGTCTGAGATTCGTCCCGGTGTACTGGCTCGCTTCCGCCAACCGTCACCGACAGACGGTATGGAGGAAATTCGTGCACTTTATGCTGAGTTCCTCTTGTGTTCGGATGTTCTTCAGGTCACGGAGGATGAAGCTGCTGCAGTGCGCAGAGCTATACAAGACGCTGTAGCTGAAAGACTTCGCCGCATGAGTCGTCTTTCTCTGGAGCCGCGTCAGGCTGAGTCTGCTTTGGCCGAGTATGATAAGTATGCTGAGAGCCTCCCGCTACTTCCTGCATTGCGTTCGGAGCTGGCGGCATATGCCGGGCAGACTCGCAAGTTTGATGCATTGCCTGATACTCTGCGTTCCGTGAGCACTTTGGAGGAGTTTGCAGCGGCCATTGAGGCATGTGGTGATTGCTACAAAACTGTTGATTCCGCTGTTACTGCAGAAGAGGTGCGCGCTCTCTGTGGTACGGAAGACGCAGCTATGCGTGCATATAAACTGGCTGATTTTGCTGCAGCATCACACGCCCTCGAATCTGAACAGATCTTGCCCAGTCTTCAGGCTGTTCGCTCCATATATGCTGATGGAGCTTCGGTTTATACTTTAGCTCGACCTGAACGGATGGATAAGCTTATCGGTCGCATGCTGTCTGATAGAAATAACGCATGGGGTAGTGGTTTGATGTGCGCTCGTCAGGATTCGTCCGTTTATGTGGGCTCTGTGAGTGGCAGAGGTGACCGAAGGGTGATGACTCTGGCAAATGGTCAGGGCCGTCCGGGCCGCCGCCGTGTTAACCTCAGGGCCGCTGCCGTTGCAGAGCTGAAACCGGTTGTTTTGGCCGGGCAGCGTGCGGCTATGGGCTTTGAAGAGTCTGCTCTGATGGAAGGAAAGGTTACACCTGCCCGCCTCATGATGAATGTGGCCCGCCATGCTGAAGCAAATTGCCCGGCACAGGCTCGCGCATATATGTTTGGTTTTGCTGTGCAGATGGCAGAGGCGCTGGACCCGTATTCATCCGGTCTGGCTTTCTCTGAGAGTTTGCGTGCGGACATCGCTGCATATAAGGCCATGCTGGCCAATAATCCGATATATCCCGGCTGCTGGTATGTGATGCACGCCATAGCTGTAGATAATCGCTGGCAGGAGTTCTTCTCTCAGGTGGCTACCCATGATTACTACGCTGAAATTCTGAATGCCGTGCTGCCGATTACGGATTCCTCCTGTACTTACGCCGGTTATATAAGTGCGTCCGGTCAGACGGTTCGTTGTCGTGAGGGCGAAGAGCAGCTTTATATTCTTAAGGATGGCGTTATTAAGCCATACGAAGGGACACATGAACGTCCGTACACGCCTCTCTTTACAATTACGCTGCCGCAGCGTTGATATAAATAAGTCCGCGTTTTGTTTAATAAAAATCCCCGCTCGTCATGCTGATCGAGCGGGGAATTTTAATATGTGGAATCTTTTGGAAGAAAGCCTTTTGCTGGGCGGAACGTGAGCTTTTCTGCCGGTGAGCGCCTGAAGGTGCCGAAGTGTGAAATGTGCAGCTTTGTATTAGTTCCGGCTGACTCCTGTATGGATGTGAGAACCGCCTCCACAGCAGCGGAGGCGGTGTTTCGCGTAGCGCCCGGGCCCATATACCGCTGAACCCGGGTGATAAGTTGTTTCTTATTCACTTGCGGAGAGCATCGCGGATTTCTCTCAGCAGGAGAATTTCCTCAGGTGTGGGAGCCGGTGCTTCAGGCTCAGCTGCTTTCTGTTCTTCCTCCTTCTGCTTTTTGAATCTGGCTTTAATGGCGCAGATGATGCGGATGGTGAAGAAGATGGAGAGCGCTATGATGAAGAAATCCAGCACAGTCTGGCAAAATGCTCCGTACTTAATGGCCGGGGCATCCTCTGCGGGATTAGCCGGGTATGTAAGTGCCGCCAAGTCTTGTCCACCTCCGGTCAGCAGAGAGAATGCTGGCATGACAACGTCTTTCACGAGGGACGTGACGATTTTGCCGAAGGCTCCACCGATGATGACACCGATGGCCATATCAATGACATTCCCCTTTATGGCGAACTCCTTGAACTCCTTAAACCATGCGGGTTTCAGTTTTTTAAGGTTCATGGTACGTTGTGGGTTAATGGTTCAGATTTGTTTGAACGCTTTGACGCCCCATTCTGTGCAGGTCCAGGTTGTTCCATCCTCACTAGTGAAGATACACACACCACCGGTTGCAACCTTGATATCATGGCTGGCGCAGAATCCGGCATAATCACCTGTGATGTACGGGGCAAAACGGATGGTGCCATTGGAGGAGACACAGAGAAGCGTTTCTCCTTCCTGTACTTCGCCTGCCAGGGCTGTCCAGTTATCGATAATCTGCTGCACATCTACCTTCCAGCCGGGAGGAACGATAGCTTCCGCATTCCATTTATCTATAGCAGCTGCGCCGATGGCGTCCAACTCTTCGGCTGTGAGTGTGGCCGGGTCTTTACCTTCAGCTGCGGCGATATCTGCTCCGAGTCGGGCTTTGGTTTCTTCCTCGCTGTGGTTTTCATCCGGACCGTAATCCACTTCAATGAAGCGGGCGTCCGGCTGCACGGGGCAGGGATTGCCAAGTTCTTCTGCAGCAAGGGCTGCTGTGCACATGGTACGCTGCAAGGGAGCCGCGAGAATGCGGGTGGGCTTGAGGCCGAGTTTGGTGAGGTATTTGCCAATACCTCGCCCGCGTTCCTCCTCTACGAGGGGGAGATCCGTACGGGAACCGACTCGCGTGGGCGTTTCGCCCTTGCGGAAGGTATTACCGTGGCGTGCGATTATGAGTGTTTTCATAGTTGTTTCAGGTTGTAAGAAAGATTATGCGGGGTCCTCTTCAATGCGAAGATTATCCATGATGTACTGGCGACGGTCCGGGGTGTTTTCACCCATGTAGAAGCGCAGCAGGTCCCTTAGGCGGCGGGCGTTCTCCAGCGTGACTTCTTCCAGACGGATGTCTTCATTAATGAAGCTTTTGAATTCCTGCGGTGAGATTTCTCCCAGACCCTTAAATCGTGTAATTTCAGGGTTCCTGCCTAATTCTTTCACCGCTTTGTCTCGTTCATTTTCCGAGTAGCAGTAGATAGTTTTCTTCTTGTTTCGCACGCGGAAGAGCGGGGTCTGAAGGATATAGAGATGTCCTTCATGGATAACCTCGGGGAAGTACTGTATGAAGAAGGTAAGCAGCAGCAGGCGGATGTGCATGCCGTCCACATCAGCATCCGTTGCGATGATAACTTTGTTGTACCGCAGGTCTTCTATGCTCTTATCCACATTCAGCGCCAGATGCAGGAAATCCAGCTCTTCATTGCTTTCCAATATGGCATTTTTATTCAGACCAAAGCTGTTAGCAGGTTTGCCTCGCAGGGAGAATACGGCCTGCGTTTCGGCGTCTCGTGCTGTGGTGATGGAGCCGGAAGCAGAGTCGCCCTCCGTGATAAAAAGCATGGTGTCCTTAGCTCGCTTGTGCTTCGTGTCGTAGTGGACGCGGCAGTCCCTAAGCTTCTTGTTATGAACCCTAGCTTTCTTGGCGCGTTCCTTGGCTACCTTGCCTTGCACATCCGCCACCTTTTTACGGGTTTTCTCGCTTTCCTTGATTTTGTCTTCGAGAATTTCGGCAGTTTCCGGATTTCTGTGGAGATAATTATCCAGCTCACGGGCGAGGAAATTACCCACGAAGGTGCGGATTGTTTCCTTACCGGGGCCCATGGTATTACTACCGAGCTTGGTTTTGGTCTGCGACTCGAAGATGGGGTCGATAACCTTGATGCTGATAGCTGCTTCAATACTGGCGCGAATGTCTGCAGCCTCGTAGTTTTTCTTATAGAAGTTCTGAAGCGTTTTGACGATGGCCTCGCGGAGGGCGCTCTGGTGAGTGCCGCCCATAGTGGTGTGCTGGCCGTTGGCGAAGGAGTAATACTCCTCACCATACTGATCACTGTGGGTGAAGGCGATTTCAATATCTTCGCTCTTCAGGTAAATGGGTTGGTAGAGCGGTTCGGTAGTCATCTCTTCCTTCAGCAAATCCAGTAGGCCGTTGCGGGAGATGATGTTCTTACCGTTCAGGTTAATGGTAAGGCCGGTATTCAGGTAGCAGTAGTAGCGGCACATGCGGTGCACATACTCCAGATTGTAAGCTGCATTATCCGCAAACACCGTGCGGTCTATCATGAATGTGACTTTTGTGCCGTCCGGCTCATCCGTGGGGCCGCTGACGTCTTCACCCTCTTTCATGATGCCTTCAGAGAAACGGATGCGGCGCATCTGGCCCTCTCGGCAGGCCATGATTTCAAAGTATGAGGAGAGGGCGTTCACTGCTTTCAGGCCCACGCCATTCAGACCCACGGATTTCTTGAAGGCCTCGCTGTCATATTTGCCGCCGGTGTTAATCTGTGCAGCGCAGTCATAGAGCTTGCCCAAGGGAATACCACGGCCGAAATCTCGCACTTCGCACAAGCCATCCGGAGATATGCGAACGATAATTTTTTTACCTGCTCCCATCACGAACTCGTCAATCGAGTTGTCTATCACTTCCTTGAGCAGCACATAAGGGCCGTCATCTGCCATGCTGCCATCGCCCAGCTTGCCGATGTACATACCCGCTCGCGCACGAATATGCTCCTGCCAGGCTAATGATTTGATGTCATCCTCCGTGTATTCTCCTGCCATATGTCGCTCTACATTCTACCATAGTGCTCTCTGCCTTGCAAGCAGTAAATCACATCATTACGCAGTCATTTGGCTGAGTTTGCCGCATACTTTTGTAGGTGCATGAAAAACAGCGCCCTCACGGCCATTTGGGTGGGGCGTGAGGGCGTTTGAAGTGCTTTGTTATCTCGGTTCTGATTATTTGCGGGGAGGGAACTCGTAAGTAATGCGGCCGGTTGTTGGGGTGAATACGAGATAGGCGTCGAAATTCTTACCACTCTTGTGGCTGATGAAGTCCTTGATGAGTTCCGTTTTGCCCTTGGTGAGGAGGCGACCCACCACATCAGCTGTGAGTGTTATGCCACACATCGTGCGGGGAATGACGAGGGGTTTGCGATTCTTGCCATAGGTCAGGCCTTCTACATGCCATGCTTCTTCTGTTTCTAAAAGCTCGTGTTCGCCTTTACCTTTCACCTTGATAGCACCATGCCGTGTGGCCTTGGTGAGATCCTGCGCGGTGGCATCTGCAGCGGTGAACTTCTTGTCAGCAGTGGCCTTGGTGCCCTTCTTTCTGGGTTCGCGCGGGGGGAACTCGAAACCTACGGTGCCCTTGCGGGCATCCAGCGTGAGGTAGGCATCAAAGGGGCGGTTGGTGCGCTGGGAAATGAAGCCGGTGATAAGCTCACTTTTGCCCTCTGCCAGCACTTTGTAGAGATGGTGAATCTCGATTTCTTTACCCAAGATAGTTTTGGACATGGTGAAGCCGGTCTTGCTGCCGATTTGTTGGAAGTCCGGCACGCTCCACTGCTTATCATTTTCCTGAAGCTCGAGCTCGCCCTGATTCATCACAGGGATGGAGCCGAGGTTTCGCTGCACGCCCGTGGCAACGGGAGCAGCGGACTTTCCATCATCAAAGTAGAACTCTGCTTTCCATGCACCACCTTCCTTTTCTGGGGCAAGCAAGCGCAGGCCTGCTTTGAAGGGCTTGCCGAACTTAGAGCGGAAGCCTTCCATGACAGGAAGCTCTTTCTTGCTGATGAGTTCGGCCAGCAAATCATCTCCCAGACCTAGTCCGGCGTGGACGCGGCGTATACGGAACTTGCATGCCGTGCATGATATGGCGTCCACGCGGCTGCTCAGCGGGCTGTGACCACATGCCGGGCAGGGGAGGCTTAAATCAGGATTTTTGCCATTACTCATGTAGTCACGTACGGCATCCACAATGTCTTTTGTGTATGTCCGTATGTCCTTCATGAAGGATTCTCGGTCCAGTCTGCCGCTTTCCATGAGCTTGAGGCGGTATTCCCATTCACCGGTAAGTTCCGGGCTGGAGAGAGTGCTGAGGCCAATCTTGCTGAGAAGGTCAATTAGGTCCATTCCTCGGCGGGTTGCGACGAGCTCCTTGCCGTCACGTGCAATGTATTCCTGCGTAAGGAGGCCTTCAATGATAGCGGCGCGTGTGGCGGGAGTGCCAAGGCCTCTTTCTTTCATGGCGTAGGCCAGCTCTTCGTCCTCCACGAGCTTGCCGGCTGTTTCCATAGCAGTTAGAAGTGTGGCCTCCGTGTAAGCTGCCGGCGGTTTGGTGTGATCTTCCTGAGCGGAAGTCTTTTCCGTGAGCACTTCCCCATTGGCTGCCACGGGGCAGAGCTCGTCCTTCTTCTTACGGTCCGGGCTGGCGTAAAGGGCTTTCCATCCGGCTTTCAGCAGCACGCGGCCATGAGTGTGGAAGTGGTCCTTCGCTCCAGGGCTGGATACGATGCTTGTGCGATCCGTATCCTCATACTCAGCATTCGGCAGGAAAACGCCGAGGAAGCGCTGCACCACCAGTTGGAAAATCTTAGCGGCATCACCGTTGAGGCTGGTGAATTTACCCGTGGGAATGATGGCGAAGTGGTCACTTACTTTGCTGCTGTCAAACACGCGCTTGCTGGGGCGAATGCGGTGATTGTCCAGAATGTCAGCCGTAAAGGACGCCATGGAGGGCATCTGGTCGCCGATGGCTGCTACTGTGCGGGTTGCAATCTTCAGGTAATCATCAGGCAGGAACTTAGAGTCCGTTCGCGGGTATGTAAGCACTTTGTGCTTTTCATAGCACTCCTGAGCAATTTGCAGGGTGCGGCTAGCGGAGAACCCGAAGCGATTGCTGGCTTCCTTTTGCAGTGAGGTGAGGTCAAAAAGCAGAGGGGCCGGCATGGAAACCGGTTTCTTTACTTCCTTTACACTTGCGGGGCGTCCCTCACAGCGGCGGGCGATAGCTGCTGCGGTGTCGCCATCCCAGAGCCTTTCGCGGGTACGCTGCGGGGATGTTTCATCCTTTTTCCATTCCGGGTCAAACCAGCGGCCCTCGTAGGTGCCTGCTTCGGCTTTGAAGGTGGCGCGTACCTCGTAATATGTTTCAGGCGTGAAAGCGAGGATGTCCTTTTGGCGGGAGGCTAATAGGGCGAGGGTGGGGGTCTGTACACGGCCGGTGGGGGTGATGTTAAATCCACCTGCGGCAGATTGCAGAACGGTGAGAGCTCGTGTGCTGTTCAGTCCAACCAGCCAGTCACTTTCTGAGCGGCACACAGCGGCATCTGCCAGATTTGTCATCGCGGCATCACTCTTCAGCGTGGCCCAGGCTTCCAGAATGGCGTCATCCGTCATGCTCTGCATCCAGAGGCGGCTGAGCGGCTTTTTGATTTTACCGTAGCGAATGATGTTACGGAAGATAAGTTCACCTTCACGCCCGGCATCGCATGCGTTCACAAGGTTTGTTACATCCTTGCTGCGGGCGAGTTTTAGTACTTTTTTCAGGCGATCTGCGCTTTTGCTGATGGGCTCCAACTCCATGCTTTTGGGCATGACCGGCAGATAATCCATCTTCCATGGCAGGCTCTTGCCATCTTCGGTCTGAGGCTTTTTCTGCTCCACTAGATGACCTACGGCTGAGGTGATAATGAGCGTATCATTTACAAAGCTTCCGGTGCTGTCATCTTTGCGGAACTTACCGGTCTTTTTACCTAGTACTCTAGCCAAATCACTGGCTACACTGGGTTTCTCGGCGATGATAAGCGTTTTGGCCATATAGTATATCGGAAAAGATGTGGATAACGATGGGAAATCTGCGGCACACTCCGCGCGGAGCGCTTTGCCTATCTATAGAATGACAAGATTTTTTCTTTCTTGTCAAGTTTATAATATGTCATTGAATAAAAAATCGAGCAGCACATGCGGCTGTTATCGCTTTGCTGTGGTTCGGGAATGAATCGGGTATCCTGAACTTGACAAAGGAAAGCTCGCGAGTATAATAATCCTACTGGACGTACTATGGCAAGTTTTCTTTCAATGATATTCCGACGCAAGGAACAGGACACCGTTACAGCCGGAAAACACGCAGTGCAGCGGTTGCTTTTGATGGCGGTGGCAGGCATAGCGGTGCTGTGTGCCCTGATATTCAGCCAGGCCGGTGATTCTACACTGGGCGTGTACCGTGTGTCGTGGATGGTTCTGTGCTCTCTGGCCGTTGTATATTATTATGTGCTTGGGCATCGTAAAGGTGAGCTGACGACAGGCCGTGCCGTGCTGTGCGTACTGTCCACGCTAGTGCAGATGAGTGTTATTTATCTGATAAACTGCGTATGGCCGAGGGTTCCCGGGGTGGATATATGGGACAAGCTTTTGGTGCTTCCTTACATGCTGGCACCTGCGGTGACGGCGGTGCTGATTAATCGCTCCATGGGCGTGTATGTGGCGCTGTGTTGCTCACTTTTCGGTATAGTATTTTTCCCGGCCTCTCATGATATTCAATTTACGACTGACTACGTACTGCTCAGTCTGCTGACGGGGGTGGTGGCGGCTTCCATTTGCGGGCACCTGCAGAAGCGCCAGCAGATGCTTTATGCCGGCTTCAAAACAGGCTTTGTCGTGTATGTGACGGTGCTGGGGTTGACTTCTCTTAATGGCGGTGATGCATCACCGTTTGCTGATGGTGTGGATGTTTCTGCGCTTCTTATGGGGCTGCTGATGGCTGTAGGTGTGAACTTTCTGCTCGCTGTTATCTTGAACGGCGTGATGCCCATGTTGGAGAGTCTTTTCGGAATTTCCACTCACATCACTTGGCTGGAGTGGGCTGACATGAACCACCCGCTTCTGAAGAAGCTTCAGATAGCGGCGCCCGGAACTTTCCACCATAGTCTGTACGTACAGCGCCTCGCTGAGGCCGCGGCTGAGGCTATTGGGGCGGATGTGACCCGTGCCGGTGTGTGTGGCCTTTACCATGATATCGGTAAAGTGAAGAATCCTCAGTACTTTGCCGAAAATATTGTGGATCAATCCATGTCCCCGCATGCTGATCTTACTCCGGAAGCCAGCGCCAGAATTATTACCGGTCATGTGATTGAAGGCGCGCAGATGGCCCGCAGTGCTAAGTTGAATCCGCGCATTATTGATGCTATTCGTGAGCATCATGGCGTGACTACTGCATATTTCTTCTACCGCAAAGCTCAGGACCATTATGAGGCTGAGCATAAGAAGTTTCAGGATGGTCTTTCTGATACATGCCCGGATGAGGTGGATAAATCCATCTTCTCTTATCCCGGTCCTATACCGCAGAGTCGTGAGTCCGGTATTGTGAGTATGGCTGATGCTGTGGAGAGTGCCACGCGTTCGCTGCAGCATCCCACGGAAGATGATATCCGCAATATGATTGAGGGTATTTTTAAGGGTCGCATTCTGGATGGGCACCTGCAGGATAGTGGCCTTACCCTGGGCGAGATTGCTCGCATGAAAGAAGCATTCTTCATTACTCTGCGTACGATGAATCACAATCGAATCGCATACCCGAAGGCTAAGTCTGGTGACGCAACGACTCTGCTGGCTGAGAAGCGTGGTTTAGAGGAAAAGAATGCGGATAAGTAAGGTATGAAACAACTGCTGCGAAGCTTTCTGATGGTGCTCTCCTTCATCGTGGGGGGCATCTTGCACGCGGAGATTTGTAATTACGGCTGGCTGCTGCCTTTTGGAATCACCACGATGCTTTCTATCACCTTTCTGGGGCTGGACCTTTCGCAGATGAAGCTGCGGTGGATGCATTTGTGGGTGTTGCTCTCGCTGCAGAGTGTTTGGGTGTTGGCATGGGGTGGAGCGCGTCTGCTGGGGAATCCGGCGCTGGCGGAGGCTGTCTATTACTGCGGTGCGGCCCCTATTGCATCTGCTGCTCCCATTATTGTGCACTTGCTGCGCGGTAATGTGGGCTTTATCACCACTGCGATGGTGCTCAGCCAGATTGTGTTTGCTGTACTGACTCCCTTTGTGCTGCCTTTTATCGTGAACTCACCCGAGTTGAGTTACTCGGAGCTGATGCTGATGGTCGCTCGGCAGATAGGAGTTGTGCTAGGCGTGCCGGCAGTAGTTGCTTGTGTGCTGCGGTTGCTATATCCTCCCTGCAAAGCATGGGCCGCCAAGCTGAAGGATGTTTCTTTGGGAATTTGGAACTTTAACCTTATCGTTGTATCCGCCATAGGTACTCACCGAATTCTCCAGATGGATTATACTCTTCTTGATATGCTGCCCATGGCCATAGGGGCTGTGGTAGTGTGCGCTATTGGCTTCATTGTCGGTTACAGGCTGGGGTATCCTGATTTGAAGCGCGAGTGTTCTCAGGCCCTCGGCCAGAAGAATACCATTCTTACACTGTACATAGCAGGGCAGAGTTATGCTACGCCGCTCGCATATATTGGCCCTGTGTTTTACGTATTCTGTCATAATATGGCCAATGCTATCCAGCTGTATCTTGCAGCACGTGAGCAGAAGCGTAATAACGTATCCACTCAGTAAGGGATTTATGACGGTAAATGCTTGAAACCTTCAGCGTCATGTTCCCTAGGAAACATGACGCTGAATAAATTTGTAATTTGAGGTTTAGCTCTCTTCAAGTAGCTGCGCTGCGACGCTCACGCACTGCTGGCACGCTACTCGGGGTGTGCCGCCCTTCAGATCACAGCACTTCCATGCACCGTTTTTGGCGGTGAAAGCCTCCTTAAGCATGTCTGCTTTTTCAGGTGCCACACAGATAGCGCCATACAGTGCTCCGCACATGCCTTCAGGTGCGCGGCCACCACCGCAGGTTTTCATATCTTCCAGCAAATCATCTCTGCCGAAAGCTGCACAGATGGTCTGTGCGCAATTATACATGTAAGGAGGTTCACGGAAGGTGGAAAGTGCTTTTTCTGCTGCATTCATAGCTGTGTTTCTTTAAGGATTAGATAAGGTGGCCCATGCGCTCTCGCTTGGTATCCAGATAGTGCTTGTTATCAGCGTGAGCGGGGATGCTGATGGGCATCTGCTCTTCAATGCTGAGGCCGTGGCCGGCAAGTCCCACGATTTTGCGGGGATTGTTGGTGAGCAGGCGCAGTTTGCGCACGCCTAAATCGCGCAGAATTTGGGCGCCTACGCCGTAGTCTCGCAGGTCTGGTGCAAAGCCCAGCCGGATGTTTGCGTCCACCGTGTCCAAGCCTTCTTCCTGTAGTTTGTAGGCGTGCAGCTTAGCGGAGAGGCCGATGCCGCGGCCCTCTTGACGCAGGTAGAGCAGCACACCGCCTTCCTCTGCAATGCGGCGCATTGCCGTGTGCAGCTGGCTGCCGCAATCACAGCGGCGGCTGCCGAACACATCACCGGTGAGGCATTCGCTGTGCACGCGACAAAGTATGGGTTTTTCCGGGTCTATATCACCATGAACGAGGGCTAGGTGGGTCTGACCATCCACCTTGGAATGGTAGGAGTGGCACATGAAATCACCAAAATCAGTGGGAAGCTTTACCACCTCTTCTTTAACGATGAGTGTTTCCGTGCGCTGGCGGTATTCGATAATTTGTGCGAGAGAGCAGGCTTTCAGCCCATGCTTCTTCTGGAAGGAGCCCAGCTCACCTAGGCGGGCCATGGTGCCGTCCTCTTTCATGATTTCGCAGCATACACCCACCGGTTCCATGCCCGCGATGCGCAGCAAATCTACGGTGCCTTCCGTGTGCCCGGCGCGACGGATGACGCCACCCTCCACGGCTCGAAGCGGGAAACAGTGCCCGGGCTGCACGAAGTCATCCAGCGTGGCGCGGGAATCAGCAAGCTTCATGGTGGTGATGGAGCGCTCGAAAGCGCTGATGCCGGTGGTGGTGCCTTCTTTGGCGTCCACGCTCACGGTGAAGGCTGTGTGGTGCTTCTCCGTGTTATGCTGAGCCTGCATGGGCAGGCCGAGAGAGTCCACGCGCTCAGCGGACATGGGCACGCAGATGAGTCCGCGCGCATGGATTGCCATGAAATTGATGTTTTGAGGGGTGGCGAACTGACCGGCACAAACGAGGTCCGCCTCGTTTTCGCGGTGAGGATCATCCGTCATTAGTACAAGTTTACCCATGCGGAGGTCTTCCAGTACTTCTTCGAGCGGGTGATAAATGATGGGGTCTGTGCCATCAGCCACCGGAACTTCTGTGGCCGGAAGAGCCGGCTCTTCCTTCTGTGGTGCTATGGAGGGCTGAGGCTCTTCCTGCAGGGGCTCTCCACTCACTGCGGCGTCACACTCGCAGATGAAGCTGTTCATGTCAAATACACCATTCCGGGAGGAAAACTCAATGTTCTTCATGGTAAAGCTCAGTGATTTGAGGAAGGGGCACAACCGGCAGTGAGGCACTGCCGGTTGTGAAAAGCTGGTTATTTATTCATTTTTGCCCAGGAATCGCGCAGGCCAACGGAGCGGTTGAACACGGGATGTTCTGCGCTGTGGTCATAGCGGTCAGCCACGAAGTAACCTGTACGTTCGAACTGGCACAGGAACTCAGCAGGGGCTGTTGCGAGGGCCGGTTCCACCACGGCATCTTTCAGCACGGTGAGGGAATCTTCGTTCAGTGAGGCAAGGAATCCGTCCGGGGTTGCATCAGGAGCTTCATCCTTGAAGAGTCGGTCGTACAGGCGGACCTCTGCCTTGACGCCGTACTTGGCGGATACCCAGTGAATGGCGCCTTTGCAGCGGATGCCTTCGGGGGGATTCGCTCCGATGGTGCCGGGGAGAATCTCTGCATGCACTTCGGTGACGTTGCCCTCGGCGTCTGTCACGTGGTTGGTGCATACCACGCAGTAGCCGCCACGGAGGCGCACACAGGCACCGGGGCTCATGCGCTTGTACTTCTTGGGCGGCTCCACCATGAAGTCATCTCGGTCAATCCACACCTCTCGAGTGAGGGTGATTTTACGGTTGCCCAGTTCAGGCTTCTCGGGGTTGATAACGACTTCCACCTCTTCCTCATGGTTTTCAGGAAGGTTCGTAAGCACGAGCTTTAGGGGATTGAGCACAGCCATACGGCGCTCTGCATTTGTGTTCAGCTCAGCACGTACTGCGTTCTCAAGGCGGGCTACATCCGTGTTGCCGTTGAACTTGGTGATGCCGACACCCTCGCAGAACTCCACGATGGCGGGAGCGGGGTAGCCACGGCGGCGCATACCGCAGATTGTGGGCATGCGGGGATCATCCCAGCCGGCTACATATCCTTCCTCTACCATCTGGCGCAGCTTACGTTTGCTCATGACGGTGTAGGTGATGTTCAGGCGGGAGAACTCGCGCTGCTGCGGGCGAGAACCAGCAGGTATCGGGCAGTTCTCGATGACCCAATCATACAGGGGGCGGTGGTTTTCGAACTCAAGCGTGCACAGGGAGTGAGTGATGAACTCATATGCGTCCTCCAGCGGATGTGCGAAGTCGTACATCGGGTAAATGCACCAGTTATTGCCCGTGTTGTGGTGGTGGTCGTAAGAGATGCGGTAGATAACAGGGTCACGCATGTTCATGTTACTGCTGGCCATGTCAATCTTAGCTCGAAGCACTGCGCCGCCCTCGGGGAACTTGCCGGCCTTCATGGCCTCAAACTGAGCGAGGTTTTCTTCCACGCTGCGGTCACGGTAAGGGGAGGGGGTGCCGGGGGTTACCAAGTTGCCACGCTGGGCGCGCATGGTTTCACGGTCCTGCTCATCCACATAGGCCAGACCATTCTTAATGAGGTGAATGGCACACTCATAGTAGAAATCAAAAATGTCAGAGGCCCAGTACAGGTGCTCACCCCAGTCAAAACCAAGCCACTTGATGTCGTCCTGAATAGAGTTGACGAACTCGACATCTTCCTTGCAGGGATTGGTGTCATCAAAACGCAGGTGGCACACGGCCCCAAGTTGGGCGTACTCCTTCGCAATGCCGAAATCAAGGCAGATAGCCTTGGCGTGGCCGATGTGAAGGTAGCCGTTAGGCTCCGGAGGGAAGCGTGTGATGGGGGTCTTGCAGTGGCCCTTTGCTAAATCACTTGCAATCCACTCACGGATGAAGTCTTTTCGCGTGTTTTCCTCGTTCGTCATGCGCGCGATTCTACTCCTTTCAGGCGCAGAAAGCAAGCGCATTCCTCCGGCTGACGCATTTTATCTTCAGTATAGCCGAAGTAGGGTAAAAAAAGCGGCCGGAGCAGTTTCTCCGGCCGTGGGTAAATGATAAGCTCCCAATCAGGCAAGGGTGCGCTTTTTGCGCGAGAAATCGAGCATGGCGAGCTGCTTCGCCAGCTGCGCGGCAAGGAACGTCTGCTCCTCACGGTCCAGCACGGTAGCACTGTTTCTCAGTGCTGACTGCGCGCGTTCAATGGCGGCCTCTACTGCGGAGGGGTCAATTTCTGAAGCAACGAGAGCTGTGTCCGTTACCAGCAGCACGCTTTCAGATTCTACCTGAAGGAAGCCGCCTCCCACAAAGAGGCTGCGGGCTTCCTCCCCCTCCGGCTTGTAGGTAAGCTCGCCGTTGGCCACGGCGGTAATCATGTCCGCGTGGCCGGGCAGAATCTCCATCTCACCCGCCGTAGCCGGCAGCTGAATGGAGGTCACAGCCGCCTGCAAGGCGGTGCGCACGGGGGTGATGATTCTGAATTGTAAGGCCATGGTTATCAGGCTTTCTCTACGGTGTCAATGCCACCCTTCATGTAGAAGTTGATTTCAGGCACATCGTCCCACTTGCCGTCCAGAATCTCGCCGAAGCCGCGTACGGTCTCAGCCACGGGGACGTACTGGCCCTTGATGCCGGTGAAGACTTCAGCCACGCTGAAGGGCTGGGAAAGGAAACGCTGAATCTTACGGGCGCGGCTCACTGTGAGTTTGTCCGTGTCAGAAAGTTCATCCATACCCAGAATGGCAATCATATCCTGCAGATCCTTGTAGCGCTGGAGGGTCTGCTGCACGCCACGTGCCACGCGGTAGTGCTCCTCGCCCACAAGCTCGGGGGCAAGGGCCTTGGATGTGGAGGCCAAGGGATCCACGGCGGGGTAAATACCCTGAGCCGCTAGAGCACGTTCTAGCACCACGGTGGAGTCCAAGTGAGAGAATGTTGTGGCAGGAGCGGGGTCAGTAAGGTCGTCAGCCGGCACGTACACGGCCTGCATGGAAGTGATGGAGCCCTTCTTGGTGGAGGTGATTCGCTCCTGAAGGCCTGCCATTTCTTCTGCGAGGTTCGGCTGGTAACCCACGGCGGAGGGCGTACGGCCCAGAAGAGCGGATACCTCAGAACCGGCCTGAGAGAAGCGGAAGATGTTATCAACGAAGAGGAGCACGTCACGGTTTTCCTCATCGCGGAAGTACTCGGACATGGAAAGTGCGGAGAGTGCCACGCGAAGACGTGCACCGGGAGGCTCGTTCATCTGGCCGTAAACCAGAGCCACTTTGGAGTTCTCCGGATTCTTCTGGTCAATAACGCCGGATTCACTCATTTCCATGTAGAAGTCATTACCTTCGCGGGTACGCTCACCTACGCCTGCGAATACGGAGAGACCGGAGTGAGCCTTAGCGATATTGTTGATAAGCTCCATGATGAGCACGGTCTTGCCTACGCCTGCACCACCGAAGGAACCTGCCTTACCACCCTTCAGGAAGGGGCAGATGAGGTCAATCACTTTGATGCCGGATTCCAGCACCTCAGAGGAGGTGGCCTGTTCTTCCAGCGTGGGCGCTTCGCGGTGGATGGGATAACGCTTCACTCCATCCAGCTGCCCCTTTTCGTCCACGGTCTCACCGAGCACGTTAAAGATACGGCCAAGCACTTTGGGGCCTACGGGTACGGAGATGGGGGCACCGGTGTCCACCACTTCCATGCCGCGCTTGAGTCCATCCGTAGCGCTCATAGCAACGGTGCGGGCCCAGCCGTCCGTAAGGTGCTGCTCTACCTCGAGCACGAGCTGCTTGGGTTCACCCTCCACTACATAGTCAACGGTTAGAGCGTTGTAGATGGCGGGCATTTCGGACTGGGAGAAGTCGACGTCAACAACGGCGCCGATAATCTGCACGATTTTACCTGTGTTCATGATTGGGAAATGATATGTTTGAAAATGATTGATGTGTGGAGCGTACGTTTACTCCATAGCCTTCATGGCGGTGGTGATTTCGAGAAGTTCGTTGGTAATCTGAGTCTGTCGGGCCTTGTTGTATTCGAGCGTAAGCTCGCCGATGAGCGTCTTGGCGTTTTCGGTTGCGGCCTTCATAGCGACCATTCGGGCAGAGTGCTCACTGGCTTTGCCTTCCAGAATCATCTGAACGAGCAAATGGCCGAAGTACAGCGGCAGGATGGAGTTCAGCAGGGCCTTCGGTGAAGGTTCAAGTAGGAAATTGGAGGTGCTGTCCTCTTTATGCTCAGTTTCTTCTGCTACTTTCAGTAGTTCGTCTGTTGTAATGGGCAGCAGGCTTGTTATCTGAGGGCGCTGCACCATGATGTTGATGAACTTCTGGTAAACGACGCTGACGCTCTTGTAGGTGCCGTCCGTGTAGGACTTGCGCACGAAGTCGAAAATGGGCTTGAGCTCGGATTCCTCCACTGTTTCGCCGATGGCGAACGTGGCAGCAAGCTTGCGGCCGCAGCGAGTGAGCTGACTATTCAGCTTGGTGCCGATGGTGACGTAATCCGACTCCTTCGGGCAGGAGGTGAGTACTTCTCGGAGCAGGTTGGAGTTCAGCCCTCCGCACAGGCCGCGGTCGGTGCTCACTACGATGATGAGCTCCTTGCCAGTGTCACGTGTCTCCATGAGCGGAGAGGGGGTACCGGCTATGGTTTCCTGCAGGTGCTTGAGCACTCGGGCCAAGGCGCTCATGTAGGAGCGTCCCTGAATGGCCAAGTCCTGCGCGCGGCGCATCTTGGCGGACGCAACCATCTGCATCGCTTTGGTGATCTGCGATGTGTTGCGTACCGACTTGATGCGGCGCTTAATGTCTCTGAGGTTAGCCATGGGGGATTACTTCGTCAGGCGGGATTTGAATCCGGTCATGAAAGCCTTGAGCTGCTCATCGATTTCGGGAGTGAGCTCCTTCTTAGCCTCGATGTCAGCCATCAGGCCGGGCTGGTTAGTGGTAGCTTCTTCCTCCATTTCGCGGCAGACCTTTTGCACGTCCTCTACGGCCACATCGTCGAGGTAACCCTTCTGGATGGCGTAGAGGTCAATGACTTCGATGCTGAGGCTCTTGGGGTTGTACTGGCCCTGTTTGAAGAGCTCTACGATGCGGCGGCCGCGTTCCAGCTTGGCCTTGGTGGCAGCGTCCAAATCAGAGCCGAACTGGGCGAAGGCCTGAAGTTCTTCGAACTGAGCGAGGTCCAGTTTAACGGAACCGGCGAGCTTCTTCACAATCTTGGTTTGAGCGGAAGAACCTACGCGGCTTACGGAGATACCTACGTTAATGGCGGGGCGGACGCCCTGATAGAAGAGGTCGGTATCCAAGAAAATCTGACCGTCCGTGATGGAAATTACGTTTGTGGGAATGTATGCGGAAACGTCACCTGCCTGAGTTTCAATGATGGGCAGGGCGGTCAGAGAGCCACCCTTACGGCCGCCTTCGCTGTTGATGCGGGCAGCGCGCTCCAGAAGGCGGCTGTGCAGGTAGAACACGTCACCGGGGTATGCCTCACGGCCGGAGGGACGACGAAGAATAAGGGATACCTGACGATAAGCTACAGCGTGCTTGGAGAGGTCATCGTACACGATGAGCGCGTCCTGACCCTGATCCATGAAGTATTCACCCATGGCGCAGCCGGCGTAGGGGGCAAGGTACTGCATGGCGGCGCTGTCAGAGGCACTGGCTACCACGATGATGCTGTAGGGCATGGCGCCGCTTTCCTCGAGCTTGGCAACAAGGCGGGAGATGGTGGCGCGCTTCTGACCGATGGCTACGTAGATGCTGTAAAGGGGGCGGTGGCCGGGCAGCTTGCCTTCCTCTGCGAGCTTATTCTGGCGGGCCTGAGAAATCATCGTATCTGTGGCGATGGCGGTCTTACCGGTGGAGCGGTCGCCGATGATAAGCTCACGCTGGCCGCGGCCAATGGGAATCATGGCGTCAATAGGCAGAATGCCGGTCTGAACAGGCTGGTTCACACCCTCACGGGAAATAATGCCGGAGGCAATCTTCTCCACCGGGTAGTAAGCCGCGGCGGTGATGGGGCCTTTGCCGTCCAGCGGGTTGCCAAGGGTGTCCACCACGCGGCCGAGCAGTCCGGGGCCGACGGGTACCTGCAGCAGGCGGCCTGTCGTCTTGCAGGTATCGCCTTCCTTCAGGGCATTGCCGCTGCCGATAAGCACAGCACCTACTTCGTTTTCTTCCAGATTCATGGCCAGCCCCATGACGCCGCCGGGGAACTCAATCATCTCATTGAGCATGGCGTTGCTCAGGCCTTCGATGTGGGCTACGCCGTCACCGATGGCTTTAATGGTACCCACGTTTTCCGAAATGGTGGCTGCGGTGGCGTTGCGAATCTGTGCTTCGAGTTCTTGTACGATGTTGCTCATACGCTTGTGGTGATTTATTGAAAATTGATGTTATGCTGAAAGGTGATGAAGAATTAGCAGGAAAGTAGTTTTTCCAGACGTTGGATGCGGGAGCGGACGGAAGCGTCCGTCACATTATCGCCCACGCGCACTGTCATGCCGGCAATGAGGGAAGAATCCGTAAGCCACTCGTAATGCAGACCGGGATGGCGTGCGTCCAGTTTTGCTTGGATGGCTGCTTTTTCGGCCGCTATTACGGGGACCGCTGTGGTGATGGTGGCTGTGTGGCGTGCGACTTCCAAGCGCACTAGCTCGGTAAGAGCTTTGAGGATAGCAAGATAATTGCGCGGTTTTTCGGTGCAGAGGGCGGTGGCCACGCGGCGCACTGTATCCTCCTGCAGCCTCCCATCGGGGCCCATGCAGAGGCGCATAAGGCGGCGAGCCTGAGCCTGTGCTTCCTTGGTAATCTTCATGGTGATGCGAAAGGGGAAATGGCTGAATTTACAGCTGGCGGATGGCTTCTTCGTTAATGGCGCGGTGGTCGGCTTCTGACAGTACCTTGCCGGTCACCTGTGCTGTGGCGGCTGCCACGAGGCGGGCGAACTCACCCTTGAGGGCATCTTTTTCACGCTGGGTGTCCAGTTCAGCCTGTGCGCGGGCGTTATCAATGATGGCGCGGGCTTCGGCTGAGGCTTTTTCACTGAGATCGGCCTGAAGCTTTGAGGCTGTTTGGCGTGCATGCTCTACTTCTTTCTTGCCTTCTGCGTGAGCATCAGCGAGGATTTTCTCGCCAGTCGCCTTTACTTCTGCCAGTTCTTTCTGGCTACGCTCATGCATGAGCTCACCCTCCTGAATGCGGGTGCGGCGCTCTTCAAGCTGCTTCATGATGGGCTTTACACCGAAGAAAACGACGACCGCCACCAGAATCGCGAATGCGATAAAGTGGGCAATGAAAATGTCTGTGTGTAGGCCGAACTTGGAGGCCATTTCCTGTAAGCTGGCGGCGACTATCGGAGTGAACATGGTTGATGCGCGAGTTTGTGTGTAAATGGATAAGGAGAAAATAGGAAGCGGCGGCGCCGTTCTCCGCGGCGCCGCCGGTAATGGGCTTAGCCCATGAAGATGGCTACGAATGCCACACCTTCCACGAGAGCGGCAAGAATAATGGAGATAATGAGCACCTGAGAGAAGGCACCGGGGTTGCGGCCGGCGGATTCAGCGGCCTTCATGCCGATGAGGCCGATGCCAAGACCGGCACCGAGAACGGCGATGGCGGACTTAAGCGGGGTCAGGTCAGTACCTGCTACTGCGTCAGCGATTGTCTGGAGCATAGTGTGTAATATGTTGTTTTGTGTTTTAGTTTTTCTTCTGCCTGCCGTCACGTCTTTTCTGCATGATTCGGCGCGGCGGGAAGGGGTTAGTGCGCGGCTTCTTCATCGCCTCCCACCTGCGTCTTCAGGAACAAGGCGGTGAGCATGAGGAATACCAAGGCTTGCACAAAGCCGACAAGCAGCTCCATGCACATGAAAGGAAGCATGGCGTACCAGCCAATGGCGCCCATCTTTTCCAGAATGGCTTCACCGGCGTAGATGTTACCGAAAAGTCGGGCTGCGAGTGCCACAGGACGCACGCAGATGGAGAGAAGTTCAATGAGACCCACGAAGAAGAAAATGGGCATGAGCGCGTACTTCAGGAAGCCGGTAAGGCCGCCCTTTACGCCGAATATATGGCCGAGGAAGTGCTTAATGCCTTGCTCCTTAATGCACCAGATGAACCAGAGAATGGCGTAAAGAAAGCCAAGGAAGAGGGTGACGTTCAAGTCCGCATTAGCGCCGCGGAAGATAGGCTGGCCATCATAGGTGATTTCACCCACACCGGGAACTAGGCCCATGTAGTTGCTAGTCAGAATGAGTAGGAATACCGTGGCAAAGTACCAGAAGTATTTCTTTGTAAGCTTTTTGCCAGCCAGACCTTCAATGAAATTGTAGAGGGTTTCAAATACCCATTCCACAAAGTTCTGTAGGCCGCTGGGAATGCGCTCCATCTTGCGGGTGGCCAGGCGAAGAATTACCACCAGTACAAGAACCGCTAGGGAGAACATAATCAAAGAGTTATTAATGGGGATGGCGTGTCCCTCCCAGAAGGGAATCTCAATGTTCCACAGTACCGGAGCGTCCATAGTCAGTCCCTCATGGTGCTCTTCAGCCCCCACCAGCCCGCCTGCAAGCAGGGCCATCGCAGTCATTTTCTGTACAATGCTCTTCATCGTCACTTTTACTAATCTATCACTCGAACTCTGCTCCGTCAAGCAGGAAATTGTGTTAAAATAGAGAAGAATCAAAATACTTCAAAAAATGGGCATTCTGCAGAGGTCTTCTCCTACCATGAACGGTGGAATTTTGGGGTGCCATTCCTGTGATATGGTTTAGGGGTGAAAGTGGATTTTTTGGATGGCGGTTGCCGGCACAGCTTTGCCATTTCTTCTGGCAGGGGTAAACTTCCAGTGGGTTAAAATGTGGCTGCGTGCGGTTTCTGCGAATGAGGGGTGGCTAGAGCTGATTATCTCTACTGATGTAGGTTTGCCTTCCGTATTAATATGGATGCGGAGCTGCACGTGCCCTGTGCGGCGGGAAGTTCTGAGAGCTGAAGGGTACGCCGGGGAAGGGGTGCTCAGGGGGGCCGGTGGGGTGTAAGTATCTTGCTCCTGCCGGGGTGCGGCTTGTTGGAGCTCCTGTCTGCGGGAGGAGTCTGTGGTCAGTCTTACCGGCGGCTCGGGAGCTGTCAGTTCTGCACTGAGCAGGAGGGGTAGCTCTAGGTGGGTTACGATTTCTTCTTCTTGTTCAGGGAGAAGTAGTGGTGCTTCCTGAGGTTGCAGGAAGATGACGCTTTCACAGCGCGGCTGCACCTCGATGAAGGGGTGCGCTTCCATACTTAGCGTGTGAGGTGTGGACTCCGTTTTCTGAGGCGCGGTGAAGGTTGCCCGTATGGTTATTCCTGATTGTTCGCTGGGTTCCCATTCCGTGATATAGAGGCCTGCTGCTGCCAGCGCGACTGTCAGCAGCAGGGTTATGATGAGTGCCGGAAGAGGATTCTGCTGTGGACTTCGAATGTTCATCACTGCTGTGAAATCCAGAGCTGGTGCGAATCTGCCACATCATACGGGCCCGTGTAGTGCGGGGGAATGTGTACATGCTGCCATGCTGCGATGTTGGCGCGATTTTCCATCCAGCCGGGCAGCCAGATTGCCTCCTGAAATATCAGCTTATCCATGCGGGCACAAGCCTCCTCTGCCTGTTCGCGTGTTTTGGCGTTCTGCAGGGAGGCAATAGCTGAATCCGCTTCTTGGCTTTGGAGCCGGAAGGGTGACTGTTCTGCTTGAGAGTGGAACACGCTGTAATCAGGCAGGAGGTAACCCGGCATAGTAGCCCAGAAGGTCATCTCATGGGTGCCATTTTTGAGCTGTTCGCTGAGAAGTTGCCATGGGAGCGGCTCCGGGAGAATTTCAGCTCCGCAAGCGGCAGCACTTTGGCAAAGTATAGTGGCTAGCAGGTTCAGTTTGTCGGATGGGGAGAAGCTGAAGCGTACACTCAATCTGCTGCCGTCCGCTTTCTGTAATATGCCGTCCGGTCCGCTTTTCGTGTAGCCGGCTCGCGCAAAGCAGGCTCGAGCATTTTCCGGCGAGTAACAGTACTGCTCTGTGCTGTGCTGCAAGTTGCGGTAGCCGGTGGCAAACTGTGGAAGTTTGCACGCATATCCGCGGAAGAGAATGTCAATCGCGCGGTCCATGTCCATGGCGTGCATGAGTCCTCGGCGTAGCTCTGTATCATTCAGTCGTGAGGCGTTCAGTGCGATTCCGTATGGCGGCATCGGATTATCTATTCTGAGGCTGTGCAATATGATTCTGCCATCCTCCGCAGCAGGTTCTCCCTCCGGTTTGCTGTGCCATGCCGTGACGTTTCGCGTTTGGACTAGCTCCAGATGGCCTGCGAAGAATTTTTCCCACACCTGTGCTTCATCCGTGAGGAAGTGGTGCTCTATGCTTTCAGGATTATGTGTATACCGGAATCCCGGCAGTTCTGCGGCCCACCATTGGGGCACTTTTTGCAGTACGATGAGCCGGCTTCGTTGCACGCGACTTACGGTGTAGGCTCCTGTAGTCGGGGGGACGCGTTGAGCATAGCTCTCTGCGTAATTAGCTCCAAATTCAGCATAGAAGCCGGGCTCTGCCGGCCATAACTGGCGGGAAACTGAGAGTGTGGGCTCGGGGCCCACATGGGTTAGAACAGTCTCCACGACTTCGTCACCGTAAATGCGCAGTTCTTTTATGGTGAATGTGATGCCTGTTCTGGCCCTGAGCAATGTGCCGAGCGCGAAATCACGCGCTCTCACCGGGCGGCCGTTGGAGTAGCGGGCATTTGGGTTCAGCCGGAAGAAGACGCTGTTACCCCGTACGCACCATGCTTCGGCGAGTCCGGCCATTTCCTGTCCGGTGGAAGGATGAGCCCATACCAGCGGTATGTCTATTCTTTCAAAGAGGTTGTAGTGAAAGAATTGCGGTGTGGGGCTTCCGAAAGCGAGGAAGTTTGCGGGGAACGGCCCGGCATTGCTCAGTCGGAGGGTGCCGCCTTTTACTGCTTCCGGGCTTCCGACCGGAGGTGCCTCTGAGCCCTTTTGCCAGGAGAGCTCAGAGGGTAATGATTCTATGCTACACAGGCTGATTTTTATGCCGGGCGTGGCAGTGAGTTGTTCTTCGAAATCCTTGGGATAATCCGCCGGAGGAAGGAGGCTTGCTTCCGGCGCCTGTACGGATTGCTCTGCGTGTGGCGAGGCATGGTGTGCTAGCCACACGAGCAGTACTAACACGGCAAAAAGCCAGAAAATGTAGCGAATATACTTCATTGTCAGAATTCAAGTGTGCAGCCGCCATAAACAGCGGTTCCCGGGGATAGCATGGAACAATCCGGGCTGAAGTTTCCTTCCGTAATGAACTTCTGGTTCGTGATGTTTTCCACGCGAAGATGAAGGGTAAGATTTTCATTTACCTGATAACGCGCAAACCATCTCAGACTGTAGTAACCGTCTATATGGGCGGGGGTGTTACCCTCGAAGTTGCTGCGTCCTGCCGCCGCGATGAGACCAATGCCTGTGGTGAAGCCTACAATGGGGGTGGTATGCAGCTCTGCAGACCATGTTTGGCGGGCGGTCCAAGGAACTTGACGGCCGTCTGCAGTTTTTGGCGAGGTATAGGTCCATGCCAGTTTATAGCCGGTATTCCAAGCTTGTTCAATCGTGCCTTGGAGGGCGAGCTCTGCGCCGAGGATGGTCCAGTGTCCGGAGTCGTTTCGGTAGGTAGCATCTGTCGGTCCGGTATAGACTGTGGTGATGGCATTTTCTCTCCGTTGCCAGAAGCCTGTGATGCTCAGGGTATGGCCATCAGCGATATCGTGCTCCAGCCCGATGTCAGCACTAATACTGTGCTCCACTTTCAAATCCGGGTTGCCGTGGTAGGTTGTTCCCCAGCTTTCAGTACTGCCGTTGCTGCGCTGGAAAGAGCCGGGAGCCCGGTATCCGGTGCCGGCGGAGGCGGTGAGGCGGCTTCGTTCATTGTTGAAGCGGTAGGATGAGGCCGCTCTCACGGTAAACTGAGGGTCGTACAGATTGCTCAGCTCCAATCTGGCGGCTACAGAGCTGCTCAGGTATTCAACGGGGCTGTAAATATGCTCGGCAAAGAATGCGTAAGTGTTTTCCAGATTGGCGTCTGTGCCGACGGTCTGACCGGATGACTGCACGCTGAATGCACTGCGATTCCATGCGAAGCCGCCGGTAGTTGTCTGGTGAGGGCACCATTTCCACGCATTGCGCCATTCCAGCTGGATGTTGCGTAAATCCTGGCAATAACCGCTGCCTAGCGTTGCATCGTACCCGTAGTATCCCGCCATGAGTGAGCTGCTGAGGTGCTCATTCAGTTGCGCGGCCCATTTAAGGGTAATGAGATTGGTGCGGAAGCTGTAGCGGTAGTATGATTCTGCGATGCCACCGCTATACCAGTCATGGTACAGCCCAGTATAACCATATTCAGAGTCTTCTCTCCGGTAGGTAAGGGTGATGGCTTGGTTATCAGTGGGGGCCCAGTCCAGTCTCAGCGCCTCGCTGAAATTTTCGTATTCACCACCATTCCGGTGAGAGGGGCGCATGCCATTAGCAAAGCTGATGTCGTTATCCGTGCGGTTGTATGAGGAGGAGAGGTAAAAACTCAGGGAATCCTGCTGGCCCTGTGCTGCTACTCTGGCTGTATAACTGCTGTGACTGCCGACTTCCTGAAACAGGGAAAGACTGGGGGCTCCTTCTCCTTTAGGTGTTTCCATGAAGATGACGCCGCCCATAGCGCCGTTGCCGTAACATGCACCCTGACTGCCTTTGAGTACTTCCACGTGTCCGAGTGAAAATAGGTCTGTACGTGCCATTGTATTAGCCGTGAGAAGCCCACTGCCGCCGGTGTTGAAAATGCGCATGCCATCCAGAACGGGCAGGGTGGAGGTATCACTGCTCATGCCGCGGATGGCGGTATTAGCCACGTTCCCCCGTTGGTTTGCCCCGCCTCCGGGCTGGATACTGACTCCTGGCACTCCGGTGAGCGCTTCTGCAAGGTTGTGAATCCCTTGTTCTTGTAGCTCGTGTACATCCAGCACGCTGACGCTCGCGCCGGTGGCATCCCGTGGAATATCCAGCCCACGGTGGGCGCTGACGGTGATGGGAGCAAGCTCAGTTTCTTCAGTGTATTCCTGAGCGTGAGTGGGGCAGCTTGCCACGGAAAATAGTGCAAGCACAGCAGCGGCTCCGCTAATGGGAGCAGTATTCTGATGTATCATTTGTATGTGGGTCGTGTGGGCGGTGCGACGCCGCCCTGTTCAGACGAAACTCCTCGGCTGGCATTCCGACTGAACCTTACTGCTCTGCGAGAGCATCGGGTAACACGGTTGCGGCACAGCGGCAGATTCTCACTGCCTTTCCCATCTATTTCCTGCGGTATCCTCACCGCCTCCGGGAGCTCTGCTTCTGTATTGAGCTACAGAAGCTCGGGCTTATTAAAGCACAGACGGAAGCCGATTGCAAGTATTATGTCCGTTAGGACATATCTTGCTCTTGCAAAAACGGGTGCAAAGTGATATAGTGAGCACATGCAGACTGCATGTACCAAGGAGGAACTGCGCGCACTACTGGCACCTGTGCGTGGAAAACGCATTGTGCTGGTGCCGACCATGGGCGCCCTGCATGAAGGGCATGCCTCGCTGATGCGTCAGGCTCGTGTTTTGGCTGGCAAAGAGGGGTGTGTGGTGGCTAGTGTGTTCTTGAATCCGGTTCAGTTTGATAATGCTGGTGACCTTGCGGCATATCCGCAGACTCCTGAGGAAGATTTAGGTACTTGTCGTTCCTGCGGTGTGGACGTGGTGTTTATGCCCACACCTGATGTGATGTATTGCGGGGACCGCTCCATTACGCTGGAGGAAACGCATTTGTCCACCGTTCTTTGTGGGGCCTACCGCCCCGGGCATTTCGCCGGGGTTTGCTTGGTGGTGAATAAACTTTTCAATCTCGTGCAGCCCACGGATGCCATCTTCGGCAAGAAGGATTACCAGCAGCTGGCCATCTTGCGCCGAATGGTGCGTGATTTGGATATCCCCATCACCCTGCACGGCGCAGAAATTGTGCGAGGTGAGGATGGTTTAGCTCTTTCCAGCCGTAATGTGCGCCTCACTCCTGCACACCGTGCAGCTGCTCCTACGATATATCGCTCCCTGAAGGCTGCTGCTGCTGCATATGCTGCGGGTGCTTCCGCTGAAGCCGTGTGCGAGAATGTCCGCCGAGAGCTGGAGGCAATTGAGGGTGTGCGCCCGGATTACGTTGAACTTGTGGACGCTGAGAACTTGCACGCCGTGACGGATGATAAGCGTATGGCCCTGCTGGCTGTGGCTGCATACTTCGGAGAAGTGCGTCTGATAGATAACATTGAACTGACTCGAAACGTATGATTATAGCTGAAAATCTTCACCGTAGTTATGCCATTGGTCAGAAGACTGTGGAAGTGCTGCACGGTCTGAGTCTTCACATTAAACGAGGTGAAAGAGTGTTCCTCTGTGGTCCCAGTGGCGCCGGTAAAACAACCCTCATGTACACCCTGGCCGGGCTGGAACAACCTCAGGAGGGTAGAGTACTGGTGGCTGGTGAGGATATTTACGCGCTGAATCTTCGTCGCCGGGCTCTTTTCCGCAACAAGACCATGGGGTTCATCTTCCAGAACTACATGCTTATGCCGGAACTTACTGCTCTGGAGAATGCTTCACTGGCCACCGCTATTGCCGGACGTGAAGCCACTGAGCGTGTGAAGGCTCTTCTGGAGAGAGTGGGGCTCGGTGACCGCATGGATCATTTGCCCAACGAGCTTTCCGGTGGTGAGCAGCAGCGTGTGGCTATCGCGCGTGCTTTGGCTCATGACCCTGAGCTGATTTTTGCTGATGAGCCCACCGGTAATCTTGATTCCCGCAATGGGGGCCAGATTCTGGACCTTCTCTTCGGCCTTGCCGAGGAAAGTAACAAGACGCTTGTGATTGTCACACATGACGCTCAGATAGCTGAGCGCGGTGACCGTACGCTCATCATCCGTGATGGCGTGGTTGCTGGTTGAGTTTCATTTAATACTCTTGAAAGGAATCGCCGCAACTATCCTGAACAGGGAAGGGTTGCGGCGATTTCTTTCAAGTCCTTTTGGCTGCTGTTCTTAGAAGGGCAGTTCTCCTTCTGTGGGAACCCATGTTTCTACACTTCGGTCTGAGGTGGTCTCCTCAGGGGCGCTGATGGTGCTGCCGCTGGTGGTGTCCACTACGGGAGCGCCGGAAGCGGGCTCATAACTCTGAGTCCTAGGCGCGGCAGGTTGGGGTGCTGTCGGCGCAGGCTGAGCGGTGCTGGCAGGTGGGTTTCCATTGCTGTCAAAGTCAGACATGTCCACGAGTTCTTCTTCTCCGAAGGCATAGCGGGCCAGGCGGGGAAGATTAGTCTTTACAAGATTGCGGATGGGGATGGTAATCTGTCCTTCGGGAGAGCGGAGGGTAATCATCTGCCCCTGCACGCGGTAGATGTAGGCATCTCTCAGGGAGGAAGACCCGCGCGTGGTGGTGGCATCACCAATAGACATGCCGGGCAGCAGACTCAGTGCAATGCTGTGGTATTCACGGTCCGCGGTGCGAATCTGGTGCTGCATGGCCAGAATGTTATTTTTGTTGTTGGCGATGGATTGCTCAATAGCGGCGCATTCGCTGAGAATCTTTCCTTGTTCATTACGAAGGTGGCTCAGGCTGGTCTGCATGGCAATCTGCTCATCTGCGAGGTTATATGCTTCGATGAGTTCTGCTCGCTCTCTCTGCAAGCGTTGGTTTTCCTGAAGCGCAATTTCCATAGCAGTGGGTACGCGGTAGATATCCATCTGCTGTTTAATGTACCAACCGCCTACGCCGAGTATGGCCAGCAGAATGATGACCAGCAGCGTGTCGAACAGTATGGAAAAGGCTCCGGGATTTTTCTTTTCTTTAGATGTGGTCTCTTTAGGCGCCGGCTTGTCTTCTTTTTCCGGAGCTTTTGTTTCATGTTCAGCTGCGGCTTCTTCTGCTGAAGGAGTGGCCTGTTTTTCCTCGCTTTCAGCGGGCGTTTTTTCTTTCTCCTGCTTGGCGGGTACGTTCTGAACCAGCGTTACCGCTTCGGGGACGGTATCGTTTTCTTTTTCAGGCTTAGCCGGAGTGGCTTTAGGACGCGGGCGGAATTGAATATCTACGAAATCCTCGTCCTCAGGGGTGATATTTCGGCTGGAAAGGCTCATAGTGTTCAGCTTTGGTTTGCCGCGGCGCGGCTCTTTAAATCATCAAAAGTAGCCCGGAACTGGTTCCATCTGGTTTCTAATTCAATATAGCGCAGCTTGGTGGCCGTTTCCTGACGGCGCAACTCTTCTTTGCGCGCGAGAGCTTCTCTTACATTAGTGCGCCCGATTTCAATCTGTTCTCTGAGACCGGGCGTAATCTCACCAGCCTGCCTTATTCGCTGACGCATGGCGGCGATTTCTTCTGTGAGCTTCTGGTTGTGAGATTCTACAACACGCTGGCGCTCAAGGTCAGGAGCCTGAGGCTTGCAGCTGACGCTCGTTAAGCAGAGCGCAGTTGATATAACTGATAGTACTATACTGAAAAATTTCACGCCACCTATCATGCGCTATCTGGCAGGCGGCGTCAAGCATGTTTTGCGTCACAATTCTTGTGCTGAGAGTATCTCGCGGGCTGCGGGCCATAGGGCTGCCAGCCTTAATACTGCTTCATCCGCTGCAGGCGTAAGGTGTAAAAGTTCTGCTTCGGTGAACCAGCCTAGGTCATCAGATTCATCTGATATCACGAAGTTTTCATGCTCTGCTTGAAGCAGGTAGCGAATGTCATAGTGCAGGTGTTCGGGCTCTCCTGTTTGAGGACGCGCCGGAATCGTGTGAATGTCAATGTCATAAATATCCGGGCTAAGCGGATGCAGCTGAGTTATGCCGCTTTCTTCCTGTGCCTCTCTTATGGCAACTCTCAGCACATCTCCATCACCATCCGCATGACCGCCGGGTTGAACCCAGAGGCGCAGCTTCCGGTGAAGGGTAAGCAGCGTTTTGTCTCCCTGTTTGTTTACTAGCCATGCAGAGCCAGTAATGTGGCCATCAGAATGGCTACGCTCAAAACAATCCGGATTCTGCAGAACAAAATCGAGAACCTGGCGTGCGGCATGCTCTCTTGCAGGATGATTTTCCAGATAGTGAATCAGCTGCTGGCAAAGAGGCAGTCGCTTGTCTTGGGGGAGCTTCATGGGGGTATTGTACATTTCATTTGATAAATTGCAAGTGCATGATGAAAAAATAAAGCATGATGTAGTGTATGCTTGACATGAAGTCTCCAACGGGTATAATTAATAGCAAGTTCATATGGCCGTCCGATTCAGAACCAGAAAAGATGTTAACAGGTTGCTTGCCAATGCCAACCGTCGCCTAAAAATTTACGCTCTTTCTTTAGCGGCAGGTTTTGTGGTTCTCTTAGCTATTGTTTTCTGGGTTTCTAAGATATTTCTTGCTCGTGAAACTGAGGCTACTTTCCTTGTGTATCAGCCTGAGGCCGAAGAAACTCAGGAAGCTCCACGTCCCAGAGAGCTTTCCAGTAATGTTCGAGTATCTGCCCCGCAGATGGATATTATCGTGGCTGACTCTGCCTCCGATGTGTCGTTTATGACTTCTGTGGAGATAGATACAGAAGGTCTTGTGATGGATGGTAATGCGCTGGCTGAGGGGCTTGGAGGTGATGGCTTGGGCGAAGGTATGGGTGAAGGTGGTGGCTCCGGTCTTGGTTCATCTTCCCGTACAGATAATGCATTTGAAGGCCGCTTCTGGGATTTCAAGCGCACGCCTAATGGTGGTGATTCTCGCCTTCGTGACGTCGCCGGTAATCGTCAGGTTCTTTCTCTGCTGAGTCAGTTCTACAATGGAGGCTGGAATACCACGACTTTTTCCCCGTACTGTGAATCGCGTACGAGGCTGTACGCGTCCTGTTTTTACCTCCCCAATTGTATGGACCAAGAGGCATCAAACGCCTATGATCCTGATGGTCGTATGCGCCTGAAGCCCAGCCGCTGGGTTGCGCTGTATCGTGCTCGCGTGCAGGCTCCCAAGAGTGGACGTTTCCGTTTTGTGGGGGCTGGTGACTCTGTAATGGCTGTACGTTTTGATGGAAGAAATGTGCTGGCATGCGGCTTCCATAATCTGGCTACTGCTGAATGGAATGGCTTGCACGTGATTTCTAATCCCAGTGCTCTTCAGGGGAGAGAGATTATTGATTATCAGTCCTGCGATTTCTGGAACGAACAGTTTGGTGGTTTCGTTGCGGGTGAACCATTCGAGGTGCGGGCCGGTGAATGGTATGAAATGCAGGTGCTGGTGTCTGAAATTGGTGGTGGTAACTTCGGTTTTTGCCTGTTGATTGATGACATGGATGAGGAAGGTGGTAAAACTTCCGAGGATGGTAAGCCCCTGTTCCAGTTGTTCCGTACGAGTTTCATCGAGCCTCGCGCTGCGGAAGTATATGAAACAATTAAGTACAAGGACATGGAGCTTGCCACAGATCCGCCCTATGATGCTGATAGCTCGGTATGGGTGGCTCGTCCGTTGAATGTGGGCTCCCGCGGAAAATAAGTTCTGTCACGATTTGGTGTTGGCAAAGAGAGTTTTATGTGATATAAAATTCCGGAGCCTTTTAGGAACGTAGCAAAACACCAAAAATTACAGAATTATGCAGAAGGGTACTTTTAGTAAGTTGGGAACCGTGGCAGTCAGAATGCTCGCTTTGGGCTTTTGCGCATGCATGCTTAGTTCCTGCAGTGCCGTTACGAACTTGTTCAGTTATCTGTTATCTTTACCCTTCAGAATCATTGATACTGTACTTTGATGATGAATATGAGCGGTAGGAGAGAGTTATTTGTACTGCTCGCACTGTTCTGCATGGTGCTCAGCGCCTGCCAGCAGCAGTTTCCGAGTGGCCGCAGTCTTGGCCTGCGTGATTATCCGGATGCTGTGGTGCATATCAGCCAGGTGGACCCGGCATATAGAGCTCATTTCGCCGCGCAGCATGGAGCTTCCTATTCTCTTAGTGAGCAGAGAAAAGCTTTTACCGCGGCTCGTGAAACAGCCCGTACCGCTGTGAGGGAAGCTGATTACAGGCCAGCGAGGGCTACTCCCCGCCGGACTGCCTCTCGTAGCCGAGGTCGCGCATCATCTCGCAGTCGTTCTACTGCTTCTCGCAGTCGTGGCCGGGCATCTTCCCGCAGTCGCGCTACGGCTTCTCGCAGTCGTGGCCGAGCATCTTCCCGCGGTCGTGCCAGCTCATCACGTAGCCGCGCTACGTCACGCAGTCGCGCGTCATCTTCTCGCAACAGGTCTACGAGCAGGCGTTCATCCTCCTCTCGTTCGCGGCGTAGGAGATAAGTTTATAACAGAAGATTTTACGAAAAATCCGGCAGGCTTTTTGGCTATGCCGGATTTTTGTTTCATGAGTGCTGTAAGTCTCAGATGCGGAAGCAGATGTTCCGTTTGTAAAGGTACAGGCAGAGTAGCCATGACAGCAGGAGGTATGCGATATTCCAAGCCAGAGCATATGAGACGCCGCTGAAATTGCTGAGAACTCCGCCAA
Source organism: Akkermansia sp. (assembly GCA_045540095.1). Classification (GTDB taxonomy): domain Bacteria; phylum Verrucomicrobiota; class Verrucomicrobiia; order Verrucomicrobiales; family Akkermansiaceae; genus Akkermansia. The sequence goes on from JAZQGN010000035.1 coordinate 124,161, forward strand.
ACAAGCGCGTAATCAATTTATTAAAATCTGTAACATGGGTGAAAACGTAAATGAATAGCGCATTGTATCCTACTACTCTCAACGGGTAACACCATGCATTCTTGGAGATGATGTCACTGCACGGGTGGAAGATTGCCATTAGCACGCAGCCCCAGCCGGCTGTCGCGAGTACGAAAGCGGGTGACCAGATATTTTTGATGATGATGCCAAAACTACTCAGGAAGATGAGCGCGGCTCCACTAATGCCCCAAATCAGTACACGCTTCAGTGTGCTGAATGAGGAAGATAAGAGCCTAGCGCTAAGATACCCTATCAGTGCTAATGCTGTGGCAGATACAATACAGAGAGGTCCTTCAGGGTCATAGCTACCGTAGTATAGTTTACCCGGACAGAGCAGGGCGTCAATCTTTGCGTTTACACTGTTGCTGGGGGTGTAGTCTCCTCCGAAATGCTGAGCCAGCCACACGCTCAGAAGGATGATTATCGCGGTTATTGCCAGTGCGCGGTTGCTGCGAAGAGTTATTGCCAGAGTGCTGCACAGGGCTCCGCTGATGCCTATGAGTCCCAGAACGGAGGCGTAGCGCATACTGCTGTCCCAACTCAGGGTTCCATTTACTATAAAGCCTAGTATTACCAGTATGCTGGCTCGTATCCACACATGCAGGCTTATTCTGAGTATGGATTGACTTTCACTAAGCCTACGCCGCAGAGAGAAGTTCATTGCCATGCCGGAGAAGAACACGAAAAGAGGGAAGATTAAATCGTACGTATGCAACCCTTCCCAAGGCACGTGCCCCATTTCTTGTTGTAACGCTCGTCCCCATGATGTGCTTTCTGACATTGCTCCTGCACTTCTTAACACCCCATCCAGGCCTATGATGAACAGCATCGTCAGCCCTTTGAGCGCATCTAGTGATATTAATCTGCCTTCCGTGCGTTGTCCCATAAATTATTTTTATCTTTTGTACTCACTCCTGTCAAGTTAATTACAACTTAGAAAAGACTAACTAAATTAGAAATATTCAAAAAAAGACTTGCAAAGCGATAGGAATTGTGGTAAAAAGTGCGCAGCAAGAGCGGGCAGAGAGTCCGCAAAGAAGAAAAAACAACCAAAACCAAAGGAGATAGTACCATGTTAGTAGGAAAGAAAGCCCCGGAGTTCAGTGTGAACGCAGTTGTGAACGGCGTCATCGAGAGCGAGTTCAGCTTGGAGAGATATCTTGGTGAGAAGTACGTGCTTCTGTTCTTCTACCCGAAGGATTTCACATTTGTGTGCCCGACGGAGCTGATCGGATTCCAGAGAGCTCTTGGCGAGTTTGAGAAGCGCGACACTGCGGTAGTAGGCTGCTCTACGGACAGTGAGTTCTGCCACTGGGCTTGGGCGAATACCCCGCAGACACAGGGCGGTATTCAGGGCGTTACCTACCCGCTGCTTGCTGATATTAATAAGGAAGTGGCAGCCGCATATGATGTGCTGGCCGAAGATGGCGACCGCGTGGCGTATCGTGGACTGTTCCTGATAGACAAGCAGGGCATCATTCGTCACATGTTGGTGAATGATATGCCGCTGGGCCGCTCGATTGATGAGGCAATCCGTATGGTGGATGCCCTGCAGCACTTCGAGCAATTCGGTGAAGTGTGCCCGATGGGCTGGCACAAGGGTGAGGAGGCTATGGCGCCCACGCACGAGGGCGTATCGGGCTATCTTTCCCGCTGAGTCCATCAAAGAAAATCGTTCATAAGATAAGAGGAGATAGCGGCCTCGGGAGAAATCCCGGGGCCGTGTTTTTATATCAAAGAAAACGGCCGCGAAAAGCGGCCGTTTGAAAATAACTGGGGCAAGGGGGCTTACTTGTTCATATCCCTGATGGCTTTTGCACAGTCGTGAATAAGCCTTGGGCCGTTATAGATGAAGCCAGTGTAAAGCTGCACGAGGCTGGCTCCAGCGCGAATCTTCTTTGCGGCGTCTTCGCCGCTCATGATACCACCCACACCAATGATGGGGATGGAACCGTTCAGCTCCTTAGCAAAAGCCTCGAGTGTTTCGTTAGCCCTGTCATAGAGCGGAGCGCCGGAGAGGCCACCACTCTGGCTCGCTGCAGGATGATTCTCCACTCCATGGCGGGTTGTGGTGGTATTGGAACAGATGAGGCCATCCAGCTGGCTGTCCATGAACACCTGAGCCAGCTCATGAATCTGGGATTCCTCCATATCCGGAGAAACTTTCATCACGATGGGCACATAACGCCCGGTGTCACTTGTGAGGTTTGCTTGTTCACTCTTCAGAGAGGCGAGTAAGTCTGCTGCGGGGGCCGCTTTTGCCAAGTTGCAGAGATTCGGTACATTCGGGCAGGAGAAGTTGATGGCGATATAGTCCGCCACTTCCCAAGCAGCACGCATGCAGGCGAGGTAGTCCATGCGAGCCTCCTCATTCGGTGTGACCTTATTTTTGCTGATATTTACACCGAGAACACCATTGAAATGCTTGGTGTCACGAATATTCTCTACACCCTTATCAATACCGGGGTTATTGATGCCCATGTGGTTAATGATGGCCCGCTCTTTGATACAGCGGAAGAGTCTGGGCTTGGGATTACCGGGCTGAGGGCGGGGAGTGAGTGTGCCTACTTCCACAAAGCCGAAGCCGAGTCTGCCAAAGGCTGCCACGGTGCTTGCTTCCTTATCCATACCGGCTGCCAAACCCACTCGGTTAGGGAACTTAATTCCCATTACCTCTACGGGGTCAGAGATGGTGCGCGGTGCAATGGCCGGGAGTACACGGAGTTTCTCGGCCATGCGCAGGCCAGAAAGCGTCAGCTCGTGAGCCGTTTCCGGGTCCAAGCTGAAGAGGATTTTTTTTCCGATGTTATAGATGATTGGGTTCACGGTGATGTGAGAAACAGAGTGGCAGACGCTCCATAGCACTGCCACTGTTTCTGATGTTTGTTAAATAGTGAAGTTTACCTTGTAATTTTCTTTAAACCACTGGGCGAAGAGCGGTACTGCTTCCTCATAATCCCATACGGGAGAGTACGCCAGCTCTGATTCAAGCTTGGATGTGTCTGCGTACATTTCCTCATGCTCACCGATGGTGAAGGGATCGGTATCATCCTGCTCGATGATAGCCGGCTTGCCCAGAGCTTGCTCGATGCTCTGGATGAATGACAGGTAAGGCACCGGAGTGGAGCGGCCGACGTTGTAGAGCGCGTACGGAACCTGACCTGATTTGTGAACAGGGGTGTTAATGGCGAACATCATGCCGTCTATCACGTCATCGATGTATGTGAAGTCGCGCACCAGTTGTCCATTGTTTATCAGCTTAATGGGCTTCTCCTCCAAGATGTCATGTGCAATGAGCATGGGCTCGGCGTTCGGTCGGCACCATGATCCATATGTTGTAAATAACCGGAAGATGGTGACAGGAAGACGGTATGAGTTAGCATATGTATAGCACAACAGCTCTGCAGCTCGCTTGGAGGCCGCGTACATGCTCATGGGCGCGTCAATGTCGTCATTCTCCTTCATCGGAGCTTGGGCCAATTTACCGTGCACCTTGGAACTGGATGCGAAGAAGAAGTGTTTCACCCCGGTGAGTCTGGCAGCTTCCAGCATATTTACGGTACCGCTGGTGTTGATATTATGGAACGCGGTGGGATAATTGATGGAAAGTTGGGTGCCGGTAATGGCTGCCAAGTGAATAATGACATCAAAGCGGCATTCATTGCAAAGCTGCATGATGTCATTACGGTCAAGAATGTCCAGCTTAACGAAATCAAACACAGCTATTGCACTCCGTGTCGGAACGCCATCTTGAATAGCATCGGGGTTAATCCCGAGTAGCGAAAGACGCACCTTCTTAAGGTCAACTGTATCAGGCTCACAGAGATTATCTATGCCTACGACAGTGTGCCCTTCATTGATCAGACGATTGATTACGTGATAACCGATGAAACCCGCAGCTCCGGTAACGAGAATTTTCATTGGAGAAGTGATAACTGAGATGATATAATATAGTGAGAGATGTTGAACGAGTTTATTTTACAGCGTTTTTACGGAATTGCAATCTTTTTCTGAGGAATTTATTCCTGCACGATTATCTGTTTTACCCATCCAATAGCCTCACACCCGAACTCCACAGTGTCGCCGGGCTTCAAGTACTGGGGCGGTGTCATTCCCATACCCACCCCGCCCGGAGTTCCTGTGGAAACAACATCACCGGGATTCAGTGTGATGAAGCGTGATACATATGCCACGAGTTCTGCCACAGGCATGATGAGCTCGCTTGTGCTGGCATTCTGGCGGAGCTCTCCGTTAACACGGAGCTCCAAGGTGAGGTTATCCGGATTTGGTATCTCATCTTTGGATACGAATACGGGGCCGAAGGGAGCAAAGCTGTCGTAGCTTTTACCCTTGGTCCACTGTCCTCCGTGCTCGAGCTGGTAGGAGCGCTCTGAGTAATCACACATGAGAGTATAGCCGATGATGGCCCGGCGTGCTTCATCTGCCGTTGCAAGATGGAGAGTATCTCCGATAATGACGGCCAGTTCCACCTCATAATCCAGCTTTTGGGCTCCGGGTGGATTGAGAACGCAGGAGAGGTCAGAGCTGATAGCGGATGTGGCTTTCAGGAAAAGCGAGGGTTCCTCCGGGGGATCTCCGTCAAACTCTCGGGCATGTGATGCATAACATTTTCCAAGGCAGGCAATTGTGCCGGGCAGAACGTGCAGGGCACTGGCTGTTACGAGGCCGTCCATATCAACTACGACACCTTCAGGTGCACCTTTCGATATCCAAGTCTCAATTTCCTTGCGCAGTTTCTTACCGTCGGGCTGGAGGGCTGCCCATATTTGCTCTTCCTGGGCCGTGACGTCTATCCATGCTTTGCGTTTGGGAATCCAGAGGCCGATAACGCTCTCGCCATCTTCGTCTGCGTAATACTGAAGTCTCATAGTGTGTGAAAATTAATTCCAACCGCTGATGTCATCCGGAATCTCATCCAGATATGAGGGTACATTTATGGAGCTACCATGGGCAGGTTGGTTGTCTATCTGCTCTGTAGGCTCTGCCACTGTGGGGTAGCTTTCAATTACGGTGTCGTTATCTTCATCGCCCTCAGGAGTGGTAGGAGCTACCGGCTCAGGAGTATTTTGCTGAAGCTCCATCACGGCACTATCCGGGATGCTGTCAATGATGGGGCGGGGGCCGGAGAGGGCTGCTTCCTCTGAATTTTCTGCGGATTGTCCGGGGGTGATGCTGCGGTACTGGAAGATTCGGTCACCACGCATGACCTCGCCGGAGCGGATATCTGCTGCGATGATGTTGTTTCTTGTGGTGTATTCTGCGGAGACTATCAAGTTACCGATGCGGGTATTACTGCCATCTGCCGGGTGGGATATGAGTACTGTGCCACCTTTGGGCATGGGGCCAATGATGCGCAGCAGGGCGAATCCTTGCTGAGGGTATACCTGATGCACGGCACCTAAGTGGAGCGGTGGCTCGGCTGCCATCTCTCTCTTTTCCTCTTCGGTTGAGGCGGCTGTCTGCTGTTGCTGTTGGAGGCAAGCAGTTGGAACAGCGCACATGAGAATAGCTGTTACGATGACCTTTAATCTCCTCATGCACATAGCCTACACTATTACAAGGGGTGTCGTCAAGTCTGATGTGTGCCAAACTTGCTGCTTGAGTTATGCTGGCTGCTGTGGTATATATTGTTTCATGAGTAATGAGCATCATTTTGAGGTGGACCGCGAGGCTTTGGTGGCAGCCATTATTGAGCTGAACTCCATGAGCCCTTGTGATGGCGTTATCATGTCGCGTGAAGGGCAGGTGAAGGTTGGGTATGAGGCTGATTCTGATTTTCTCTGTATGCTCATTCCTGCCGGGGTGCTGGCTCGCAAGCTTACGGCTGATGGCTTGGCCTCCTACTCCGGTAAAGAGCTGAAGGCATGGGCTGAAAAATATGAGATTGAGCCTCTTCAGGCTATCGTGGATGCCGCTTGTCAGGACGCTTGACGGGGCAAAATATTTTTTGAAACAGAAAAGCCTGCCGCGAATCACGCAGCAGGCTTTTCTGTTTTGATGTTAATAAGCTGTACGCAACAGCATTAGTTGCCGGCCTGTTCTGCGAGTGCTTGGTCAATGAGTGCTCGGATTTCTTCCGCTTGCTTTTTAAGCGCAATCATTTCCTTCATCGCATCAGGCAGCTTGCGGATAGCCGCGAACTGTTTGGCTGCCTCCTTGTAGGGAGCGGCCGGGGCACCCCAGTATACCTGACCACCATCCAGAGAGGACATCACGCCGGTGCGTGCGGCCAGTACTGCCTTGTCCCCCACGCTGATGTGACCGGCGATGCCCACCTGTGCAGCCACCGTTACATAGTCGCCAATCTGAGAGCTGCCGGCTACGCCACTTTGGGAGACGATGACCGTGTGCTTGCCTATAACAACGTTGTGGCCAATCTGCACGAGATTGTCAATCTTTGTGCCCTCGCCAATGACAGTACGACCGAAGCGTGCGCGGTCAATGGTGGTGTTGGCGCCGATGTCTACATGGTCTCCGATAACGACGATGCCCACCTGATCCACGGTTTCGTAGCGGCCGGTTTCTTTGTTCAGTAGGAAGCCGAAACCATCCGAACCGATTACTGCGCCGGGCTGAACGACGACATTCTTACCCAGTATGCAGCGCTCGCGTACTACGACTCGTGCGTAAAGCTTGCAATTTTCACCCAGCACAGCGGATTTGCCAATCACGCAGCCGGGGCCAATATCACAGCCATCTCCGATTTCTGCGCCCGCCTCAATTACTGCGCCGGCGGATACTCGTACCTTGTCAGGATTAAGTTTTACACCGGGCTCTACAGTAGCTGCCGGAGAAATGCCGGGAACAAAGTCGGAGGCCGCTTTCATGAAGTGACCTACTACGGCATTAAAGGCGAGAGACGGATTCTCTACCTCGATGAAAACAACTCCTTCTTGCGGATATTCCGGCAGGCTCGGCGGTACGAGCACCACGGAGGCCTTCGTTGCAAGGAAGTCCTTGAAGTATTTTTCATTTCCGAGGAATGAAATCTCACCCGGGCAAGCTTCTGCTAACGTAGCGACTCCGGAGATGGACACCTCCGGAGTCGGGTTAAGAATCTTACCCCCGGTGAGCGCGAGAACTTGGTCGAGAGAGAGGTTCATAGTCGTGCTCAGAGTTGGGGCTTATAACAAGTTGATTAGTTTGCAGGGGACGGGGCAGCGCCGGGAGTAGCTGCACCGTACAGGCGCTGAAGCTCGGCGCGGGGGTCGAAGCCCTCGGGAGCACCGGAGTTCAGGTGGCGAAGAACCTCAGGAGTAACGTCGAAAGTGGACTTCACGTGCGGGAAGATGCGGATACCGGTGGTGCTGTTTGTGGCGCTGGAGTCGATGACGAGGTCATAGCCGCCCTGAGTGGTGATATCAGTGATGGCCTGCTGCACCTCAGCGAAGAGCTGGGTCATCTCACGGCGGAACATTTCCTGGAATGCACGCTGACGGCGCTGCACGTAGGTCTGGAGCTCCTGCTGGGCTGCCTGAATCTCATTCATCTTCACCTGATGCTGCTCGCGAAGGCGGCGTACCTGAGCCTCAGAAAGAGAGGGGTCATATTGGCGCTGAATCTGCTGGTCTTCCTCCTGAAGAGCGCGCAGCTTTTCTTCACGCTGCTGGATTTCTGTGCGAATCTGCTCCTGCTGCTGCTTAAGGGTTTCTTCAGTGTTGAAACGCTTGTAGAACAGCGTGTAGAGCTCGGTTACGTTTACGGAGGCAATCTTGAGCTCTGCCTGAGCGGTGGCAATCAGTGCGCAGAATGCCACTGCTACTGTGGTGATGATGTTTGTGAACTTCATAGCTAAATTCGAGGTCTATTGACTTATTCATTTTATCCAACGTCTTTCATAAGTCAAGTAAACGCTGCGTCAAAATGTAAAAATGACATGTAAAAATGAAAAAACGTTTGTTATAGAGTCCGGTGG
>JAZQGN010000036.1:0-47383 GCA_045540095.1 Akkermansia sp.
TTCGACTCAACGCAGGCAGTGCGGAGTTCAGAAGAAAAGTGCAGAATCTTTACCGCCTAAACCGCTTCAAGCAAGACATTGTGCGAATGCCACATCCGCTCTTCCCTTTCCCTAATTTTGTTGCATCCCCACAAAACTAACGATACATTCTTATGCCCAGACGAACTGATATACACAAGATTCTACTCATTGGCTCCGGCCCCATCATCATCGGTCAGGGCTGTGAGTTCGATTACTCCGGCACCCAGGCTTGCAAGGCGCTGAGGGAAGACGGCTATGAGGTAGTGCTCATCAATTCCAATCCGGCCACCATCATGACAGACCCCGACATGGCCGACAGAACTTACATTGAGCCGTTGACGGCCGATATCGTGCATGAAATCATACGCAGAGAGAGACCGGATGCTCTTTTACCTACACTCGGAGGACAGACGGCTCTCAATCTGGCCATGGAGCTGGAGGAAAGCGGCGTATTGAAACGCTACAACGTGGAGCTCATCGGTGCGTCGGCAGCAGCCATTCGCCGCGCTGAGGACAGACAGCTTTTCAAAGAAACCATGAACGGACTCGGACTGGACATGCCCCGCTCCGGGTCTGCACACACCCTGCAGGAAGCAGAAGCCGTAGCCGGCACCATCGGGAGCTGGCCACTCATCATACGCCCCGGCTTCACCCTGGGCGGCACTGGCGGCGGCATTGCTCACACGCCGGAGGAGTTTGCGGACATTGTGCGCCGGGGATTGGCAGCCAGCCTGAACAGCGAGGTACTCATCGAAGAATCTCTGTTGGGCTGGAAGGAGTTTGAGATGGAAGTCATGACGGATAGCGCGGGAAATAGTGTGATTGTCTGCTCAATCGAAAATCTGGATCCGATGGGGGTCCACACGGGCGACTCGATTACCATTGCTCCCATTCAGACTCTTTCCGATGCAGAGTATCAGGCCATGCGCGATGATTCGCTGCGCGTGTTAAAAGCCATTGGCGTACAGACCGGAGGTTCTAACGTTCAATGGGCTGTGCATCCGGTGACCGGGCGGCGAATCATTATTGAAATGAATCCGCGAGTAAGCCGCTCGAGTGCGCTTGCCAGCAAGGCCACGGGATTCCCCATTGCCAAAATTGCCGCCTTGCTGGCAGTTGGTTATAACTTATCGGAACTGAAAAATGATATAACAGGCCACACCCCTTCCTGCTTTGAACCGGCGCTTGATTACGTTGTCACCAAAATCCCGAGATTCACTTTCGAGAAGTTCCCCAACGCAGACAGCTCTCTCGGCACTCAGATGAAATCCGTGGGAGAGATTATGGCAATAGGGCGTAACCTGAAGCAAAGTCTGCAGAAAGCCCTGCGCTCACTGGAAACAGGGCGCTTCGGTTTCGGTGCAGATGGTAAAGATGACACTTACGAACAAGCTACAGACATGCAATTACAGGCCGAACTAACCCGCCCGAATGATGGGCGGATTTTCTACATTCGGGCGGCTTTCCGTCGGCACTGGTCTGTGCAACGCGTGCAGGAACTTACCGGGATAGATGCTTATTTCCTGCGGCACCTTGCTGAACTTGCCGCTTTTGAGGATGAAATTGCCTCAGCCGGCTCCTTGCGCGGAATGGAAGCGGATTCCCCGCTTTTCCGACAGGCCAAGGAGCTGGGGTACAGCGACAGGCAGATAGCACACATCCTGCATTGCCGCGAGGCGGATGTCCGTTCTGCGCGAGAACGCATAGGCCTGCAGCCGGGATATGCAGCAGTAGATACCTGCGCCGGCGAGTTTGAAGCACTTACCCCCTATTATTATAGTTCGTACAGCACGCAGGGAGAAGCGCCGCGTGTATCCCCCGGGAAGAAAAGCATCATGATAATCGGTGGCGGTCCCAACCGAATCGGGCAAGGCATTGAGTTTGATTACTGCTGCTGCCAGGCTTCCGCAGCGCTGCGGCGAGCCGGATATGATGTGGTCATGGTTAATTCCAACCCCGAAACCGTTTCGACTGACTACGACACATCTGACAAGCTTTATTTTGAACCATTGACACTCGAAGATTTACTACCCATTTACAAGCGAGAGCAATGTTGCGGAGCAATCGTTCAGTTCGGCGGTCAAACTCCCTTAAATCTCGCACAACAGCTGAAAGATGCCGGGGTGAACATCATAGGCACCTCGCCGGAGCACATTGCACAGGCAGAAGATAGGGACTATTTCCGCAATCTGGCAAAAGAAATCGGCATCCGACAGCCGGAGAACGGCATTGCCTGCACAGTCGATGAGGCCTTGAACGTGGCTCAGCGCATAGGGTACCCGGTGCTCGTTCGTCCGTCTTATGTGCTGGGCGGTCGCGGTATGGTGATTGTCTACAAAGAATCGGAACTTCGTTACTTTGCGGAGCAAGCGGCCGTCGTATCCGAAGGCACCCCCATTCTGATAGAGCGATTTCTGGAGGACGCCGTAGAACTGGACGTTGATTGTATATCTGACGGCGAAATCACCGTCATCGGCGGCATTCTGGAACATGTGGAACCTGCCGGCATTCACTCGGGTGATTCGGCCTCCGTGCTGCCGCCTATCACCCTATCGCCGGAACTTCAGAACAAAGTGCGCACCTTTGCGCATGCGTTCTCGAAAGCTCTGCATATATGCGGACTGATGAACATGCAACTGGCCGTCAAGGATGGTGAACTCTACATGATTGAGGTGAATCCCCGAGCCTCGCGAACGGTTCCCTTTGTAAGCAAAGCAATAGGCAGGTCGCTGGCCGGGCTGGCAGCTCTGTGCATGGTCGGCGCTAAATTGGAACAATTGGGGTTCACGGAAGAAGTGAAACTCCCCTACTATGCCGTCAAAGAGGCTGTATTCCCCTTCATCAAATTCCCCGGGGCTGATGTAATGCTGAGCCCGGAAATGAAATCGACGGGAGAAGTCATGAGCATCGACAGAGATTGGGGGCTGGCTTACCTCAAGAGCCAGATGGCAGCCGGAACCGAGCTACCCGACTCCGGCAGTGTATTCATGTCCGTCAGGGATAGTGACAAGGAATTGTTTGTACCGCTCGCCGCCACACTTCAACGCTATGGCTTTACGATTTACGCCACCATCGGCACATCAACCATGCTGTACAATGCCGGTATCAAAACCCGGGCAGTCTACCGCATATCCCGCGGGCGCCCCAATGTGCTGGATTTAATCAGGGACAGAGAAATCAACTGGATTATCAACACCTCCGAATCAGGCACATCCCCCATGCTGGATGAAACGCAGATGCGCTCGCAGGCAGTCGCCGCCGGAATCCCCATCACCACAACGGCTTCCGGCGCTGTGGCTGCCATCAGCGGGTTAGAGGAGAAAATGTCCTTTGGTCGGTATGAAGTATACAGTATTCAGGAATACCACAGGCACCTCATCCCGACTACCAACAAGCAGAATTGCACACCAACCACAAGCCAACAATGATTATTCCGTTCTACAAAATGACCGGCGCCGGAAATGACTTCGTCATGGTCGATAACCGCGACCTCGCCCTCAGTCACTTACTGACAAGGGAAAACATTGCCCGGCTGTGCAACCGACGTTTCGGCATCGGGGCAGATGGGCTCATCGCCATCGAGCCGCCTCAAATTAAGGCAGATGTGCGCATGCGGTATTATAATGCAGATGGCGGGGAAGCCGAAATGTGCGGCAACGGAGCCCGCTGTTTCACGGCATTCGCATGTCATTTATCAGGAGGAAAAACAACGACTCTTTGCTTCGAAACCATGGCAGGCATAGTCCGGGGGCAAGTGAACCCGGATGGGGATGTCACCATCCGCCTGACAGAGCCGAATAGTCTGAAGCTCAACATCCTGCCGGCGGATAACGTTATTCCCGCGCCGGTTCATTTTCTGAACACCGGGGTGCCGCATGCCGTTGTCTTCCTGCCCGATGTGGAAAACATCGATTTGAACACGATGGGCGCCTACCTGCGCTACCACCGCAGCTTTGCCCCCGCCGGAACCAATGCGGATTTTGCAACGGTGATGTCTGCGCAGCACCTCAGGCTGCGCACCTATGAACGCGGGGTCGAGGGAGAAACTCTGGCCTGCGGCACCGGAATAACGGCTACAGCCCTGCTGCACGCTGCCCTTACCGGAGCAGCAAGTCCCATCACGGTGGATGTGGCCGGGGGTGATACCCTCTCGGTCGCATTCACCCGAATCGGAAATGCAGCATTCACCGATGTATCCCTCACCGGTCCGGCAACCATTGTCTACCACGGGGAAATCTCCGTTCCTTCGTGATAACTGCAATCCGTTTTTTCATCATCAACCCAACATTTATATCATGGCCAACATAAACCAACATTTTCTCAAACTTCAAAGCGGGTACCTGTTCCCGGAAATCGGGCGCCGCGTAGCAGCATTTGCCGCAGCCAATCCAGAGAAAGCACCCCACATCATCCGCTGCGGCATTGGCGATGTGACAGAGCCGCTCCCCCAAGCCGCCATTGATGCCATGCACAAAGCCGTGGATGACCAGAGCAAGCGCGAAACGTTCCACGGATACGGGCCGGAACAGGGGTACGCATGGCTGCGAGAAGCCATTGCGAAAGTCTCCTACAAACAACGCGGTATTGAAGTGGGAGCCGATGAAATCTTTGTATCTGACGGGGCAAAGTGTGATACCGGCAACATACTGGATATCTTTGCACACAATAACACCATCGCCATCCCGGATCCGGTCTACCCGGTGTATGTGGACACCAACGTGATGGCCGGCAACACCGGCGGCGCTCGTCCAGATGGTTCCTACGAAGGTCTGGTGTACCTGCCCTGCACCCCGGAGAACAATTTTGTGCCCCAAGTCCCTACACAACATGCAGATTTGATATACCTTTGTTCTCCCAACAATCCCACGGGAGCTGTTGCCACATACGAACAACTGCAAGAATGGGTAAACTACGCACTGGCGAACGACAGCATTCTGCTCTACGACGGAGCCTATGAGGCATTCATCACCGATACAAGCATTCCCTCCTCCATCTACGCTATCCCCGGAGCCCGTCAATGCGCTATCGAGTTCCGCTCCTTCTCCAAGCAGGGTGGGTTCACCGGCGTGCGCTGCGGGTATGTTGTGATACCAAAGGAGCTTAGGGGCAGAGATGCGGCGGGGAACAAAATTTCCGTCTCCGAGCTCTGGAAGCGCCGTACCGGCACCAAATTCAACGGTGCAAGCTATATCGTTCAACGCGGTGCTGCGGCACTCTTTACCGACGAAGGTTTGGAACAGACAAAATCACTCATTGACTTCTATCTCAGCAATGCCGGGCTGCTGCGAGCCGCCTGTATGTCCGTCGGCCTGAACATCTGGGGCGGCATCCATGCTCCATACATCTGGGTGCAAACCCCGGAGGGCATGAAAAGCTGGGATTTCTTCGATAAAATGCTCCGCGAAGCTCTCGTGGTCATCACTCCGGGAGCCGGCTTCGGGGCTCATGGCGAAGGATTCTTCCGCATTTCTTCCTTCAACAGCCGGGACAATGTCGAGGAAGTATGCCGCCGCATAACTCGACTCTTATAAAAGACTGCATTCGCGCCCGTCAATACCACGACTTCAACGGAGAAACGGACATGTGTAAAGGAGCTCGTCGAAACCCGACGCAGTGCGTCACGCTGTTCGCGAGACATGCCTTTTAATGAAATATTGATGGATAAAACGAAGGCTACGGCTCTGATAGGTGCATCTCTTTGCGGCAAGTCGGAATGCGTGAAGGCCTTGCTTGCGGCCGGGGCGGAGGTTAACCATGAAAATATCCAAGGAATGACTGCACTTCACATGGCTGCTATTCGCGGGCATGCTGACTGTGTAAAGCTCTTGATTGATGCGGGAGCTGATTTGTATAAGAAGGCTAATGATGGCCGTACGGCACTCGATATGGCAGTCGAGAACAAGAATGAGGATTGTGTAAAATTACTGAAAACAACACCCCATATTAACAGCATGGACAAAAAAGAAAGCATTGACGATAAGGCATGTAAGCTTTACAGCGAGCTATTTGCTCTGAAAGGTTTGACATTCCTAGTGGGAGATAGCTTTGACTTAAATGAGGAGGTGGATGATGAGACTCTTCTGAAGCACCCTGTGACAAGGATGGTGCATGAGCATCTGAGCATGGGCCATGGGCCGGAATCGCTCGCTATGCTTAGCATAATGCACATGGGGTCTTATAATAAGCTGTCGCAACTTCGTTTTTGTCTCGCCGCCGGAGCGGAGGTGTATAAGGATAAAGCGAGCGGGGAGGTAATGGTGAATCTTCCTAACTCAAAGAAAGCGAAGCCTGTCAAAGCAAGTGCAGTTTCTCCACAGCGCAAAATTAAAAAGACCGTGGGCACCCTTCAACTTCCGCCGGTACCCAACAAGGAAAAGAAACCCGGAAATGACTTTGTGACCTACATGTTGATTACGCTGATAATAGCGCTAATCGTTGCTTGCGTTATACTTGTTATGTGAGTTTTATCTGCTGCGGGAAGTTTCTATATAACTAGTTCATCCTTTCATCATTGATAGCAAAAAACGCCTGCCTCCGGATTGGAGCAGGCGTTTGAAATTTGTAGTTACTGCAAAACTTAACGGCTGTAGTTGCCGGGGTCCTGAGTGATGGTGACATCGTGCGGGTGGCTTTCCTGAAGGCCACCGGTAGTGATGCGCACAAAGCGAGCATGGTCGCGAAGCTCCTGAAGGCTCTTGGCACCAAGATAACCCATACCGGAGCGCAGGCCGCCCACCAGCTGGAAGATAACGTCTGCCAGCATGCCCTTGTAAGGCACGCGAGCCTCCACACCTTCAGCCACCATCTTACCGCTGCCATTCTGGCCATAGCGATCACCGGAGCCGGCACGCATGGCGCCCAGAGAGCCCATGCCGCGGTAGGTCTTGAAGTTACGGCCCTGATAGTGCACGATGGCGCCGGGGCTTTCCTCACAGCCGGCCAGCATGCCGCCCATCATGATGAGGTCAGCACCGGCGGCGAGAGCCTTCACGGCATCACCGGAGTAGCGGATACCGCCGTCAGCAATCACCGTCACGCCGGCAGGACGAGCCACGGTGGCCACCTCCTGAATGGCGGTGAACTGGGGCATACCCACACCGGAGATGATACGGGTGGTGCAGATGGAGCCGGGGCCCACACCCACCTTAATGGCGCTAGCACCGGCAGAGATGAGGTCACGAGCGCCGTCCTGAGTTACCACGTTACCGGCAACCACGGGCTTGCCGAGCTCACTGAGCTTCTCAATCACATGCAGCACGCGGCTGGTGTGGCCGGTAGCGGCATCAATGAAAAGGGCATCAGCGCCGGCATCCACCACAGCCTGAGCACGAGCCATGAACTCCGGGCCCGGGCCTACGGCTGCACCGCAACGCAGACGGCCAAGTTCATCCTTAGTGGACTCTTGGAAAGCCTCACGCTTGCGGATATCCGTATCCGTAATAAGACCTACGAGACGGCCGGCCTCATCCACGAGGGGCAGCTTCTCGATGCGGTTGGAATAAAGAATCTTGCGGGCCTCCTCCTGAGTGGTGGAAGGAGTACCGGTGATGAGGCGGGTCATGGGGGTCATCACATCAGCCACGGTGAGTTTCTCCAAGTCATGGCCATCCACCACGCGCATATCACGCCCGGTGATGATACCCACCAGCAGGTTACCCTCAGCCACCACGGGCAGACCGGAGAAGCCGTTCTCCAGCATGATGCCCTTCACGCGGCTCAGGCTCATGTCGCTCGTAACAGTCAGCGGCTTGGTGATAACAGCGTTCTCGAAACGCTTCACCTTGGCCACCATCATAGCCTGATCATCGATGCGGTTGTTGCGGTGAATAACGCCCAACCCGCCCTCACGAGCCATGGCGATGGCCATGTCTACCTCTGTCACCGTATCCATCGGAGCAGAGAGAATGGGCAGGCGGAGTGAGAAACCCGCGCACAGTTGAGAAGAGGGATCGGCCTCGCCGGGAAGAATAGTGCTCAGGCAAGGAAGCAGGAGCACGTCGTCAAATGTAAGTCCAAGCTGAATTTCTGCCATAGCGGAGGATATAACGCCTCGCCACCTTTTGCAAGTCTAATCTGACAAAAAAGTGCATTTTTCTGTATTTTTTTCTGTTGGAAGCGGTATCTGTACGTCATTTTGGCCGGAAGAGGCAGCCGGAATGATTGACGCCGCGCCTCTTTTCGTGTAAACTAGGGGCATGAGCACCACATACACGGCACCGGCGAAAATCAACCTCTCATTACGCGTTCTGGGAAAGCGTGATGACGGCTACCACAACGTGGACATACTGATGGCACGTCTGGACTTGGTGGACACGCTGGATTTCCACAACTCCCGCACCACCACCCTGCTCTGTGATACTCCGGGAGTTCCGACGGACGAAAGCAACCTCGTCATGAAAGCCGTGCGTGAGTTCGAGAAGGCCTATGGCCGCAAAGCCAAGCAGAAAATCACGCTCACCAAGAATATTCCTCACGGCGCCGGCCTCGGCGGTGGCTCAGCAGATGCCGCTATCACACTGCGCGCCTGCAATGAAATCATCGGTACCGGTTATACTGATGAGGAGCTGCACACGATGGCCTCCGCTCTCGGCAGTGATGTACCCTTCTTCCTGAGCCCCGTCATCAGCCGCTGCACAGGCCGTGGCGAAATCGTGGAGCCGGTGCCCGAGCTGGCAGAATGGCGCAGCCCCATCGTGCTCATTAAGCCTCAGTTTGCCGTATCCACCCCCAGCGCCTACAAGCTACTGCGTGGCGCCCACCGCATTAAGGGTGTGAATTACAATGCCCAGATGGTGGATGGCATCAAGTTTGTGAACGAGCTGGAACGCGCAGTCTTCACTAAGTTCCCCGTCCTCGGGTTCTCCAAAATGTGGCTTCTCGGCCAGCCCGGCGTGCGCGCAGCCCTCATGTGCGGCAGTGGTTCCACGCTCTTCGCGCTCACCGAAACCATCGAGCAGGCACAGGCCGTGGCAGAGGCCGCCCGAGCAGAGCTGGACCCCACCCTCTGGACCTACTGCGGATACGTGAACTGATTATCGGTTGGCACATGCCAATCACAAATAATCAAGAGTGATAGTTCTCTCCATAGATCCGGCCATACGGAACACAGGGTATGCGGTACTGGAAGGAGACCACCGCAACGCCTCCGCGCTGGAGTACGGCACGCTTTCTCTGCCCCAGAAGCTGCCGCAGAGCCGCTGTCTGCTGGCCATTCATGAGAAGGTCTGCTCACTGATAGAGCAATGGCACCCGGATGAGCTGGCCATTGAAGGCATCATCTATGTGCAATCACACCGCACAGCCATCACCATGGGCTCCGCCCGCGCCGCCACAGTACTGGCAGCCGCTCGATACGACCTCCCCATCATGGAATACCCGCCCACCTGCGTAAAACTTGCCACTGTGGGCCGAGGTGGCGCCGGCAAACAACAAGTAGCGTTCATGATGCGCGCCATGCTCCGTCTCACAGAAACTCCTGCACCGGATGCCGCGGATGCCCTCGCCATCGGCTTCACTCACCTAGCCGCAACGGACCCGCTGAAAGCACACGTCTTCCGCGACCGCCGCTACATCTAACCCCGTATCGGCAAAGAATCAAATACCCTTGCGGCCTTCAAATGCGCGGGTAAGCGTAATAGCATCCGCCTGGCTAAGCCCCGCTCCGGCAGGCATCCCCTGAGCCAAGCGGGTCACGCGGCAATCCAGCGCCGCCAGCTGCTCAGCAAGATAAAGAGCGGTCACTTCACCCTCCACATCACTACTGATGGCCAGAATAACCTCGCAACCGGGCAGCTCGCGCACGCGCTCCAGCAGCTGCGCCACAGCCAAATCCTCCGGCAGCACATTATCCAGAGCGGATATCTTACCGCCAAGGCAGTGGTACAAACCACGGAACGTACCGCAGCGCTCTATGGGCAGAACATCCGTAGGCTGTTCCACCACACAAAGCAATGAGTTATCCCTCGCCGGGTCCGAGCAAGCCGTACACAGCTCGCCCTTACTCGCAAAAAAACCGCAGCGGGGACAGGGCGTCACCTCATCAGCCGCCGCCATAAGAGCCGCGGCCAAAGCCCGGGCATCAGCCCGGCCATGCTGAAGAAACCAAAGAGCATGCCGCTCTGCCCCGCGTGTACCAACGCCGGGCATGCGCTTCAGGCGGGCGATAAGTTCCCGCACAGGCTGTGGATAATCCTGAGCCTTCATGAGTGAGCAGAACGGAAAAAGGGAACAACGGCCGTCAACAGCCACACCAAACACACACTGAAAAGCAAGGGCGCTACGTAGAACACACAGTCCCACAGCACACAAAGCATCCCCGGCAGTCCCAGCGCGACGAGCGCAAGGATCGCTATCTGCAGCCGCCCTACAACACCGGGCACTCGGAGCAGGACAACGCTCAGATACATCGTCACAACAATGCAAAGCCCGAATGTACCGGCCAGTCCCAGCGCCGAATGTTGAGCTCCTTCAGCCTCCAGATAAAAAGGATTCCCGCACAGAAGCTTCAACTGAGCATCATTCAGCGGCTCAAAACAGCCGGCGAGCATCAGCCCCATCGTCACAAGCAGAACGGACACACTCAGCAGCCCCCAGCGCAGCCAGAGCATATCTGTATCACTCCTCTGGGCGTGGAGCTGTTTCCCCACATCCGCGCGGATAATCTGCACATAGCGCACCACGCGCAGCTGCCATAGCTCCCAGATGCGGCGCGGCGTTTTTTCAGGGCTGTTCGGTTCCTTTTCCATACCGGGAATACAGCGCGGCGGCGGGGTGTTCCCCCAGCCGCCGCCACTGGTTTTTCAATTTAACAGATAACTATGATATTCAATCAACAAAACGCTTCACAATAAGAGAAGAGTTATGACCACCGAAGCCGAATGAGTTGCTCAGCGCCACATCCACCTTCTTTTCACGGCCCACGTTCGGGCAGACGTCAAGGTCACACTCGGGATCCTGATTGAATACGTTGATGGTGGGGGGAATGAAGTTATCCTGAATGGCCTTCACGCAAGCCAGAAGCTCAATACCGCCAGCGGCACCCAGCAGGTGGCCGGTCATGGACTTAGTGGAGCTCACCACAAGGCCGTTCGTAGCATAATCACCGAAGGTGCGCTTAATAGCCTTCACCTCACAGATGTCACCCACCGGAGTGGAGGTACCGTGCGTGTTCACATAGTCCACATCCTCGGGCTTAAGGCCTGCATGCTTCAGAGCCATCTCCATACAGCGGCTGGCACCCTCGCCTTCCGGATCCGGAGCGGCATAGTGGTAGGCATCACAGCTGAGACCATAACCCACAAGCTCCGCAAGAATCTTGGCTCCGCGAGCCTGAGCGTGCTCAAGAGTCTCCAGCACGATGACACCTGCGCCTTCACTCATCACGAAGCCATCACGGTCCACATCATACGGGCGGGAAGCCGTGGCAGGATCATCATTGCGGGTGGAAAGGGCCTTCATGTTAGCGAAACCAGTGATACCGATGGGCAGAATAGCAGCCTCGGCACCGCCGCAAATCATAACGTCAGCATCACCGAACTTCATAATACGCCATGCCTCACCAATGCAGTGATTAGAAGTAGCGCAAGCCGTGGAAATGCTCATATTCGGACCACCAAATCCATACTCGATACTCACAAGACCGGAGGCCATGTTCGTAATCATGTACGGAATGCAGAAGGGAGACACACGGCGGGGACCGGACTTAACGAGAATCTCACTGTTCACACCGTGAATACCCAGACCACCAATACCGGAGCCAACCATCACACCCACACGGGTCTTGTCCACCTTCTCGGGGTCCAGCCCAGCGTCCTCCATGGCCATACTAGCTGCAGCCATAGCCAGCAGCTCGAAACGGTCACAACGGCGCACAGCCTTAGGATCCTTCTTAAAGTAGGGAGTAGCATCAAAATCTGCCACCTCACCACCTATATGAACAGCGTAAACTTCCGTGTCAATGCTCTTGATTTTGGTAATGCCGGAGCGGCCCGCCTTCATACCAGCCCACGTCTCCTCAACACTATTGCCGAGGGGAGAAAGGGCACCCATGCCAGTAATAACGATTCGACGGTCTTTCATGACGCTTGTGTACTCACATTAACCGATAGTTTGAGCAAAGTCAAGCATAAATCTCCATCTTCGCTATATAAAATCAATTTTCAAAGCTTTCCGAATCCGTTAAAAACAGACATTCAGAAGAGGACGCGGGTTTTGACTTGCCAAGACAGAAAGCGGGTGTTATAATGCCGCGCGTATGAAGCCCCTTACAAAACTCGGTGAAAGCAAGATGGTAGACGGCAGCGTGTGGGAGTTGTGGGAACGCGATGGTGAGCTCTCCCTGCAGCACGATGGCCTGCCCTGCGCGACCTCATTCACCCATGGCAGCGAAGACGCCATGGCAGAGATAGCGACATCTCCCATCACCCGCGCAACTCAGCCCTGCATCATGATAGCAGGTCTGGGGCTCGGTTATGGCTTGGCAAAGGCCATGGAATGCCTCCCCCGCGAGAAAGCCAGATTCATCGTAGCGGAGCCGATTCCCTCCATT
This sequence comes from Akkermansia sp., assembly GCA_045540095.1. Classification (GTDB taxonomy): domain Bacteria; phylum Verrucomicrobiota; class Verrucomicrobiia; order Verrucomicrobiales; family Akkermansiaceae; genus Akkermansia. The sequence continues at coordinate 12,569 of JAZQGN010000036.1, forward strand.
GTGGCATGGAATCGCGAATACAGCGAGACCAAGAGCGTGTGGGAGGACAGCCGTGTAAGCGCAGAAAATGCCACTGCCGCGGATTTGTGCCGCAAGCGCACCGGCTCATTACATGCCATTCTACTGCGCCACGTACACGCCCGCTGTGAGATGAATCTCAGTGATGCTCAGGCGTATTTCAATGCGCTGAAAGGCGGTAGCCTGTTGGCTATCACCGTAGCTAAGCGCGACAAGCGCTTGGAGAGCACTCTCATGCGAGCCGGTTTTGAAGTAAGCACCACACCCGTTCCCGCCTCCGCCAAAGGCAAGCAGCTGCGCATGCACACTGTCGTACTGGCACGCCGTGGACGTTTCGTACCTTTCGCAGAACGCCAAAATAATAAATAATCCACCCGCTCCCAGCCTCTATGAATATCCCCCTTCTCCGCCGCGCATACCCGACTCTGGAAGAAATCGAGCTTCTGCGAGTACAGCGCACCATGGGCATTCGCCGCGTCATCGGCGTATCAGCCCTTATCTTTTTGGGCTTCGTCTCCTTCTTGGGCTCCATGCTGGTGCTGAAACCCATGCTGGAGCTTGAAGAGCTCAAGCAACAGAAAGAGCAGGCAGAATTACAGCTTGCACGGGCTCAGGCAGAAGAAGCCAAAGAGCACAACCGCTACCTCTGGATGAGTGACCCCGAGTATTACATGGAAATGGCGCGCGACCGCGCCGATATGGCCCAGGAGAATGAAACCATCCTCCGCCGCCCCTCACCGGCTGAACTGGAGCAGATGCGCCGCAGCCAAAACAACAGGCGCCCCGCCCGAAACTAATTTTTAACCCCGGCTTCCATCAGCAAGCCGGGGCTTTTTTTCGTCACGCTTAATGATGGTGGTGACAACCGCAATCACAATCATGTCCATGCTCCTCATGAGGCGGCACATAATCAGCGTCCTCAATCTCCGGAGGCAAGGGAAGGTCCTCATCAAATAGGGACGGCGGGGCCAGCTTAGCCTTCAGCTCAGCGTCATCCGTCATATCCGCCGCAAACTTGCCGGCGTGGTTGCGCACGGTCACCTTTGCACCGGCAGCCAGCAGCATATCCACAATAGCCACGTACCCATACTGAGCGGCCAGATGCAAGGGTGACTGCCCATATGCATTCAGCGCATTCACATCTGCACCCGTGGCTATCAGCAGCGTGATGAGCCCCATATCAGGCTCAATTCCCATATCCGCCAGCTCCGGAGAAAAATCCACCTCATCCTGAAGCAGCAGCGTGGACGCCTTGCGGAGATCCGTCAAATCATCCGTCTGCATCAGCTCCTCCAGAAACTCCTGCACAGGCTCATCAAAATCATCCGGATCCAAATCTGCCGCCAGTTCACGCAAATCTGCCACACTCACCACCGGCTTTTCCTCTTCACCGATAGTCACGCTGTTCCACTCATTATCGCTCATGCGCGTATTGTAATACATTCCTCATATAAAAGCGAGTCTTTTATCAATTTCCGGCTTGCCAGAATATAGAGCGAAGTGATAAAATTGCAGCGCTGAATATCCACTGTAATATGATACACGCACTGGTCATAGGACTCACCGTAGCGCTGGGGCTGGGAATTCTGGCCCATAAACTGAAACTTTCACCGCTGGTAGGTTACCTCATAGCGGGCATTCTGGCAGCGCAACCGTGGTGGGGCGAGCCGGTGGACAGTGAGATAGTGGAAGACTTTTCACACTTGGGCGTCATTCTACTACTGTTCGGCGTAGGGCTTCAGTTCCACATCAAAGACCTTCTGGCCGTACAGAAAGTAGCCGTACCGGGAGCGCTCGTCTGCATGGCGACCAGCACCGGCATGGGAGCTCTGGCTTTCCACACCTTCGGCGGAGAATCACACTGGATAAACTGTATCATGTTCGGCCTCTGCATCTGCGTGAGCAGTACCGTGGTACTCACCCGCGTACTGGGAGACAACCGCCTGCTCCAAACACCCACCGGCCACACAGCACTGGGCTGGCTGGTGGTGGAAGATATCTTCACCATCCTCATGCTGGTGCTGCTGCCGGTGATGATAAGCGGCAAAGAACTCCTGCCGGCGCTCGGCAGTGCGGCCATCAAACTCACGCTCCTCGTGCTGTGCGTAGCCTTTCTGGGGCGCAAGGTCATTAAGAAAGTACTCACCTATGTATCCCGCAGTGCGTCAGGAGAGCTGTTCACGCTGGCAGTACTCGTCTTTGCGCTGGGCTTTGCAGTACTGGCCGCAAATGTATTTGACGCGAGCATGGAGTTCGGCGCCTTCCTTTCCGGCATGGTGGTAGGACAAAGCCGCTTTGCAAGCAGAGCGGCGAGTGATGCTCTGCCCATGAAGGATGCCTTTGCCGTGCTCTTCTTCGTATCGGTAGGCATGGGCTTTGATTTCATGGGAATGATGGAACACTGGCAGCTGGCACTAGCCACCTGCACCGTGGCATTCCTCGTGAAACCCATCATGGCGTTCATCATTATCCGCGTGCTGGGCAAACCGCTCCGCATGGCCATGAAAACATCCGCCTCCCTTTCCCAAATTGGCGAATTCTCTTTCATCCTCGCCACCCTCATCGCCACGCAATACCACATGCTCCCGGCCTACGCAGCCAACGTCATCACCGGCGTAGCCATCATCACCATCACCCTGAACGCCGCCCTCTACCGCTTCGTTCCCAAAATCGCGGATAAGCTGGAGAAACGAGGTGTGGGCGCACGAAAAAATGTGGCAGGCAATGTGCCGCCCGCCACAGATGAACGCCATCGCATCATCGTGGTAGGTTATGGCCCCTGCGGTGAAATCATGAGCGACATCCTGCACAAGTATGATTTGGAAGTCGTGGTGTTGGAGATGAATATTGACACCGTCAATCGCTTGGCAGAGAAAGGAGTTCCCGTCCTGCATGGTGACGCCCGCCTGCGCAACATCCTACAGATAGCCGGTGTAGAAACCGCAAAAGCTATCATCATTACCACTGCGGCCGCTCCGGCTCATGACATTGCAGAAAGCGCCCGCGGAATTAACCCAAATATCTCCGTCATGGCATACACCACCTACATCCGCAACGCTCGCCTCCTGCGCAGCCAAGGCGCGGAAACCGTCTTCTCCGGCGAGGAAGAAGTGGCGCTCTCCATGGCCACTCACACCCTGCGCTCACTCGGAGCTACGGAAGAGCAAGTAGCGCGCGAACGCCTCGAAAATCAGCGTCGTCTTGCCGGCGAGCCGCCCACTCAGCAAACCGCCTGACACTCATGCCTCCATCCCCCAAATTCCCGGACGACGAAAAAAGCCTCTTTCCTTGGGAAAAAGGCTGCTATGTGCTTTTGCTCGGCATAGCACTGGTGCTTCTGGCTTCGTGGATGAATGATATATTCGAGGTCATGAGCGGGCTGATGATGGGCATATTCTTCCTGTGGCAAGTAGTGCGCGGCCTCATCATTAAGCGCTATTACTGGCACATAGCGGAAGAGAAAGTAAGCTTCTGGAGCCTGCTCGTCGGGCTACTGCTGGCTATCGGCTTTTACTTCCTCTGCAAAAAATAAGCTACGGACAGTCTTATACAGGAGCGCCCACAGCCTCCAATAACTCCTGCGGGCTGAGGTGCAGCAGAAGATTCTCCAGCCCACCGGAGAGCAGTCTATCAGCCATGGCGCTCTTGCGGGTGAGCATATTGTGGATATTTTCCTCAATGGTACCGCGGCAGATGAGCGGATGAATCAGCACGGGCTGAGTCTGACCAAGGCGGTAAGCACGGTCGCTAGCCTGATTTTCCACAGCGGGATTCCACCAGCGGTCAAAGTGAATCACATGCCGGGCCCGGGTGAGAGTTAGCCCCGTGCCGGCGGCCTTCAAAGAAAGCACGAAAAAGCGCGGACCACCCGGTGCCTGAAAAGCGGCCACAAGCTGCTGACGCTCTGCTATAGGAGTGCCACCATGCAGCATCAGTCCAGGAGCGCCGAAAATATCCGTCAGATACTCATGGAGCGGGTCTATCATGCTGCGGTATTGAGTAAACACCAGGCAGCAATCCCCCGCAGCAGCTATACTGCGCGCCAGTTGTCCCAAGCGTTCAAACTTACCACCTGCGGCCGGCTCAAACCACGTTTCCCCACGGTACTGCGCAGGATGGTTGCAGATTTGCTTCAGACGGCCCAGTATAGGCAGCACGAGCGTGAGACGAGTCTGTGGATCCGGTTCCGTAATGACAGCCCGGAGATTTTCCACCTCTCCGGCATACAGGCGAGCCTGTTCCGGGGTAAGATGACACCAAGCAGCCACCTCCGTTTTAGGCGGCAGCTCGGGCAGCAAAGCAGGATCACTCTTCAAGCGGCGCAGCATGAAGGGGCGCACAAGGCGGCGCAGCGGGGTATAATCACAGCCCATGCTCTGCACAAGTGAATTAAACTCCTTCTCCGTGCCCAGAAGGCCGGGATTCAAAAATTCGAAGAGACTTCGTAGCTCGGAAAGAGAGTTCTCCACCGGCGTGCCGGTCAGCGCCACGCGCCGAGGACTGCTCAGGCGGCAAATAGCGCGAGAGCGCTGCGAATCCGCATTTTTGATAGCCTGCGCCTCATCCAGCACCAAGGCCGGATATCCACAGCGGGCCAGCAGCTCATTACGAGTAACAATTCCATATGTAGTGAGCGCCACATGCACTCGCCGCATCAGCCAAGCAGGATTCGTGCGCAAATAATCCGCGTTCTGCCTATTCAACGCGTAGGGGTGCAGCACCGCTACCTGCAGCTGCGGTGCAAAACGGCGCAATTCTTCCTGCCAGTTCATCAGCAAGGAAGCCGGCGCTACGATAAGCGCAGCACCCTTCCCTTCGCCCAACTCTCCAGCACCGGCTAGGTGCGTCAGCCAGCTGATGACCTGCAAGGTCTTACCAAGCCCCATATCATCAGCCAAGCAAGCGCCAAACCCCGCCTCCGTGACGTTCAGAAGGAAGCGCACGCCGTCCATCTGATAATGGCGCAGCGTATCCGCCAATGGTTGAGGAAGACTCGGCGCCACATTTCCGAACTGAAGATTGGAAAGAGCCAGCGCCAACCGAGCACCTGCCACGGCCCGCATACCATCCTCCGGCGGGGGCAACTGAGGAAGCGCCTCACTGCGTTTGCCTAGCAAGTAGCGCAGTCCAACCAGCAAAGGAATACCACCGGCTGCCATTTTCATAGCCTGCCGCCAGCTCTCCAGCAAGTTCTTCAGCTTGTCACGGTCCAACCGCACCCACTCACCGCGAAAACGCACCAGTCCGTCATCATCCCCGGCCAGCAGCTGTTCCAACTCTTCATCCGTAAGATTATAATCACCGAGCACCACACGCGGGAAAAAGCGCAGCAGGGAGTTTACATTCACCGACGGTGCGGAATCCGGTTTTCCGGCACCGGGCTCAGCCATATCCAGCCGCACCTCCAGCTCTACACGCGGAGGCTGGGTCTTCCACAGGTTCACCATGCGGGTCTCTATTCCCGCGGCCTCCAGCAGAGGCAAAGCCTCCAGATAAGCATGGGCCTGCCGAGCACTCCACCCACAGGGCTTATACACCGCTTGTGAATTAATCAACTCAGCCAAAAACGGGCTCTGCCCTGCCACCTGTCGCAATGGCCGAAGCAAATCCAACAAAGCCGCAGAATCCGCCGCCAGAAGTCGAGCTGCCATCCCCAGTGGTGCATGGCGGGCGCGGCCATCCTGCCCCACCTTGTGCACAAAGGTAGCAAGAAAGGCAAACGGCGCACTATCCGCGGCCTCGCCGGCATTCTCCGCGAGATGAAAACAGAGCATCCCCAGCTGCTGCCAGCCTTCACCCAAACGGCATAACCAACTTTCCGGGGTACAGCATTCCCTGTCAGCCAGCCAAGCCAGTGCCGGCTCCAGACTCTCCAGCCAGCCCATCACATCACCACTGCTCACCGGCTCGCCTTCCACCGGAGGCATACCCTCCAGCAAAGCTATGGCCTGTGCCGGAGAAGTGCGAAATACTACTGAAAGCTCCTCCCCGCGGCGGAGAGTACGCAGGTACAGCATCATGCGCTCTCGAGCCTGTTCCCTCAACCAAGCCAGCACAGGAGCCGCGCCTGCAGGCAGCCCGTAGCGCAGCAAATCCAACATACCTCGCCCGGCTGACGCGGCAAACGCGCGCTCCAGCCGGGGCTGAACACCGGCTGGCGTGAGCATAAGTCGCCCCGCGGACCTAGTTAGCGTAATTTGCATGCCTCCATTCTAGCGGCTAAGCCCCCAGCTTGCAAGCTCCTACCACGCCACAACGCAGAAATATATTCATTTTTTTGCATCCTCAGCCGCTCGCATCGCACGTAAAAGACATGACTGAGCGTGACACAATTCCTGCTTGCTTTACCATGAGAATAGGCTACCATATGGGAAGCTCTTTTCATGTCACCTCTCACCACATACACCATTCTGGCTCTCAGCGGTCTAACTCTACTGAGCAGCAGCACCTTATGGGCCCAAGCCTCACATACTGCCCAACCCGGCACTGTAACGGCTGGCCCTCGCAACAGAGTACCTCAGGACCCTGCAGAGGCCCTACTGGTGGCATACGGCCTGCGAACAGACGCCGCCAGAGAAGCTGAGAGAGGCAACTACAATCAGGCCCTCACCAAGGCCAGACGAGCCGAGCGCATCATGTCCATCATCGTACGTGACCACCCCCAGTGGAAAACCAGCATGATGAACCACCTGAGGCAGCAGATTGCAACCCACATCAAAGGTTATGAGGAAGCGGCCGCACGCGCACCTATTCCTACCGGCCGCCAGCCCGGCCGCCCCGTTCCTCAGGAAGTGAATATTGACCTACCGGGCATACGAGCTAACGCGGAAGCGAATGAAGGTATCTCACCCTCCGGGATACCGGATGCTAACGCCACCGACCGTGAGCTGCGCGAAGAACTCTCCCGCCTGCGCGCAGAGTGCAGCAACATGGCCAGAAGCATTCTGGACCTTAGCGAGAGATACCGCCAAACCCAGCAGGAACTCATCACTGCCCGCCAAGAGCAGAAAGAATACCGTGAGCGTTATGAAACGCTCCTCAGAGAAGTCTCAGAAGAACGCAGGCTGAATAATGAAGTGGTAGAGTCCTTCGCTCGCCGCCTCGCAGAAGCTGAAGACCGCCTCCGCAAGTCAGAACGCGCCAGAGAAGAAGCTGAAGCCCGCGCCAACGAACTCGCCAGCCAGCTGAGCCAAACCCGTGCAGAGCTCGAACGCGTTACCCGTGAACGTGACCAGCTGCGCGCAGAAAATGAGCAGCTGCGTGCTATCGTGGAGTTAAACAGCCCGGAAAAAACCCGCGCGCTGCTGGACCAGAACCTCACCCTCGCCGAGCAGCTGAACGCTGCACGTGCCAGAGTGGAAGCTCTGGAAGCGCAGATTGCCGGCAGCTCGGATGCCACGGACGTCCTCACCCAGCAACTCACGGAAGCTCGTTCCGAAGTGAATGACCTGCGCGAACAGATGAGCCTCGTCTATGACGAAAACCGCGGCTACCGCCGCCGTATCTCTGAGCTTTCCGAAAGACTTAATAATCTGGAAGCTGAGCTGAACAGCTCTGCTGAGGCGCCTGAAGTGGACCCCGCCATCGCAGAGGAAAACCGCATTCTCCGCGAAGTCATCGCCAAACAGCGCCGCACCATCCAAATGCAGGAGGAAGGCCGCCGCCTGCTCATCGAAACCTATCAGCAGATTCGGCAGGGTGAAGGCAACGTCGTGGAGGAGCTGGAACGCCTTGATCAGGAAAGCAGACTAGAACTGACAGACGCCGAGCAGAGGCTCGTGGAATCCATTCGCAGCGGAGCGGCTTCCTCCGAACAGGACGCTGATGGCACCAACGCCGTGCGCCGCAGCCTCGAAATACAAACTCTCGCCAATCTGGCGGATAAAGCATTCTCCCGCTCCCGCTACACGTCCGCTGAACAGCTGTACCGCACCTTGTACGACTTCCAGCCGGACCACGTACCGGGCCTAGTGAATCTGGGCACAATCCTGCTGTACCGCAATAAATGCGAGGAAGCCACCGAGTTCCTCACCCGTGCCACCCGCTTGGCGCCGGAACTGCCCATCACTTATTATCTCTCCGGCATCTGCCATTACCGTTTGGACCAAATGGAAGAAGCTGAGCGCATGTTCACGCGCACCATTGAGCTGGACCCGGCCAACGCGGAAGCTTTCTTCTATCTCGCTAATATTGAGGCCATCAGTGGGCGTACCCGCGAAGCTCTTACCCACTTTGCAGCTTCCGTAAAGCTGCAGTCCAATCTGCATGACGCGCACTACAATATGTCACGCCTGTACGCCGAGGCAGGCAACATACCGGACGCAGCGCGCGCATACGACCGAGCTATTCAGAGTGGAGCAGAACCGGACCCAGAGTTTGAGAACTTCCTGCGCACCCACCCGGATGCTGCCAAAACTCCGGGAGCAGACCTTATCGCAGATGTACGCCCGGAGGAAGAAGCAGCCAGGCTTCGCTCTGAGGACGAAGAAGTACAGCGTATCATTGCGGATAATACAGAACCTGAAACAGGTAACGCCTCCGCCCCCACGGAAGAAACTCCGGCCGCAAACACGCAAACTGAGGAACCCGCCACCACTCAGAAGACTGAAAGTCCTGCTGAGCCCGCATCGGCGGCCCCCGAAAACACAACTGAGATTAAGCAGCCGGCGTCACAAAACGTGGCTGAAGAAATAGAGCGCCGGCAAGCACGCAGAGTACCGGCTGCCCCCACGCCATCCGGTGCCGGGCGTCCCGGCGCAGTGCAACGCCGTTACTCCTCCGTACGAGTCCGTACGAATGCGGGTGGATATCGCCACCGCATTCGCCTCCGCCACAGGCACCCCATGACCCGCCGAGTGCGTACCCGCGGCACGGATGATATCCGCAATTCCGCAGCCCCCCGAAATAACGAACCGGAACGCGAACGTACGCAGAGCTCAAGACGCCGCAACCGCAATCGTAGAAACTGATTTTTCCCAAGCCATGTACATCCGGAACCAACTCCGCGAAATTCGCACCGAAATCGCTGCAGCCGCACAGCGTGCAGGCCGCCCCGCTGACAGCGTTACCCTTCTCGCTGTGAGCAAAACATTCCCGGTAAGCGATATCATGCAAGCCTATGAAGATGGCCAGCGCCTCTTCGGCGAAAACCGCCTGCAGGAAGCACTGGAAAAAATCCCGGCTATGCCGCAGGACTGCGAGTGGCACATCATCGGCCCGCTTCAGCGCAACAAAGTGCGCAAAGCCCTGCAAGCCGGAGTTTCCCTCATCCAAGCAGTGGATAGTCTGAAACTGGCTGAAGCCATCTCTCGTATCGCCGGCGAGCTGGGAATGACTGCCCGCATTCTTCTGGAAGTGAATGTGGACGGAGAAGAAAGCAAGCACGGCTTTACCCCTGACGGAATCCAAGAAGAGTGGGCCACGTTGACACAGCTGCCTAACTTGGAAATACGCGGACTAATGTGCATACCGGCCCCCACAGAAAAAGCAGAAGACGCCCGCCCGGCCTTCACGGCCCTGCGAAAGCTGGCTGAATGCCTCCGGGAGCGGGGCCCCTATGCCCTGCCTGAGCTCTCCATGGGCATGAGCCATGATTTCAGCATAGCCGTGGAAGAGGGCGCAACCATCGTGCGTGTAGGTTCGGCCATTTTCGGGAAACGGGATTACTCTGTACGCTGAGCCACTTTTCATCAGCTTACCCCGTAACCATCACAAGAGTTAATAAGATACTTAACGGCAGCCCGCGGACAATTTCTTCGCGGGCTATCTTTTTTGCTTGCGCTCATAGGTTCATAGTGGTAAATTCAGAAAGTACAATACGCATTTAATCAACATGAAGTACTTATCTCTTTCCCTTATCCTCACTGCGCTTCTTGCATTTACCCCCGTCTTTGCCCAATCTGCCCGTAGCAACCGCGCCACACGCGGTGCAGCAGCTGCTGCTGCCGCAGAGGAAGAACCCACCTCAGGTGTTCGCTTCGTCATCTGCGCCCCGAACGGTGGCAGCCTGCCCAGCCCCCTCTACTACCAGAGTGGTGATGAGTTCAAGAGAGTGCGTATCTCCAGCCGCGTACCCAGCCAGCGCATCCGCCCTATCGGCGGCGAAATTAAGTTCTATGATAAGGACCCTGCCGCTGAGGCCACACAAGGTCAGAGTGAAGCACCGGCAGCACGTCCCTCACGCGCCACACGTCCCGCTCGCCGCGGGCAGCAGGCTGCTGTAACTCTCCCTGACCCCTTCATGACTGTTAGTGTTCCTCAGAACGCGGGCAGCAAGTCTATCTGCATCGTTATCCCCACGGATAACCCCCGTGCACCCCAGACTTTCTTCCTGAATGAGGCACAGTTCCCGGCCAAAGGCGTGCATGTAATTAACTTATCCCCCCGCCCCATCGTCGTTCAGACGTCAACGTCCGGCAACTTCAGCGATATTCAGAACTCCACCATCGGTGTTTTCAAGCGTAACGAAGGTGTATCTGATTCCAACTCCTGGCACTACACCTCCGGCAGCCATGGCGACCAGGTCTCATTCCGCCTCTGCACGCGCCAGAATCGCCAAACAAATGGCCGCAACAACGCCACCCTCGTTCCCTTCAAGAGTGGCAAGTTCATCGTTTCCGAGCGTCAATCTCAGATTAACGTCGTGGTGGAATCCGGAAACACCCTGAAACTCATTAGTATTCAGGCCGCCAGTGAAAGATAAACGCTTCACCCCCATCCTGCTATGACTGCCATGCCCGCCAGATTATCCGAGGGCCCCGTGGCTGAGCGAATAGCCCGCATCGGGGATCAGTTCGCCATCAGCGGAGAGTTCCTCTATGGTGAGGAGCTCTGCAACGGCCACATTAACACAACATACAGAGCTTGCTACCGCACAGAAGACGGTGCAGAAGACCGCTACATTCTTCAGCGCATCAATGACTACGTGTTCAAAGACCCCGTAATGGTCATGAAAAACGTAGAGAAGGTCACCCGCCACATCCGCTGGAAGACCATGCGCCGCCGCAAGAATACTGCAGGTCAGCCCCTCACTCTGTATCCGGCCCGCGGTGGCAGAAACTACATCAACCTTCCGGAAGAAGGCGGGCTTTGGCGCTGTTACAACAATATTGAAGGCACACACACGTACGATGTGGTGGAAAACACCCGTCAAGCATATCAGGCGGGTTACGCCTTCGGCTCCTTCCAGGAACTCATCTCAGACATGAACCCGGAGGACCTCCGTGAATCCATACCGGATTTCCATAACACACCCAAGCGTTATGAAGCACTGGTACAGAGCGCTGAGGCAGATGTGATGAACCGTGTAGCAAACTGCGAAGCTGAGCTGCACATGTTTAAAAACTGGTCCCCGCGATACGCGCGACTGGTTGAATTACAGGCCGAGGGCAAACTTCCTACACGCATCACGCATAACGACACAAAAATCAACAATGTGATGCTGGATGAAGATTCGGATGAAGCTGTATGCGTCATCGATTTGGATACCGTCATGCCCGGCCTCTCGCTGTATGATTTCGGGGACATGGTGCGCACCGCCACCTGTACAGCCAGTGAAGACGAGGAAGATTTGACACAGGTTGTCATGCAAATGCCCTTCTTCGAATCTCTGGCAGAAGGTTATCTGGATGCCGCACACAGCTTCCTTTGCAAAGAGGAAATCGAGCAGCTAGCATTCGCCGGCTGGCTCATTACTGCTGAAATCGGCATGCGCTTCCTTACGGACTATCTGGATGGAGACAAGTATTTCCGAACGGAAAAACCGAATCACAACCTCATTCGCGCACGCAATCAGCTGGCTCTGGCCCGCAGTATTGAAACAAACCTGCCGCGCATGGACCGCTACATCCGCCGCCTCATGAAGGGACTTGAGAGCAAGCACTGATTCAGGCTCAAAACATCATGTTAAATTATCTGCACATGGTCAGCCTTCTGGCAGGACTGGCCATCACCATGGTCAGCCCTGCACCGCTGGCGGCTGCCACCACCCTTACGGAATTGCAGAGTGAGCTTACCCATTACACCAAACAGGGTGAGGACGCTCTTACATTCTATACAGCCGGCTGCTGGGCCATGGTTCTGGCGGATAGTCAGGGCGCCATCGGAGCCGTACTGGTACACAGCATCACACGGCGCAATAGCCCTGAAGCGTTGGTCCGTATGATGTCAAGCCTGATAACCCATGACGAAAAGCCGGTGCTGCGCTACTCTGAAGATAAGCACTCCGCCATGCTCATCTATCCGGAAATCTGCAAACGAGAGGCAGGTAACCTGAAAGATATGGTAAGCACCCGCCGCCTTTCCGTGCTTCACAACATCTTCAGCAATTCCCACGGAAACTGCACGCCATACCGCTGGCATGATAGCGGCATATCCTTCAGGCTGAATCAAAACTCCGGCCAGCTCATCTGTGAAATCACGCCGGACATGAGTGCCACTATCGTGGAATACGTGGAAATACGCCAGCCACGGGACGCCCGCGCTGCGCTCATTCCGAACATCACCGGGCATAATTACGGACCTCGGGCAGACGCGCGGCAGCTGCGCATGCTCTCCGCCGCCCTCGGCGGAGCCACCGTCATATCTAATCACCCGGCGAATGCCACCTTCCTCACCCGTAAGACTAACGTCTTCTGCCTCGGCACGCAATCACGCTTACAAGAGGCTAATACTCAGCGCACAAACGCAAATCACTACATCTTCCCATCCCTTCGATTCCCGGACACGCCGGTTGCCATCCCCGCTCCGGAAATATATTCGAACACACCACAGAGCGGCCAGAACTCATCCGCGCCTTCAGTGGAACCTTCTTCCACCCCTTCAGTAGCGCCCACAACACCCGCTGTGCCGATGCCCACTCCGGAAGAAGCCCGCAGAGAGTATATCCGCACCCTGCAGGAAATGTGAGTTCACAACACTCGAATGAGCAAATCAGGGATTGCCAGAGCGCAAAAGATGTGCTAAACTGGCCTTGCAGCACATGATAGAAGCCTCCACAGAGGGCATAGGCAACATACCGCCCGCCCCCGCTCTCATTATCCCGAACCGAGTGGATTTACCCACGCTCCGTGCCATGGAAGAAGCACTGGGCGGGAGGGACCGCGTATCATGGATGGTGGAAAACTCACTGCGGCCGGATGCGGAGGTCATGATGTACCTTTCCCAGTCCAGAGCTGCGGGCTTCCTGTGCGCCATGGAACGCTCGGACAGAGATGATTTGGTAAACATGGTGAAGGACCGCCTTGCACAGGGGCGCCATGTAGTACTACTCTGTGGAAAATCCGGCCAGCAACCTGCAGGAGTTACAGACATACCGGGAAAACTTCTCAGCTTTGCTGATAACAGCACACTCTCCGCGGTCCCCGTATACGTGGGCATGTACCGCGATAGCCTCATTAATGCCATCGCCACCTCAGCCCCGTATGAATATCTGGGGCTGCAGTTCATGCCTGAGCTGAAAGCCGGCCCCGCGCTCGGCGCAAGAATACGTAGCGCATGGATGGACGCAGCCTCCGAACAGATGTCGGAACATCCGGCGCTCCATCAGCCATTGGCTCATACCCTCATTAAAAGCCTCGTCACACACCAAGACGCCCTCATCATTGATGGCGTGGATGACAGCCAGCTGAGCTTCAGACGCCTGCTTATTTATGCGCTCATCCTCAGTGATAAGCTGAAAAAAATGGTCACAAACCGCCGTCTGGGTATCATCTTACCGCCAGGCAAACTGGCCGCCGTGGCTAATGTGGCCTGCATCATCGCCGGCATCACCCCGGTGAACATCAATTACAGCGCCGGGCCCCGAGAGTTTGAGCACCAAGCGAGCATGGCCGGAGTGAACCGCTTCATTACGGAGGTACGCTTCACTCACAAGCTACAGGAATTCCCCTGGCCCGCCCCCCGAGACCTCATCTTCATTGACCGCGAGCTGGCAGATGCCGGCACCGGCGGGGTAAAATTACGTGAGATTGCTATCCGCCTCGGCAAGGTAGAAATGCTCACCCGCCACATGAAGCGTCACCCCAAGCAGGTAGATAGTGAAGCGGTGCTCCACTTCACCTCATCTACTGAAGGAAAGGCCAAAGGCGTCCCCTACTCTAACCACATGCTCATGGCTGCCATCATGCAGATAAGCAGCCGCCTGCCCATCGAAGCTGGCCGCAGAGTACTATCAGCCCTGCCGCTCTATACGCCAATCGGATTCATATGTGGTTTGCTGCTCCCGCTGCTGCAAGGGCTGGACATCGTTACCTACCCGGACACGCACGCTCCACGCCGCCTCTGCGAGCTGGCGCACAATTACAGTACTGTGCTGACAGCATTTACCCCCGCGCAGACACATGCTATCCTCAGCGCCGGCAAGCCTGAGCATTTCGCATCCCTACGCTATTTCCTCATCACCGGAGGTAAGCTCTCCGCAGAGCTTGCTGAGCGAGCTGCCCGTGATTATAAGCTGAACCTGCGCGAGTGTTACTCACTGGCAGAGTGTGCACCGCCTGTCGCTATCAGTGGCCCCACTCCGCAGCCGGCACCGGGCACACCGCACATCATCCCTGCAGGAAAAGCAGGCTCTGTTGGCGCACCACTCACTGGTGTCGCTGTGCGCATCAGTGATTTGAACCGCCCTGACCATAGCCTTCCCATTACCTCCACCGGGCTCATCTGGCTGAAAAGCCCCGCCCTTATCAGCTCCTATCTTAAGGACAAGCCGGAGGCCACCACGTGCATGCGCGGCAAATGGTTCTGCACAGGTGACGTGGGATACATGGATAATGACGGCCTGCTGACAATCTGCGGCCGCAAGGAAAGATTCAGCAAAATCGGGGACGAACTTGTACCCCATGAGGCGGCTGAGGCTGCCCTCTGTCAGGTACTCGGAGCCTCCACGGCAGACGGCATACGGAGACTGGCCGTAGTCGGTGTTCCGGATCCCAGAAGCGGCGGTGAAATTCTTGTACTGCTCTCCACCCTGCATAAAAATGTCGTGCCTCAGGATCTTATCACCGCCCGTTATGGCCTGCTGAATGCACGCTATCCTGCGGCATGGGCGCCTAACCGCATTATCCCCGTAAGCACCATTCCCGTCCAGCCGGACGGAAAGCTCAATTACAATCTCTGTTATCAGGGCGCCTGCCGAATTCTCGGCATCCAGCTGGACTAACACTCTCACACCGTTATGAACATGGATGTCAGGCCCCTCATCCCCCCCACTGGACCGGGTACAGGAGAAACTCCACAGGATATCATGCCTCACACAGGCGAGCCCGACTATGAAATTTGCCCGGCTCCCAAGGAATTGCCGCCCAATTACATGATAAACGGCTACCGCATTCAGCGCTGTCTCGGCGAAGGCGGATTCGGCGTCACCTACCTCGCAACTGACGAGCTCCTGAAGCGCAACGTCGTTATCAAGGAAAACTTTCCCCACAGCCTCTGTGAACGCCGCTGCGGCACACTGAACGTGGAGTACCAATCACACATCAACCCGGAGGATTACCACCACGCGCTGAGCAATTTCCAGCGTGAAGTTCGCTTATTAGCCCGCTTGGATCACCCCCACCTCCTGAAAATATATGCTTACTTTGAGGCACATAACACCTCGTACTTCGTAACCGAGTTCGTGGACGGCATGATGCTTACTGATGTGGTGGAGGACTATCGCAAGCACCTGAACCATCTCCCGCAGAAGGACCTATACTCACTTATGGTAAGAATACTGGATGCTCTCAGCTATATGCATGAGCGCCACATTCTTCACCTAGACATAAAGCCGGATAACATCCTCATCGCACGCGATGGCCGCCCCGTCCTCATTGATATGGGCGCCGCCCGTGATATGACGGAAGACGCCCCGGCTGTCAGCGTAGAAACTCCGTTCTTCAACTCTCCGGAACAAGGCAACCCACACCTCCCGCAAGGCCCGTGGACTGATTTATACGCCTTCGCCGCCACGCTGTATTTCCTGCTCACCGGCACACCGCCGCCGCCCTCTCGCCAGCGTGCATTGTATGATACCATCACCCCGCTGGCAGCCATGCCGACTCTGAGAAAGCGCTACAATGCACAGCTGCTGTCCAGCATTGATAAAGCTCTTTCTCCCGCCATCGAAGACCGCTACGAAAACGTCGCAGCTTGGATGAAAGACCTGAGAGGAAATTAAAACCAGCCGGAATTAAAAGTTAGCACACAAACGCACAACATAACTTGCGCTACCCCGCCTTCTGTATTACCATGGAGGCATGAACAACCTGCACATGATTACCTTCCGCTGCCGTGACGACCTCTTCCGCCGCCTCGAAGTTTTCTCACGCGCACGCAACCTGGACCGCACCTCCGTGCTCAAATTAGCACTGCATTACTACCTGAACCGCTGCGGCCTTTAACCCTCAGCCCCGGCACCACCGGCCTCCACCCAGAAGCGGTACGCTATCATCAGGCGCAAAATAAGGGCAAAGAGCATCCCCCATGTCACCGCCAGCGTAAGCTTCCCCTTGGGAGTCAGCTTGCTGCTCCGGCGTACCCAAAAGAATAGGATAGCCTGCAGGAGAGCGGATAACAAAAACGCAGCCGTACGGCCACAGCCCCCAGCCCGCAGCAGCACAGCCGGAGGCTCAAGAAAAGCGAACGCGCACGCCAGCAAATCATTCACATTCCCATACGCCCACAGCACAATCGCGCTGGGTAACACCACGCATAAGAAAAGCGTGTACCCGGCCACCTTGCTATATCTCTCCTGCTGCGTAGGAATGTACATATACCGGAGGAATCATAGCGAAAGCGCTCCCGCTTGTCAAGATTAACCCGTGCCCTTCGGGCAGCGATGGCATTTTATCTTGCAGTACCAGTTATTTCATGCTATCCTCTCTGTGTAACAGCATGTGCGCACGCTACAAGGCCCCCTCTTCCGGCACCCCGAAAAACAATTCTCAGGGTGGCGGTGCGTTGTACAGTCAGGCTGCACCACGCAAGCGAATACCTGCCGGTCATTATGAGGAGGAAGAGACAGCGCCCGAGCCCGCCACAGAGTCAACACCACCCTCACCGGCCGCACCCAGAGCATCCCGAAACATCCCCGCCAGACGCCGCGTGACTGACAGCCCGGCACCACTCCCCGGATACATGGAAACGGAAGACCCGCTACTAGCTCAGGCGGATGCTGATGGCCGCCGCGTGTTGCACTCGGATCAATCACGGAACCCGGAAAGCGCTTTCGGCACCCCCGGCCCCAAGCGAGAATACCGCCGCACACGGTCTGCACCCTCCCCGGGTGCAGAAGAAAACCCGTGGTCTGACCTCAAATACCCGCCGCGGAAAGGCACCAGTTTCTGGCAAGGGCTGGGCATGTGGTGCTTCTTCCCCTTCCGCATGATAGCATTCATCACGCGCAAGTTGCCGTGGATTATCAAGTGGGGGCTGCGCCTGCTTATTAGCGGTACTTTCGTAGGATGCTTCTTCGCGCTCGTTCTCATCATGTTCTATGCCATCAAATCCGGGCACTATGACCTCACACTGGTCATGCGCATGCCGGAGCGCACCATCGTGCAAGACCGCAAAGGAAACGAAATCGGCACCCTGCATGGCGAAAACCGCCGCAGCATCACGGATTTGAAGAGCGAGGTACCCACATACTTTATCGACGCGCTCATATTGCAGGAAGACCGTTCCTACTGGACACACGGCGGCATAGACCCCCGAGGCATGCTGCGTGCCGTGGCTCAGGTTTTCAAACACGGCCGCACCACTCAGGGCGGCTCCACGCTCACCATGCAGCTGGCCAAGAACACCTACCAGCACCGCGTGCGTAACTTTGACGCTAAGTTCACCGAAATGGCACTGGCGCGCCGTATCGAAGCCACGTACGACAAGGAAACCATCCTCATGTGCTACATCAACCGCGTGTTCTGGGGCCATACTTTCCTAGGTCTCAAGCAGGCAGCATACGGCTACTTCAGCAAAGAACCGCGGGACCTCACCATCGGCGAAGCCGCCATGCTCGCCGGCATCGTGTGCAACCCGAACACCTTCTCCCCCTATCGTAACCCGGAATTCGCACGCATCCAGCGAGACAAAGTGCTGCGCCTCCTCATGGAGCACGGAAAAATCACGCGCACCCAGTATGAAACAGCCTTAGCAGAAGCTATTATCACCAAGCGTCCTGAACGCCGTGGCATTGACAACTATGCGCTGGACCTCATCCGCAGCGAGGTGGACCACATTCTGGAAATGCTGGACACCCGCGAAGAACGCCTTAAAGAAACCTCCGTCATCTCCGGCGGCCTGATAGTCCGCACCACGCTGGACGTAGACCTGCAAGATGCCGTGATGCAAGAGATAAATAGCCAGCTGGTAAGCATGCTGGAAACCCGCAGACGCTACCCGCACCAGACCCGCCAGCAATACCAGAACATGGTAGCAGCACTCGCTCCTGATGCCATACGCCCTGCGCCCAAATACGTGCAGGCAGCCTGCGTAATGATAGATAATGCCACAGGAGCCCTGCTCTCCGTAGTAGGCGGCCGAGACAGCACGGAATCCCCCCTGAACCGCGCCCTGCAAAGCCGCCGTCAGGTAGGCTCCATCTTCAAACCCCTTGTATACGCCACCTTCTTTGAGCAGGGCGGCAGCCCGAACAGCATGATTTCTGACGGCCGCATCCAGCCCGGAGAAATCCCCGGAGGGCGCCGCTGGAGCCCCAGAAACTCTGATGGACGATTTACCGGCAGACACCCTGCCTCTTGGGGGCTCCTTAAAAGCCGTAACACCATGTCCGTTCGCGTCGGCGCACGAGCCGGCTTACAGAACGTAGTAAACACCGCCCTCATGAGCGGCTTCCCACAGCCTCAGCGCCAGCCCGGCCCCACCATCTACCTCGGCACATGGGAAGCTTCCCCTCTGGAAGTAGCCGGCGCTTACACAGCCTTTGCGAATGGCGGCGTACGTCCCACGCCATACATCATTGAAAGCATCACGGACTCTGAGGGCCGCGTCATCTGGCAGAACCCTCACTCCGCATACCGCATTTACAGCCAGAAAACCGCAAATGCCATCTCCGCGGTACTCCAGCAGATAACCAAGCCCGGCGGCACAGCCGGCAGCATGCAGCGCCTAGGCTTCACCGCCCCGGCAGGTGGCAAGACCGGCACCACGAACGCATACCGGAACGCCTGGTTCTGCGGCTTCACATCAGATATCACCGCAGCCGTCTGGGTGGGATTTGACCGCCCCACCACCATCGCAGACAGAGCCTACGGCGGCACTATCGCCCTGCCCATCTGGGTGAGCGCCATGAAGCAAGCACAGCGCCTCGGTTACCACATGGGCCCCATCCGCCAGACTGTAGCCGGCCAGCGCAACAGAGGCGTACGCCTCTGCCGCACCTCAGGAGGGCTCGCTCATGCCGGCTGCGAATACCGGCACACTGCCTATACTGAAACCATGACGGATATCACCAAGCCCCGCAGCTTCTGCACGGAGCACCCCGTCATGCAATCTCATAGCGCAGATGATGAGCTTGCAGAGGATCCGAATGAAACCGAACTGCCGGACGATGACATTGCCGTGGATCCCGAAAGCGAGACTCCGCTCTTCACAGATGACGACGTAGCAGAAGCCCCCTAACACCCGCCACGAGGCCACTGCAAATCACAGCAATTAGCCCAGACCAAGAGCTACGAGCAATGAATCCGTAATATTCATCAGCACACCGCCGTCATCACCCACCATGTAGCCCACGGCCTTCATAACACCCACCAGCACCATTACCGCTAAAAACGGCACCAGCACCACGGCCAGCACACTGCGCCATACCGAAAAGCGCAGCCATACATAGGAGGCAACCCCCGGAAAAAACAGCGCCACAGCCGCCAGCGGAATGACGATATCATTCAGCCAAACAGTAGGCATTACACCGGTAACACCCAAAGCATAAAGCAACACCAACAGACAGCCAAGCAGAAAATGCACCATACCGCACTTCATAGCTGCCACCCCGCGCTCCGGCACAGAACATTCGCTACCCACACCGGCTGCTGTGAAGCCCAGATAAGAGATAACGGAATAAACAGCAGGCAGCCCGAACAGCACTATCACCAGAGCACATATCCATGCATCTGAAACATGCAAGGAAAACTCACTTTCTGCTACAAGCTGAACGATTTCTGTATTCATATACTTTTCTATTTATATTTTTTTATTTACTCTGAGAAAAAAAGAGTTCCTCACGCGCAATAGTAACAAAGCCCACCCGAGAATGTCAAGCCTTCATCAATTTAAAAAGGCGGCTTTTCTGAGTACTAACCGCCCTATCTCACACATAAATATGCCCATTACGTCTTTTCAGCTTGCATTACGAAAAAAAAATAGTATAATCACACGCGTATCAGCATTTTAACACAAAAGCACCATGAATACAGTACGCACATTCACCACAGGCGCAGGAACTGAGGGCTCATATTACTCTCTACCTGCATTGGCTGAACAGGGTTTCTCGGGCATCAGTCGCATGCCCGTCTCGCTCCGCATCGTGCTGGAGAGCCTTCTGCGTAACTGTGATGGCCTGAAAGTCACTGAGCAGGATGTTAAAAACCTCGCCGCATGGAATGCCAAAGAGCCCGGCAGCTATGAAATTCCCTTCACAGTGGCACGCATCATCCTTCAGGACCTCACGGGTGTCCCCCTTCTGGTAGACCTTGCCGCCATGCGCGCTGCCGTACAGGACCTCGGTGCAGACCCCGCCAAAATGGAGCCGCTCGTGCCCGTAGACCTAGTGGTAGATCACTCCGTGCAGGTGGACTGGGCAGGCTTCCCAGCAGCATACCAGAAAAACCTCACCCGAGAGTTCGAGCGCAATGTGGAGCGCTACGAGTTCCTGAAATGGGGTCAGCAGGCATTTAAGACCTTCTCCGTGGTGCCCCCCAGCACCGGCATCGTACACCAAGTAAACCTCGAGCACCTCGCCCACGGCGTCATGCAGCAGGAGGGCGTGTACTACCCGGATACCCTCGTAGGCACAGACTCCCACACCACCATGATTAACGGCCTCGGCATCGTAGCTTGGGGCGTGGGTGGCATTGAGGCCGAGGCCGGCATGCTTGGCCAGCCCGTCACCTTCCTCGTACCCGAGGTAGTAGGCGTACACCTGACCGGCAAGCTGCAGGAGGGCGTCACAGCCACGGATTTGGCACTGCACGTCACCCAAATGCTGCGCAAACACGGCGTGGTAGGCAAGTTCGTGGAGTTCTTCGGTGAGGGTGCTGCCAGCCTTTCCCTGCCGGACCGCGCCACCGTGGCCAACATGGCCCCCGAGTACGGCGCCACCATGGGCTTCTTCCCCGTGGATGCCACCTCCGCCGCTTATCTGCGCGCCACAGGCCGCAGCGAGGAGCACGTCACCACTTACGAAAACTACTACAAGGCTCAGGGCATGTTCGGTATGCCCATGGCAGGTGACATTGATTACAGCGTAGAGCTGGAGCTGGACCTCTCCACCATCGTGCCCGCCGTAGCCGGCCCCAAGCGCCCGCAAGACCGCATCCCGCTGACAAGCCTCAAGCAGAGCTTTGCTCAGATTTGCGAGAACACTTACGGCCACCCCCAGAACACCACTCCCGTCCCCGTCACCATGAAGGGTGACGCCGGCAACCCCGATGCTGACACCACGCACGATGTGACGCTGACCGACGGCTCCATCCTTGTGGCCGCCATTACCAGCTGCACCAATACCAGCAACGACAGCCTCATGCTCGCCGCTGGCCTCCTCGCCAAAAAGGCCGCGGCCCTCGGCATGAAGGTTCCCGCCTACGTGAAGACAAGCATCGCCCCCGGCAGCCGCATCGCCGCCCGTTACTTTGCGAACAATGGCCTCACGGAAGCGCTGGATACCATCGGATTCTCCATCGTGGGTTATGGTTGCACCACCTGCATCGGCAACTCCGGCCCGCTGAACAGCGCCATTGAACAGGCCGTAACCGAGCACGACCTCGTATCCTGTTCCGTGCTCTCCGGCAACCGCAACTTCGAGGCCCGCATCCACTCCCACGTGAAAGCCAACTTCCTCATGTCTCCCCCGCTCGTCATCGCCTTTGCCCTAGCCGGCCGAGTGGACATCGACATGGCCACCGAGCCCATCGGCACCGCAGCGGATGGCACCGCCGTATACCTGAAAGACATCTGGCCCAGCAGCGAGGAAATTGCAGCAGCTCAGGCCAAGGCCGCCACACCGGAAGATTACGCCGCATGTTACAGCAGCGTAGTACCCGAGTGGGGTAAAGTAAGCGCACCCGAAGGTGCCACCTTCGCTTGGAATGCTGACAGCACCTACATTCACCGCCCGCCCTTCTTCGAGGGGTGGAATGGCAGCAAGGGCGATATCACAAATATCGAGAACGCCCGCCCGCTCGGCATCTTCGGCGACTGCGTGACCACGGACCACATCTCCCCCGCAGGTGCTATCAAGCCCACTGGCCCTACCGGTAAGTTTCTCGCAGCCAACGGCGTAGAGAAGCGCGACTTCAACACTTTCGGTTCCCGCCGTGGCAACGACCTCGTGATGGCCCGCGGTACCTTCGCCAACGTGCGCATCAAGAACCTCCTCACCGAAGGCATCGAGGGTGGTTACACGCTTTACTTCGGCAGCCAGACTGTCAGCGAGCCTGACACCTGCATCTGCGCCCCCTGCGGCACGCCTACCTTCATTTACGACGCCGGTATGGCCTACAAGGCCGACGGAGTGCCCACTATCATCATTGGAGGCGAGGACTACGGCATGGGTTCCAGCCGTGACTGGGCTGCTAAGGGCACCAACCTGCTGGGTGTGCGTGCCGTGGTGACCAAGAGCTTCGAGCGTATTCACCGCAGCAACCTCATCGGCATGGGCGTACTGCCCCTCAACTTCGCCAATCCTGCAGATTATGACCGCGTGAAGGGCCTGAAGGACGTCACCTTCTCCATCACCGGCCTGAGCAACGACTTGCAGCCGCGCGACGGCGCCACCCTCGTGGTACAGCCCGCTGGCGAGCCTGCTTTCGAGCTGCCGCTCATCGTACGCATCGATACCCCCATCGAGAAAGAATACTTCCGCGCCGGCGGTATCCTGCAGTACGTGCTGACCCGCTATTGCTGATAATAGCGCCATGCGTTATCCCCCCTTTAGAACCCTGCTGCTCGCAGCCCTGTGTGCAGCAGGGTTCTCTTCCTGTATTCGCACCGATATCGGCAACACCATCGGCAGTATCGGCAAAAAGCTGCCCAGGGCTGTGTCAATTCACGAATATGGGGGCTATACCGCCGAAGTTTACGCCAAAGACGGGTACTACTACGCCTCCCTGCCCATTGCCTATGTACCAGAGCCCCGCTGCGGGCTGGAATATGTACCTCAGTTCATCGGCGAGCCCATAAAGGAATTCTCCGGCAAGGATTATTGGGATGGTACACCTACGCTCAACGAGGTTTACTCGGTGCAAGAATTGCGGGGATTCCCCGCCCGTCAGTACTATGTAAAAATAGCTCAGGATAAAGCTGAGCTGCAACACTCTACCATAACGAGCCCCAGCGGCACCACCGGATCCCTCGTCGCGCTACACGCAGAAGACGCGCAGCTGGTGAAAGCGGAGGAGTTCAACCCGGCTGAAGCACAACACCTCGGCTCCCGCAATTTCTCACAGGCAGTGTACTTTGCGGCCACACTCCCGACCGAACGCGCCTGGTATAACTACCCGCTCATCCCCCTGCAATATACCGCTATGCTCGTGCTGGACGTACCGCTGAGCCTCATCACCATGCCGCTCTCGCTGCCGTATGTCCACAGCGAGCCCTTTATTTACAACATCGACGCCACTCAACCCGAATAATCCCCGCCATGAACGCCATCGACTTCACCTCCCTTCAGCAGAACCCCGCCGAGCTCATCGGTAAGCAGTGGATGCTTATCACCGCTGGCACACCGGACAACTTCAACACCATGACCGCCAGCTGGGGCGGCCTGGGCTACCTGTGGAACCGCCCCGTCGCCTTCGTATTCGTGCGCCCCAACCGCCACACCCGTGGATTCATTGACGCTCAGCCGGCATTCACCCTCTCCTTCATGCCCGAAAAATACCGCGATGACCTCATCTTCTGCGGACGCAACTCAGGGAAGGATGTAGACAAGATGGCCGCCACCAAGCTGGCTTCCACCACCACTCAAAACGGCCTCGTAGCCATGGATGACGCCGATCTCGTCATCGAATGCCGCAAGATGGCCGTGGCTCACATGCGCAAGGAAGACTTCATCGATATCTCGGAAGTAGCCCCCAAGTGGTATGATGAAAATAACGAGTTCCACCTAGTCTACATCTGCGAAATCACCGCCACCTACCAGCGCTAACTATTCCGCGAAAAACACATTTGCAGCAAATCTTCCTTGACTTGGTGCAAAACAGACCTTACAATACATACTAGCCGGAATCTCCGGCAAATCAACCACAAACAGCCTGAACAATGAGCGAGCTGCATGTTACCATAGAATCCCCCGAGTTGCTGAAATTCATCTCGAAGCGCTTTCCTGTCACCCTTGTTCCGATGGAGAACTTTCAGGAGGCAGACATCCTCATTGCTGACACCTTCACAGATAAACTAGACTGCTTCGAGGGCGTGCGCGTACTGGCCACCGGTGAAAACCACCATGTGGACCTGAATCGTTTTGATTACTGCATGACACACGATTACCGGGAAGACGACCGCTGCTATCGTTACCCCTACTGGCTGCAGTACATGTTATTACGCTCTGATTTGCGACCGTATCTGATGGGCGAGCGCCCCATGGTCACCCCGGAAGAGCTACAGGAGCGCCAGACTGAGTTCTGTGCATTTGTATGCCGCAACCCCAAGGGAAAAGAGCGTAACGCACTCGTCCGTGCCCTGAACGCTCGCAGAAAAGTGAGCTGCGCCGGCCCTTTCATGAATAACGTGGGCTTCCTCCTTCCCAAAGGCTACGAGGCAAAACGAGAATACCAGCGCAAGCACTGCTTCAGCATGGCCTATGAAAATGAGGCCTATCCCGGTTACCAAACGGAAAAAATCGTTGATGCCTTCGTCTCCGCCAGCATTCCGATTTACTGGGGAAACCCCCGCGTGGCTGAGGAGTTCAACCCGTCAGCCTTTGTACACGCCAGAGATTTCCGCAACCGCAACGAACTGGTGGAATACCTGCTGAAGCTGGCTGACGACCCCGTTCGCCGCGCAGAGATGATTAACCAGCCGCTGTTAAGGGATATGGACATCATCACGAAGACCGACCACGAGCTCGAAAACTTCTTCGCCCGCATCTTTGAGCGCGGAGCCGGCGCCATCCGCCGCACTCGCTTCCAGCGGTTCATGGGAATAGCTCAGAATTACTACGGCCACGGTCTCTTCCGTACCATTCGCTACGCCTCCCGCCGCCTGCGTGGAAAGAAATAAAAACACAGGGCAGTTTTTTCTGAGGACGGCTTTCCGCATAGGGAAGCCGTCTCTCATTTATTCCAAAGGGGGTGGCGTGTCATACCCGTTTCATCTATGGCAAGGGTTGACTCAATTATGACTTGTCATGTCATGGGGCTGCATGTTACCATGTGACGCATGAGCAATATCATCCGCCAACTCTTCGTTCTACTGAGCTTCCTCGTGCTTTTTGCCGGGGTGACTCAGGCTGAGAACAACAGAGGCAGATGGCATGTGTATGATATTGGTGGTGTGCAGTATGTAAAGCTTAGCGACGTGTGGCGCTTCTACCGCTTCTCACCTCGCCAAGGGCGTGAAGGTTGCATCTCCTACGGCGCTGCTAACCGCACCGTATCCGTTCGCCCGGAGCGGCAGGACTTCTATGTGAATAATTTCCGCTATATTCTCTCCTTCCCTATTCGCCGTGATGGCAACGAGCTTCTCATCTCAGCTATTGATATGAAAAAGCTGGTGGATCCCGTTCTGCGCCCGCGTTTCTCACAGCGTGCAGGTGTTGTCCGCACCGTGGTGCTGGATCCTGGCCATGGTGGGCATGATGCTGGCGCCGTCAGCCCTTGGGCCCGGGAAAAAGATTGCAACCTGAGCCTTGCGCTCAAAGTGAAAGCTCGCTTGGAACGCCATGGCTTCCGAGTGGTCATGACCCGCAGCACGGATGTATTCCTCACACTCGGAGAGCGTGTAGCCATCGCAAACCGCACGCCGGACTGTATCTTCGTGAGCATTCACCACAACTCCGGAAGACGCGCCGCTGAAGGAATCGAGACCTTCACCCTCGCTCCGCAGGGCACCACATCCCCCTTTGCCCGTACTCGCCGAAATGCTGATTTGGACGGCAATGACCAGGACAGCGAGAACATCGCCCTTGCTACAGCCATCCACAGCCGAGCCATCCTTTCCACCGGCGCCACGGATCGTGGAATCCAGCGAGCTCGTTTCTCCGTGCTCTGCACCATCAAACGCCCGGCAGTGCTATTCGAAGGAGGCTTCGTCAGCAATCCCACGGAAGGCCGTAAAATCACCACCCGCTCGTACCAAGAAAAACTGGCGCAGAGCATCTGTGATGGCATCATAAACTACTGCCAGACGGTAGGTGGCCACCCCAATGGCTTGCGCCCGAGAACACAGCGCAGAAGCACCGTCGGCAGTTCCAGCATCAACGGCAACAGCACCTACCGCGGCACCACCCGCCTGTAACCCAGCCAAATTTTCCGTTCATGAGCCTCTCGCCTGCCATCAAATTAATTCTTCCCGGCCTGCTCCTGCTGGCCACCCAGTCTGGTTACTGTGAAGAAGCCCCGGCAGCCCCCACGCCACCCCCCATGCCGGCAGAGCCCCGCTATCTACAGCTGGAACAGCTGCGCAGCTTCTACAAACTGCTCCCACAGCCGAACTCAGGAGGTGGCGCCCTGCGCACCGTGGCCAATGCCGGCACCATTATCTCCTTCGGTCCCGGCAAAAGGGAAGTAAACATCGGCGGTTATCGCTGGCTGCTTTCCTATCCCATACGCGAGGATGGCTCCGGTGACATCCTCATCTCGGAGGTAGACGCCGTCAAGATTTTTGACCCCGTGCTGCGCCCCACCTACATTGCGGACCGCCGCGTGGTTCGCACGGTAATTATTGATCCCGGCCATGGTGGGTATGATTCCGGCAGCACCGCCGGTAATCTGAATGAGGCGGAGTTCTGCCTCAACCTCGCAAAAGAGCTGAAAGAGGCCCTCACCCGCCGCGGTTACAACGTGCAGCTTACCCATGAGCACAGCCGCCACATGTCTGACCGCCAGCGCATCAACTGCGTCAGCAGCGCGGACTCCCCCATTTTCATCTCCTTGCACCTGAACAGCGGCCGCAGTGACATACAGGGCATCGAGACCTACACAGCCACGCCGGATGGCCCTGGCAACACCCGCCGCCCCGCAAATAACCATGATGCAGCCAGCGCCGCCCTTGCTTTTGCGGTGCACAGCGCCATGGTATCTACCACCGGCGCGAAGGATGGTGCCTGCCGCCGCGCGCGTTACAGTCTTCTGAACTCCGTGGAATGCCCGTCCATCATGGTGCTTGCCGGATACTCCACGAACACGGAGGAAGCCGCGAAACTCGCCACGCCTGAATACCGCACCCAGCTGGCTACCGCCATCACGGAAGGCGTATGTACCTTCGCCCGGCACATCAACCCGGATGCTAAACTAGAGCCCACTCCGGAAGCAACTCCTGAACCGGCCACCCCTGAGCCGGTAGCTGCTCCGGCGCCTTCGGTACCCACTAGGGCCAACACTTCCTCTCGGAACCGCAACCGCGCTAACCGGAACAGAAACACCCGCAGCCGCGCTAACCGCAGTTCCCGCTCAAGCCGCAGCAGTTCCCGTAACAGAAGAACCCGCCGCCGCTGATTTTTCAAAAAAACAACATTTGAGACTTTACAATGCCAATAGGCAGGAGTATAGTTCCGTCTGAGCTCAAATATCAGATATGCACGCTCCCAGTCTCATCAAATCGCTAAAGTCGTACGATAGAAAAACTTTTCTGGCAGATTTGACCGCCGGCCTCACAGTAGGTGTGGTGGCCCTCCCCCTCGCCATGGCCTTCGCCATCGCCTGCGGCATTAAGGATATCACCCCCTCCACGGGACTTATCACAGCCGTGGTGGCAGGTTTCATGATATCTCTGCTGGGTGGTAGTAAGTTCCAAATTGGCGGCCCCACCGGTGCCTTTGTGGTGCTCATTGCCAGTGTGGCTGGCAGTTTTGGCATGGGCGGCCTGATACTTTGTACCTTGCTGGCCGGCATTTTCCTCATTCTGTTCGGCGTCTTCCGCATGGGAGCGCTCATTAAGTTCATCCCCTATCCGGTTACCACGGGCTTCACCTCGGGTATCGCCGTCACTATTTTCTGCACACAGGTGAAAGACCTGCTCGGACTGAACATCCCCCACGCCGTCCCTGCTGAGTTTGTGGAGAAGTGGGCCTGTTACTTCCAGTACTTCCACACGGTGAATTACTGGGCTCTGGGTATTTCCCTGCTCACAATTGCCGTCATTATCATCACCAAACGCTTGGTACCCCGCGCCCCCTTCATGCTGGTGGGCATGCTCGTCAGCACGGTGATATGCGCCGTTTTCAAACTGCCGGTGGAGACCATCGGCTCCCGCTTCGGAGAGCTGCCTCAGGGCCTGCCCATGCCGGAGTTCCCCACCTTTGACTGGGCCAGCCTGCCCGCGCTCATTAAGCCTGCTTTCATCATTGCTCTGCTGGCTGCCATTGAATCCCTACTCAGCGCCAGCGTGGCAGACGGCATGACCGGCTCACGCCACCATCCGAACACCGAGCTCATCGGTCAGGGTGTGGGTAACATCGCCAGCGCACTCTTCGGTGGCATTCCCGCCACCGGCGCCATCGCCCGCACGGCCACAAACATCCGCGCCGGCGCTAAGACGCCTGTTTCCGGCCTCATCCACGCCATTACCCTGCTGCTCATCCTCATGCTGGCCGGGCAGTATGCAGCCGTGGTACCGCTTCCTGCTCTGGCCGGCATTCTCGTGCTCGTTTGCTGGAACATGGCCGAGGCAAGCACCTTTGCGCACCTGCTTAAAGGCCCCCGTCAGGATGCTGCCGTGCTCATCATCACCTTCATCCTCACCGTGCTCATTGACCTGGTGGTAGCTGTGGAAGTGGGCGTAGTGCTTGCAGCCCTGCTCTTCATCGGCCGCATGGCTAAAATTAGTAATGTGGAAGCTATCTCCCGCGAAATCGAGGGTGACGACCCCGAGGAGCAGCCCTCCCGCTCCCGTTACCTGCGCCACATCCCGGATAACGTGGAAGTCTTTGACGTACAGGGGCCCTTCTTCTTCGGCGCTGTGGAAAAGTTTAAGGACAGCGTCTTCCGCACCATGGAGGACAACATCCAATACGTACTGCTGCGCATGCGCCTCGTGCCCGCGCTGGATGCCTCCGGCCTGCACGTGCTGGAAGACTTCATCGCCTACTGCCGCCGTCATAATGTAACCCTGCTGCTCTGCGGTGTTCAGCCCCAGCCGTACAAAGTCATCATCCGTGACTCCTCCTTCATTGAAGAGCTCACGCGTGAGAACATCTGCGAGAACATAGATACGGCCCTCCTCCGCATTCAGCAGCTGGAGGAGCAGAAGAAATCCGCCCCTGCCGAGCCCGAGGCTTAAAGCCGCCCCTCCGCATGCGACACTCTCAGCCGCCGCACCACTCCGAGCTCACGGAGAGCCCCGCCCTCTGCTTGCAGTGGCCGGGAAAGGCGGCTGCAGCCGCGCTGGCTGAGGAGCCCAGCGCTTTCTGCCTTACCGCATGCCCGGAGGATGGCTGCGCCCATGAGAGCACGGAGAATCTGTACATCGAAGGAGATAATCTGGAGGTACTGAAGCTCCTGCAGAGGGACTACGCCGGCAAAGTGGACATCATCTACATAGATCCCCCCTACAACACAGGCAAAGAGTTCATTTACAAGGACAAGCTTTCCTCCCGCCAGCATGCTGACTGGCTGAGCATGATGTACCCGCGCCTCCTGCTGGCGCGCCGACTCCTCAGCGAGCACGGCGTCATCTTCATCTCCATCGGCAGCGAAGAGCTTGAGTACCTCAACCTCTGCTGCAACGAGGTCTTTGGCGAGCACAACCACCTCACCACCCTCATCTGGGAGAAAACTCAGCATTTCGGCCGCCAGACGCGCAATTACTACGCGAATGCGGACTTCATCCTCTGCTTTGCCGCCACGCCCGTCCCCCAAGGCAGGCAGCCACGCCTCCTGGCAGAATGCGTACGCGGGGAGCTCACGGATGCCCCGCTGTACAACGCGGCTAACAACCCCGCCACCCTCACTTTCCCCGCCGGTAGCGTGCGTTTCCAGATACCGGATGGGCTCTACACCCACACCACTTCCCCCACGTACGAATTGCTGGATTCCGTCACCGTGTGCAACGGCACGAATACGAACGACTTCCGCCTCCGCTTCAAATCACGCTGGTGCCCGGAAACAGCCCAGCGCGAGTACCAAGAGAACCACACCACCTTCCTCGTAAAAAGCTCCAAGTTCTCCATCCGCGCCGTATACGCTGAGGACAAGACCACCATCGTCTCCCCTCGCCAAATTATCAGCACCAGCCCTGATTTCCCCACCCGAAACCGCTACGGCACCCGAGTCGGCACGAATGAAGCCGGTTCCGCAGCGCTGGATGCGCTCATGGGCGCGCGCGTCTTTTCCTACCCCAAGCCGTCCTCACTCATCGAGTACCTCCTCACCCTTCCCGGCAAATCTGAGCCGCACGGCTTCGAGTTCCACCGCGCACCGCTTATTCTGGACTTCTTCGCCGGTTCCTCCACCACGGCAGAGGCTACGATGCGCCTGAACGCGGCGGACGGAGGCCACCGCCGTTACATCCTCGTGCAGAAGCCTGAGCCTATCTCCACAGCAGACATCTCACTTCCCAAGGAAATACAAACGGCCCGGAACGCCACAGCCCTCCTTACATCCTTGGGCAAGCCCCTCAACCTCTGCGAAATCGGCAAGGAGCGAATCCGCCGCGCTGCAGCAGCCATCCGCTCTTCTCTTCCCCCTTCAGCCCCCACGCCTGATTTCGGCTTCCGCGTGCTCAAACTTACCCCCAACAAGAGCAAATAAGTCTCGCCGGCTTAGCCCTGAGCTGCACGGTACCAACCCATTCTCCGCCGGGCTCAGCTCCGGCCTTTCTGCATCAAAACTGAGGGGGCGTGGCGGAAAGTATTCCGCCACGCCCCCGAACCCCTGTATTATGAAAAAATGTTCGGTATTCTGTGCGTGCAGCCTTAGCTGAGGTGCATGGGCATGAGCACGTACAGGAACTCATCAGCCACGCGCATCACGCCGGGGCTGGAGGAATCAATGAGATCCAGCATCACCTGCCCATCACCCACTGCCTTCAGCGGAGCAAGGATGAAGTCCGCATTGAAGGTAATGGCGATTTCACGGCCATCGTAATCGATGGGTACTTCTTCATTTGCCTCACCGAGATTTGCTGCGCTAGACTGCACTTCCATCACGCCGGGAGCGAAGCGGAAGCGAACAGTGTTAGCCTTCTCAGCAGAAAGAAGGGACACGCGGCGCACGGTTTCGTTCAGATCCGCAGCAGGCATGACGATGCGCTCATTGTAGCGGCTGGGGATAACCTGACGATAGTTCGGATAGTTACCGTCGATAAGCTTGGTAACCAGAAGGGTATCACCAAAGTCGAAGGAAGCCTGATTGGAAGTGATGCGCACCATCACATCACCGGCATCACCAAGGAGGCGGTGCACCTCAGCCACGGCGCGGCTGGGAAGGTCAATAGCAACCTGCTGAGACTCGGGGAACTCCAGCTCGTTCTCGAAGAGGGCAAGGCGACGGCCATCCGTAGCCACGAGGGTAAGCTTACCATCCTGGAAGCATGTGTAGATACCGTTCAGGATGTAGCGCGTGCCATCATTGGAAATAGCAAACTCCGTGTAGCGGAAGCCGCGGTTCAGCATAGCCTGAGGCACCTTGAACTCGCGAGCCTCTTTGAACACGGGAAGGCTGGGAAACTCCTCAGCAAGCAGGCCGTTCAGCTTAAACTGAGCGCGGTTGCAACGAATCGTAGCGATAGAACCCTTCGTCTCCAAGCTCACCTCGCCATCACGCATTTCGCGGATGATGCTCTGCAGCTTCTTAGCCGGCAGGGTGATAGCTCCGGGGGTATCCACTAAGCAGGGCACCTTCGCAAGGATGGTCAGCTCCATGTTCGTGGTGGTCAGCTTCAGCTCGCCATCGGCGGCCTCAAGCAGCACATTGGAAAGGATGGGCATGCTCGGGCGGGTAGACACCACACCTGCCACTTTATTCAGACCATCCAGCAGGGTTTGTTTTGCTAATGCGAATTTCATCGTTACACTCCTTCGGTTTTTCTGCATTTTACCTACTTTTTTGAGTGAACGCAAGCTAAATGTGCATGCTTCCCCAGATTTTCCACGTCTTTTTTGAACACACCGCCATATATTGTGCTCTTCGGCCCCCGTAGACAACTATTCCCCCCCCAAAAAAGAAGCAGGAAAGCGCGCAGGCATCAATCAGCCGTAGCGGTGCGCCTGAGCGGCTCGGCACTCCCCTTCAGCAGCAGAAGGGTGATTTCCGGGGAACAAAAAACGCGCATCGGGAAAGAGCTGGTACCAGTGCCCCGGCTCACATATACCTGCTGTCCTTCCACCTTACCGGCATGAAGACCACCGCGCAGCTCTCCGGACTCCCATCTTCCGATGCTCACCAAGGGCGAGCCACCCGGCCAGCAGACCATACCGCCGTGCGTGTGCCCGGCCATCACCAGCTCACCATGCAACTCATAGCGCAGGAAATGGAACGGGCTATGAGTCGCCACCAGTAAGGGACAATCCGCCGGCAGCTTATCCGCAGCAAAACGCCGTTGCTGCCCGCCCGGTGACAGATTCTCCGCGCGGAAGGACATGCCACGCAGCACCGCGCGGCAGCCATTGGCAAACTGCAGCTCTGCGTCCTTATTCTCCACAAAAGTAAAGCCCACGCCATCAAAAGCCTTCTTTACCTGCGAGCGGCGACGGCCGCGGTCATGATTACCCATCACGTAATACACGGGGCAGTGCTCACGCAGAGGCGCGAGGCGCCGTGCCAGCTCCTCCATGGGCATATTCTGAGCAGCATCGTCAGCTTTATGATAATCCCCCAGCAAGATGATAGCCTCCGGGCGGAGCGAAATGGCCGCAGCCACCTGCTCATCCACCCAGGCACCATCCTCCACGCCCGCATGCAAATCCGCCAGCAGCACCAAGCGGGCGGGCTCCGCACTTTCTGCCCATCCAGGCATGGCCACGGGTACCTCCTCCACCTCCAAGTTACGAGGCGCTCCTAACAAAGCCGCAAGCATACCTGCAGCGGCACATATGAGGGATGTACTTACGGCCATAGCTCTGGTCCAGTGCCACTTCATTAGTTTAATACCAGTGATACGGGGCAGTGATCCGAGCCGGTCACGTCCGCATGAATCTCGGCGGTCACCACGCGCGGCATCAGCCCCTCACTCACGCAGAAGTAATCAATACGCCAGCCCACGTTCCTCGCGCGGGCACCACCGCGGAAGCTCCACCAGCTATAGGCATCCCGCGCATCCGGGTGCAAGCGGCGGAAGGTATCCGCAAAGCCGGCCCCGAGCAGCTCGGTGAACCCGGCACGCTCCTCATCCGAGAAACCGGCGCTGAAATGGTTGGTCGCCGGGCGGGCAAGGTCTATCTCCTCATGGGCCACGTTCAAGTCCCCGCAGAACACCACGGGCTTCTTCTCAGCCAAGCCGCTCACATACGCACGGAAAGCTGCATCCCACTCCTGGCGGTACGGCAGGCGGGCGAGCTCATTCTGCGAGTTCGGCGTGTAGCAGTTCACAAGGTAAAAATCCTCAAACTCCATCGTAGCCACGCGCCCCTCGGTATCATGCTCAGGGCAGCCGATACCCGTGCTCGTGCTCAGCGGAGCCACGCGGGAAAGAATCAACACACCGGAATAACCGGGGCGCTGCGCCGGGTTCCAGAGCGCATGCGGCCAGCTTGCCAGCCACAGGTCAGCCACCTGTTCCGGGCGGGCCTTAATCTCCTGCAAGCACAGCACATCCGCGCCCATAGCATCCATCTTTTCGGCCAGCCCCTTACCCAGAGTGGCGCGAAGCCCATTCACATTCCAGCTCACTAATTTCATCTTGCCCACATAGTACCCCATCCCCTGCCCCCGTGTCAAAATAATTCTATGCCACGCCACACTAATTTTCAGCCATTCTTCCCCCACACCCACCACCCATTTAAACAAGAAGCGCTTACAGCACCTCACAACCACTCTTCCACCATCAATCCCCTACCCCAAACTCCCATCCCCAATAAAAAAAATTAAAAAAAATCAATTTTACTCTTGCCAAAGTCCTCTCCTTCGTGTATACTCCTGCCACACGCTACTGAAGCGCTGATACAATGGCAGGGTAGCTCAGTGGTAGAGCAGAGGACTCATAAGCCTTTGGTCGGGTGTTCAAATCACCTCCCTGCTATTATGGGAGCGGTCGTAACCGAATAAAAATGGTAACGACCGCTCCTTTTTTGTGCCATGATTTCAGCGACTTATAAAATCGCAACTCATAACAGAAAACGCACTTCCCGGGCTGATTTTGCATCCATTTTGACCCCGTTTTGCAGCCGAAAGGACTCGTTTAGACTCGTGCGGTTCCAGTCACATTACTAAAAGGGTCGATTAAATCAGGGACATTAGGATAGAACATGATAATTTTGCCTTGCACAAA
>JAZQGN010000037.1:0-10846 GCA_045540095.1 Akkermansia sp.
TAAAGTTAGAAAGGAAGCAGAAAATATATCTGATTTTGATTGATAAAAGCGATGCAGCTTAATGGTATTGACGTGGATTGCGGATGTTTTGTTTAAATAGATGCACAAAAACCTAAAATAAATCAGCTCGCTGATGCCCGCAGCATAAGCGTGCACCGGCGAGCTGAAAGGGGTGAATCTGCTGGCGGCTTATCTTCTACCCCCGGCCTCACGGATGAGGCGTGCGCATTCGGTGTGGTTATTGTTTTCGGCCGAGTCGAGGGGAGTGAAGCCTGAATTACTCACCTTGTTGACATCAATCCCGGGCGCGCTGAGTAGGAGGCGTACACACTCGATATGGCCTTTGTTGGAAGCGTTGTTGAGGGGAGTGTTGCCTAAACTATCTGCCTTGTTGACATCAATCCCCGGCGCGGCGAGTAGGAGGCGTACACATTCCGTATGGCCCATGCCGGCAGCGTTTCTGAGGGGAGTGTAGCCGCTCAGATTTGCTTGGTTGATATTAATCCCCGGCGCGGCGAGTAGAAGGCTTACACATTCCGTATGGCCATTGAAGGCAGCGCAGAGGAGGGGAGTGCCGCCGTACTGATGTGCTTTGTTGACGTCAATCCCCGGTGCTGCGAGTAGAAGGCGTACACATTCCGTATGGCCATTTTTGGCAGCCCAGAAGAGGGGAGTGGAGCCGTCTTCATATGCCATGTTGACGTCAATTCCCGGTGCGGCGAGTAGAAGGCGTACACATTCCGTATGGCCTCTGAGGGCAGCGTTTCTGAGGGGAGTGTCGCCGTTCAGATTTGCTTGATTGATATTAATCCCCGGCGCTGCGAGCAGAAGGCGTACACATTCCGTATGGCCCTTTTTGGCAGCCCAGTTGAGGGGGGTACATCTGTTGATATTGTCTTGCTGATTAGGGTTGGCACCATCAGCAAGTAGCTGATTGATTTTGGCCGGGTCGTTGGTTATTGCTGCGACACAGAGGGGAGGAAAGTCTCTGGAATCAATCCCCGGCGCTGCGAGCAGAAGGCGTACACATTCCGTATGGCCCTTGTCGAAAGCCCAGAAGAGGGGAGTTTCGCCGTTCTGACTTGCCTTGTTTATATCAATCCCCGGTGCGGCGAGTAGAAGGCGTACACATTCCGTATGGCCTCTGAGGGCAGCCCTGATGAGGGGAGTGTCGCCGCTCTGATCTGCTTGATTGATATCAATCCCCGGTGCTGCGAGTAGAAGGCGTACGCATTCCGTATGGCCCATGCTGGCTGCGCAGCAGAGGGGAGTGCCGCCGTACTGATGTGCTTTGTTGACGTCAATCCCCGGTGCTGCGAGTAGAAGGCGTACACATTCCGTATGGCCCATGCCGGCAGCGGCGATGAGGGGAGTTTCGCCGTTTTCATCTGCCTTGTTGACATCAATCCCCGGCGCTGCGAGTAGAAGGCGTACACATTCGGTATTGCCATTTTCGGCAGCGAAGATGAGGGGCGTTTTGTCGTCATACCCTGCTAGATTAACATTAATCCCCGGTGCGGCGAGCAGGAGGCGTACACACTCAGTATGGTTAATGAAGGCAGCCCAGAAGAGGGGAGTGCAGTCGCCATTATCTGCCTTGTTGACATCAATTCCCGGTGCTGCGAGTAGAAGGCTTACACATTCCGTATGGCCCTTGCCGGCAGCGTTTCTGAGGGGAGTGCCGCCGCCATTATCTGCCTTGTTGACATCAATCCCCGGCGCTGCGAGTAGAAGGCGTGCACATTCCGTATGGCCATTGAAGGCAGCGTAGCTGAGGGGAGTATTTTGGCTTTCAGCCTCGTTTGCCCAATTGACATCCGCCCCAGCCTCCAGAAGAAGGCGTACTTTTTCTACATCTCCATCACGTGCTGCTGCATAGAGTGAGGAGTTATACTGCTCCGGGTTAATGCCCATTCGCTTGAGTTCAGCAGCTGTGCTTGTGGTGCGGATGAGGTTTGCGCATTCCGTATGGCCCTTGTCGGTAGCCGCGGAGAGGGGAGTGGTGCCCATGCTACTTGCCTTGTTTATATCAATCCCCGGTGCGGCGAGTAGAAGGCGTACACATTCCGTACGGCCATTGTCGGCAGCCAGATAGAGGGGATTGTCGCCGTCTTCATCTGCCATGTTGACGTCAATCCCCGGTGCGGCGAGTAGAAGGCGTACACATTCCGTATGGCCCTTGGAGGCAGCCCAGTTGAGGGGAGTGTCGCCGTTTTCATCTGCCTTGTTGACATCAATCCCCGGTGCGGCGAGCAGAAGGCGCACACATTCCGCATGGCCTTTTCTGGCAGCACAGATGAGGGGAGTGTCACCTTGACTA
This sequence comes from Akkermansia sp., assembly GCA_045540095.1. Classification (GTDB taxonomy): domain Bacteria; phylum Verrucomicrobiota; class Verrucomicrobiia; order Verrucomicrobiales; family Akkermansiaceae; genus Akkermansia. The sequence goes on from JAZQGN010000037.1 coordinate 2,321, forward strand.
TTCGCCTTGTTGACATCAATACCGGGTTGAGCCAACAACAGTTTAACCATATCCATTTGCCTCCCCCGGACTGCACAACAAAGTCCGGCGTTCGGATCCGCGCCTTTCTCAAGCAGTAACTGTACAATATCCATATGGCTAAGGGAGACCGCACAAGTCATCGCATTAGGTAAATCAGCAGGGGAATCAGGATTTGCGCCTTTTTCAAGCGACAACTTCACGGTGTCCATTTTACCACATAATACACCACATACCAGCCCTATATTCGGGTCAGCACCTTTGTCGAGCAGCAACCGTACGATGTCCATATGGCCACCCTCTGTAGCGCAACGAAGCCCCACGTTCGGGTTGGCGCCTTTCTCGAGCATCAGCTGTACGATTTCCATATGACCACGATCAGCAGCGCCATGAAGCCCCTCGTTGTAGTCAGTAGCTCCTTTCTCGAGCATCAGCTGCACGATATCCATATGGCCACCACGAGCAGCGCCCCTAAGCCCCGCGTTGTAGTCAGTAGCGCCTTTCTCGAGCAGCAGCTGCACTATGTTCATATGCCCGCCCTCGGCAGCACCTCTAAGCCCATAGTCGGGGCTCCCCCCTTTCTCGAGCAGCAGCTGCACAAGGTCCATATGGCCACCCTCGGCAGCGATGTTAAGCACTCTGTTTGGGTCAGCGCCTTTCTCGAGCAGCAGCTGTACAATTTCCATATGCCCGCCCTCGGCAGCGGACCAAAGCCCCGCGTTGTAGTCAGTAGCTCCTTTTTCGAGCATTAGCTGCACAATGTCCATGTGGCCACCAAGAGCAGCATGGTCAAGCACATATTTCGGGTCAGCCCCTTTCTCGAGCAGCAGCTGCACAAGGTCCATATGGCCACCCAATGCAGCGCCCCCAAGCCCCAAGTCCGGGTCAGCGCCTTTTTCAAGACACTGAAGCACGAGCTCCGTACGCCCTGCTGCGGCAGCACCGTAACAATAGTATGTTATATGATGCTTTTCTCGCAAATTCTCCAATACATCAGTATTGCCCACATACCCAGCGTGGAAAACGTACGAATCATCAAACATAAGCATCCACAACATAGTCGGCGGTACATTCTCGATAGGCCATTCGGCTGAGACGGTTACAGGTGCCTTTACCTCCTCAGAAACCTCCGGGCTTGAGACCTCAGCAACTGTGGCGGTATTATCGGGTGAGGGGGTGGCTGCCTCGCACTTGCAAGAGGTGAGTATAGCCGGAACAGCAAAAAGGGAAAGAAGAAGTAATGTGCGTTTCATCGTGTTTTTAATGGTTGTTTATTTGTAACGAGCATAAAAAATAAAAATCTATCGTGCAAAATGTAAAATAACGCTTTTTTTCATACGTATCAAGCTAAATTACGCGTTGGTATAATTAAAAATTAAAAACTAAAATCCGTCATAAAGAAGAATTGTGATTGCATAACATGTTTATTTGCAGTACAATAAATAAGCTAAAACACGTACGTGAACAAACAAGCTATGCAACCACACAGACAGTTTGACAGAATTTTGGAGATATGCAAGTCTTTTTCTCTGGACGCATTGCCTCAAAAATCCAGTCACCGAACTGACACTTCCCACGAGTTTGGCTGACACGTGAAAAGCTGGATGCCTCATAAATCAGGCACTAACATATACACATTCTGTGCGGCCTTCAAAGGCAGCCAAGCAAAGGGGAGTGGAGCCCTCATCATTCGCCAGATTGACGTCAATTTCCGGTATGTTGAGTAGAGGGCGCACGCATTTTGTATGGCCCTTGGCGGCAGCACAGAGAAGGGCAGTGTAGCTCTGCTGATTCTCCAGGTTGACATCAATTCCCGGTGCTGAGAGCAGGAGTCGCACGCACTCAGTGTGCCCGAAATAAGCCGCCTCGATGAGGGGCGTTTTGTGAAATGTATCTGTTTGGTTGATATCAACCCCAGCTGCAATCAGGAGTGTAAGGATGTGAGCCTCTCCTTCTTTAATTGCTTCGTGGAAAGCATCATTCTATGTATCCGGGGTAATTCCGAGGCGAGAAAGTTCCTCTAGTGCTTGTGCGAGTTATGATTGTATGAATGCGGGATGGGCGTTTGAGGGCAATCTGAGTGGTATTTCGGGCGGTGTGTTATGAGAGAGCCATGGCTTAAACCGAACTAATTCACCGTTGTTTTTTTCTGTCGCCAGACAGAGGGGAGTGTCACCATCTTTATTCAGTTTATTGATATCCGCTCCGACCTTCAGGAGTAGATTATAGTGATTTGAGGCTGTGGCTCATGGCGGCCACGGTGGCGTCTATATCCGCCTCAGTATGGGCGGTGGAGATGAAGCCGGTCTCAAAGGGGGAGGGTGCGGTGTAGATGCCCTGTTCCAGCATGGAGAGGAAGAAACGGCGCCAGGTGTCAAAATCAGCCGTAGTGGCGTCGTCCAAGTTTTTTACATCCTTCGTGGTGAAGAAGAGGCAGAACATGGAGCCGCTGCGCTTGAAGCAATATGGGCGCCCGCAGTCCGCCAGAGCAGCGCGTACGCCTTCCTCCAGCCGTGCACCGAGGGTTTCCAATCGAGTGTAGGCATCCGTGGCTTCCAGCTCGCGCAGCTGAGCGAGGCCGGCTGCCATTGCCACAGGGTTTCCGCTGAGTGTGCCGGCTTGGTATACGGGGCCGAGGGGGCTCACGCAGTCCATAATGTCAGCCCTGCCACCGAAGGCACCCACGGGCAGACCACCGCCGATGACCTTGCCGAGTGTGGTCAGATCCGGCGTGATGCCGTGCTTGCCCTGCACACCGGCAGGTGAAATGCGGAAGCCAGTCATCACTTCGTCAAAGATGAGCAAGGCGCCGTTCTGAGCGGTAATCTCACGCAGGAACTCGAGGTAGCCGGGCTCAGGGAGGTAGAAGCCGGCATTGCCCGGGTACGGCTCCACGATGATGGCGGCTATCTGCCCGGGGTACTGTGCGAAGGCGCGCTGCACGGCCTCGCGGTCATTGTACGGCAGGGCCAGCGTGAGCGCGGCAAACTCAGCGGGAACACCTGCGCTGTCCGGTTCGCCATGAGTGAGAGCACCGCTGCCGGCAGCCACCAGTAAGCTGTCCACATGCCCGTGGTAACAGCCGGTGAACTTGATGATGTACTTGCGGCCCGTGTAACCGCGGGCCAGACGTACGGCGCTCATGGTGGCCTCCGTGCCGCTGTTGGTCATGCGGACTTTCTGAATGGAGGGCACCCAGCGGGTGATGGTTTCGGCCATCTCCACTTCGATTCGTGTGGGAATGCCATATCCCAGCCCGGCGGGTACGGCGGCCTGCACGGCTGAAATAACGCTCTGCGGCGCGTGCCCCAGAATGGCCGGGCCCCATGTGCCGACGTAATCGATGTACTCGCGGCCATCCTCATCCCACAGGTGAGCTCCTTCAGCACGGGTCACAAAAAAGGGTGCCCTCCCCAGGCGGCGGAAGGCTCTCACGGGCGAATTAACTCCTCCGGGAATGACCCGGCACGCACGCTCAAAAAGTTCCTCAGATATCGGCATGGCCACAGTATAAACCCTCCCTTCCACCCGTTCAAGCCTCCGGTCGTCTTTTTTTTAATTTTCTTTGTTTTTTTTGTTGATTTTCTCGATACTCGGGAGTATCATGAGTATTGCAGAAAGGTGCATACTCGCTGCCTTGTTCTGCAAGAAACAACCAAACATAGAAGGAGGTACCAACCATGCAGACATCAAATGTTGACACCAACGTTGTCGTGACCGGCCGTCATGTAGATGTGACGGATGCAATTCGTGATTTCGCCACGAAGAAAATTCAGTCTATCCATATCGATTACCCCAAAATTGTGGAGGCTCGAGTAGTAGTGGACGTGCAGAAAGAACGCCAGATGGCGGAAATTGTATTGTTCTGTGCTGACCACATTACCATTCAGGCATCCACTGTTGGACCTGACCTCTATGCAGCAATCGATGAGACGGTGACCAAGATTATGCGCCGCATGCGCAAGCATAAGACCCGCCTCATGAAGCACTTCCGTCCGCACCGTTCCAAGAGCATCCGCACTCTGGAAGAGAAGGTGTATGAGGAGGATATTTTGGATTACGAGGACTTTGATGCCCCCGAAGATCCCAAGCCTGTGCGCATCTCCCGTGAGGGTTATGAGCTCAAGACCATGTACAAGGAGGACGCCATCATGGAGCTGGAAATCTCCGGCAAGCCCTTCGTACTTTATCGCAATGCCCGCCGCAACGTGTTGCAGATTGTATACAGACTGCGCCCCGGTGAGTATTCCATCATTGAGCTCGGCACAGAGCTTAAAGCTTGATAGCGAACTTCCTCAGACTTCTGCAAAAGCCCGGCCTGTTGTGGCCGGGCTTTTTGTATAGCAAGAAAGCAGGTACAAATGACGTTGGTGTAACAAATACAGTGCATATGCGAATTTATGATTGCAAAAGGGGTGAAAATCTGCTACACTCGCCGCGCGCAACGGTAAGACCGCTGTGCCCTCCTCCTTTCATATACCGCCAGGTGCACCATGAGTATACCATTTTTCAGTAAGTTGCGTAATAAGAAAGCCCATGTGAAGCTTGTTCAGCAGGAGCTTCAGAAGGTGCGTGACGAGATTTCGCGACAGACGGAAGACTTTGACCCTTATGTTCGTGATTACATGCGTCAGGTCTGCCGCGGGCAGGGCAAGATGTTGCGCCCGGGGCTGGTTCTGCTCACAGCTGCCGCTACCGGCGGCATCCGCAAGGAGCATATCACCTTCGCGGCTCTGCTGGAGATGATTCACATGGCGTCCCTTATTCATGATGATGTGCTGGATAAGGCTGATACCCGCCGCGATCAGCCCACGCCGAATGCCCTCTGGGGCAATGAGCTGGCCGTGCTGCTGGGTGATACCATGCTGGCGCAGGCTATCGTGATGGGCTCGGAAATTGGTGGCAGCAAGTTCTGCCGCAAGATGGCCATTGCCATGCGTGACCTTTGTCAGGGTGAGGTGGAGCAGTCCACCCGCTTGTGGGATGCGGATATGAGCCGCGCGGATTACTATGAGGTTATCCGTAAGAAGACGGCTACCCTTTTCGCCATAGCCATGAGTGGTGCGGCCTACTTGCAGGAAATGGATGAGGAGATGATTGAGCACCTGAACCGCATGGGAACGCTGCTGGGCATCTCTTACCAGATTTATGATGACTGCTTGGACCTCACCGGCACGGATGAGAGCGCCGGCAAGACGCTGGGTACTGATGCGGAGAAGGGCAAGCTCACTCTGCCTGTGTTCTTCCTGATGGAGAGCAGCTGTGAGGATGTGGCGGATGAAGTGCGCCGCGCCGTGGAGCGCCATGAGGAGATTGATTACAGCCGCCTGCGCCACACGGAAGCTTTCCGTGAGGCTATCCGCCTCTCTGTGGATGAAGGTCTTGCTCGCAATGAGGAAGCCCGTGAAGTGCTCTGGCTGCTGCCGGATACTCCTGCACGTAAGGCCCTTGCGGAGATGACCTACCGCTTGGATGATATGCTGCGTGACTGCTGCAACTCCTAACCGCTGATTAATTTTTTATGGTAAGGCCGGAAAAGATGGTACCCGCTGAGAGCGGACTGGCCGCGAAGGTGTGGGCGGAGGTGTTTGCTGCGGCGGAGTCCGCGGTGGAGCGCGAGCCCAAGCTTCTGGGCATGCTGGATGATGTGGTGCTTAGCCGTACCTCGCTGGCTAATGCCGTGGCTGTGCGCTTAGCTCGCAAGCTTTCCCGCCGTGATATGAACCGAGATGAGCTGGAGCCGCTTATCCGTACCCTGCTGAAGTCCAACCCCATGGTGGTGGATTGCATGGCTGCGGACTTGCGTGCCGTGGTGGAGCGAGATGCCGCCTGTCACAATGTGCTGGAGCCGCTCCTCTTCTTCAAGGGTTTTCATGCGCTTGCCACTTATCGCGTGGCTCATGTGCTGTGGCAGGAGGGGCGCCACTTGCTGGCGCTGCTGTTCCAGAGTGTGGGCAGCGAGGTGTTCGGGGTGGATATTCATCCGGCGGCGCAGATTGGCTGCGGCATTTTGCTGGACCACGGCACCGGTTTCGTGGTGGGTGAGACAGCCATCATTGAGAATAACGTTTCCATGCTGCATGAGGTGACCCTCGGCGGTACCGGCAAGGAAAAGGGCGGTGCCCGTCACCCCATCGTACGCAGTGGTGTGCTCATCGGCGCCGGCGCCAAGGTGCTGGGCCGTGTGGAGATTGGCGAGTGCGCCAAGATAGCCGCTTCCTCCGTGGTACTGGCGGATGTAGCGCCGCGTACCACCGTGGCCGGTGTGCCTGCTGTGCAGGTAGCCGTGAATACGGATTGCTGTGATACCCCCGCTCTCGGCATGAGCCAGAGTATTGATACTGAAGTATGATTACCGAAATTGACATCCACCTCCCGCTGCGTAAGGCCATGAAAGAACAGGCCCGCCGCAAGGCTGTGGCGCAGCAGCTCGGCATTTCCCCGCACCGCGTGCTTTCCATGCGCTTGCTGAAGGATAGTATTGATGCCCGCCGCCGCCCCATCTGCCGCCAGTTCCGTCTGCTGGTGGGTGTGGATGAGGAGTTGCCGCCCTATGAGCTGCCCAGCAGGAATTATGCGCCTGTTCCCGCCGGAGCACGCACGGTCATCATCGTGGGCAGTGGTCCCGGTGGCCTGTTTGCTGCTCTGCGCAGTTTGGAGTTGGGCATGCGCCCCATCGTGCTGGAGCGTGGTAAGGATGTTTTTGCCCGTAGCTTAGATTTGCAGCCGCTGAACTGCGGTGAGTACGTGGTGGATGACTCCAACTACTGTTTTGGTGAGGGTGGTGCCGGTACCTTCTCGGATGGTAAGCTTTTTACCCGTGCCACCAAGCGTGGCCCCGTGATGGAGGTGTATGAAACCTTCGTGGCGCACGGCGCCTCGCCGGATATCCTTACGGATGCCCAGCCGCACCTCGGCTCCGATAAGCTGCCGGATATCATTAAGGCCATGCGTGAAAGCATTATCGCCGCTGGCGGTGAAGTACACTTCCGCACGCGAGTGAATGGCCTGCTGCGCTCAGCAGATGGCAAGCGCCTGCGTGGCGTTACATCATCTGATGGCCGTGAATGGCTGGGTGACGCCGTCATCCTCGCCACAGGGCACAGCGCTCGTGATATTTACCGCCTCCTCCATGAGGAAGGGCTTACGCTGGAGCAGAAAACTTTTGCCGTGGGCGTGCGAATCGAGCACCCTCAGGCACTCATTGATGCTGCACAGTATCACCTGCGCCCCGGTGAGACTCGCCCTGAGGGCCTTCCTTCTGCCCGCTATACACTCGCCACGAATGTGGAAGACCGCGGTGTACACTCCTTCTGCATGTGCCCCGGTGGTTATATCGTACCTGCCGCCACGGAGAATGATGAAGTCGTGGTGAATGGCATGTCCCTTTCCGCCCGTGACTCCTACTGGGCAAACTCCGGTTTTGTGGTTACCGTGAAGCCGGAAGATACAGCCGCCTACGCCGCTGAGCATGGTGTGCTGGCCGGCCTTGCATGGCAGAAACAGCTGGAAATCGCCACCTCCCAGGCTGGTGGTGGCCGTCAGAAGGCTCCAGCTCAGCGCGCGGTGGATTTCCTCGCTGGCCGTGTGAGCGCGGCTCTGCCTGAGAGTAGCTATCAGCCCGGCCTGACGCCTTGGGATTTGAATGCTCTACTGCCTGATTTTGTAAGCCGCCGTATGAAGGAAGGCCTGCTTTTCTTCAATCGCAAGCTACGTGGTTTTGCCGGTGAAGAGGCTCTGCTCATCGGTTGTGAAACACGCACCAGCTCGCCCCTGCGCATTCCCCGTGATTCTGCCACCCTCCAGCACGTGGATCTTCCCGGTCTCTTCCCCTGCGGTGAGGGCGCCGGCTATGCCGGCGGCATCGTCTCCGCCGCGCTGGATGGCCGCCGCTGTGCTGAGGCCGTGGCCGCTCAGACCTGCTGAGCTTTTCAGTTCAGTTCAGTTCAGTTCAGTACTTTACTTGCTTAATGTTAACGTAAGAAGTAAAGAGAAAGCTCATTTGTTTTATAAAGGGCAGGTTACTGTGTTATAAGCTGCCTTCATGTATGGGGAAGGCGGTATGTGGGTAAAATTGGCCCTTTATACAGCTGTTGGTAGTACCTGAAGTGCTCAAAAATGCCCCTGTTTTGTCCGCTGAGAGGCCCATTTTTGTTCAATTTCGCCGCAGCTCGAAAATAACTGATTTTTTTTAACCTGTCTTTTTCGCTGTATTTCAGCACTTTGAAAGGGCGTGAAATATAACGAAATGAAAAAAAATGCAAAAATTTGAAAAAATATGCTTGACGTGCGGCGATGATTCGTGTATACTTCTCGGCACACCGACACGGTGAAGCCCGAAAGAGCGAGCGAGACGCTGAAAGCGACCGCGAACGAATCGGCCGGGCGAGGCAGTTTTTTATTTACGGACTTTCCGTAGCACCAAGATTCGCTGAGAAGCTAGAATCACCGGAGAAACCTTCCGGGAGGGGTGCTGGAGAGGATAAAGAGAGGGAAGGAAAAGGTCGT
>JAZQGN010000038.1:0-14200 GCA_045540095.1 Akkermansia sp.
ACATCAACCTTGGCAAGGTTGCGCTCTACCACTGAGCTACATCCGCGTTTTTTATGTTTGCTCCCTTCGCTGAGTGGCGTGGAAGCGGGGCTATTATACATATGTGAGGCGAGATTGCAAGTCTTTTTTTACAAAAAATGCAATTTTTTTAATAAAAAGCAGCTCTGCTGTGAAGCAGAGCTGCTGAGAAGAGGTCTGGTGATATGAAAATCAGTTGGCAGGGACGGGCTGCAGGCCGCTGGCCTCCAGCTGCTGAAGCATCTCAGGGGTCAGCTGGATGGGGTTGCCCTGGCGGCCGGGAGCGGGCTTGATGTCGTGAAGCTTCACCTTGAAGATGAGGGTGGCGTTGTTGCCGATGATGCCGGGACCCTGTTCACCATAAGCGAGGTCAGCGGGGATAACCACCTCCCACTCGGAGCCGATGGGCATCATCTGCAGAGCCTCAGCGAAGCCGGGGATAACGCGGCTGATGGGCATGTCAACGGGGGTCTCGCTGGCGTCAAATACGGTGCCGTCCACGAGGCGGCCTTCGTATGTGACGGAGGCAAGAGCGTTCTGACCATCGGTAGAGGCGTTGTACTTGCGACCCTGACCGGCGGTGATGACGCTGTACTGAATACCGGACTCAGTGGTGGTCACGCCTTCCTTGGCGCCATTGGCAGCCATGTAGGCCTGACCTGCGGCTACATTAGCAGCGGCTGCGGCCTGAGCACGCTCCTGAAGAACGAGCATGAAAGCCTGCATGCAGGTAGCCACATCTTTTTCTCGCATGACGGGATCAACCCTGTTGGCAAGGCCATCAGCCACACCGCGGAAGAATACATCACGATCGAAGTCATCAGCCTGCAGGGTATTTACCTCCATGGCAAGCTGATTACCGAACTGCTGACCGAGCAGGTAGGAGAACACTGTCTTCACTTCCTCAGGGGAGGGGGTGGCAGGAGTAGCTGCTACAGTGGCGGGAGCAGTGGCCGGAGCGGGGGCCGGAGCGGGGGCTTCCTGGGCGAATGTAAGCGGTGCCAAGGCAGCGAGGCCGAGGCTCAGTATGTTGCGTGTTGTGTGTTTCATGATAAAAAATGGGCTTCGGGTTATTAGATTCTGAGAATGCAGCCTCTGTTGTTGAGGATAGCTGTCATAATGGAATCGTAGATTGTGTCGAGATCATCTGTTTTCTCTACCTGATATTCCACATTATGGCTGTAGGTGCCTTCCGGGAATGATTTGGTGGGGAAGCTGCTGTCTGCTCCAGTGTGGGATTCCACTAAGCTACGAGTATTGCGTGTACGCTCACGCATGCGGGCCTGATGGCTGTTGACATTCATGCAATAAAAGCGGATGCTGTTATTTCCGGCAGTGTCAACGGTGACTTCTCGGATGGTTTGAGTGCCCACGTTGTATGTGTGCTTGGATACAGAGGCCACAGTGTCAAGGCGTACACTGGTGATAGCTTTTTTCGGGCAGCCGATGATGCACACCCAGAACTTGTAGTTGACGCTTTGCTCACCTTGGGAGGTGTTGTTGAAGTCTACACGTCCCATCTGTGCGCTAGCCGGCAGGGCTGTAAGCAGCATGACTGCAGCCGTAAGAATGGAAATGAATCGTTTCATATGTGTATTCTTCTACGCTATTAGTGTTTGCTTGTCAAGGAAAAATCAGGGCAGCCTCCATGAACTGCGTCTTCGTGCGTATTCCTCACGAGGAAGAAGAATGTAGACCGGCGAACGTGCCGGATTTAATCTGGCAATCATCGCACGGAGATTCTGCTCTTCCATGGAGGTGCAGCCTGCCGTGGCAGCGGCGCCATCTCTGCGCCAGATATGGAAAAAGATGGAGGACCCCGCGCCTACTTTCGGTTCGTCCGTATTGTGGCAAATGAGCAGCTTAATGCTGTGGGGGTAATCCGTCTGGCGCATCTGCTCACGCAGCTCCCATGAGGTGCGGGCAGGGTGGTCTAAGCGCACATGGCGATTATAGAGGTGTGGGTATGCGGGGTCACTTACCCAGAGATCTTCCGGGCCCACCTTCACATATGGAATGCCCGGATGGTGTTGTACGGCGCGGCGGTTTGTTACCCAGAGTCCGCCTATGGCAAAGACGCCTGCGGGTGAGCGGCCGTCGCCCTCGCGTTTGACTGTGCCTCTCCAAGGATTACTGTGCAGGCCGAGTCCCCATACGAGTCCATTACGGCCGAGACGCCCACGCCATGGCCCCATCACGCGTACCCATTGCCCCTGAGTATTCTTCTCCACAAGGGAAAGCGTGACGTGCGAGCTGTTCCAATTATCAGCTATGCCGATGATGGCCTGAGAGCAGTTTCGCGGTACGGCTGCCACCGCTAGTCCACATAAGACGAGCAGCAGGAGTATGGCTGTATGGAGGTATCCCTTCATCGTGGGGCGTATTATAATGTGGGTGCTGAGCAAGTGCAAGCATACAGCGCGTCAGTATGACTGAGCCCTTTACTTGCGTTTTTCTGCTGAGCTGTTTCTTTTGGCTTGACAAAAGAAAAAAGAAAGTGTATAGTCCCGCGCGCATGGCTACGGATATCCGCTTCAAACGTAACTTTTCTATTATTGCTCACATTGACCACGGCAAGACGACTCTCTCGGATCGTCTGCTGGAGTTCACGAATACCATCGGCGAGCGTGACAAGCAGGACCAGCTGCTGGATGCCATGGATTTGGAGCGAGAGAAGGGCATTACCATTAAATCTCACCCAGTGACCATGCGTTACAGGGCCAAGGATGGTAACACCTATGAGCTTAACCTGCTGGATACTCCCGGCCACGTGGACTTCTCCTACGAAGTGAGCCGCTCTCTTGCTGCTTGTGATGGAGCTGTGCTTATTGTGGATGCTGCTCAGGGCGTGGAGGCTCAGACTCTTGCTAATATGCACCTTGCCCTTGACCAGCAGCTTGAAATTGTGCCGGTGGTGAATAAGATTGACCTCCCCAGCGCCAACTTGCCCAAGGTTTATAAGCAGCTTGAGGACGTGGTGTGCATTCCCCATGATGAGGCTATTCTGTGCTCGGCCAAGGCTGGCATCGGTATCGAGGACGTTTTGGAAGCCATTGTGAGCCGCGTTCCTTCTCCCAAGCCCGCTGAGGACGATAAGCTGCGCGCCTTGGTGTTCGACTCCGTATATGACTCCTACCGTGGCGTGGTGTCGTACGTGCGCATGGTGAGCGGTACCGTATCTCGCGGCATGAAGGTGAAGCTTTTCGCCACGGATGAGACTTATGAAGTAAAGGAGGTGGGCGTGTTCACTCCCAAGATGCAGGCCACAGATCAGCTGGAGACCGGTGATGTGGGCTACATCATTGCGAACATGAAGTCCGCAGCTGACGTAAAGATTGGTGATACGTACACCAACCTGTCTAACCCCTGTTCTGAACCTCTGCCCGGTTTCAAGGAGATTCGCCCCATGGTGTTCTCCGGTATTTATCCGGTGGATTCCTCTGATTATGAGGCTCTGAAGGCCGCTATGGCCAAGCTGCAGATTAATGATGCCGCTTTCACATACATGGGTGAAAGCTCAGTGGCTCTTGGCTTCGGCTTCCGCTGCGGTTTCCTTGGCTTGCTGCACATGGAGATTATTCAGGAACGCCTGCGCCGTGAGTTCAACATGGACGTTATCTCCACTTATCCGTCCGTAATTTATGAAGTAACTAAGACGGATGGAACTGAGATGCTGGTGGACAACCCCAGCATTCTGCCTGACCCGCAGGAGATTCAGGAGATTCGTGAGCCTATCGTGAAGGTGTTCGTGATGATTCCTGCTGATTACATTGGCGATATCATGCGCATCGTGATGGAGAAGCGTGGTGAGGTGGTGCACACCGAGACAATTGATGACACACGCGTGATGCTTACCTGCCGTATTCCCATGGCTGAAATCCTTGTGGACTTCAATGATAAGCTCAAGTCCACCACCCGTGGTTATGGCTCCATGGACTACGAGTATGACGGCTATCAGGCCGCAAAACTCGTGAAGATGGATATGATGATTGCCGGTGAGCCTGTGGATGCCTTCTCCATGATTGTGCACCGCGAGCGCGCTGAGTCTCAGGGCCGTGAGATTGCTCTGAAGCTCAAGGATGTGATACCAAGACAGCTCTTCACCGTGGCCATTCAGGCCTGCATTGGCGGCAAGATTATCGCCCGTGAGAGTATTTCCGCTATGCGTAAGAACGTGACGGCCAAGTGCTATGGTGGTGACGTTACCCGCAAGCGCAAGCTGCTTGAAAAGCAGAAGGAAGGTAAGAAGCGCATGAAGTCCATTGGCCGCGTGAATATTCCGCAGGAGGCCTTCATTAATGTGCTGAAGACTGGCGATTAAAGATTCCTCTGTAAAAGCATAATGGCAGGTACCATGCCTGTCAGGTACAGCAGGCAGAACACTAACGTTCCCGTGGTGTTCTGCCGCGTTGTTTGTACAAAGGCGGGGATGAGAGGTAACGCTGTTGCAAGGGTGATAAGCGGGAGTAGCCACGCATTGTCATGACAGCTGCAAATGGCGCTCCAGCTGAGTGCGGTTGGGTACCACATGAACACCCCGGCTATAAGGATGATGTAGGCATTCGCTTTCTTGACGCCGATAGAAAGCGCGGCGATGCTCATGACCGCCCACAGGGGGTAATGCAACTGTAGGGCTGGTACATGCTCTACGCCACAGCCACCGAGCGTGAGGAGCGAAAGAACACAAGCGCTCAGGATAAGTTGGATGATAGCGTAAAGAATGAGGAATAATTTCACGCTGCCATACTAACATGTCCTTGCTTCGGTGGCAAGGTTTTTATCGTCTTGCCTTGGAGGTGTAATTATGATAGACTCCCCGCACATCATGAAAACGGGCTTAGTTTTAGAGGGTGGCGCTATGCGAGGTATGTTCACAGCGGGCATACTGGATGTATTCATGGAGAAGGGGATAAGCTTTGACGGCACCATCGGGGTGTCCGCCGGTGCTGCTTTCGGAGTGAACTATAAGACTAAGCAGATAGGCCGCGCCGTTCGGTATAACATGCGCTTTTGCGCCGATAAACGCTACTGTGGCTTGTGGGCGCTTCTGCGTGATGGTAATATATACAGCACGGATTTTTGTTATGGTGAGGTGCCGGTGAAGCATGATCCTTTTGATTTTGACGCCTATAGTCGGAACCCTATGCCTTTTTATTTGGTCGCTACGGATGTGGAGACGGGTGAGCCTGTTTACCATGAGTTTGGCGGCTATGAAGACCACGGGTTTGATTGGATTCGAGCCTCATCCTCCATGCCGCTTGTTTCACAGATGGTGGAGATAGAAGGGCGCAAACTGCTGGATGGGGGAATATCTGATTCCATTCCGCTGCGCTATTTTGAGAGCATTGGCTACAAGCGCAATGTCGTTATTCTCACACAGCCGCCTATGTTTGAAAAGAAGGAGAACGGGCTGCTGTTTTTCGTGCGCATGAAGTACCGCAAATATCCGCACCTCGTGCGTGCTATGGAGCAGCGCCATGTGGTATACAATGAGACGCTGCGGTATATAGAAGAGCGCGAAAAATCCGGCGAGGTGCTGGTGATTCGCCCGGAAGCGCCGCTGCCGGTAAGCCGTGTGGAAAAGAAGCCCGAGCGCCTGAAGAATGCCTACGATATTGGCAGACAGATGGCAATGAAGCGCCTGGAGGAGGTTCGGGCGTTCGTGGAATCAGTCTCGCTCTGAGCGTCCTAAGCGGCGGCCATAGTCATCATAAAAGGTGATGCTGCCATTTTCACGCTCTGATTTACCACGTCGGCGGCCGTAATCATCGTAATAGCACGTGGTGTCATTATTCGTCTCGGCCTTGCCAAGCCTGCGCCCGTATGAATCATAGTAGGTGGCGGAACCACCGCGTTCAAACTCTATCTTACCGAGGTAGCGGCCGTAATCGTCATAGAAGCGAAGTTCGCCGCGTTCATAGCTTGCCCTGCCGAGTCTTCTGCCGTAGTTATCGTAGAAGTGCAGGTCTCTGCCGGATTCTGCCTCCGTTTTCCCTAGATAACGCCCATAATCATCGTAATGCCTCAAATCTGACCGGGTGAGGATTTCCACCCGGCCGTTGAGCTGGCCGAAATGAGGGAAATATGAGGCGCAGTCAGCTGCCGAAAGGATGCCGGCAGCTGCTGCAAAGAGTGTGAGAACTCGGCATGCCATAGGTTCAAAGCAATTTATTTTGCTGCTTTCAGGATGCTGTTAAGTTGACCGTGGATGGTGTCAGCATAACCCTTCGGGTCACGCCACCAGTCCAGAGCCCATATGTGGCAGAGCTTCCAGCCGAGAGATTGCAGGACGCTTTCTCTCAGCACGTCGCGGTCACGCGCGGTGGCGGCTCCGGCATATCCGGGACCATCCAGCACGATGCCGGCGAGCATGTTGCCGGGCTGGTGAGGATGGGCGATGGCGATATCCACACGGAATCCGGATACACCGAGATTGCTTACACATTTCCAGCCGCGCTGCGCAAGGGCGGTGCAGATGGCGCGCTGCAGGCCGCTTTCTGCGGCTTTTCCTGTAGCAGTCGTATTGTTGAAGTAGGCATTTGCACCCATGCGGGCACACTCGAGGAATCCGCGCAAGTCCTTAGCGCCGCGTGCGCGGGTGCGGTTCAAATCAATATCCTCCGGTTTCATGGAGCTGAACACGCGCATGCCGGTACGGGCACGGGTGATGGCCACATTCAGGCGGCGCTCACCGCCGGTCTGGTTCAGCGGGCCGAAGTTCATGGAGATATTGCCTTTTTCATCCGGGCCGTAGGTGGTGGAGAAGTAGATGACACCGCGCTCGTCACCCTGAACATTTTCCAGATTCTTCACGAAAATAGCCTCAGGATTCTCTTCATCAAAGAAGGGCTCGAGTGAGTCATCCTCAGAGCGAGCCTTTTCAAAGAGGTCGAGTATGAGAGCCTGCTGCTGAGTGTTGAAGGTTACGATGCCGATGCTTGTCATCTCATTGTACTCAAAGCCCGGGCTGCGAAGCACGGCAAGAACGTTGTCCACCAGAGCTTTAGCCTCTTTCTTATTGTATCGCTTGCTGCTACCGCGTTCGTAGGTGCCTTCCACATAATGGTACTGCAGGGCGGTATCTTTAGCCACGGGGGCAGGGAAGGTCACGAGCTTGTTCTCGTAGTAATTCCTGTTCGAGTAGGCGATAAGGCTTTCAGATTTACTGCGGTAGTGCCAGGTGAGGTTCATCTGGGGGATACCGCAGGCGAGGCATTCATCCAGAATGCTTTCTAAATCCACCTCCACTTCATCATCCTCTTCATCTCCTTCGCTGGTCTTTCCGCGAGAGAAGAAGCTGGTGGGCGGCATCTGGCGCGGGTCACCTACTATGACGGCACTCTTACCACGGGCGATAGCGCCAATGGCGTCCCACACGGGAATCTGGGAGGCCTCGTCAAAAATGACCACATCAAACGGTTGGTCCTCTGGTGTGAGATACTGGGCCACGGAGAGCGGGCTCATGAGCATACAAGGCTTCAGCATGCGGCTGACATTCGGTGTGAGCGACAGCAGTTTACGTATGGCCTTGTGTGCGCGCTGTTTGCCGATTTCGTGCTGCAGCTCTGCGAGTTCTTTTGCGTAATGAGTATGGCCTAATGCTTGCGTGCGCAGTAGGTTCTGCAGGTGCAGGCCGGCGGATGTGAGGAGTTTTTCATCCTTCTTCCTGAAGTCCGTAATTTGCTGCTCGTGTGTGGGCGCGCTGAAGCGGGTGAGGGTGTTGCTTGCATCCACGGCGGCGCGAAGTCTGCTACGCGAGAAGTTAATGCTGACGGCATCTTCCGCGTTGTCCGGTGTCAATTCTCGGCTCTTCAGTTTTTCCACGACTGCCTTTGTCATCGGATTAGCTGCTTTTGCCGCGCATTCATTCCACAGCACCACTTGGCGCCATTCTCGGCGAATGGCCAGTAGCTCATTTGCTTTCTGCGCGGCATTGGAGTTGCTTTCAAAGTGGCTGATGGAGCACCCCAGAAGTATGGTCAGCTCAGATGCCAGCTTGTCGTATTCTTCAGCGCATGTTTTCAGCGTGGTAATATGGCTGGCAGCGGTTGAGCCAGGCGCAAAGGGATTAGCCTCTGCCGTAAGGTACTTATAGCAGAGCGGCTGAACATCGGGAATCGTGTTGAGTTCATCAGCAATAGCCTGAGCTGCATCCACATCGCCTTGTTGGGTTTTTGTGCCTTTACGGAAGTGAGATAGTGAGGTGTCCTTCATCTCACTGGTTTCCTTGAGTCGGCGCATTGTCATGAGACGCTCTAAATCAGTTCCGACATCGGGCGTTTTACGGCTGAAAGCGAGTATCTGCAGCGCTTTGCGTATGCGGCGATTGGTAAAGAATCTGCTGATGAAGTTGGAGAATTGAGCCTCTCTCCACTCGGTATATAGGCGGGGAATATCGGGCTCTTCCTCTAAGTTCTCCGGGTAAGGCAATGAGAGGTTTTCGCGGCAGAGTCGGTATTCCGTGGCTTGCCGTGCAAGCTCTTGCAGGCTCTTCATGGCATCGGCCGCTGTAGAAGGAAGCAGCGGTGTGTTATTCTGCCCGTATGTGCGGGCTGCAAGAATGAAGAGGCGTATCAGCTGAGCTTGCTTGCCGGCAAACTCATACTCTGACAGGTTGAGCTCATTCATGAGCGCTTTCATGGCAGCCTCTCTGCGCTCTGCTGCGCGGCTGAAGCGGGGCAGTAGCTCCGCTAAATCATCCTCCCACTGCATGGAATAGTGAGCGGCGCGGATGACGTCTGCTACACCGGGGAAGAGATGCGCTACCGGGGCAAAGTGATTGCACAGTTCATACGTGAGCTCCGTTGTGGCGGCCTTTTCTTCTGCGCTGATGGCAAGAATGTTATCGGAAGGAGGCGGAAGTTGAGGCATCTCCGGTGCTTCTGCTAGCAAGCATATGTCTTCATACAGGCTGGTCCCATCCGGATAGAGATGGTGTAGTTCCCACGGCATGAGATTGAGGCCAAAACGTACCTGCAGCATGCTGCTGACGCTGCGAGCCCAAGTGGATTTTTTCTCCGGCTGCTCCAGCGCGTCCAGCGAGGCTTTGAATTGGGCGATGACGTCCTTCTTGACAGCCTTGTTGGAGTGCAACTCCAGGCAGATGTCTCCGAGTCCGATGCGTTTCAGACGGTTATACACCACGGTGAGAGCTGCGGATTTTTCTGCCACGAAGAGCACCGTTTTGCCGTGCCCGAGGCAGTGGGCTATCATGTTCGCGATGGTTTGGCTCTTGCCTGTACCGGGAGGGCCGATAAGCACGAAGTTTTTCCCGCGTCCTGCTGCCAGAATGGCGGAAAGCTGGGAGGAATCTGAGGAGAGGGGTGTGTATACCTCTGCCGCGTTTGCCTCATTATCCAGCGTGGAGGGCTGCGGGAAGCCTACCTGAACCGGGAAGGGGGCGCGTTCATCCGCCGCCAGATGGCTTACAATCGGATTCGCTTTTAACTCGGCCTCGCGGTCGCACATGTCCTTCCACATCAGATATTTGGCAAAGGAGAAGATGCCCAGCGTGCAGAGGTCGCTGACTTCCCAGCCATCAAAATCCTTGATGGCGCGGCGCACGATGTTGAAGATGCCCGCTACGTCCAGCCCGGAAGCGTCCGTAGGTAACTCTCCTTCCAGCTCCGGTATGCGGATATTGTATTCTGTTTTGAGTAGCTCCAGCAGGGTGAGGTTGATGCGCGGATCCTCGTCCGTGGTCTGCAGGCGGAAGCCGCTCTTCACTGTCTTGCGCGTCAGGCGTACAGGAATGAGAAGAAGGGGGGCCATTAGCGTCTGCTTTCCTTTGTCCCTGCGTACCCACTTCAGGAAACCGCAGGCTATGTAAAGCGTGTTATAGCCGCTTTCTTCCATATCCTTACGGGCTGCGAGGTAGAGCTTGTAAATCTTTTTCTCTAAATCATTGCCGTCAATGTTATTATTGTGGGGCAGTGCTATAAGTGTGCCTTTATTGTAGGCCGTTGTAACCTGCTCATGAATAATCCGATTAATTTCTTCCTGATTATCCTGTTTGATAGCCTCTTTAAGTGGCATGATTGGCTCTATGCCTTTAAGATGGAAGCTTTTGCCGTGAGCAAGCTCATCCTCCAACTTTGCAGGATTGTCCAGTATAAGTTTCAGCTGAGCTTTGTCTGTTTTGCTGTTCAGCAGGTTATTCCTCATGGATAAATCCAGCAGCTTAAGCTGCCAGTTCTCCATGCGTGTACGTTTGCGAGCTGTGACGAGAGATTGCTCCTCTTCTAATTCTTCAGCCGTTTTTTCCGGCAGAAACTCTGGTTTCTGAGGTTCTGCCGTCTGGTCATCAATGGCCGGGGGGATATCTTCGTGCTCTGTATGCTGCTGCAGAGATTTGATTCCTATATTCCAAATCTGCCTGATGTCCAAAGCATAGTGCAACGGCATTCCTTTGAGATTGTTTTTGCCAATCTCACATGCTTCTTCAAAGCTTATATCCTTGCCACGCGTGAGTGCCGTTGTTTCCAGTAGAATAAGTTTATTCTGTTCGGCGAGATACTGAAGCTGAGAAATACTGCTGGTAACGGGCTTGGAGAGAGTTTCATTCTCATGCATGACGCCGATGAAAGCGTGCCCATCAACGATGATGACAATGGGATTGAATTGGGCTTGCCCCATGACGGCTGCCATCAGCATGGTGGAATCCAGACACGTGGCGCAGCCGCCCTGAATAATCTGAGAGGGTGTGCGGATTTTTTGCCTAATTCCATTTACTATATCGATATTACTTTCGGGCGGCAGGGCGTAATTGATGTTATAACTTTTCAGGACGGCCCAAATAGCTTTCAGCTTGTTAATAATATCGTTGGCGTCTTTCGTGTATCCAGACCACGAGGGGCTTTTACCATCTTCTGCCAACAATTTGCCTGCATTATGCAGGATACGGTCCACGGCAGGGTCATTCGGTTGAACGAGGGCGGCCAGTAGCTCCGGGTGTGCACAGTATTTGTCCGTTACCCAAGCATTACTCGGCAGCCAGATGAAGTTGAAGCTTTGTTTGTGTAGTACTTCGCCGTTACAGGTAAGGGTAAATGTCATTTGCCCCGGTTCCTCCTCCGTAATGGCCATTATGCGAGAGAGGTCATAGTCCGGTTTGTTGGATTTTATGCAAAGAGGCTCTGCCGGGTAGAGTTCCGGAATGGGAAACTCTTGGGGCTCTACGTAGTCCGGAAAATAGCTTACGGTAAGCTTGATGTTTTCAAGCTTCGTATCGCTTTGAAGATGAAGAACATCAAAAAGAGGCTTGTTGTTGTTCAGGTATACAACGGAGGTATAGGCGCTGAATGTGGGCAGAAGGGAGAGAGCCATGAGAAGAAGAGTAGGTTAGCGTGCGTTCATATATTCCACGACACCACGGCCGATGGCCTGAGCGAACTTAACGGCGTTCTCGTGGGAGGAAAGATAGCGGGCGTGCTCCGGGTTGGAGAGGAACGCCACTTCGGTGATGACGGCGGGGACGAAAGATTCATTGCATGCGTTCAGCCAGTCACCGCCGCCGCGGCGGCCATCCGTGCGCAGCACTACACCGCAGGGAACGCCGTGATTCGGCATGCCGTTATTCGGGTTATCCAGAATATCCCGGCTCATGACCTGAGCCATGGTCTGCGCCAAGCGCACGCCTCTTTCATTGCAGTAGAAGGCGCCTTTATTGAACACGCGCCATGTTTCGGAGTTGCTATTATGATGGAGATAGACGACAGCCCCCGGCTGCTGATCCAGCGCGTAGTTGGTACTGAGCATGCCCACAGCTATGCGGTGCGGGTGGTGTGTGGAGCGATAGATAGCTGTGGGCTGAGGGCTCTTCACGTGATGTACTCCGGCGCGGCGAGCGGCTTCCGCGAGGCGGGCATCGCGTGGCATGTCACCGCGGTTGCAGATGAGGCAGGTATAACCAGCGGCCTCGATTATTTTCTTGACCTCACCTGCATAGCGATACCAGAATTCAGTTTCCTCGATGATGCCGCCATGGCGGGCGTCCGGTGTCCGGGCTCCCTGACCGCCCCGGGTGGGCTCGAAGTAGTGGCCGATATCCAGCACGACCACTTTGGAGTTATAGGCTATCTGCTGCATTTGCTGCTGTACGCAGGAGCTGCAGAGCAGGGTGATGCCGCCGAGGACGGCAAGAAAAAGATTCTTCATATTCATGGTAAGGTAAGGGGGATTAAAGAGGAAGCTCACCCTGTGCGCGGGTGGGCGTGGCGCCAATTTTAGCGTAGGCTGCAGGCAGCGCCTCACGTCCGCGGGGCGTGCGTTTGATGTAACCCTGCATGATGAGGAATGGCTCGTGGACGTCTTCGATGGTGCTTTCATCCTCACCCACGGCTACCGCAAGAGAAGCCAAGCCCACGGGGCCGCCTCCGAACTTGTAAATCATCGTTTCGAGCAGGCGCTTGTCCATTTCATCCAGTCCATCCTCATCAATGTCAATCATGCCGAGTGCGGCTTCTGCCACGGCATCCGTGATGCAGCCATCACTCTTCACTTGTGCGTAGTCTCGCACCCAGCGCAGCAGGGCATTCGCCACACGAGGTGTGCCGCGAGAACGCCGCGCGATGGAAAGTGCACCACCTTGTTTCAAATCAATGTCCAGCAGGCCGGCTGAGCGGTGGAGAATCTGGCACAACTCATCGGCGGAGTAGTAATCCAAGCGGTTAATGAGGCCGAAGCGCGAGCGCAACGGGCCGGTGAGCATGCCGGCGCGTGTGGTGGCACCCACGAGGGTAAACTTGGGAAGATTCAGCTGGATGGAGCGGGCATTCGGCCCCTGATCAATGATGATATCCAGCCGGAAATCCTCCATGGCGGGATAAAGATATTCCTCAATGGCGGGGTGCAGGCGGTGAATCTCATCAATGAAGAGCACGTCACCTTTCTCCACATTCGTGAGAATGCCGGCGAGGTCTCCGGCCTTGTCTATTTGTGGGCCGGATGTGGTATGCAGGCGGCGCCCCACGGCATTCGCAATGATGTTGGCCAGCGTGGTCTTGCCCAGTCCGGGCGGGCCGCTGAGTAGAACGTGGTCCAGCACATCACCACGCATACGAGCGGCCTCCACCATGAGAAGCAGACGCTCTTTCACTTTATCCTGACCGCAGAACTCACTGAAAGCCGGTGGGCGCAGCGATACATCATAGCTGCCTGTTGTTTCTGCCATGCGGCTGTATACGGAATCTGCCATGGCTTATCTATTTGCCGGAACTTCGGTGGATTCCTGCTGCATGGGCGGCATAGGGACACCCGACAATGTTGGACGTTGCTGCTGCTGTTGCTGCTGACAGGAGGCTACTGCTGCTGCGGCCGCAGTCACAATGGCTGCGGTCAGCATTCTTGGGTACTTTGCCTCGTGTTTATTTTCCGGTGAAATGTTCATTTGTCGTCTTCGTTATTTTCGGGTACGTAAGGAACGTCCCCACCCAGCTGAAGCGGCTCTTCTTCAGGGCTAAGCGCGTCGGTTCTCTCGGGTGCAATCTCGCCGGCTGTGGCTTGGGGCGGGCGTTCCGGTTGTGAGGGGGCTGGAGGTTCGCCGGGCAGCGTGGTCACTGAGCGCGCATGCCGAGCATTTTCTTGTGGCACTGAGGGAGGTAGCGGTGCACCGGGCAGCCTGGTCACCGGTCGATTCTGGACGGGCACCTGCGGGTTTTCCACAAGGCCACCAAGCTGTCGCTTGCGCTCTGCCTTATCACAGGACACCAGAGAAGCCGCCGCTGCCGCGAGGCCGAGTGTCTTCATCAGCACCGGATATGAGGGAAAACCTTTCTTTGAAGGGGATATTTTCATGCTGCCGTTATTTTACCATATACCAATCCTGAATGTCAATGCTGCTGCGTTTTCTATTCAGGGCAAACGCATTGGTGAATATGACACTTCATCATGTCATAAAATTTATATTATATATCAATAATATTGAACTGATATAATATGACATTGTTTAATTGTGTAATGATTGTATATATGATATATTAAGCTTCCTTTTCCGATTATTGTATAGTATAATAATATGCGCATGTATAATCTTATTAAACACATGTCGCAAGTAAGTGATTTCAGGGACGGTTTTAACCTTAAACATAAGCTTGTTGATATATTAACTATTGCTGTCCTCGCTGTTCTTTCCGGGGTCGAAACATGGGATGATATGGAGCTTTACGGCAAAGAAAGGCATTCT
>JAZQGN010000039.1:0-62525 GCA_045540095.1 Akkermansia sp.
GATTCGCCGCAGCGCCCTGCCCGCCAAGGTGGAAGAGGCCGCGCTGCAGCTGGTGCAGCAGCTGGACACGCGCGGCTATTTCAGCGAAGCGCCCGCCGACATTGCCCGGCAGCATGGCTGGAGCCCGCCCCTGCTGAGCAAAGCACTGCAGGCCGTGCAGGATCTCGACCCCGCCGGGGTGGGCGCCATCGATTTGCGCGAGAGTCTCATGCTGCAACTGCGCCGCGAGGGTGAGGAAGCCTCGCTGGCCATGCAGCTGCTGCAGGATTTCTGGCCGCAGCTGGTGCAGCACCGCTATGCAGATGCCGCCCGCGAACTGGGGGAAAGTGAACCGGCCGTGGCCGGGGCAGCCCGCCGCATCGCCCAGCTGAATCCTAACCCCGGTGCCGCTTTTGACCGCGAGGACAACAGCGTAATGGAACCGGATGTGCTCGTCACCCGCAAGGGCGACAATCTGGAGGTGAGCCTGACCCACGCCAACATTCCGCGCCTGACCCTCTCTGCCGAGTACCGTGAAATGATGGCCGAACAGGCCGACAAACCGGAGGTGCGCCGCTACCTCTCCCGCTGTTTCAGTGAGGGGCGCGAGCTCATCAAGGCCATTGCCCAGCGGCAGGAGACCATTCTCAGAGTGGCGCAGGAAATCGTGCAGCGCCAGCGGGCGTTTTTCCTGCATGGCCCCGCTGCGCTGGTCCCCCTGCGCATGGAACAAGTGGCCGATGCCACCGGCCTGCACGTTTCCACCATCTCCCGCGCGGTGAATGGCAAGTACCTGAAATGCT
Source organism: Akkermansia sp. (assembly GCA_045540095.1). GTDB lineage: Bacteria > Verrucomicrobiota > Verrucomicrobiia > Verrucomicrobiales > Akkermansiaceae > Akkermansia. The sequence continues at coordinate 783 of JAZQGN010000039.1, forward strand.
CCTGGGGCGTTTTTGAGCTGCGCCACCTTTTCACCACCGACCTGGGCGATTCGCTTTCGCCGGAAGCCGTGCAGGCCCGCATCCGCGAGCTGATAGCCGCCGAAGACTCGCGCAAGCCGCTCTCCGATGCCCGGCTGGAGGGCCTGCTTGCAGCAGAGGGCATTCACATCGCCCGCCGCACCGTGGCAAAATACCGCGACCAGCTCCGCATTCTGCCTGCCAGTCTGCGTAAAACACGCTGAAAGCGCCCCCAACAGAAAGTGGGCATGGAGAAACACACTTCTCCATGCCCGCTTTGCGTATAGATTTGTGGGATAGGCTTAAGCGCCGCCGGCGTTGGCCATATTCTGAAGTTCCTTGGGCAGGAAGTTCTTGAAGCGGGCCTTATCGATAGCCTTCATGTAGGCTTCCTCGGCAGAGACGAGTCCCTGCTGCAGCTTCTGCCAGATGGCGTCGTCCATGAACTGCATGCCCAGGCCCTTGCCGCCGGTGATGACATCGGCCAGTTTCTGGGTGGCACCTTCGCGGATAATGGCGCTCACGGCGGGAGTGGCAAAGAGGATTTCGTTCACCGCCACGCGGCCGGGCTTATCGCAGCGCTTCATGAGCAGCTGGGCCACCACGCCGCGGAGCGAGCCAGCCAGCATGGTACGGGCCTGGGGCTGCTGCTCGGCCGGAAACACGTCGATGATACGGTCCACCGTCTTGCGGGCGTTGTTGGTGTGCAGCGTACCGAACACGAGCAGACCGGTCTCTGCCGCGGTGAGGGCCAGGGAGATGGTCTCCAGGTCGCGCATTTCGCCCACCAGCACGATATCGGCGTCCTCGCGCAGAGAAGCGCGCAGGCCATCGGCGAAAGTGGGACAGTTGTTCGGCACTTCGCGCTGGGTGATGATGCTCTTCTTGCTGGGATGCACGAATTCGATGGGTTCCTCCACGGTGATGATGTGGCGGGCAAAGTTCGTGTTGATGTAGTCGATGAGAGCGGCCAGCGTGGTGGACTTACCGGAACCGGTGGGGCCGGTCACCAGCACCAGGCCGGAGCGCATCTCGCCGAAGCGCTTGATCTGCTCGGGCACATTGAGCTGCTCCAGGGTGAGAATCTTGGTGGGAATGAGACGGAACACACAGCCATAGCCTCTCTGCTGCTTCAGGAAGTTACAACGGAAACGTGAGGTGGCATCCATTTCGTAAGCAAAGTCCGCGTCACCGCCCTCAGTGTACTCCTTCCAGAGTCTGGGCGGGCAAATGGGCTCCATGAGCTCAATCATGTCCTCGTGCGTAAGAATCTTCTCCTCGATGGCCACGATGTCGCCATGCACGCGCATTTTCGGCGGCTGACCTTCGGAAAGGTGCAAGTCTGAACCACCGTTCTCGACAAGAGCGGTAAAGTATGTATCAATGCGATTTTTCATGTCGTGTATAAGGGGGCTGGTGGTTTATTGTGCTGCGGGAGGCTCGGGGTGGTCCTTGAGGAACTTGTCCATCATGGTCTTATCCGTAGCGCGAGTGGTGCATTCCTCGGCACTGATGATGCCCTTAAGGTAAAGCTCCTGCAAGGAGTCATCCATGAGGCGCATACCCTGAGCCTTACCGGTCTGGATAAGACCGGGAATCATGAATGTCTTACCTTCACGAATACAGTTGGCAATAGCGGATGTATTCACGAGCATTTCCAGGGCCATCACACGGCCAGAGCCATCCTTCTTGGGCACCAGCTGCTGGGAGATTACACCACGGAGAGACTCAGACACCATGATTCGGATGTGCTCACGCTCATCCACGGGGAAAGCGTCCAGCACTCGGTCAATCGTACGGGCAGCGGAACCGGTGTGCAGCGTACCCAGCACAAGGTGACCGGTTTCAGCAGCGGACAAGGCCAGAGAGATTGTCTCAAGGTTACGCATTTCACCCACCATGATAACATCCGGGTCCTGACGAAGTGCACCACGGAGAGCACGGCCGAAAGATTCCGTGTGCTTGTGCACCTCACGCTGGTTCACCTGACAGCCAATGGGCTCGAAAATAGCCTCAATGGGGTCCTCCAGCGTAATAATGTGGTCGTGGCGGTCCTTGTTGATGAAGTCAATAATGGCTGCCAACGTGGTGGATTTACCGGAACCCACGGAACCGGTCACGAGAATGAGACCGTTGGTAAAGCGGGTAAGCGGCACCACGTATTCTTCAGGCAGGTTGATATCCTGCATGGTGAGCAGCTTGCTGTTAATGATACGGAAGCAAATTGAGTAACCGAGGCGCTGATCCACCACGGAGGAACGATAACGGCCCAGCGGATTCTGATATGCGAAGTCCACATCACCCTTTTCCTTCAGTCGGGCCCATTCCTTCTCCGTCAGGAAGCTGTCCACAAGGGCCTCAGCATCCTCACGGGTGAGGTTGGGAGCACCTTCCCACATAGGCTGCAGATTACCAAAGCGGCGCCAGCTAGGAGGACAGGATGCCGGCAGGTGGAGGTCTGAGCACTTAGCATCAATACCCAGCTTAAGGAAGCTATCCACATTCAGCATGAGAATAATGATAAGGTAGCCCACCTCCTGCTTATAAATATAAGCATGATACTTGCCGGAGGGAGATTCCGCGATGAAATCCACGATACCCTCTGTCTCCAGAATAGCACGCTGTTCTTCTGTGGTGCAGCTGTTCATGATAGAGACGGTACCCTCCTCACTCAGAGCGGGAGCGTCATCTGCCATAGGTTCATAGGCACCGGCTTTCATCCAATACGGCTGAAGGCCCACACCAAGATACAGAGCGGGGCTGTATTCTGTCCGGGCTACTTCCAGATACTGGTTTATGTTATCGTAAATGTATGTTTCACTCATGTTATCGTTCCTACTCTACCACGTTACTTCTGCGCTTTCCAGCATAAAGTGACAGATGTGACGGAAAATCCCGTATTTTTTTAGAGTTTTAAGTAACTCACAAAATAAAACGGGGAGCAGAAGCTCCCCGGACAGACATTCAGAAACTATTTTCCGTGCTTACTCAGCTAACTCCTCAAGGAAACGCCACTTCCCACGCTGAACAATAAAATCATAGAAGGGTTCAGCTTGGAGATTGCCATCAGAAATAGCCATATTCAGGAACAGGCGAGCACGACGCTCATCACCGGCAGTTGAAGAGTTCCCCATAGCAGTAATGGCGGCCATCACCACATAAGCATGGCGAGAACCATTGGCATAATCCTCAGTCAGAGCATTAATAGCCTTATTCAAATCAGCCGGCACACCATCACCATTGTAATAAATACTGGCCAAAGCCTGATTTACCCACTGAGAACCATTAGAGCGAGCCGTTGCAAGATATTCCAGTCCTTTAGGCACATCCTGAGAACAACCGGCCCCCAGCACCAGACAATAGCCCAAACCGGCAGTACCATTCGGATCACCGCAGCGATGCGCCAGAAGGAACAAGCCGTGCACCAGCTCCTTGTTCATGGTGGCGCCATACCCTTCCGCAAGGAATGAAGCGAGGGAGGAAACCGCAGCCGGCTCACAAAGCATGGCTGCTATATGAAGCATACGCAGCCCCTCAGCAGCCTTCTGAGCATCATACTGCTCCATTCGGGCGGCTTCCGTGCGCACAATTCCGGTTCCCATGTGCCCCAAGGCTGCGGGCAAGTGACGTTCTGCGGCCAGCTTCAGGCAAGCATCCACCTTATCAGCCGATACATAGCGGCAGAGCGCGTAGGGAGCAAAAGAGCTACCGTGCTCAGAAGCACGTTCCATCCACATCACGAAAGAAGACGGCTCCTGCTGAGCAGAAGCAATCATCTCTTCCAGATAGAAATTCTTGCGGCGGAGCTCAGAAGCCACCTCAGGTGCAGTCAAACTGGCGTTCTGCATGCGGCCGGATACCATCAAATACAAAGCACGAGCCTTAGCACTGCCTGCACGGCAGGCATCCATAAGCACCTGACGCCCCGGGCGAGCCTCTTGCTCAGAGGAAGCCTGCTCGTACACTAGGCCGGCATACTCCACCATAGCGGGCACATACTTCTTCTTGGCGGCCTGCTCCAGCAGAGTTCTGGCGCGGCTCATACCGGCGGGCTCCGTAGCGGCCGTCATTCGCAGATACCTAGCCAGCCAGAGCTGAGCAGCAGGATTCCCCTGCTCAGCAGCAGCGGTCATCATGGTCACAAAGCTCAGCATATTGCCGGAGGCGTCATACACCAAGGCCGCAGCATCATAAAAATCATCACTGTTATTCCGCACCATCGTCTGCAGAACAGTAGCCAGACGAGCCTCGGTGCTCTGAGCAGACGCAGGAGCAGCCGACTGTGCAGTTGCAAGGCTAACACTCCCCAGAGAGCAGGCAAACGCCACAGAAAGAATAAACAAACGCTTCATGGTGCTCATTATATATGTGAGCCTCCACGCGCGCAAGCATATTTTGCGGCACCGTTTTCCTAATTATTTGACTTCTTTCGGAGCCGGTTTCTTCATCCCCAAACGGGTAAGATAACGCCACAGCCCTTCAAACGGGCCATAACGGAAGAAGTGCAACCAAATGTTACACGCAAGCAGCTGAAGAAGATACAGCACAAATGCAGCCGCAAGAATACCGGTTACGCTGAATGAGCAACTCAATCCGGCACCGTAGCCACAAAGCAACCACACCATGATGATATTCTGTGTAATGTAACAGGTAAGCGTACAGCGCCCCAGTTTACCAAGGGGGGCGGAAATCCACTGCGCACCGGGGCGGTTCAGCAGCTGTGCCAACAGCGGAACAAACCACAGCACAAAGAGAGAGGGCTCTATGATGCTCCAGTACTTCACCTCAGCCATGCAGCCGGCAAGAATCTTCACCAGCAGCCACGCGCCGCCGGCATATATCATCAGGCGAGTACAGCTAACCTTCCCTTCAAACACGCGAAGCCGCCCAGCAATCATACCCAGCAAAAACATCCCCACCAGTGCCCAAATACGGTAACTGTACAACACAAACAGCAAGCTGTGCCAGATTCCCGTCGTGATATTCCAGACCCCCATCTCTGTGAATGAAGACGTCTGAGCAGGCGGAGCCCATGTCAGATGATAAGTTTCACGGATGCCATCATACCACTGTCTGAGAGCATCAGGCGTGCCGATGATATTGTGATAAAGTGCCAACGGCTGCAGCAGGCATATTCCGCACAGTCCCACCAATACTTTCGTGGGGCAGCGCCAGAGCAGCACTGGAATAAAACCGGTGATAGCAAAGGTAAGCAAAATATCCCCCAGATAGAACCAACTGTGAAAAAGCGCAAAGCCCGCCAGCAGAGTCAAGCGCCAACAGAAACGCCCGCGGAAGTCCAGCCCCTTGGCCATGGAGCGATCCATCTGCAGGAAGAAACTCAGGCCAAAAAGAAAGGAGAATATCAGGAAGAAGCGTTCCACAAAGAGGTTCACGTACAGGTAACCCAGTATGCCATCCAGCATGCCATCCGGCACAAAGTCCTGATGTACATTGAAGAAATTACGAGCGTGTGCCATCAGAATACCGAAAAGAGCCACGGCTCTCACAGCATCAACTGAATGGATTCGCGGGGCACTTGCAGTCGCTTTATCAGACATCCCTCAAATGGAGTGGCAAGTTCAGGCGGAAATAACACGCAAAGCTTCCTCTCTGGCCCAAGCGTCATCCTCCAGAATCATCTCAAGCTGCCCCCGGTAATCACGGGGTGAAGCATTGGAAAGCACCTTCTCCACTGTCTCCCAGATACCGGAGAAACCAAGCTTACCATCCACGAAAGCCTGAACAGCCACCTCATTGGCTGCGTTGAACATGGCCGGCATGGTGCCGCCCACCAGACCGGATTGACGAGCCAGATTCAGCGCAGGGAAATCATCCCAGCGGGGAGCCTCAAACTTCAGGGAAGCAATCTGCGCAAGGTCGAGCTTCTTCAAGCTATTAAGCGTTCTATCCGGCCAAGTGACGGCGTACTGAATGGGGAAACACATATCACTGCTGCTCAGCTGAGCAAGGATAGAACCATCCTGATACTCCACGAGAGAATGCACGATACTCTGCGGGTGCACGATAACATCTACCCTCTCCATGGGAATGCCGAACAGCCAGCGGGCCTCAATCATTTCTAGGCCCTTATTGAAAAGCGTAGCGGAGTCTATGGTAATCTTACGACCCATTTTCCATGTGGGATGATTAAGGGCTTGCTCCAGAGTAACGAAAGCGAGCTGTTCCTTCGGCGTGGTACGGAAGGGGCCACCGCTAGCAGTAAGTATGAGGCGGCTCACCTGCTCAGCTCCACCTTTATGCCCCTGAAGGCACTGGAAAATAGCGTTGTGCTCACTATCCACAGGCAGCACATTAATCCCCTTGGCGGCAGCACGGTTCATCACCACTTCACCGGCCATCACCAGAATCTCCTTAGAGGCTATGGCCAAATCCTTCCTAGCCTCAATAGCCTGCAGCGTGGGTTTCAACCCAGCTGTGCCAATAATAGAAACCAGCACCATATCAGAACCTGCCAGCGTAGCAAGTTCACAGAGCCCATCCAAACCGGTATAGACACGAGTACCAGCAGGAAGCAAGCGCTGCAGCTCAGCAGCGCGGGTGGAATCATATATGCAGACATCCTTCACGCCGAACTCCATAGCCTGAGCAGCAAGCGTTTCCACACTGCTGTGGGCCGCAAGCCCCACCACTTCCATGCGCTCCGGAATATCACGCGCCACTTTCAGCGCACTAGTGCCGATGCTGCCCGTAGAACCGAGAATGACTACCTTTTTTCGCTTCATGTACGGGGCATACTATACTCTCGATTAAACAGAATTGCAAGCAGGAACACATTTTACGCTTGCAAAACTGCCTCTCAAGTTGTAGATTAGCTGCGCCGTTCGGGTTCGGGTGGTCGCTGTGCAGCCTTGCTGCATAGAGGAAAGTCCGGACATCACAAGGCAGCGTGTCCTCTGAAAGGGGGAGACTCCCGGAGACAAGGCCGGGAGGACGGAAAGTGCCACAGAAAACAAACCGCCCGCAAGGGTAAGGGTGAAAAGGTGGGGTAAGAGCCCACCGCTCCGAAGGTAACAACGGAGGCACGGTAAACCCCGCGCGATGCAAGACAAACAGGGGAAGGGTCGCCTGCCCGCTGTATCCCCGGGTAATAGTTGCACCCGGCTATAAACGCCGGGTACGGGTTCACCCCCGTAAGAAAAATGACCACACAGCCCGCAAGGGTGGACAGAATCTGGCTTACAGAACCCGAACGGCACTTTTCTCAAGCCTCGAACCCATTTTTTCTTTTGTTTCGTAAGTTTGTGCTTGCAATATGGCGCACGGAGGCGTAAAAAATATAAGCGATGAGCCGCGATTCTGACAACAAGCCTCAGCGTTCCTCCGTGCCCGATGTATTTAACTGGGGGTTGGTTCGCCGGGCGCTCCGTGCTGCAGAAGAAGGCGTATACTGCTGGGATATCCCCAGCGGGGAGATTTACTACACTGAGCAATGCCTGCGCATGATGGGGCTTCCCTTCCGTGAGCTTGCCCCCAATATCTTTACATCCCCAGAGCTCACCATTCATGAGGAAGACCGCCAGCACTTCATCAACGCCGTTCAGCGCTATTTGGACCGCCCCACCAGCTCCCCGCTTCGTGTGGAGGTACGCCTGCTGAACCTGCGCTCCCGCGGCTGGCGCTGGATTCGCGTGAACGGTCTTGCTGAGCGAGGCCGGGATAAAAAGACTGTTCAGCTCGTAGGCGTCTGGGTGGACATCACCCGCAGAAAAATGGCGGACCTTCACGCCATGGAGGACCGAGATTTATTCCGCAACCTCATTAACTACCTGCCGGACAATATCTACTATAAGAACCGAGAATCCCGCTTCGTGATGGCAAATGAGGCCACCGCCAGAAAAATGGGAGTGCGCACCCCGTCTGACCTCATCGGTTGCAAGGATACACACTTCTTCTCTGATGACACCACCGAAATCGCCCGTCAGGAGGAGCTCGAAATCATGCGCACCGGCAAGCCCATCACCAACCGCATCCACAAAGAAAGCTGGAAAGGTGGGCACAGCTCATGGTGCAGGCTTTCCAAGTTCCCTTGGTACGCTGCGGATGGTTCTATCAAGGGCATCGTTGGTATTTCCTCGGACGTCACAGAACTCGTAGAAACGCAGCAGCGCTACCGCCGTATGGCCGAACAGCTCGACCAGCGTAACCGCGCGCTAGAAAAAGAAATCAAGCTCGCTAGGGAAATTCAGTTCGCCCTCCAGTCTCAGCGCATTCCCTCCCGCGAATGGAAGAATGAAGAGACAGGCACACGGCGCTTCGCTCACTTCCACCACATATACAGCCCATGTGCAGGAGTGGCGGGTGACTGCTTTGAGGTATTCCCTGTGGGTGATACCGGCGTGGGTATGCTGATATGTGACGTAATGGGGCATGGCGTACAGGCCGCCCTTATCGCCTCCATGCTACGCGGACTTCTGGAGCAGTTCGTCAGCCTCGCAAATACCCCCGGTCTATTCCTCTCAAACCTGAACCGCCAGCTCTGGAGAATCTTTGACAAGGCGAACCTTACCATGTTCACCACAGCCTGCTACGTCTACTTCGACTTGCAGAAAAAGCGCCTCACCATCACAACAGCCGGCCACCCCGTTCCCATCATTATGAGTGCCGAAGGCAAAGCATTCCAGCCGCTCATGCGCCGCTCCCCTGCACTCGGACTGCTGGAAAACGCCCCCTTCCGCGAGAGTGATATTACGCTGGAGCCCGGCATGAAACTCATGCTCTTTACGGATGGATTGCCGGAAGCCCGTAACAGCGCAGGTGATGAAATGGGAGCCGTGCGCGTCATGGAGCTACTGGAGCGCAACCGCCCCGAAAACATAAAGGAAATGCTGGACTTCGCACTCGCCGGCATGCACAGCTTTACTCAATTCCCCGAACAGGATGATGATATCTGCCTCGTCGGAGTTGAATTTACTGAGGAAAATCCCGCCTAATGCCCCGCAGAGCCGCTGTTCCGGCCGAAAAGAGCGTTTTTTCGCATATATCATGCAAAAAAAAGATTGCATTCAAGCGGTTTTAGCGGTACTCTAGGGACAGTTAAAGATTATTTTTACTGACTCAATCTATATGGAAAACAGCACACAGGGGGGCAACACGCCCTTTGACCTTTCCGAGCTGACCGGTTTCCAGTTTGGTCCTGCCTGGGCTAAGCCGGGTGCCGATACTGCACCGTCCCTGCCGCGGACTAACACCTCTGAGCGCACCGAGCGCCGTGGTGGTCCCCGCCGGCCCAATACTGACCGCAGAGATTCCCGCCCCCGCAGGGATGATGCCGCCGCACGCGATGAGCGCGGTCCCCGCAAGGGGGGTCCCCGCCCCGGTGGGCGAGACAGGCGCCCCTCCCGAGATGAGGCTCCTCGCAGGGAACTGCCGCAGCCGGCTGATGGCTTCCGTGTAGAATTGCGTCCCACTAATTCTATTCTTGATATTTTCAGCAAAGAAATCGCCCGTCAGAAGCGCGCCATGCCGCTGCTGGATTTGTCCCGCGTTGTGATGGCCGGCAAGGATCGCTATGACCTTGTATTCATGAAGCTGGAGAATGCGCCCATGCTCATCCACTCCACCAAGGGTGATGGCGCCTGCTGGCTGACAGAGGCTGAAGCCGTTGCATACCTGTGGAACGCCCCTTGGTTCAGCGAGCTGTATACAGCCACGGAGATTGAGACAGAAGCCCCGAAGGGCACCTTCACCGCCGTGGCTACATGCAGCATGGGCGGCGAAGTCATCGGTCCGGTAAACTGGCATGGTTATCAGGCTGCCCTCATGAACCTGTACCGCTCCAAGTATGCCAACATGCCGCTGGACGCGTTCAAGAGCCGCATCTCTCTGAGCAAGGACGAGGAGGCTGTACAGGCATGGCTTGCCGCTGCCGGCAAGAAGACCGTATGGAAGCCCACCCGTGAAGGCGCTGAGGAAGTAATCCTTGAGGATACCCGTGCTGTGGAAGCAGATTTCACGGCTAACCATTATGGAAAAGTCTATGAAACCGTGGATAAAGTCTTCGTGAACGGCTCCACGCCCCGCAAGCTGCTTTCTCCCGGTCTGGCTGCACATCTGGCCATCCTTTCGGATAAGACTCGCCGCTCCCCGCAAATGCTCATCCCGAACCTCTGCCACGGCCTTGCCCGCCACCACATGCCCATCTACAAGTGGCAGGGCAACCACTTCACCGGTCCCAGCCGCGTGCGCACCATCCCGGCAGACACCGTGCTTGCTGACCGCATGATGGCTATCGTAAACTGGAGCAAGGAACACTCAGGCGAGAAAGTGGAGGCGATGTTTGCTGAGCTTTCCGGCGTACCTGCCGGCACTGATGAAGAGAGCCGCAAGGTCGCCTCAGAGGCATATGCCCCCTACGCGGCCGACATGATTTGGCTGCTTGAGCAAGGCTTCGTGGTGGTCACCGGAGACAACTCCATCTGGTACCCCAAGGGCACTGCCGCCCCGGCTCCCACTAAGACGGAGCAGCCCAGACGCAACCGCCGCAAGTAAAACACTATAACACTTCCTTCTTATAGACAATAAAGCCGGGTCATCTTAGGGTGACTCGGCTTTATCTTAATTTCAGCGTCTCCATGTATATCCGGAAACCCATTTTAATTATAACATGCAAAGACATGATTTATACTTGCCACGCACAAATGATTTTCCTATAATGAAAGCTATGGAATGGAATGATGGCTTTATGACACTTCTTCGTGATGCTGTGGCCCGTTATCATGAGCGTCCGCAGACATCTCCCGTGGCTTTTTTTCTACCGGCAGAAGTGAAACTCCTGCGGGAAATCGGCTATACACCTGAAGAAATGCACGCCTACGTTCAGGACTACGCCGTCAACGGTGACCCTTCACCCTCCACTATTTTGCTGATAGCTGCTGCCCGTCGCACTTTTTTCATGACAGCTCAGCGAGGCATCTCCGGCAATGCAAAGCCGGTAAAAGCAAGGGATTTACCTCCGGCAGACGATGATTTCCAAGGCATTCCGTACCTGCCCCGTATCATTCGCAAAGCAGAAGCCAAGCTACATGGCACACTGGACGCGAATCTCATGTACTACGATGAGCAGGACCGCATTTTCCTGCGTGAACATGGCAACATCCACCCTGCAGACTTCCTATACCTAGCTTGGACCGCCCATGGCGATAAGCAGAAAATGGTTAAGGCCGTGTTGAACGCCATGAAGGCAGATTCTCCGGAGGATGAAGCACCGCGTATCACCCCCACCATCGCCCCTCAGCAGCCGGCCCGTAGTACCACCCCCTCCACAGAAAGCGGCCCGGTACAAAGTGAGCTGAAGCTGGACTAATACCCTGCCTTACGCTATGAATCCTCCCGGCCGCATCGACATTCCGCACGGTGACGAAGTCACGACCGAACCTCAGAGACTGGCACTGGAGGCCATGTCTCACGACTTGGTGGTAAAGCTCAATACGATGGTTGCTGAGCAGGAGCAGCGTGCCCGCGATTTCGCTGCTCACCAGCACTCCCTTTCCTCTCTCCCGGCACAAATGACGCCGGAGCTCGCCCAAGTAGAAATGCCGAAAATGCCCTCCTTGCCGGAGGTGCAGTCGGAAGCGCCTACTGCCACTCGTGGCGTGAAAGCCCGTATGGCTTCTCCGCAAACGCCACCTCAGCCGCAAAGCCAGCAGGCAAGCCCAAGCGCTCCTCAGCTTCCCCCCGTGCCGACACCACAGGTTCACAAAAAACAGGCCGAATGGCAGCCCTACGGCCCCCAAAGCCAAGCGGTGCGCAATAGTTCTCCTTACAGAATGCCCACCATCATCCGAGAGCCACAAGAAAAGAAAGAAGGCTCCATCGGCGCTGGCACTATCAGCGTCATCATTTTTATCATTCTCATCATTCTCATGCATGGGTGCGAATAACCCCGCTACTTTTAACATTACTTATCCACACCACATATGACCAGACACACGCTCATAGCTCTGGCTCTTTGCGGTTTCTCGCTCAGCACTATCCCCGGTTGCAACGAGCAGGAATCCTCTCAGACTCAGGCTCAGGAAGTCAAGGTAAAAACAGCAACAATTCGTACCCAGCAGGTGACCGATTACGGTGAATGGTTCGGCTACCTGCGCGGTAAGCAAGATACGGACATCCATCCGCGCGTCAGCGGCTTCCTCATTGCGCAGGAGTACAGTGATGGCCAGTTTGTAAAACAGGGTGATGTGCTTTTCAGGATTGACCCCGCACTCTTTGAAGCCGAGTTAGCACAAGCAGAAGCAAATCTTCAGGCCGCACAGGCCGAACTGGCATCCGCCGTCGCCACACGAGACCAGCTCAAGCGTGATACCGAACGCTATGAAGCCCTTGCCAGATCAGCCGCTGTTTCAGAGAAGGATTTGAGCGATGTACGCCACAATTACCGCGCGGCCGTGGCAAACGTAGCCGCCTGCGAGGCCCGCATCGAGCAGCAAAAGGCCGCCGTGAGCACTGCCCGCATCAATCTGGACTACACCGTCATCCGCGCCCCCTATGATGGCGTCATGAGTACAGCTCTAGCCTCCCGCGGTGACCTCGTCTCCTCTGCCACCAAGCTGGCTAACATCACGGCCATCAACCCCATGCGTGTGGATATCTCCATCAACAGCGATGGCCTTGTGAACTCCTTCCGCCGCTATGGTAATGTGCAGTCCGACCGCCGTGATGAATCACTGACCTCCCCGAACTTCGACATTATTCTGGAAGATGGTAGCGTTTATCCGTACCAAGGCAATCTGCTCTCCATGGAAAGCACCGTATCCTCTACCGGCCTTATTGATGTTGAGGGCGAAGTGGAGAATCCGGATGCGGCTCTGCGCGGCGGCATGCCGGTGCGCGTAAAGATTCCGCTGCGCCAAATGGATGCCATGCTGGTGCCGCAGGAAGCCATTCGCTCCGTGCTGCGAAATTACTTCATCATTGTGGTGGATAAGAACAATATCCCCCACACCGTCCCGGTGAATATTGCCGGCCGCTATGATATCACCATCACGGAGGATGACGGCTATACCACCACCGCTAAGCTCGTGGCCATCTCGGATTCCGGCCGCCCGCTCATGGATTACTTCAAGGAATGCGGCTATGAGAATGCCACGGAGGTACCCGTCGTGGCAGACCCCACCAACGGCGTGCGAGCCATGAACATTTCCTCGGCAAACAGCCGTCTCGCGGCTGATGACCCCACCCCCCGAGGCACCGTTGCGACGGAGCCTTTCTCCTTCCGTCCCGCCCTTACCGAAACCGAGCGCAAAGCACTTGAGCAGGCTACCAGCGGAGAGAAACCCGAGGTGAATACACAGGTGCCCGCCTCCCTGCCCGCTTACCCTGTGAAGGTAACACCGCTTCTCCGCCAGGACGTCCTCATTCAGGAAGAATGGTATGGCACTCTCCGTGGTGAGGAAGAGGCGGAAATCCGTCCGCGTGTGAGCGGCTTCCTGCTTCAGCAGCACTTCCGCAATGGCACCATCGTGAAAGAGGGTGACGTGCTCTATACTATTGACCCCGCCCCCTACCAAGCTGCGCTGGACCAAGCCCGCGCCAACCTTCTGGCAGCCAAAGCCTCCCGGGAGCAGGCTCAGGCTAAGTTGGATTCCAGCCGTGAGGAGCTTGAGCGCTGCAACCGCCTCGCCCCCGGCACCGTGTCCGACAAAGTCGTGACGGATGCTCGCACCAGCGTGCAGACGAATGAAGCAGCAGTCATGCGTGCTGACGCCAACATCGCGCAGATGGAAGCAGCCGTGCGACTCGCAGAAATCAACCTGAATTACACCACCATCAGGGCCCCCTTTGATGGCAGAGTCGGCATCAGCAAGCCCTCCATCGGCGAGCTGGTGTCCTCCACCAGCCAAGAGCCTCTCGTCACCCTTTCCTCCATTAATCCCATCCGTGTGGATTTCAGCGTGAGTGGCCGAGAAGCCCTTCAGAGCATCGAGATTATGCGCCGCAATCAGGCCGAGCACAACGGCCGCGTGCAGTTCGACCTCGTTCTCCGAAACGGTGCCGTTTACCCCGCCAAGGGTGAAATCGTTTCCATGGATAATACGCTGAGCACCACCACAGGCACCTTCGGTCTCGTAGGCCGCGTGGAAAATGTGGACCAAGGCCTGCGCAGCGGCATGCCGGTGCGAGTACGTGCCTCCATGGCCCCCATTAAAGATGCCTTCCTCGTGCCCGCTCGTGCACCGATGAACGCCGGCGGTCGCGATTTGCTGCTGCTTCTGCGCCCGGATAACACGCCCGCCGCTCTTCCGGTGACTCTGGGCAAACTGGTGGTACTTCCCATACAGGAGCCCGGTGAAAATGGCCAGCCCGGCCCGGTAGTGAACCAGCCCATGTATGTGGTGGATGTAGACCGAGCCTCTATTGTGCCGCTCATGCTCGCCAAGACAGGCGCCAGCAGCTTGGACGCCATGATTCTGGGTGGTGCTGAGGTGGACAGCTGGGACGCCCTTGTGCTGAAGAACGCCGGCGTGGCAGACTGGCGCGCCCTTCTGGAAAAACAGGCCGGCGAATCCCTGCCGGATGATTACCCGCAGCAGGAGCAAGCTGAAGACTGGCGCGCGCTCGTACTGCGCCGTGCCGGTGTGCAGAACACCAAGCAGCTGGTGCTGCGCCAGTCCGGCGCCAAGGATGAGCTGGAGCTTGTAGCTCGCGGCGCCGGCTTCTCCTCCGCTATGGAGATGATGCTCAAGCAGATGGAGTTTACGGATATGAATAATGTTCCCGTCATCGTGGAAGGTACCCTCATGGCAGCCTCCCGCACCTTGCAGAAGAACAGTAGCCAGAATACCCGGGCTAATACCCTCACCCCCATTATCTTCCATTACCAAGCACCACAGACGGTGGTGGACTCCGTAACAGCTGATACGGAAAACGCTGCACCTCAGTACAAATAAACCTCTCACCGCTGAAACATTATGTCTCCGTTTTTCATTAAACACCCCATCATCGCCGGCGTTATCTCCATCGTCACCACGATGCTGGGCATCATCTGCATGCTGGCCCTGCCCATCTCGCAGTACCCGGACATCACCCCCATCACCATTCAGCTCAGCGCTACTTACCCCGGCGCTAACGCTCAGGAGGTGGCGGACGCCGTAGCCACGCCCATTGAGCTGCAGCTCTCCGGTATTCAGAGAATGGACTACATGTCCTCCATCTCCTCCAACAACGGCTCCTGCACACTGAATGTCATCTTCGAGCCCGGTTCGGATGCTAACACGAACCAGCAGCTCACCTACATGCGTTACAGTCAGGCCACGTCCCAGCTGCCCTCCACGGTATCGCAGATGGGCGTGACTATCAAGCAGTCCGCCGGTCTGCCGCTGATGATTTATGCTATTGACTCCCCTGAAGGCTTCTTCAACCCCATTGACCTCACCGGTTATGCCTACATCAACCTTGTAGATCCGATCAAGCGTGTGAAGGGCGTAGGTGACGCGATGGTATTCGGTGGCCGTTATGCCGTGCGTATCTGGCTGGACAGCGAGCGCATGGCCCAAAAAGGCATCAGCGTTAATCAGGTGTATAACGCCATTAACCAGCAGAACACCATCAACCCCGGTGGCTCCGTGGGCGCTGAGCCTATGCCTGATGGCCAAGAGTTTACCTACACCATCCGGAACAAGGGCCGCATGGAAAGCATCGAGGAGTTCGGTGATATCATCATCATGCAGGACCACACCCAGTCCGTGCGCCTGAAAGATGTAGCCCGCATCGAGCTCGGCTCCCAGAGCTACTCCCTCGCCGGCCGTGTGGACGGCACCCCTGCCACCTGTATTGCCATCTATCAGGCAGCTGAGGCAAATGCACTGGAAACGGTGGCTGCCCTCCGTGAGCTCTTTGCTGAAAAAGAAAGCGTGATGCCGGAAGGCATGCGCGGTTTCGTGGCACTGGATACCACCACCACGGTGAGCGACTCAATCAATGAGATTATCCACACCCTCTTTGAGGCTCTGGTGCTGGTAGCCATCGTGGTGTTCCTGTTCCTGCAGGGCTGGCGCGCCACGCTCATTCCGCTCATTGCCGTGCCGGTATCACTGGTAACCACCTTCTGCTTCTTCCCCATTCTGGGCTTCTCGCTGAATACCATCTGCCTTCTGGGCATGGTGCTGGCCATTGGTCTCGTGGTGGATGACGCCATCGTGGTGGTGGAAGCCGTGGAATCCCACATGGAAAACGGCATGACACCCCGTCAGGCCACATTCGCCGCCATGAAGGAAGTGAGCGGCCCCGTCATGGCTATCGCCCTCGTGCTGGCAGCCGTGTTCCTGCCCTCCGTGATGCTCCCGGGCATCACCGGCACACTCTTCCAGCAGTTCGCCGTAACGATTGCGGTTTCCATGTTGATTTCCGCATTCAACGCGCTCACCCTTTCGCCAGCACTCTCAGCTATCATGCTGAAGAACAAGAAGGAGCACAAGTCCCTGCTCACCCCCTTCTACAATGCCTTTAACAAGGGCTACGACTGGGTGGCCGGCAAATTCGCAACAGCTTGCGGCTTCTTATGCCGCCGCCTCTGGATTTCCATGCCGATTCTGGCCGGCATCACCCTCCTCATCATCCCGACGGCCAGCCGCGTGCCGGGTGGTTTCCTGCCCTCTGAAGACCAAGGCTTCCTCATCGCCGGTGTTGTCATGAAGCCGGGTGCCTCCCTGCAGCGCCTCACGGAGGAAACCATTCCTGTGGAGGAAGTGCTGCTGAGTGATTCCGCCGTGGATCACGTGGTATCCATCCTCGGCATGAACCTCGTGATTAACGTGCAGACCACGAACGCGATGACCTACTTCGTGAAGCTGCATGACTTCGAAAACCGCCCCGTGATGGAAAACGGTGAGCACCCCACCGCTCAGGATATCTACGAGCGCCTCAGCGCCAGACTGGACATGAGCGGCGCGGACGGTATCGTCTTCATGGCCATGCCCCCCGCCATTCCCGGCGTGGGTACGGGTAATGACATCTCCTTCGTGCTGGAAGACTTGGAAGGACAGGGCGTGGCCGCTCTGTACGCCCAGATGCAGCGCTTGGAGGCCGCTCTGAAAGCCCACCCTGCTATCAAGACGGCCTCGGACATGATGCTGCCGGCCGTACCGCAGAAAGGTATCGCCATAGACAAGGACAAGTGTCTTGCTCAGGGTGTGGACTACTCCGGCGCCAACGCTCTGCTGCAGTGCTTCAACGGCTCTCGCTTCGTGAACTACTACACGCAGTTCGGCCAGCAGTGGCAGGTATACATGCAGGCAGCCGGTGCCAGCCGCGCCAATACGGATCAGATTGCGAACTTCTACGTTTCCAACAATCGTGGTGAATCCGTGCCGCTCAGCACACTCGTCACCATCCGAGATATCGCAGATACCGAGTTCGTACAGCACACCAATAACTACAACAGCGGTACCATCCGAGTGGCACCCGCTGATGGCTATTCCTCCGCTCAGGCCATGGCAGCCATCGAAGAGGTGTTCAATGAGACGATGGACAAGACCAAGTTCAGCATCGCCTATGTGGACATGAGCTTCCAGGAAAAGAAGGTGCAGGATGGTCTCGGCCTCGGCGCCATCTTCACGCTCTCCGGCGTATTCGCCTTCCTCATCATGGCGGCTCTGTATGAGAAGTGGACGCTCCCGCTCTCCATCTTCCTTTCCGTGCCCATCGCTGTGCTGGGTGCATTCTTCGGCCTGTGGGTATTCGACCTCACGCTGGACCTCTACGCTCAGATCGGTCTAGTCATGCTGGTGGGTCTTGCTGCTAAGAACGCCATTCTGATTGTGGAATTCGCCGTGCTGCAGATGGAGCGTGGACAGTCCCTCATCGATGCCGCGGTGACGGCCGCCCGCATGCGTCTGCGCCCGATTCTGATGACCTCCTTCGCCTTCATTCTGGGCTGCGTACCGCTGCTCACCGCAGAAGGCTCCGGCGCCTTGGCCCGTAACGCCATCGGCGTGGTGGTGGTAATCGGCATGAGCGTCGCCACCTTAGTGGGTGTATTCTTCATCCCCTGCTCCTTCGTATTCATCATGAAGCTTTTCCGCTCCAAGGTACACAAGGCTCAGCACGGAGCAGACCCGGACGAAGAGTTCGCTTACGCCAAGCTCGCTGAAGGCGAGCAGGAGTAATTACGCCGCCATATCAGCTTAAAAACAAACATGCGCCATTACCCACTCCCGGGTGATGGCGCATCTCTTTCAAGGCGGTGATAGACGTGTACTCCTTCAGCTCTCTGAAGACTCCGCCGGCTTGCCTACAAAGAAGGAAAGCACTAGTGCCACAAGCCCGCTCAGCAAAGCGCCCAGCAGAGCCACGCCTCCCACCATGGCGGCAGCCAGAATGTCATCAGCATCATCCACATCCACCATCTTTAACCCTGCTAAGAACACATCCGCATCGGCCGGATATATCCCCTGAGGAGCCTCATAGCCCAGCAAATCCCTGAGCCCAAGCATCAGCAAAACTACTTATGAAGCATTAACAACAAATCTCAAATATACCCTTAAAACTATATTTTTGCATTTTTATGCTTGCTTCTGCATCATGATTTAGATACAATCTCCCCAGCGGCAGCCAAGCAGGGTTCTCGACCTCCAGACGCGTATGGAAATAGCCCCCTGATGCTGCGGCTAACACGTTAACGTCAATACACAAACATGAAAAAGACACTCATCGCGATTATGGCTCTGGCCGGCCTTGCCGCCGCCGATACTTACACCGCCAGCACTCCCGCCAAGAGCGGCGCCGGCGCTCAGGGTAAGTACTATGGTTTCACCCTTGCCTTCGACAACGCTACATACCTGACCACGGATGTGCCCTCCAATACCGAGCTGAATCTGGATAGCATCACGCTGCTGACTCGTAGCTCCGATTCTACAGCAGCAGCCATGAAGGTTGCTGTGTACAAGTATGTAGGAGACAACACCACAGGCACATACCTTGGCATCTCCGAGACGACTCTGGAGAATGTAGCAAACGACACAACCTACACCCTCTCCTTCGAAAATATCACGGTCAACTCTTCCGACCGCTACCAGTTCCTCTTTGTTGATGCCAACACCACTCAAGATCTGACCACCTTCGCCGGCTACCAGGCCGCTGCTCTCCAGTGGGGTACTTCCGTAACCAATTCCTTCAGCCAAAATATTCCCGGTGGCTGGGGCACCTACAAGAGCAACGGCATTAACAGCTGGGAAGGCCAGTATATCCCTGTTACTACGGTAACCCTGAGCACACCTGCTGTTCCTGAGCCCACCACGGCAACCCTGAGCCTGCTGGCTTTGGCAGGTCTGGCAGCCCGTCGTCGCCGCAAGTAAAAGAGCAGTAGGCCTAGCCTATACTATTCTTCCAAAAACTGCTGTCCGAAAACGGGCAGCAGTTTTTTTTAGAAGAAAACTCATGTAATCTATTCTCAGCGCAACGCTCAAATTCTATCACCAAGTTCTTTGACATAGTGCCAATATTTTCTTCATTGACATCTACCTCAGTCATATTTTTTTAAGAGAAAACGTTGCAAAACATCTTTTTGCAGATTCATTCAAAAATGCCAGAACGTCATCACCAAATACCCCGTATACCGGATTCCGCCATGTCAAGTATTCCGGCTAAGCATCGGAGATTGCCCCTTGGCTGGGCACTCACATATGGCCATGCAGAAAGCGCAGCCCCCATCCATGCAGATGGCGGAAAATAAGCAGATTACTGATTCACCCATCCAGCTCGCAGACGAGCGTTTTTTCAGAAAGCATCCTTTTTCTCCACTATTTTTCGCCTTCCCTTAGCAAAGGATATCTGCTATAATCAAATCCCGATGTATTCATTAAAGGGACTCTCAGCTATGAATGACAACCAAACAAGTTCCGGTTTTTCTCCAGCGCTGCCAATCGGCACAATGCTGGGCCAGTACGCCATCCAAAAGGTTATCGGGAGTGGCGGATTTGGTATCACATATCTCGCTCAGGACGAGACCACTAACGAACTAGTCGTCATTAAGGAGAACTACCCATCAGACGTTTCCTTCAGGAATATAACTTCCCTGACAATAGGCCCAACCAGCGAATCAAATAAAGAATCTTACGAGTGGGCCCTCGCGCGCTTTCAGGATGAAGCGAAGATTCTCTCCAGCCTCTGTCACCCAAACATCGTTCCCATACGCCATGCCTTTAAGGCTCTTGGCACAGCCTACTACGTGATGCCCCATGTGGAGGGGATTGAATTAAACAAGGCTGCCCCTGCACCGGATAACATCACCGCTGCATGGCTGCAGAATGTGCTGGTAAAAATACTCTCAGCCTTGGACCACGTCCACGCGCAGGGGCTCATCCACCGTGATATCAAGCCAAGAAACATTCTACTGCGAGCGGATGGAGAACCTATCATCATCGACTTCGGCACAGCTCGCGCACTGGAAAGCACCCACTCCCACACCCATATAGGCACACCCGGCTTCATGCCGCTTGAGCAGTTCTCAGCCAAAGGAAAACGTGGCCCTTGGACAGATATATATGCGCTTGGTGCTACCTGTTACAACCTCATTACAGGTGAGATGCCGCCCGCTTCAACGGACCGCACGGATGAAGATGAATATCAACCGCTGGCCAACAGGCCCACGCTCGCAGATCGCTTCCCTGAACATATCCTTAGCAGCATTGATAAAGCGCTTTGCATGAAGCGACAAGAACGCTGGCAATCTGCACAGGAATGGATGAACGCCCTGAATGGCGTCCACTCGCCGATTACAGGTTCTAAGCGTACAAGCTCCGCAAAATCCCTCCCGAGCTCTTCTAAGAAAAAGAGAAAAAATCTCACTATCCTCAGCATATTTCTCCTTGCAGCACTCGGCGGAGGCCTATGCTACAACTACTTCCCGCGTTCCGCTAAGCCGCCGGCCAAGCAAGAGCATTCCACACTCTGCACAGCGGCACGTGATGGTGATGTGGAAAAAGTGCGCCTTCTACTGGAGGCTGGTTCTGATGTCAACAAGGCGGATAGTGACAGCCAAACGCCCCTCATCTGGGCCGCCAGAAATGGACATGCAGAATGCGCACAACTTCTTCTCAACACTCCCGGGATTGACGTCAACAAGGCAGATAAAAACGGCTTCACACCCCTCCTCTGGGCTACTAGAAATGGACATACGGAATGCGTGCAACTTCTGCGCAACACTCCCGGGATTGCTGTCAACGAGCCAAACCAGAACAGCACACTCTCTCCCAGTTTAGCAGAGGCAACAAACCACACTGACCACGCACGCATCATCCACACAGCCAGTGAACAATTTAATAATTCTCTCCATGCTGCTGCGAGAGAAGGCGATGCTGAAAAAGTGAGTCTGCTTCTGGCTTCAGGTGCTGATGTCAACAAGGTGGACGAGCACAGTATCGCGCCCCTCATCTGGGCAGCCAACCTTGGTCACACAGAATGCGTACGCCTTCTGCTCACCGCGCCCGGAATTGAGGTCAACACGGTGGATAAGAGCCGCTGTACCCCCCTCGTTCATGCGGCTTTAAATGGCCATACCGAATGCGTGCGCCTTCTGCTCAATGCTCCCGGGATTGATGTCAACAAAGAGAATCAGGACAAGCGTACCCCCCTCCACGCTGCAACCTTCAACGGTCACACAGAATGCGTGAGACTCCTGCTCAAAGTTCCTGAAATAGAGCTCAACACAAAGGATGTGGACAACTCCACCCCCCTCATCATAGCGGCTCACAATGGCCATGCAGAATGCGTAAAGCTTTTGCTTACTGCTCCCGGGACAGATGTCAACGCATCGGATAATCCTCCCCTCCTCCATGCCGCTTTACACGGCCATACCGAATGCGTACGCCTTCTAATCAACGCTCCCGGGATTGATGTCAACAGAGCGAATCCCCAAGGTGGCACGCCCCTCATCGCAGCTGCCTTCAAAGGCCACACAGAATGCGTACGCCTTCTAATCAACGCTCCCGGGATTGAGGTCGACAAGGCAGGTCAGAACAACACAACAGCACTCAGTATAGCAGAGGCCGCAGGCCACACAGAATGCGCACGCCTTATCCGCGAGGCCGGTGGGCAAGGGCAATCTAACGCCTCACTCAGTGACGCCGCACGTGATGGAGATATTGAAGCCGTACGGCGTCTTCTGGCTTCTGGTGCTGATGTCAACATGGAGGATAAAAACGGCTTCACCCCCCTCCATGCTGCCGCCTTCCAAGGCCACACCGAATGCGTACGCCTTCTACTCGCCGCCCCCGGAATTGATGTCAACCAGGAAAACGAGAACGGCTGGACACCCCTCGTCATGGCGGTTCATAATGGCCATACGGAATGCTTGAAACTTCTGCTTTCCGCTCCCGGGATTGATGTCAACACGACAGAATCCCCCCTCACCTATGCTGCCTACAATAACCGGACAGAATGTATGCGCATTCTACTCAAGGTTCCGGGTATCGATGTCAACAAAGCGAACCCCCAAGGTGGCACCCCCCTCCACGCTGCAGCCTACCAAGGCCACACAGAATGTGTACGCCTTCTGCTCAACGCTCCCGGGATAGATGTCAACCAAACAGGAGAGAACGGCGCAACACCACTCACTTTAGCTGAGAGCGCAGGCCACACGGAATGCGCACGCCTCATCCGCGCAGCTGGTGGTAGATAAGCTGGTTACGGATTCACCCTATCAGCCCCGGCAAGCTATGGGGCATAGCATCAAAAGGCGGTATCATCCTGAGCATATTTGCTTGACATTACAAATAATGCCCCTACAATAACGGGCAAATCGCGTTTAATACCACCTGCAACCATGCCCTGCCTTCCCCTTACCTCCCGGCGTCTTTTCTGCGGCCTCACGCTCGCCGCGCTGATAGCATCCCCCACGGCTATTTGTGTCGGCACGGGTGCTGTGCGCATGCCGGCGGAAGCAGCCAGCCGCACAAGCGATAGTGATACCGTAGCGGCCATGTACAGCATCTGGCTGCAGGATATACAATACTCCCAAGAGAATGGCAATCTCGGTGTATGCAGCCCTCATGATATAGCTGCTGCTCAGCAGGCCATTTGCGAGGCAGCTGAGGCCGCGACTCAGGCATTTGCGGCACAAATGGATTATGCCGCCTACTCACTGGAGCCTCTCCGCACCACGCAGCCCGAGCGTTATCGCGCCTCCATGCAGCAGTACCGCAGCGCCCTGCTCTCGCTGATGCAGAAAGACCTGCAGCACATGCGCCGCAACTCCGTTCTCACCGAGCCGGAGCGCTGCCCCGAGCAAGCAGAGGCCGAGGAAGACCCTTTTGCCGCCGCCCTCAGCAACCGCATCAGCACATGGGACACGTACCGAGGAGACTTGCAGGAGCTCCACAATTATCTGCTGGCCCAGCACCTCAGCCGCGTGCAGTTCATGGCCTCCCTCATGGCAGGAGACCGCCCGAGCAGGGATTTCATCACGAACACCCGGCTGGACTCCGCACCGGAGGACTATAATACCACCTGTCAGGCCAAGTTCCTCGCAGCACATGAAGCATGGCTGGCCTACACAGAAAAGACGGCGCAGCTCCATTGCCCCGTGCGCGCCCTCCAGGGCAGCAGCACCTCGGCAGCCATCAGCTCCGCGCGCCTCTCCCTCCTCCGCCATTATGAGGGATTCCTCACCCTCATCGCCCACGGATTAGGGCGTTAAAACATATTCCAAGGCCTAGCCAAAGACGAGTGTTAAAACCACCATCAAGTACAGTGGAAACAGTACGATAGTGCTCAGCATCAGCAGCAGGGCCTCCACTCGCCGTTCTTTGTAGAACAGCAGAGCCATGCTCACCACCAAGCTGAGGATGAGCCCAATCACGCAGAAGATAAAGCACACCACCCCCAGCGGCAGGCTCAAACAGCCGGCCAAAGCCCACACCGGCATACACAGTACTGCCACCATCAGCGGTACCCAAGCCAGTATGCGGGGCAACTCTTGAAACCGCGCCCCTTTCCTCTGCACAAGCTGCTGAGGCATAAGAACCCTCCCCTTACGAAGTCTGGGCTTGGACGGAGGCATGAAAAACTTTACATTTGCAACGTTAACAAGCCCCATCACCACCCGAGCTTAGCGCGGAGGCGGACGGCGAAGTCATTATCCGGGAGAGCGAGGAGCTTCAGTTTGCGCTCGGCGCGGCGGATGGTAAGCACATCATTCACGGGGATGTGATGTGCGGAGCGGCCGTCCACGGAGTAGATGATGGATTCTTCCATGCGGCCACGGCGGGCGCGGGGGCGAAGGGTAATTTCCATGGAATCCGGCACCACGACGGGGCGGCTGGTCAAGCTGTGGGGGCAGATGGGAGTGATGGAGATGACGCGGGCATCCGGCCACAGGAGCGGGCCGCCGGCGGAAAGAGAATAAGCGGTGGAGCCGGTGGGCGTAGCCACGAGCACGCCGTCCGCATGATAGCGGTTCAGCAGGCAGCCGTTCAGCTCCACGTCCACATCAATCATTTTACCGGTCTGGGCACGCATGAGGGAGACCTCATTCAGCGCGAGAAGCGGCTCCGGGTATGAGGTGACGCTCTGCTGGGAGATTGCAAGCATCACGCGCTCCTCCACCCCGAACGTCCCCTCCGCCAGAGAGGACACGAGAGCCGCCACTTGCGAGCGGGCACATGCACTCAAGAACCCCAAGTGGCCGGTATTGATACCGGCAAGGATGATGCCCTTCCTTGCGGCTCTGGTGGCAGTGGAAAGCATCGTGCCATCCCCGCCGAGGCAAATCAGCACCTCGGGCTCCTCGGCGGAGTCCCGATTATATTCATACACATTCAGGCCGGCCTCCTGACAGGCAGCGGCAACCGTCTGCATAAGCTGCAGGTTGCCGCTGTTACGCACACCGGCAAGCAAGGCAATGGAGCGTGGCGGTGTCATATATGAATCAGAAGAGTTTCAGAATCAGCGCTGCTCGCGCACGATTTCGGTACCGATACCTTCCGGCGTGAAGATTTCCAGCAGGAGGGTGTGCGGCAGACGGCCATCCACGAAGTGCACCTTACGCACACCGGCGTTCAGGGCATCCACAGCGCTCTTGACCTTGGGAATCATACCGCCGGAGATAATGCCTTCATCAATCAGCTGGAAGGCCTCCTTGCGGTTGATACTCTTCACGATGGTGCTGGGATCCTTGGGATCCAGCATCAGGCCGGGAACGTCCGAGATGTACACAAGCTTCACGGGCTTCAGCTCACAGGCGAGAGCTGCAGCGGCGAGGTCAGCATTCACATTCAGAGCCTGGCTCGTACCGAGCTCACGAGCGAGAGGAGAAATCACGGGGGTGAGCTGCAGGGAGAGTGCTTCTTCCACGCGGCGGAGCTGGCTGCCAATCACGCGGCCCACCATGCCGATATCCACGGGATTGCCCTCGGCATCCTTCTCCATGAGCTTCTCGCCCACGAAAACATTTGTACCGGGAATACCTACGGCTTTGCCGCCGGAGGAACGCATCATCTCCACGAGCCCGGGGTTAATCGTGCCGGAAAGCGTACGCTCCACGATGTCGATAGCCTCAGGAGTGGTAACTCGCAGGCCATTCACGAAGCGGGCTTCAAGGCCGGCATCCGCCATAGCCTTGGAGATGGCCTTGCCACCGCCGTGCACCACCACGGGGTTCATGCCCATGGCCTCCAGCACCACGATATCACGCATGAGGGACTTCACGAGCTCCGGATCATCCATAGCGGAACCACCGAACTTGATGAGAATCGTCTTGTCTCTGTAGGACTGCATGTAAGGCAGAGCTTCGATGAGGATGTCTGCCTTCTGGATTTCCTGCTCAGGCTTAATGACCTTACGAGTGCTTATCATGGTATTCAGATGTAGCGTTTGAGTTTGAAGATGATGAGGGGGATGGCGCCTGCAAGCACCATCATGACAAGTGATACCCAGAAGCCCCAGGGAGAATCAAGCAGGGGCATGGATTTAAAGTTCATGCCGAAGATGCTGGCGATGAGCGTGGGCGGAAGGAACACCACGCTCATGATGGTGAACACCTTCACGATGTCGTTCTGCTCAATGTTAATGAGCCCCAGCACGGCATCAAGCATGAAGTTAATCTTATTGGAAAGGAAGGAAGCGTACTCAGAGAGGGAGTTCACGTCTCGCGAGACGGGCCGGAGCGGCACATAGAGGCTATCATGGCTACTGAGGCAGGAATCCTCATTACCGGCGAAGGTAATCATGCGCAGAAGGTTCACGAGGGCATCACGCTGGCGGGTGATAAGGTCACCCACTCGGCCCAGCTCTTCAAGAGCATCACGCAGGTCATCCGTATCCGGTGAGTCCTCCTTCTCCTTGCGGCGGTGCTGAGAAACGAACACCTTCTTGGAGAGAGTATCCAGCTCCGCACCGAAGCGCTCAAGCACGTCAGCTTGGCGATCTACAAGTGACTCCAGAAGCCCGATGAAAACGAGATCACGGTTCGTATCCGTACGGCGCAACAGCTGCTGGGAGAACATACGGAAGGAGTATGAATCCGTATGGCGAATGGTAATAAGCACCTTTTCTTTCAGGATGAAAGTGATTTCAGCGATGATGGGCTCATCCGTTTCTACACGGGAGAGCACAGTGGTCGTCATGAAACGCGCGCCATCCTCACAGTACAGACGAGAGGTGGCCTCAATTTCTCGCATTTCATCCTTCGTGGGCATTTCAATGAAGCAGAGCTTCTCAGCAAAGCGCAGCTCCTCAGCAGTCGGAGTGAGGAGGTCTATCCAGAAAATCTCCCCGTTGAGGTCTTCCGGCTCATCCAGCCCAACCATACGGGATATTCCTTGCGCAGACTGTGAATATATGCGAATCATGCCTTCACGCCACCAGTATGCCCTCTCCGGGCGGAAAAATCAAGTCAAATCTGGCACAGAGACGCACCAACTGATATTTTTTCACTATTTTACTCCACTTTTATACCCGTGTTATATTTTATTTGTTGACTGATGTTTTCTTCTTGCTATATTATATAAGAGCCGGGGCGTACAACAGCGTCCCGAATATACAACAGTGGACGACGATATCATTTGTACAGAGAAAATCATTGCGGACCGTAAAACCTTCTTCATCGACCTCAAGAGCAATGCACGAGGCCGCGTGGTGCGCATTACCGAAAAAGTGAGCTCCAACCGTGACCGAATCATGGTTCCTGCGGAAATTTTGGATGACTTCATTGAAGCGCTCCAGGACATCCGCCGCGCTAACCTTGAGAACTAATTCTCACCGCTCCGCCCTGCGGATTCCGCTGTCAGAATTCGATAGAAATCGCCAAAATTCCTAAAAATCATAGTATAACACAGGGAATGACGGCATTTGGGCACACTTTAGACTTGTCAAGAGGTGTACAAAAGTGTTTAATAGTGGTGACGCTGAGGCAAAGGGGCCACAGCGTCACTGACAACCAACGAAAGAAGAGGAACGTATGAGAAGGATAAAAGTATTAAAATTAGGCTGGGAGTTCCCACCGCTGATTAACGGCGGTCTGGGCGTGGCCTGTATGGGCATTTCCCGAGCATTGGCACAGAAGGTTGACCTGTCAGTAATCGTACCCAAAGCAAAACCCGGTGCAACGTATGAAGGTTTTGGACTGGTAGGCATTAACAACCTCGAGCACAGAGAAATGGAAACTCTGGAAGAGGGGTACACATATGAGAGTTTTTCCGTGGTAGGCAAGGCCCCGGTAAATCTGGATCCCTACGCCTGCGAAGAAGGCACCCCGGGCAACATCGTTTTCACCCGCGAGGGCAAGCTGCTCTTCAGCAAGGTGCACAAGGCGGATTTGGACTTGTTCACCAGCAAGGAAGATTTGTATGCCGGCGACTTGGCACGTAAGGTTATCGAGTTCTCGAAAATCTGCGCCGTCATGGCCCGCAGTTATGACTTTGACGTGGTGCACGCTCACGATTGGATGACGTATCTGGCAGGTGTTGAGGTGAAGAAGGCCACGGGCAAGCCCCTCGTGGTGCACCTGCACGCGTCCCAGTTCGACCGAGCCGGCGCTGACGCCCGCGGATGGATTTACGACATTGAAAAATACGGCATGGAACAAGCAGATGCCGTTATCCCCGTGTCCAAATACACCGGCACCGTGGCCGCGGGTCACTACGGCATTGACCCCGCCAAGATTTTCCCCGTCCATAACGGTGCTGACCCCGTGCACGTCTTCCACACCAAGAAGAAGTTCCCGGAGAAGCTCGTGCTCTTCCTTGGCCGTCTGACGGCACAGAAAGGCCCGGAGTTCTTCCTGCAGATTGCAGCCAAGGTGCTGGAGCAGACGGACAACGTACGCTTCGTGATGGCCGGTACAGGCGAGAAGCTCCGCCAGCTCATCGAGACCGGCGCCTTCCACGGCGTGGGCGACAAGTTCCACTTCACCGGCTTCCTGAACAAGCAGAAGGTAAACGAACTGCTGAGCATGACGGACGTGTACTGCATGCCCTCCGTCTCTGAGCCCTTTGGGCTTTCCGCTCTGGAAGCCGCACAGTTCAACATCCCGGCCGTCATCTCCAAGCAGAGCGGCGTGGCTGAAGTGATGAAGGGCGCCCTCAAGGCAGACTTCTGGGATGTGAACGTGATGGCCAAGCACATCGTGGATCTCATCACAGATGAAAAGCTTTACAAGCAGGTGGCTGAGCAGAGCGCTCAGGATATTAAGAACTCCAACTGGGAAACCGCTGCAGACAAGATGCTGCGCGTCTATCACCACGTGCTCGGTTGGTAACAAGAATCATCCCCTTACCCGCTAAGGAATTATGAATATTTCTCTGACATTCCACGCGCATCAGCCTAACCGCCTGATACCGTACGACTTCTTCAAGATTGGCGAGCACGCCTTCTATGAGGATGACGAATTGAACGGGCGCATGCTCAGCGAGGTGGCAGAACGCTGCTACCTGCCGGCCAACAGACTCATGAAGCAACTCATTGAGCTTTCTGATGGCAAGTTCAAGTTTGCACTGGCCATTTCCGGCGTTATTATGGAACAGGCCAAGTACCACCGTCCGGACCTTATCACCTCCTTCCAAGAGCTGGCAGAAACCGGCTGCGTGGAGTTTCTCGCCATGCCGTACTATGCCTCCCTTGCCTCCCTGTACTCCACAGGCGAGTTCGCAGAACAGGTAGAGGAACACATGGATCTCATCGAGGAGCTCTTCGGCCAACGCCCCACAGTGCTCTGGAACACCGGTATGCTGTACTCCAACGCCATCGCCGCTCAGGCCTATGACATGGGCTTTGAAGGCATCATGGCGGACGGCAGCAGCCGCATGATGAAGAACCTGCACCCCAACGAGCTGCAGTGTGCTCCACTCATCGCTAAAACCAAGACTATCGTACGCAACCGCCACCTCTCCAATGACTTGGCAAACCGCCGTGTAGACCCTTCATGGAGTGAGTATCCCCTCTCCCCCTACACCTATGCCGACTGGCTCGGCCAGCAGCAGGGACAGGTGGTGAACATCTCCATGGACTACGAGACCCTTGGCGAGCGACAGCCGGACACCACAGGCGTGTTCGAGTTCTGGCGCAGCATGATTATGGCTACCCTCTTCGCCGGCAACAACTTCATGACGCCCACCGAATGCGTGCGCAGCTTTGACTCCACCGGCACCTTGGACGTGCCCAGCCCCGTCAGCTGCTCCACCTTCGGCACCACCACTCACTGGAATGGCAATGTCATGCAGCAGGAGGCCATCAAGAAAATCTACGATTTGGAAAATTCTGTGAAGGACAGCGAGGATCGCGACATGATTCACGTGTGGCGCAAGCTGCAGAGCGCAGACCACTTCCACTACATGGAGAAGAGCAACGGGTTTACCCCCTACCCCTCACCCTTTGACGCTTACATTTACTACATGAATGCACTGGCAGACCTGCAGGTGCGCGTCAAGCGAGAGGCAGAAATCATCCATAATGCACATAAGGCCACTCTGGCCTGATTACTGTAAAACATTCCCGAACGTCAGCACGCCCGGCAGAGCATAATCTGCCGGGCGTGTTGTGTTATTATAAGCAGCTTCTTCATAGCCGGCGCTATTTCCGTTGCGTCTTTTCATTTCTAAATAGTTTACCCCGTGAGCACACAGGGGAATTCTTGACTTACGCTGCATTTCATGCTATAAAATAACCGGGCAAGCAAATACCGGAATATCAGATGAACAGCCGCCTATACATCTATGACTGCCTGACGGGCAAATTGCGCGCGTCAGACGCAGATTTCATGTCCATAGGCAAAGGCCTGAAAAACACCTTCCGCATAGCCATGACGGAAGAAAATGCCGGAACATTTGCCCAGAGAAACGGAGTCTGCCGCTTTTTCCCCCGTGACAAAAATGCACCCTACTCACTTAACAGAGAAACAGTAAGCGATAGTATTCTTCTGCAAGGTGAAGTACAGAACCTGCTCATCATCAATGGAGGCTGCGTTATCATCTGGTTCGGCGAAGCAGACAAACAGCCTGATTTCAGCAGAATGAATCCGCGGAACTGGTTCATCTATGATCCGGAAGTGGGTTCATGGTCCGCTCCCATGGCGCTGATGGAACTGGCTACCAATCCTCTGGGTGACACAGAAGAGGCATTAGCCGGCTTTGAGGGGCTGGAGCAGCAAGCATTCCGACTGAAGGATATCGTGGATGTGGCACGGAACCTTCCCCAATCTGATGCCCGCCTACAGAACATACATGCCAAAAGAGCCACCCCCAGTGGGCATTACCGCTGCCCCT
Source organism: Akkermansia sp. (assembly GCA_045540095.1). Classification (GTDB taxonomy): domain Bacteria; phylum Verrucomicrobiota; class Verrucomicrobiia; order Verrucomicrobiales; family Akkermansiaceae; genus Akkermansia. Next base: position 31,517 of record JAZQGN010000039.1, read on the forward strand.
TCTGCTGGGCCGTCTTCAAGAAAAGCGAAGTTCTCAGCATAGCCTCTCATCCTGAACTGAAGGGAGACAACATACTGGGCGAGCAAGAAATGCAGCGCTTCCTGCACCAGTACCGGGACTCGGAAAACTTCCCACTGGATTCTCTCGGCCACCGCTGTACCGAGTGGGCTTGCCCGGCCTGTCACCACAAGCTACCGCCCTTCTTCTTACACACCACCCAGCACATCTTCTCGCTCATTGGCGTACCGGGAGCCGGCAAATCCTATTATCTGGCCACGCTCATTCACGAACTTGAGAGCCTCATACCCCGCGAGTTCAGAGTACCCTTCCGGGATGCCGCCCCCGCAGCTAATGAGCCACTCAATGAAATGCGAATGCGCGTCTTCACTGCCAAAAGGCCGCAGGAAGCCCTCATCGGAAAAACCCAGCTCAGAGGAAGACTCTACCACCAGGTATGGAAGGATGGCGCATTTGCCAACATGCCGCGGCCCTTCATTTACACACTGAGCAAGAATGAACAGACGCACTCCATCGTCCTTTACGATAACGCCGGAGAGCCCTATGAGCCGGGCAGAAGCTCAGCAGAAACCATCGGTTCTGAGCACCTGAAGGTAGCGGATACACTATTCTTCCTCTTTGATCCCACCACCAACCCCGGTTTCCGCGCCTTGCTCAAAGATGTAGAAGACCCCCAGCTACAGAAGAGCCTATACCCGCCGGGACGCCAGGCGCTGATGCTGACGGAGACTGAGCTGCGACTGCGTACCAGCCTGAATCTCCCCCCTGGGCAGAAGATGACCACACCGCTCGCGGTAATCATCGGTAAAAGTGACAGCTGGCTGCACCTGTTGGGACCGGAGCCCCTATTACCGGTCATACGCAATGGACGCGTGCGGCGCGATAACGTGGCTGCAAACTCAGCACGCCTGCGAGAGCTGCTGTTCAACATCAGCCCCCAGATATGCACAAACGCTGAAGCCATATCAAACACCGTAGTCTACTTCGCTGCATCAGCCTTGGGAAAAGCTCCCATTGAGTTCACCCACGACGCGACAGGTGAAAAACTTTTGGGGCCGGCAGATGGTAATCTTCACCCCTTTCACATAACAGACGCCTTCATCTGGGCCCTCAACCGCGCAGAGCCCATGCTACTGCCCGGTAACGATAATTAACCCCCACCCGCCTCACAGCTCATGTCCTTTCAGCTCATATACCACGCCACTGTACAGGAAAACCTACAGGAAGGCCGCATGGTAAGCCGCAGCCGGTCCATACCCCACCTGCTGGAGGAAGAGCTCATCCGCCTCAGCAACACCCTGTACCTCGGACCGGATTGCGACCAATCCCCGCAATTTGTCTATACTGTCGCAGAGTGCGGCGGTACTCAGTTCCACGTCATTAGCTTCCTGCAGCAAAGCCAAGAAGGTAGCTCCACCACATACACGGCTCACCACCTCGCCCTCACGCATGATGAAGTTCAGAGTCTGAGAAGAAATGCCTCACGCCCCACGCCCGCCGGTATTGCCCTGGCGCTGAACAATATAGGGCTGTGGTGCACCACAAACGCGGGCCAGCGCTTTCACTATATCGACGATGAGCCCAGACTGACGGCAGCAGCCCTGCCGGACGCAGCCCTGCAACCCACTTGGAAACGCCTTACCGGACACAAGAATAACGCCCGAGCCTTCTTCACTGCTCCGTATGACCGGGGCTGTGTGATTACCATTTCGGAGCAAACGCCGGCAAACGACATTTTACACCTCCTTCACGAGTGCGACTGGCTATCCGCAACCCGCGGCTGGGGCAAAAGTTTTGCCACATATGCGGGGCCGGCCTGCCCAGCAGCTGAATACAACCGCCTGTTCACCACAGAAGGCAGCGAACACGCTGCCCGTGCGGCAAAAACGGCGGTGCCCATCTTACCCATTACCCCGGAACTGGAAATAGCAATTCCTCAGAACGCTCCTATATCCGCCCCCTTAGGCACCCTGCCACCGCTGAGAGTCACGCCTCAGCAAGCCCCGCCATCCCCCGCGCCCCAAGGATACCTGCCGTACAAATACACGGAAACGCCGGATGAAGCAGTATTCAACATCTTACCGCGCCCGAACAAATGGATCCGGTGGAGTTGTTATCTGGGTGGGGTTCTTATACTTTGGAGCGCAGTCACCCTCATTTCCGGCCTCATGATGGATGATGCCGTAGAGCTCAGAGACAGCATCGTGGAGCATGTCAACACAGAAGAAGACCTGCTGTTCCTCTCCCGCTTGGCCGCAAGCGAGTACTCACCGGACAGCACCAAACGCCAGCTGGACCGCATTGAGGCTCGCCTGCGTAACTATCCCGGCAAGGAGCACAGCCATCGAGACACGCTGTTGGAGTGCCTCACCCTGCTGCGCAGTGCTTCCGAGGACACCCGTGGCCATGCCACCAATCTCCGCCGACTGCGCGAATGCAGCAGCACACTAAAACTCGATGCTGAGAACATGTGCCGCCTGTACATGCACGAGTCCATCCACGCCTGCCCCCCCCGGGACTGGGCCGACAGCTGCAACGATGAACACGAGCGTACAGAGTGGCAACAGCTGCTAGCAGACGCCCCCTCCATGGCGGAATGGCTCAGAGAGTCTCCCTTTTTCTCCTACATAGAGCCCCTTTCAGTACTCCCGGAACCGGCCGACGTAACAACAGAAACGCCACAGGATAAAGCAGAATCCAGCACTGAAGAAAACTAATGGCCGGAAACAGAAAACACAGCTGGGAAAGAACCCTGCGCCGCTACGCTCTGGCCGGTAACAAAAAGAAAGCTGAGCACATCCTCAGGGCCCGCCTCAAAAGCCACCCAGAGGATTCATTCGCCGCGGCAGAACTGGAGCGCCTGCTAACCGGTGCTCTCCTGCGGGTCACAGAATCCTCAGCACAGCGACAGTCCCGGGAAATGAATGAAACGCTCCACCGGGCGGAGCATCTAGTCACCAAATATTCAGAAACCACCCTCACTACACTAAAAGAAAAACAGCTTCTCAAGCTGTTCCGCGAGCTAAAAGAACTGCACCGCCTGCTCCGACAAGCTAAGAACAATAAGCACACAGCCATCAGTGAGCACCTCAAACTCATCAAGAATGAACTGAGGCGCAAGAGCCAGAAACAGCACCGCGATCACCTGAGGAAGCTCGCTGCGCCTGTGGGCATTCTGGCGGTTTTCATCGGCATCATCAGCATAAGTTACCGCCAAGCCGGCAAAAACGAACAAGAGCTCAGCGAAGCCATGAGACACAACCGCTATCAGCAGATTACTGCGGTAGCCAAGGCTGTAGACGTCCCAATTTACCGACTCCTTCACCCCCAGCTGAATCAGACCATCAGGGAAGCAAACCAGTGGATTGCCTCCACAAATATCCGAGCAAGCAAACTCAAGGAAGTCATCAACAAACTGGAGCAATCCCAAGGCAGCATATCCGCCATGAGCTTGTCCCAGCGAGCTGAAATAGAGCAGGATTTGCTTAAGCTACCGGAAGACATGAGCGAACTCTCCCAGCGCTGGCAGCGGCTGAGCGACCGCGAACGTGAACAGCTCACCCGCCTGCGAGATGAATACGTGAGAGAACTGCAGCAGCCTCTCCCTCCCATACCTCCGGCTACCGGCAATACTCAACAGGATTCTGAGGCCATACTAGAGCAGCTTGATCAACTGCTAGAAATACGCAAAAAATACAGAGTAGCCCCGGCCAGTTATAACTTGGGACCGGATATCCTCCGCGGCGTAGAAGAACGCGAAAACCTGTTACGCCGCACTCTGGCAGATATCTCGGCCTATCAGCTACTTATCGCTGAAATGCCGAAGGTTAGAACCTACCAGCAGCACCTCCGCAACCTCAACGCTTTCACGCCCACCCTATATCCACCGGCCCAACGGATAGCAACCACTACACCTCTACTTCCGACAGAAGAAAGCGTGAAAAATCTGCTGAGGGATCCTGCCCGACCGAATGCACCCAGTGAAGCACAAGTTCACGCAGCTGCCAGTACACATATGAGAGGACAAGGCACCTTTACCGCCGCCTATCCGGCAAATATGGCACAAGTACATCTGGCAGAAGACCTTTTTACTGCCCCTTCTCTGTACCGAAAAATCTATGAGGTGAGTAATGGACAGGGAGAAGTCTGCTATACAGAATCACGCCCGGATATGGATGAGACGGGAAAAATACGCATAACCCGCTCAGATATAGACCCCGCAGCCACCATCGACAACCGCGATGTACGCTGGGAAAACAATGGTCGCGCCACATGCCGCGTCATTAATGCCGGCCCCCTCATGCAGGAGCTCAAGCTGGACAAAGCCACTTTCTTCAGCTCAGCAAACATCCCCCGCCTGCTCACAACCATCGTGAATTTCCAGCATCCGGAATGCCCATCACTCGCGCAAGCCTTTGTGTACCACCGGCTGCTCATGCTGCTGGATATACATGAGCACCGCTTCATGACCGGCGTAAACTACTGCCCCACCATGAGGAGACACGCAGCAGAACTTTCCGCGCTAATGAGAGAGCATCAGATGACGATGAGCTGCGGCTTATGGATAAACAACACCCCCCGCATCAAGCGCGCAGAAGCTGCATTCCGCCAGTGGTTTGAGCAGCGCCGAGGCACAGATTACAGCGCCGAAATCAGAAAAAACTTTGAACCGCTCCTGCGCACCGGTATCACCTACTGCGGGTATGTAGATGAAAACGGCTCACTGAAGATTTTCCGGCAGCTGCAGCAAGGCAGTACTATATGGTACCTAACTGCGGATGGTTTCATATCCTCTCAATTCGGAACCACGCCCCAAGAGGCACTCCCCTTTGCTCCCATCTTCTGCCCGCGTTAACCCACCCCTGCGCTATGCTCGTCGCACTGCTCTCAGATATACATGACAATACAGATAACCTGCTGATAGCACTGGCAACAGCTGAACAGTTGGGGTGTAAACACCTGCTGTTCACCGGTGACATCACCTCGCTATACACACTCCGTACTCTACGCGAAGAATGGCAGTATGGTATTGACCTTGTTTTCGGAAACAACGAGTGGGACCACCGCTCCCACCTCCGCCTAGCTGAGCAAATGCACGACATATGCCACCACGGATACGCGGCAGATATTACGCTTGATAACCGCCGCATCTTCTTAGGACACTTTCCTCAGGACGCCACCAAGGCAATTCTCAGCGGGAACTATGATGCCGTCTTCTACGGACACACGCACATAGCAGAAGAACACCTTCATGGCAATGCCCTCGCAGCAAATCCCGGTGAAGTAGCAGGTGTACGCCGCAGCCCCACCTTTGCAGTGTATGACACCACGGCACACAGCATCAGCTTTCATCCCATCTGAGCCACATGGACTACCTTTGCTACAGACTCTCAGAACTCCCCCCTGACACAGCGGATTTATCTCTGCTCCCAAAGGAGGAACATGAGCTGTGCGCCAAACGCGGCATAAACTACCTACTCACTCGCTGCCTGCTCAGACAAGAACTGGCACGCCGCCTGAACACAGCCCCTCAGTTAATACGATTCGAATACAGCCGGCACGGTAAGCCCGGCCTCCCCGGACGCCCCCTGCACTTCAACCTCTCCCATTCTGCTGATTTGCTCTGCCTAGCCTTTCACCAAGCGGCGGTAGGAATTGATGTGCAGCAGCTCCGCCCCCGCGCCGTATCAGACCGCCTAGCTGAGCGCATCATGTGCCCAGAGCAGCTGAGAATGTGGAAGCAAAGAGGCCGAAGCGCGGAAGAGTTCTTCACATGCTGGTGTATAGCTGAAGCCCTCGTCAAGTACGCGGCATCCACTATCTGGAAAGCGAAAGACTATCCCTTCCTCACATACGAAAGCAACATCAAGATGCTGTATGATAACGCGCCCGCTCTGCGTGTCTTTCACCCGGCTCCGGGTTATCTCGGCGCCGTTGCTTACGACATTTCACCCTTGTCAGACGTAGCGTTACATGATACAATCACCTGATTCCGCAAGATGATAGAAAAATTTTCCACCCTGCCTCTGTACCAATACATTAATATGGGCCTCCTCGTTAGCGGCCTGTTGATTTGCGTTATCCTCTGGATTCTCGGCGTGGGAACTCATGCAATCAAATCCGGCCGGCTGACATGCCCGCCCCGCTTTAAAGACTCTCGCTTTCCTAATATAGCGGACGAGCTCTGCATCATCTTCTATTTATTTCTCTTCATCGTTATGAAGATGGGGGATTTTTTCACCGATGCACCAAACATCGATGAAAACCAGAACTTAACCTCCGGAGTTTGGCTCACCAGCCTGTACACTCTGCTTATCGCCTTGCCATTCATTCTGAGGTACATGACCCTGCCACCGGTAAAAGGCGTTCTGACTTGGAAGAACTTAGGCTCCATAGGCATCTGCCTCTTTTCTCTCTATCTAGCTACAGCTATCATGGACATCGCCGGGCTGGATGATTTCATTGTATCTGAACTCGGCTCCCCGAAAAATCAATCCCTGGTAGACATGATTGCCAAAGGAAATAGCACCTCGCTTCTCTTGGCTCTCAGTTTCAGTGCCGTCATAATCGCACCGGTGACAGAAGAAATCGCCTTCAGAGGCTTTTTGTACAATATCCTTCGCCAGCGATGCGGTATCATTGCAGCCGCCATTGCCTCCTCTCTGTTTTTCAGCGTCATTCACACCTCCCTCGTTCAGGAACCTGCTCTGTTCATCTTCGGCTGCCTGCAGTGCTACCTGGTCGAAAAAACAAACTCTATTATTATCCCCATCATCTTCCACATGTGCTTCAACGCACTTTCCGTAAGCTGTATCATCCTCTTCATGTAAAACATCCTTATGCCCACCCCTCTCAGCACACTGGGAGAAAACGCCGTCCTTAAGCGACTTCTAGCCCAGCTCTCCACTCAGGCCCCCATGCTCACGGGCCCGGGAGATGACTGCGCCGTGGTGGCCAGAGACGAGCAGTGGGACACACTCCTTAAAACGGATGTAGTGGTGGAAAATGTCCACTTCACCCCGGACACCGAGCCGGAACGAATAGGCCACAAAGCTCTCGCTCGCGCCGTATCAGACATAGCGGCCATGGGTGGCATTCCTGAATATGCCCTCATAACGCTTCTGATGCACCCACAGCGCGCCATAGAGACAGCCGAGGGAATCTACCGCGGAATGAATCGTCTTGCCGCACGCTGCGGAATTTCCATAGCAGGAGGAGAAACATCATCCCTGCCGTATGATGGCATCATTATTAACGTGGCCCTCACAGGCCGCGTAGAGCGCGGACAAGCCATTCTGCGTTCAAGTGCCCACCCGGGCGACATCATCTGCGTGAGCGGCCCTCTGGGCGGCTCATTCCCCAGCGGGCATCATCTGGACTTCGAGCCCCGTCTTGGGCAGGCACGCGCTTTCATGCAATACGGCCCACGCCCTACAGCCATGATGGATCTCTCCGATGGTCTCGGAGCAGACCTCCCGCGGCTTGCTGAGGCCTCCCACTGCAGTTTTGAACTCTTCACGGACCGTCTACCGCTCAACCCCGGCTGTACCGTTCAGCAAGGCCTCTCTGACGGCGAAGACTACGAACTTCTCTTTACCCTCACTCCGGAGAATCTAAACAAAGCCCTCCTCTCCCCGGAACTCTCCGTGTACCCCATCGGAGTCCTTACGCCTCCTTCTTCAGCCTCAACGCAAATGAAAGGCTGGCAGCACTTCAGCGCCTAATACAAGGCCGCTGACCCTTTCCCCTTGTACCAATTTGCGTGCCTCAGCGCACTAATTTTGCATTTTCCTCACCCTCTCATTTTCAAGGCAATAAAGCATCGCATTCTAACATATAACACATTTTTACAAAGTATCAAAATTAGTTCAACTATCTAATTATACGTCATTTATAAACATAAAATAAAATGTTCCACAAGGCCTAATAACTTTTCGAAAATAGAGGCATAAATATCAAGTTTTCCTAACTATCTAAAACATGTATGCCAAAAAAAATAAAAAACCGTGGAACGCCCATAGAACAACAGTTAAGAGCCCCGCACCACCCTACCGAAGACAAAAAAAACTTTTCCGAAAGGAGAAGTCATGGCATATTCTCCCTCGCAGCGCCGCCCCGAGACAGATAAGCAAACGAGAGCGGCGCGCAGGGAAAGATTTTAACGAGGATACAAGCAATGAACCAAACGGAAAAGGAAAGTAAGCTCTGGAATGAGATCAAGGAAGATCTCCGCCGCCAGGGCAACGTGGGTGAGTATGGGTTCGAGTCTTATATCTCTCAGCTGAAGCTCAAGAGCGACACCGGCACCAAGCTGGTGCTGGAATACCCGGCAGACATGTTTATTGACTGGGTAGAGACTTACTACTCCAACGACATCAGAAATTCTGCAGCACGTGTACTGGATGCAGCACGCGAGCTGGAGTACATCCCCACCAACACTACAGAAACAGCCGACATGGAGGTCGAGCCGGAAAACATCCCTGCACCTCTTCTGCAGGCACCGGCCATCATTACCGCCCCCGCCCCGGCGAACAAGACACGAAAGCGTCGCAACAATGCCGCCCCCATTAACAGCGGCTTGAATGCAGACTATACATTCGACAGCTTTGTGGTTGGCTCCAACAGCGAGTTCGCCGTAGCGGCAGCAAAGGCTGTGGTAAATGCTCCCAGCCGCATGTACAATCCCCTCTTTGTACACGGGGCCTCAGGACTGGGCAAAACCCACCTACTTCAGGCTATCGGTAACGCCATCCGTGAAAAGGACAACAACACGCAGGTGCTCTACGTTACCAGCGAAGACTTCACCAATACTTACATTGACGCCATCTCCCGTCAGGGCGATTCCCTGAGCAACTTCCGCCGCAAATACCGCAAGGCAGACGTGCTCATCATTGATGACGTCCAGTTCCTCTCCCAGAAAGGCAAAACTCAGGAAGAGTTCTTCCACACCTTCAATGCCCTCTTCGCCAGTGGCAAGCAGATTATTCTCTCCGCTGATTGCCCTGCCTCTGATATCACTAAGCTTGATGACCGCCTCACCTCCCGCTTCGAACAGGGATTGACCGTAGCACTCAACGTGCCGGACCTCGAAACCCGTATCGCCATTCTCCGCAAGAAGCGCCGCATGTGGAATAGCACCCTCATCAGCGACGAAATTATCAATTACCTCGCCAAAAACATCACTCGTTCCGTACGCCGCTTGGAAGGCGCTCTGGTACGCTTGGCGACATTTGCCTCCTTCTCCCAGAAGAGCCCCTCTATTCAGGACGCACGCGTACAGCTTAATGACCTACTGAAAGAAGAGAACACCACAGGGTCTGTCACCATCGCTGACATTCAGCGCCGCGTAGCAGAGGAGTTCAACATCCGCGTGGCTGACATCAACGGTCGCCGCCGTACGGCAAACATTGCCCATCCCCGCCAGCTGGCCATGTTCTTGGCTCGCCGCCACACCCAAGCCTCTCTGCAAGATATCGGTGCCGCATTTGGTGGTCGTGACCATGGTACAGTCATCCATGCAACTAAGACCATCGAAGAGAAATTAGAAGCTGATTCTTCTCTCCGTGAAATTGCAGAGCGCATTGCTGCATCTTTCAATTAAATTATAATAACTTTCCCCGTTAAAATCCCCCTAAAGCCGCTTTTTCTAATAGGAAAAGCGGCTTTCTTCTTGACAGATTATATCCTATATGTTAAACAGGAAAGCGAAAAGTTATGATGAGAATTTCTACCAAGGGCCGTTATGCCCTGCGCATTATGATAGACCTCGCCCACCAGAAGAGCGGCGAGCCCGTATCCCTGCGTTCTGTAGCCGAACGCCAGAATATAACCCTTAAATACATGGAGAGCATCATGACTCACCTACTCCGGGCTCAACTCGTGGTAAGCATACGCGGTAAATCCGGTGGCTATTTCCTTGCTCGCCCGGCCGCAGATTACACCATCTTCGAAATTCTGAAAGCAGCCGAAGGTGAGCTGGCAACAGTACACTGCCTCTCCACTCCTCATAACAAATGCCCGCTGAACAAGACATGCAGCACACTTCCTCTCTGGAGCGGCCTTCAAACCGTTATTAGAACATACTTGGAAGGATACACCCTTGCAGACCTGATGAGCTCTGAGAACGGTCAGCAATGCTGCGATTTTTCAACAATGCCTCTGTCCGATGATGAGGCGGACGAAGAAGAAGCCCCGGAGGTTTATCATTCCATATAACCCTTTCCGACACTTCAAAAAATAAAAAAAAGGGAGCCTGCGCGCAGCAGGCTCCCTTTTCTGTTTCCCATACAGAACTTATTAGTAACTCCTCGCCCAGAGAACACGGCGAGTCGTAGGACGGCCAGTAAGGATACAAGGGGCCTCAGGACCTGTCCCCATCTCACCGTGCGGAATGCAGCGGATAGAAATGCGCAGGCTCTTACCAAGTTCCTCTTCCTCCTCAGGAGAACCATCCCAGGGGCACAGCAGCCAGTCCGCATCCGTACCGGCGCTGAAGTTAGCCTTCAGCTCTTCAAGATTATCGCAGGGACGAATGTGGCTATCACGGAAGCTCAACTGGCGTTCAAGCAGGCTTTTCTGCACATCATCAAGCAGAGCCACGGCATTTGCCACAAACTCCTCTTCAGAAACAAAGCTCTTATCATTGCTAGCCTTATCACGGCGAGAAATGCATACGGAGCCCTTCTCCAAGTCTCGCGGACCGATTTCTACACGAATCGGCACACCCTTCTTCACCCACTCCCACTTCTTAGTACCACCGTTCAAATCACGGGCATCCACCTGCACACGAACCGGCAGGCCGTGGAAAGTCATAGCGCTAAGTTTAGCCGCGAGAGCCTCACAGTGATCCAGAATCTGCTGCTTTGTCTCAGCCTTGGGGGTCACAGGAATGATAACAATCTGCTTGGGAGCCACTCGGGGAGGACATACGAGACCATCATCATCAGAGTGAGCCATAATCAGCGTACCAATCATACGCGTGGATACACCCCATGAGGTCGTCCAAGCATACTGGCGCTCATTAGTACGACCGGCAAAGGAAATATTCTGAGCCTTAGCGAAGTTCTGCCCGAGGAAGTGGGAAGTACCGGCCTGAATAGCCTTGCGATCCTGCACCATTGCCTCCACAGTATATGTACGCACAGCACCGGGGAAACGCTCATGTGCAGTCTTTTCACCGGGAATGGAAGGCACTGCAAGCACATCACGCTGGAAGTCCTCATACACCTTGTGCATGATAGCAGTCTCTTCCTCAGCCTCAGCCTGAGTCTCGTGAGCAGTGTGGCCCTCCTGCCAGAGGAACTCAGCCGTGCGCAGGAAAATACGCGGGCGCATCTCCCAGCGCATCACATTACACCACTGGTTCACCTTGAACGGCAAATCACGGTAGCTCTCAAGCCAGCGAGAGAAGGCAGCACCAATTACTGTCTCAGACGTGGGGCGAATCACATACTTATCCGTCAGCTCACCGCTGGGAATCATCTTCGTCTTACCGGTCTCCGGGTCTTTAACCGCCTCAAGACGATGATGTGTCACCACAGCACACTCTGTAGCAAACCCTTCCGCATGCTCGGCCTCCTTTTCAAGATATGAAACAGGGATGAGCATGGGGAAATAAGCATTCGTGTGACCTGTGCGCTTAAACTCAGCGTCCATCTGCTGCTGAATAAGCTCCCAGATAGCGTAGCCCCAGGGCTTAATGACCATGCAGCCGCGCACCTCGGAGTTCTCGGCGAGATCTGCGGCCTTAATTACCTGCTGATACCACTCGGGGAAGTCTTCCGCGCGCGTGGGTGAGATTGCATTCTGTTGTGCCATACGGGTATAGATTATGATACTATATTAAAAAAAAGTCAATGCTTTAATCAGCCTGATTCCTGATACAGCGATAATTAAAGAAAGCGAGAGCTCCCATGATGAAAACCATCCACCATTCACCGAGAGCGAGAAAGAAAAAGGCCAGCATGCAAGCGAAGGTAAAACTCATTCGGTGCATACTGGCTGCGGAGCGCATCAGGCCGTGCATAATCTGCCCCCCATCAAGCGGAAAAACAGGCAGAAGATTCAGCACACTCCACCACACACAAATCTGAACAAGATACAGCGCAAACACCAAAACCATGGAAGGAAACTGCTCAATGAGCTCAACAGACACATTCCCCAGCGCAAAGTCTCCCACCGCAAGAAATCCCTCACTCACGCTGCCCAATGCAATAGACAAGACCACTGCTACCACTAACGCAGGAAGCAATGAAGCAAGCGGGCCGGCTGCTGTCATCAGCACGCCCTGCATACGAGTCAGACGCGCACTCTCATTGCAGCAGTCGCCACCGAGCCATGCAAGATAAACTTCTGGCGCACCCCCTCCGAGCATACGCCCTACTATGGCATGCCCCATCTCATGAAGTAACAGGCAGAAGAAAAGAGCCACAGCAAACAGAGCAACTCCGGCCACGCCGGTGGCAAAGCCCGTAAACAGGCAGCCAAGCAGCGCCAGCATCACCCACAGCGTGGGATGAATAATGACAGGTACTCTGAATAATGTGAAGCAAATCATCGCTGTCTCATATTCTATGCAGCGCCAAGCTCACAGACAAGCTACTCTCACGGCATAACGCCTATCATGTCAGAAAAAAACGGCATTTTACTGCTCAGATAAGAAAAACCCCACTCTGAAACATTCAGAGTGGGGAAAAATAACACTTGGGAGCGAACTCAGACGCGCCGCCCTCTCCACATAAGCAGCAGAAGCACCACCAGCACGCAGACTCCGGAAATACTCAGAGCCGCAATTAGCTCCGGCGTAATCTCATGAACATTTTTCCAAACAACTATTTGCTCCGGAGTGGCCAATACCGGCAGAATACTCTGCACAAAAACATTTGAATGAGAGAAACCAACTTCCAGAATAGCTCCTCCCACCATGTTGAGCGCGAGAAAAATCACCCCACATACGATGGGCCGATTCACATTTGTGCGCTTACACATTAAATCAGTCAGGAACAATGAGAAGAGCATGACATACAGCGCTCTTAAAACCTCAAGTGAACGCTCGGCCAACTCTCTTGGGCTGCTCTCTCCATTATTCATCCCCCATAAAACGCCTACGCACAGGAGAATACTCAGCATGGTGAAAAATGCTGCCTGCCCAATACCGGGCACCTGAAGATACGCAGGAAGGACAGGCCAGACCCGCTTATCATGAGCCGCCAAGCTATACGTGGGGAGCAAAGCATCACTCATATTTACAAAAAGAGCGAACAAGAGAGCAACCTCCATCTGCTCCTCCAGAAGATTAGGAGCTACCCCATAGACCACAGGCGAAATAGCCAACGGCAGCAGAGATATGATTCGCACAGCACGAGAACAATTCTCCGCGGGCGCAGCATAACTGCGGCGAGCCAATTCCAACAGAGCCACCAGAAAAATGAGGGCATTAATCACTCTCAGCAGAAGAGACGCGCCTACATACCCCGCAAGAAACTCTCCAATCGGATCATAGTTTTCCTCCGTAATCCATTCAGCTGTAATGAATGTTTCCGTGAACCATACAAACACAGCAAGTAGCACCATTGCGCCCACAGCCAAACGGAAAAAGCGACTCAGCTGCGCAAGGAACATAAATACAGCAATCATGATAACGCCAACAGCTACCACCAGCCCATAAATAGTCCACTGCTGCTGAATCGTGAGAGTTCGAGTAACTTCTCCCGCCAATCCACTAGCCAACTCATTCGGATTCAACATGGCCGGCGGAGTTTTCGTACTCAGATGCCACCATGTAATGAGAGCACCCACACCAGCGACGAGCAAAAGCTGAAAGAAGGCTGACACCCAAGTACCCCACACAATCTGTCGCGAAGTCAGCGGAGTGAGCATCATAAAGTTCGTTCCTTTCACCTTCGCATCTGCTGATACGGAAGCACCGGCCCTATTCGGGATGACACCCCACATGAGCACCATTGCGATTAATAACAGCTTAATGCTACTGACCACACCGCCGCCATCATCCTCCTGAGTAGCAGCATACTGTACCCACACCGCAGCCAGAAGCGCCAGTGCCAGCATAACGAGATACCCGCGCGTACGAAGACTACGGCGCAAATCTCGCACCAGTGCCGATGGAAAATAATCAGAAAAATACTTGCTCATCTTTTCTCCTGTAAAATGTTAACGAACGTCTCTTCAAGATTGCGGCGGTGGCGAGACAACTCCAGCACCATATTCTCCGCAACAAGTCCCCGCAGCGCCAAAGCTGTCGCTTCCTCCCCCTCAGCAAGACACCTTCCCCTCACCAAGCCATCCGGCAGCAAAGTAGCCCCCTGCCATTCCTTACTCAAAGCTAGCCAAGCAATAAGAGACGCCGCATCACCCAGAGGACGAATATTATACTCCGTACCGTTCTTCTCTGAATCAATCAACTCGGCCTGAGAGCCCCGGCGAATAATATGGCCGGAATCCATGAAAATCATCGTGTCACACATCTCTGCCAGTTCTGAGAGAATATGCGAGCTGATGAGAAGGGTCTTACCCTGATTCTGCAGCGTACGCACAAGCTGCTTGAACTCAATTCTTGCCTGAGGGTCCAGCCCGGCAGCAGGCTCATCCATGATGAGGAAATCCGGGTTACCTATAAGGGTACGGGCCAAGGATAAGCGCTGAGTCTGCCCTTTGGAGAGTTTATTAATGAAGCGCTCATGAAGCTCTGCAATACCACAAAACTCAAGAACTCGCTCCACCTCATTTTCCCGCTTCTCCCCCGTCAGACCATATGCCCGGGCAAAGAAATCAATATAATCAAAAACCGTTGTATGGTCTATGGGGTCAAACCCGTCCGGCATCCATCCTATACGGGAACGCACCTTCTCCGGCCAGGACGCAGCATCCATGCCATCAAATATAATCTCACCGCTATCAGGTAAATCAAGCGTGGTCAACAATCGCATCGTCGTCGTTTTACCGGCACCATTAGCGCCGATAAGGCCCACGGACTGCCCTGCTTGCAACTCAAAAGATATGCCATCCACGGCTTTCACAGTGCCGAAATAGCGTACTAAATTGGTGACTTTTAATAGTGGGTCAGGCATACGTTAACGGGATGATAATACAAAATCATCTTCTATTCAAGCACAAAGATAGACTAAATCTCCCTGTGCTCCCAAAAAGCACATGGGCAGGAAGAGCACCCTTCCTACCCATGCATATAACGTACAACGGCAACGATTATTAAGAGTTTGCTATAGTGAAGCGCTTGGTTTCACCGTCAATCTCCTGTTCAAGCTCCAAGGTGTAAGAGGAGTTATAGCGCCCGGCACCATTATCATACGAGGCAATCTCCACGAAATAGGTACCAGCAGTGAGCGAGAGGGTTTGATCCAACCCGCTTTCAGCGTTGGCCACGGCATTAAGGCGACGGATATATTTACCGTTGCCACGGTCCTGATAGACACTAATCTTGGTATTCTTATCCAATTCGGAAAGGCTGATATCCAGACGGCCGGTCTCCGCCATCTCCAAGCGGTAGAAATCAAGAGCATCACCCGTACCTACCCAGCTGCTGATAGCAGCGTCACTATCGCTTACCAGCTCAAGCTGAGTAGCCGCGGACATGGTGTTGTTGTAGGTGATATTGGGGTTATCACCCATGACCACGAAACGCTTGGTTTCATCACCCTGCTGCGTCTCAAGCTCCAGTGCGTACGAGGTATCGTAACGGCCGGCGCCGTTATCATATGAGGCCACCTCCACGATGTAGGTACCCGCTGAGAGTGAGAGCGTACGAAGTAGGCCGCCAACAACCTTTGCCGTCGCGTTATACTTACGCTGGTACACGCCGTTGCCGCGATCCAGATAGAGGGTAACAGAGGCATTCTGGTCAAGGCTGGAGAGTTTGATGGTAAGCTTGCCGGCCTCGGTCATCTCCAAGCGGTAATGGTCCAGAGCATCTCCGGCGCCCACCCAACTGTTGGTAGCAGCATCCGTGCTGCTTACCAACTGAAGCTCTGTTGCAGTTTCCTTCGTGTTGTTATCGGTTATCAGGACGTCCTTGTCCATGATGTCACCCGTTACCGACAGTGTGTATTCACTACCGGTAGCGCCCTCCGCATTCTCCACGAGGATATAGCAAAGCTGCCCCTCAATAAGGTTGATGCGGTCAAAGGCGTAGATGCTATCATTCGGGTTGAGCTGCATGCTTCTCTTCACCGTGAACTTTTCATCCACCACGGTGCCGATGCTTATCATGAGCGAGTCACTGAGTGAGGAAGAATCAATACCCACCCTATAGGCACCATCACCAGTTGCGGTGAATACGTAGTAATCCATCAAGTCGCCCGCGCCTACCCAGTTGGATGTAGTCGCCCTTGTGGCGCCGTCTTCCGGAGTGGAAAGGGCGAGGATTTCTGCCGCGGTTACATCGTTATTCTCAGCATCATAGGCGGTGAAGGCTCCCAGAGCGGTGTAGTCACCAAGCATGTAGCCATTCAGCTTGCTGCCTCCCTGAGCAATCTGGTAGTAACCGCGGGTGATGTTGTACGCAAGGCTCAGTGTAAAGGCGGCATCCGTGCCGTCATCGGAATCCGTAACGGTGATGGACGCGAGGCGACCGGAAGCATCCGTTGTGAAGCCCCACAGTGTCAGCGTATGGCCACCTGCAAGGGTGCCGCTGCTCAGGCTACGATAAATACCAAGGCTGAGCATTCCGCTATCCCCGTAAATTGAGGCCCAATCCGTTGCTATCTGAGTGGGAGTAAGGCCGGTCAGGCTTACCTCCTTCACCAGACCGACGGTATCCATTGCGCCATAGAGGTGTGAGTAGTAGCATCCATCCTCACCGCTGCCGATGAAGTTGTTGGCGTAATAGCTATTATATGAGGAGCTTTCGCTCTTTCCACTTATCCACCAAGTGAGGCCATATTCCTCACGACCGCTGACGTTAGCCCAATTATCAGCAAAGGTGCCGAATATGGCATCAGCCGTGCCGGGAACAGAGGAGGCGAAATCAGCCAGACCGTACTGACTCTGCCACCAAGCAAGCATATTAGCAGAGGCAGCGGCCCAGCAAAGCTGAGTATCACCGGCGCCGGTCTTATCTGCATCCCACCAGCCACTTACGAGCTGACCTCCAGCCGTCACCAGCCCCTTAGCCCAGTAAGTATTCGCCGTGCTTTCAGGTGTGACGATTTCCTCAATAACCACAGGACCGGCAGCCGTACTCCACTCGCCGACATTACCCACACCGTCCACGGCGCGCACCTGCCAATACCAGTTACCAACCGCTAGGCCGGAAAGGTTGAGAGACGGCTCCGTAATATTAATGGCGGTGGCCTGACTGAAGTCAGCACTGCTGCTATAACGCAACTGATAGGTCACACCAGTGGCATCCGTCAAAGCAGTCCAGCTGAGCACTGCCGTGCCACCAATGACCTCAGCACTGAGCTCAGCGGGGGTACCGGGGGCTATCGTATCAACGGTGAAGCTCTCGCCGGAAACAACGGGGGCAATGCTGTCTTTGATGGACACACGCCAGAAGAAGTTACCGTCGGCAAGGCCCGTAAGAGTAAGCGTGGTATCGCTCAGCTCATGACGTGTGGCGCCAGAGAATGCTGCATTATCCGCAACTTCAACTATATAGGTGAGGCCGGGCATCGCATTCATCACAGCCCAACCAAGGGTAGCGGTCGTACCCGTGAGACTGGTGGAAGTGGTGGTGATGCTGGCGCCGGCGGCCACTTCAAACACCTGGCTCCAAGTGTTATCAGCAGCGCTGCCATAGACCACGTAAACATCACCGGTGCTACCACCTACGATGAGGTCGGTGGAGCCATCGCTGTTCAAATCAGCCACGGTCACGCGGCTGCGCTCCCAGTTGATACCGGGCAGAGACCATGTATCAACCTTGTGGAAGCCACCCTCTGCGGCATAATACAGAGTCAGACTACCATCCCCCGCGCCAAGGATAAGGTCCGCCTTGCCATCACTGTTCACATCCGTAAAGACGGGGGCGGCTCGGCCGGGCACCTCAATACCACTGATGGCATAAGGATAAGCGAAGCTGAGGGCGCCGGTATCAGCATCCTTCGTACCAAGGCCCACCATCAGGCTGCCACTGCCGGTGCCCAAGATGATGTCCATGGCACCATCACCATTCCAATCATAGAAGGCCGGGTATGCGCGGCTACCAGCCACGGTTGAGGCAAAGAGCTCTGTGGCGGTACCAAAGCTTCCATCAGCGTACCCGCTGTAGTACAGCACGGAGCCATTGCTCAGGCCGGCCACAAGATCAGCAATGCTATCACCATTGATATCCTGAAGAGCCACAACTATGCCCTGACAGCCACTGGCGCTCACTCTCAGGTCTCCACCATTGCTCTGCAGGTAGGAATAATTAATGAATCCACCGTTGCCATTATTCAGGTAGAGGCGTACCTTACCTTCACTACCAACTTTCTCACCCACGAGCAAGTCCATATGCCCATCACCGTTCCAATCAACAGCATACGGTGCACTGTAGCTAGCGCCTGCGGCGCCAAGCAGCAAAGCGTCTCCACTGAAGCTGACGATTGCGCTATCAGCCGTGCTGGCATTGCCCACGAGCGGTGCGCCGTTCGCGGCGGTCAGCAGGGCGGAATCCACCACTACGGCGTAACTGCCACCGACAATGGAAAGCTCACCGCTCCATGTGAGTGTATTGCCGGCGTAAGAGAAGCCGCTCGCAGGCAGCTCTACAACTGAGCCATCCGCCTGATTCACCAAGCGTACGGCGTCCTGCAACAAGCCGGAACTCTGCAAAGCAGCATAGTTAATACCAGAGCTGAAGGTAATGCTAATACCGGAAATCCGCTCCACTGAAGAATCAATTTCACAATCCGTTATACGCACCTCACTCACCGGATCATAGGTGAAGCTCTGAGTATAAATGCCCTGCCCCTGCAGCCCGGAGAGGGTCTTGGAGACACTACTGAGGTCTATGCTCAGAGCATAGGTACCGATGCTGGAACTAATGCCGGAAAGTCCGCTAAGCAACCACTGGGTATCGCTCACTCTGGTGAGAGTGGCCGCATCCAGCGAGATAGCTTGGCCATCCACCGTGAGCCCCAGAGCAGAAAGCGGCAAATCTGATGTCGCGGCGTTGAATGTAAGGGAAATACTCTCAGGAAGTTCCTTATACTTGGCAGCGAGGTCAGTGCTGACAGTGAGGGCCACCATATCCACCAGCACATTGAAGGTGTTGGTAGTGGAGTTACCCGCGGCATCCGTGGTCACAATTGTAAGAACTCGGTTACCGCCGTTCATCAGAGACAGCTTCTGAGAAAGCTCGGTGCCATCCACGGTACCTCGCCACAAGAGGGTATCCTGTTCAGAGCCCACGATATATCTATCATAAATGCTCACATTCAGTCCGCTCTCCGGCAGAGTAGCTCCGATAATGAACTCCGTAGAATCT
Source organism: Akkermansia sp. (assembly GCA_045540095.1). Taxonomy (GTDB): domain Bacteria; phylum Verrucomicrobiota; class Verrucomicrobiia; order Verrucomicrobiales; family Akkermansiaceae; genus Akkermansia. The sequence continues at coordinate 50,979 of JAZQGN010000039.1, forward strand.
ACAATAAGAGACTCGCCGCCATTAATTGTGATACCCTCCAACGCAGTAGGTGCAATGGTATCCACCTCCCAATTTGTGCTGTAGACGCCGCTACCCACGTTGCCGAAGATATCTTCCACACCGCTCAAATCCATGGAGAGTTCCCACTCACCATCCGGCAAGGCAGCAGCCTTACCAATGGGAGCAGCCGCACTGATTCCCTTTACAACAACCATTCTGCGGTCATTCGCGTCAATCTCAAAACGAAGAGCCGCACTGGTGTAGGCCTCGCCGTTGCAAGTGAGAGTCAGCTTATCCAGATTGATGTTGTTCACATCATGGCTGAAGTGCAGAATGATGGTATCAATGGACTGCACCATCTGCTCGGCCTTCACGAAGGAACTGCGAAGCACCGTGGGCGGGCTCTCATGCAGATTCCAATCAGCCGGCATGATACCGGTACCTCTGTTACCGTTGGTGTCCAGCACCCTGTCTGCATTTACACGGAACTCATACGAGCCATCTCCGCTGCTCTGTACCGAGCTCACACCGGCAATAAGGAATCTCGTGTTCGAAGAATCAACGGCAGATATCGTGATATCGCTAAGATTCGTCACAACGGACTGAGTACCATCCAAAGCTGTGTGGATAATGCTGAGGGCATCCGTTCCAAATGAGGCAACAGCCTCAGTGAAGGTTACCACAAGCATATCCACGCGCTTGTTAAGCTGGCGGTCCGTGTGACCTTCTACCAGCTCCACTGCTACCTTCGAGGTAGCACGAGTCCACATCACCTGACGCCCCGAGCCATCTCCGGCATTGCCATAGGTATCCTCCACGCCACCGTTAAGCACCGTCAGCACATACAAGCCATCCGCCTCGGTGAACTGAGCCATATTCGTGAAACGCAGGCTTCTGCCATCCTCAGCCCATTCCCAGATAAGGCCGGTGATATCCACATAGTCATTCTGGCGCTTGAGGCTGATGTTGGCGTGGCTGAAGGTGGAGGTATCCACCTCTTCATCAAAGGTAACGATAATTTCCTCCACGGCTTCACGAATTGTAGACCTGTCAACGACACCACTGATGTCTTTAATGCCGGGGGCCTTATCATCCGTCGCGCTGTAGGTGATGGTGAAGTCCACATAGCCGTCTTCGGTGGCCTCACACACCCAGTGCAGGCGATCGACGTAGGTTGCCATGCCGCTGCCATCAAATACGCGGTCAGTCTGCCAGATAGCAGAGTCAGAAAGCTTAACACCCCCCATCGAGATGCTTTCCACGCGGTAATTGCCCCGGCCTGGATCATTCACTCGGAAGTAGTTCCAGCCTTGTGCCATATACATGGTAAGCGTAATGGTGGTGTTCCCCATCCCGAGAGTTCCGGTGGTGCTGTAGATACCCGTGACGGCGTTTACGCTCTCACACCCGCCCTTACCCAGATACAAGCTCTCAGCCATATCTGCAATATCTGCCACATCATTCACAAGGAAATCCGTCTTACCATCACCATCAACATCCATACTGCGAGTAAGACGATGCGCTGTAACTGATTCGATAAGAGAAACATCCGTATCAACTGCGAGGTATTCCGTATCACCGAGAGAATCTATACGAGTGAACTTGGCGCTGTCCTTATCCACATAAAACTCGCCCTGAAGATTCGTGGAGAAGTACCAGACGGCGGTCGTCGTGGAATGCCCCTCTATATTACCAAAGTTCAGGTTCGAACCGGAAGCAACAAGTGCACCACCGTTGATAGAAGAGCCAAGCATCTGCAGCTCCAGAGCAAGCCCCTGCTCATTCGCCACGAACTCAGGAGTGAAGTCACTCATGGTGAAGTTCTTAGCCACGCCCAACCCCTTATTCTCGATAAGCAGGCCAATTTCAGAGCGCATAGCAGCCTCAATTTCCGCCGTGAAGGGATCATCAGAGTAAACATCCTCGGTAAGGAAGTAATGCAAGGTAAGGCTGGGAGAGGGATTCACTGTGAGCGGCACGGGAGAAATACCGATTTCGCGCACTGCTTCGTCACCGACATTACTGTAATGAAGAGTTGCGCCGAATTGGTATTCGGCACTGCCGTCAGCAGCCACCGTGGCATCAGGTATGTACTGAATAGCGATTTCACCGCTTTCACCTGCGCCCAAACTGCCGCCAACCATGGCCCCTTCCTCGCCGCTCATGCCGGCAAAGCCGTTCAGCACCTCGTAGGTAATACGGAAGTGCTCGGTCACGTCAACGCCGTTGGAATCAACTACGTATACCTTCAGACGGACATTTTCAACGCCTTGGATCATATCACCATTAGTCATGGAGAAGTAGCCTTCAAAGGCCTCACGAGACATTGTGGCCGTCTGTTTGAAGTTAAGCTTAACCGTAGCGCAAACCGAATCGCTCTCATTAACAATCTGGTCAGAAATGAGCTGACGCTGCCCCACAAGAAAATCCTCCAACGAGGCATACCCCGCAGATTTAGCATCGCGCTCAAGATTTTCCAGATAGGACTCCAGCTCAATAAGTTTTTCCAGTGAGAGGAAATCCGGATTATCATCCTTACCGAGAGATTCCGTAGAATAGATTCCACGAGAATTATATTCCACAGTACGGTTCCAGAACTCACAAGCTGCCATGATTACATCTATTCCTAAAAGGGTTCCCAGATGCATGGAAGTAAGCTGCGAAATATCCGCCTCTGACAAAGCCATCTTTTCAGTAGAGCGCAGATCAGCATTCACGGAGCCCAACCCCTTCGTCAAGATGGCATTAATCCATTCGCCGTACGCTTCACCATATTCTTTTGCCACGGCATCTAGCTCGGATTCACTAGCATCTTGGGCAAAAGCATCCAACATCTTATCCACCATCACCGTATTCAACGCTTCGAATGGCGCGATGGTAGAAAGAGTGGCAATCAGGACAGCCCTTCGGTTCTCAAGGAACTGCTCTATTAATTCAATTTTTGCCTGTACCCACTTAGTGCCGTCAGCATCATCCTGAATCTCAACCCGCGAAGAATTGACTGCCACGAGGGAGCCTACTATCACCGAGGAAGAGGAAGATACTTGTTCAATAGCCGCTTTATTTGATGGCTTAAACGAAAGTATACACTCTCTGGCCTGTCTGCTCACTATCTCCAGCCAGCTAGAATCCGTCACCAGCCCCTTAACCGTGTTCAATGTACTAAGAACCTTAGACTTAGACAAGACGCCATCAGTAAACGAGCCGCTAGGAGAATACCCATCATAGCCCGCCATTTTCAGTACCACATTCGCTAAGAACGCCTTGCACGGTGTGCACGATGTACCCGTCCAGGCCAACATAAAGCCAGGACCATACGCTAGCCACGGTCCCTCACCCCCACCACCTTTACTAGGTCTCTTATCAGGGGTCTTTTCAGGGGTCTTTTCAGGGTCGGGCTCTGAGGGAGCATCCGGTATACAGAACCATGGGTTAGTCTGAATAGTCGTGAAGTTGAAATTCCAGCCCCCCATGCCATCACAATCCACCCAGAAGGAATAGCTCTGGCCAAGATAGCACAAGATGTCCTCGATAATGTTACCGCTCTTTTCGGTATAATCCACGTCCCCCCCAGGCAAGGCCTCAGCTTTCACCCAGAACTCATGCGAGCTCTGAGCATCCAACCTATCGATTGGGTCGCTCACCAGAGTGAACTTCATATTATCCCCCTGGGGTAACTCTAGGCGGAACTGATCAGCAGCCACCAGACCGTAATTGCTTACCGTCATGGTGAAGTAAACGGTATCACCGGGCCGAATATCAGGAAGCTCGTATACATTCTTATCAAACACGACCACAGCTCTCGGCACCGAAGTAACAAACTCAGATTCAATGGTAATCTCGTACTTATCCTCGATTTCAGAAGGCGTTACGTTGAATACGTAATCCACGGTGCTATTTTCAAGATAAGCTTCCAGCACAGCATCCTGACCGGGGCGCAAAGAGACGTTCGTCTTATAGCGGTCACACTTATCAGCGTCTATGTAGAGATAGTAGTCACCGGCTTCCAGATTATCAAACAAGAGCTTACCGGATTCATCGGTATAGCCACTAGCCTCCAGCTCTCTGGTATAGGCATTATAAAGACGCACGCTAGCATTCGCGATATTGGACTTATCATCCAACTTCAGCGAGAAGGAATCCATTGCCGAGATAGAAAGGCTGCACTTTTCCTTCTCCACAAAGGTGATGTCAAAGTTCACCAAACCACCGCCACCATTCTCTGAATTTACAGCCAGAGCACCTGTATACGGGACATTCGTCAGCAAGGATTCCACTTTAGCGGCATCCACCTTCAGCACGACAGTGGCAGATTCACCATATGCCAAGTTCTCGATGACAGCACCGGAATACAACTGCATCCAATCCAGCTGGGGCAACGTGACGTTGATTTGTCCGGAATCACCTGCGCCGGTATTGGTAAGCGTAAACTCCAGATAGCAAACATCCGTTCTGTTCACAGTCGTTTCCAGAAGTCTGACGGATATTTCCACATCAGCCTTAGCCTTCTGCACATAAGAGTAGCCGGTAATATCCACGGATGTCCCCTCCTGGCTGACAATCTTAAAGGGAACAACGGAATAATAATTCCCGATGGTGGGGCTACCACCTATCATTTCGAACTCAAATGTTGCAGAACCACCAGCGGTAATATCCCTAGCGTCGGTCAATACATTGATACGCAGATTATCCGGTAATTCCCCCGGCAGCAGCTGTACACCACGCAACACTTCAGAACCTATATTAGTAACTGTGATGCGGCCAATCATACTGCCATCCTGATCAATAAGCCACTGCAGCTCCTTGGTTGCCGTAGTATTCTTGAGGCCGGCCACGGAGAGCACATCGAGCACATCGCTCTCCGAGGAGAATACGCCGGCACGCACACTAAACTCACCGGCAAAGCCTCTAGGTATTTCATAATCTACGGCATATGTACCATCCTCTGCAGTAACTGAGCTAAGAGAAGTCAGCAATACGCCGTTGCAGTATATGCCGAGGCTCACGGGAATTCCCCCCACAGCCATGCTTTCCAACTGGGCGGATACTACACCGGTAATTGTCACGCGGCCAGCACTGTACAGCACATCGCGCCCGAAATCAGCCGTTACAGAATATCCGGAGGTAATGAGAATACTCTCCCCTACCTTAATGTTGTTATCATTATCCAGTTCTGCAAGGGTATTAGCCTTATCCACCTCAGCCACGAGATTGTACTGCCCGGAAATCTCCGGCAGAATCATCTCAGAAATCAGCGTAGTGCTTGCTCCGGCAGCCAGCCCGCTCTCCGCGATTACAGTACCCAGCACCGTGCCATCCGACAGGCGAATTCCCACAGGCGTGGCCTTACTCATCGGCGCGTAGCCCTGATTTCGCAGCACGATACGCACGCTTGCCTTCTGATTTGCAACAGCAGCAGAATCCAGAGTAATGGAATCCACCACAATATCAGGCATATCTATATCTGTCACCTGCATATAAGCACGGCCCGAGATGAAGCCATCAGAGGAAGCCGTAATAGTGGTATACTGAGTTCCATCCGACACACCATCGCTCAAAGCGGAGATTTCGCAGGTCACGGAGGTCTTTCCGGCCGGTATGATGATAGCGGAAGGAAGATTTAACAAGCCACCATCGCTGAGAGTCACCACCACATCCGTTTCGCTCACGTAATTGGATTTAATCGTGAGGATGGCCTTCTCCTCACCACCTTCACGCAGCACCGTCTTGCTGAGGCTTACGCTCAGAGCGGGGCTATCGTTATCCTGTACGGTAAGAGTGGTCTCAAACATACCGCCGTTGGAGGAGGTAGAAGCATCACAACCGCAATCATCAATGATGATGGTGCCACGCACCTTACCGGTGCGCTCGCCATTAGCCTGAGCATCATCCACCACGCCGATGGTGAACTTCACACTTTGCACCCCTGCCCCCATAGGTACGGAGGACGGCAGGATAAGCCCAATGCCATCCACGTCCTTCAATCTGACTGTGATAGCCTCATTAGAACCGCCCTTGCGCACGAGCGTGGCAGTGAGGGCATAATAACCATCACTTTCAGAAACGATTTCACGACTGAATACCAGCTCTACCTGCGGCAGGTCATCATCTTTCACCAGCACGGTGGCTGACCCGCTGTTAAAGCCTGTAGCAGAACCGGTAATCTTCACAGCCTTATCAATTTCGGCGGTGGTATCATCCACTACTGTTGCTTCAAAGGCGGCGGAAGTCTCACCGGCTTTGATGATGACGGAAGAAGGAGCCTTAATCTGGCCGCTATAGTTGCTGCCCAGTTTCACGACAATATCCTGAGAGGAAACGGTGTTGATGCTCACCGTTCCCTGCAGCACAGTATCGCTGCCTTCCGTCACATCTGCCGGAATGAGAGAAATACTGATGGAGGGCAACTCATCTTCCACGATGGTCAGCGCCGTAGAAGCTGCAGTGTAGCCATCAGCGCTCACGCTAATGGTTGTTTCCACGTTACCGATGTACTCCCTATCATTTACCACGGAGGCCTGCACGCGGGCAGAGCTCTGCCCGGCAGCGATTGTTACCGTCTGCGGCAAGCCAAGGCGAGCGGCCTGCTCACAGCTCAGGTTCACCGTAAGAGCTCGGCTGCAATCACCGGTGCGAGATATTGTATACACGAGGCGGCTACCACCTTCCGTAATGCTATCTGACAGAGCGCTAATAGTCAGCAACTTCTCCAGCTGAACCATTTCAGACAGAGCGGTATTATTTTCCAGAGTACCGGGCTGCTCATACACATCAGTCTTCAGCACGGCTACCAGCTGCACATTTCCGCCCAGCTTAATATCCGACGGAAGTGTCAGGGACGGGGTCAGAGTCTGGCTCTGGCCCACACCCAAGGAGTTCACTGTGATGACCTCGCTACCAAGCTGCAGCATACCTGCTACATTACCGCCAAACGGCATGATACCATACACCATTTCCAGCGCACCGGCCGCCGGCACAGTTCCCTCATTGCGAATGGTTACAGTCAGAGTAGTCGTCACACCAGGTGTCAGGTTGCGCTCCACGTTCTCAATGCTCAGCGCCAAATCAGCAGCAGGCGGATAGCTTACCGACAAGCTACCGATACAGCCACTGTTATCATCCGTAAGAACCTTAAGCTCATCTCCGCCGTCGACCGTGGCTACAAGCTTGTACTCCCCGGCCTTCAACCCGGGCACATCGCTCAGCAGCAGGGTTCGGCTCAGCTCCACGGTGTCGCCAACCGAAAGTTCCGAAATAGTGGCTATATCCAGCAGAACGGAACCAGCCGTCACGGCACCTTCAGCCGTGAGCCAGATTTCCACCTTGGCGTCCGTCACCATCAGGTTGCCCATGTTCGACACGGCAAACGTCACACCAACAGCACCGTTCGTCACACCCTCATACAGAGTAGCATCAGGCACAATAGCAGCATCTATGCTATCCAGCGCAAAGGCCACACTCTCCGTGCTCACCTTGTTACCGGCGGCATCCTGAAGCCCGGCCGGTAATCTAAGGGTATACTCACCCACAGCCGGCAGCTCTGCTACATGCAGACGAACAATTCTCGGCGTATAAAGCTCACAACGAGTCACTGTCACGGTGGAGCCATCCGGAGCAGTCAGCTGCCAATCAGAGGCCTGCAAGGCGGACTCAATCACGCCGTTCAGCATGATATCAACATACCCCGGCGCCAATGAATCCGGCAGTCGCACCTCCGTCACAGCCTCAGCGTGAATATCTGCCATAAACTCAAAGCGCACATCTTCTGCACCCTCACCAAGCAGTATACTCTTGCCGTGCTCATTCTTCAGCCCGCCACCGATGACAACGTGGTACTTACCATCAGCAGGCAATGCCGCAAAATAAAGCGTCAGCTCGCCATTTTTATGACTCCAAGAGGCAACCTCAATGACATCTCCCATCAGGTTCTCCAGATGAACATTCCCGCTTATCGTACTCTCATCCACCATGTGCGAGAACTTGATAGTCATGCTACGGGTTTCGGCAGAAGCAAACGTGTCGCCCACCAAACGACGGGCCTCAAAGTTCGCCTCCGGCAGCCCCACCAGCCAAGTGTCCAGTATCACATTATTCTCATTGTAGCCACTAATCTTCGCGATGATGTCCTCCTTCGTGATATCCTCGCCCCAGTAGTTACCGGAGAGATCAATTACATCGTTCTCGCCGAATCCGGTGAGAGATATCGACGTTGTAGAGAAATCATTACCGGTCAGGACGGTATTACAATTACCCTGAATGGACAGCGTTTTAATACCGGATGTGTTGGTAATAGCTGTGGTGGATCCGCTGGAGAGGCGAACAGCCTTGCCCTCCACACGGCAATCGGCCAAGGTCAGAATACCCGAGCTATTGATGTCATCCTTCACCGTCACATCCGTCAATGTAGCGGCAGCGTTTACCGAGTTAATCGACAAGGAACCGGAACTTGTATCAAACTCGCCACCTGTCATCGTCAGAGTGGAGAAATCATACATACCGTAATACCTCGTCTTTACATTCGCATTCCGGAGATTCAGTAATGCCCCACTGTACAGATACATACCGCCATTACCAACAACGGAATCCGCCACAACTTCATTTTCGGCATTCAATGTTCCATAGAGGGAGAATGTATATCCATTCGTGTCAAGGCTTACCCCCTCAGCGAGCGTCGCAGTCTTACCACTACCGATGGTACCGGATGCCGCCAGCTTATATCCACCCGGAAGAATAGACGTCAAATCATCCAAGGTACAGTCTCCCAGAGTAGTTATACCCACATATGCATCATCAGCCGTAGCGCTTGCAATCAACGCCCCAAGAGCTGACGTGTCTCCAGTGAAGTTTGCCAGACGGAAGGTCTCTTTACCCGTAAAGGTATTCCCACTGCCGCTGACGGTGGATGCATTGTTGATGGAAATATAGCTACTAATGGTGTTATCTTCAATCGTGAGAGCGCCTTGGTTCATCACATTGGCATTCACATTCACGCCCTCCATGGTTACCGTGCCGAGGCGGCTAATATGCACACCGCCCTTAGCTGCTATGCTGCCGCCATTCACGGTCACACTCGCGCGATTATTCACGTTTAGTCGACTATACGAAGATGAGGAACCAACCAGCTGAAGCGCTGTGTCATTCAGGCTGAGCTGACCTCCGACATTCACTGTGATATTCGCACTATTGTCATCATAAAGGGTAGCAGAGTTCGTTTCCAGCTCGCCTTTAACAGCAAGGTCCCGATTATTTAAATCCAGATAGGCTCCTTCGGACAGAATGACCTGACTAGCGTCTGCGATTGTTACCGAGCCTACGGATTTATAATTGCCACTCAGCTTGCTGCTGATATCGCTGAGAATTGTTGTCTCCCCTGTGGTACCCAATAAGCCCGTCACACCCATGTATGCATTTTCAGCCGTTGTGGAAGCGATGGCATTCAACAGAGATGAAGTAGAACCACTGAATTTCTCCAGGCGGAAAGTCTCCGCACCCGTAAAGGTATTCCCGCTGCCGCTGACGGTGGATGCATTGTTGATGGAAATATAGCTACTAATGGTGTTATCTTCAATCGTGAGAGTGCCTTGGTTCATCACATTGGTATTCACGCTCACGCCCTCCATGGTTACCGTGCCGAGGCGGCTAATATGCACACCGCCCTTAGCTGCTATACTGCCGCCATTCACGGTCACACTCGCGCGATTATCCACATTCAGGCGACTATACGAAGATGAGGAACCAACCAGCTGAAGCGCAGTGTCATTCAGGTTGAGCTGACCTCCGACATTCACTGTGATATTCGCACTATTGTCATCATAAAGGGTAGCAAAGTTCGTTTCCAGCTCGCCTTTAACAGCAAGGCCCCAATTATTTAAATCCAGATATGCGCCTTCAGACAGAACGACCTTACTGTCGTCTGCGATTGTTACCGAGCCTACGGATTTATAATTGCCACTCAGCTTGCTGCTGATATCGCTGAGAGTTGTTGTCTCCCCTGTGGTGCCCAATGAGCCCGTCACACCCATGTATGCATTTTCAGCCGTTGTGGAAGCGATGGCATTCAACAGAGATGAGGTAGAACCACTGAATTTCTCCAGGCGGAAAGTCTCCGCACCCGTAAAGGTATTCCCGCTACCGCTGACGGTGGATGCATTGTTGATGGAAATATAGCTACTAATGGTGTTATCTTCAATCGTGAGGGCGCCTTGGTTCATCACATTGGCATTCACATTCACGCCCTCCATGGTTACCGTGCCGAGGCGGCTAATATGCACACCGCCCTTAGCTGCTATGCTGCCGCCATTCACGGTCACACTCGCGTGATTATCCACATTCAGGCGACTATACGAAGATGAGGAACCAACCAGCTGAAGCGCAGTGTCATTCAGGTTGAGCTGACCTCCGGTGTTCACTGTAATATTCGCACTATTGTCATCATAAAGGGTAGCAGAGTTCGTTTCCAGCTCGCCTTTAACAGCAAGGCCCCAATTATTTAAATCCAGATAGGCCCCTTCGGACAGAATGACCTGACTAGCGTCTGCGATGGTTACCGAACCTACGGATTTATAATTGCTGCTCAACTTGCTGCTGATATCGGAGAGAATAGTTGTTTCCTCCGTTGCCCCCAATGATCCCGTTACACCCATGTACGCATTTTCGGCCGTTACGGAAGAGAACGTATTCAGCAGAGATGCAGAAGCGCCACTAAAGTTTGCCAGGCGGAAAATCTCAGCTCCCGTAAAGGTATTACCACTACCGCTGATATTTGAGGCACTATTGGTTGAAACATAAGTACTAAATGTATTATCTTCAATCGTAAGAGCGCCTTCATTTTCCACGTAGGTATTCACACTCACACCTTGCATGTTCACCACGCCTCCTCGGCTAATGCGAACTCCGCTTGTAGCCTCAATACTGCCGCCTTCCATATTCAGCGCCGCACCATCCGATACAGTGACAATATTGTAATATGTTCCCCATGAATACCCGTTACCAAGAAGGCTAATATCGGTATCATTCAGCGAGACTTTGCCTCCGGTGTTAACAATAAGTCTGGCCGAGCCTCCACTACTAAGTATCGAAGCTTCATTCGCTGTCATTTCACCGATTACGGTTAAGGTATAACCATTCAGATTCTGGTCAGCACCTTTGCCGATTAATACTTCACAGTCTGCAGCTACGCCTACATCGCCTACAAACTTATACCCACCGCTCATCACAGAGGAAACATCAGTCAAGGACGTCACTTCACCAACGCTACCGAGGCTACCCGTTATAGCCACATAAGCGCCTTCAGTCTCAATATCAGCTTTCAATATGGACAGAAGCGCTCCTGTACTACCTCTATAGTTCATCAGGCGCAGGGCTTCCTGAGAGGTCAGGGTCAGGCCACCTTCTGCGACCGTCAGGCCATCATTACTCAGGAGATACAGAGTGCTGCATGCTGCTCCATCAAAGGTAATTCTTCCCCCGTTCTTATTGAAAACATAGTTGCTGTGACTGGTAGAAGTAAGTGTAAGCTGGCCTTCATTCTCAATATAGGTATTAACA